>DEJV01000002.1:0-88749 GCA_002353525.1 Prevotella sp. UBA2739
TGTATAATTAACTAAGTATTGAATAAAAATAATCAGATATATACAATGATAGATTTAGCACAAATTGCCCAGAAAGGCGAACTTTTCGATGGACGCTACAAGCTGTTGCGCCCATTGAGTACAGCAGGTGGCTCTGCTGACGTGTGGCTTGCTCTCGACGCCAATACGGTCAATGACCGCGAACGTCTCTTCCAACCAGAACCTCTCACCGACGACGATGTGGAGGAACTGCAGGGACTGCGCGTGGCCATTAAGATCTACCGGCCGAAAAACGCTCTCGACATCGAGGGCGAACAACAGTTCCGCGACGAGTTTAAAATCGTGTTCAACTGCCACCACGCCAACCTCATCCATCCCACCTATTACTCCATCTACCACGATACACCCTACCTCGTGCTGCCTTATTGTAAGGAGGGATCGGCCGAGATGCTCATCGGCAAACTTACCGACCTATGGACGTTCATCGACGATGTGGCTTCTGGACTCGACTACCTGCATTCCAGCACGCCACCCATCATCCACCAGGACGTGAAGCCTGCCAACGTGCTCATCGACGACAATAAGAACTATGCCATCACCGACTTCGGCATCAGTGCCAACTTCGGGCGCAATAAGCATCAGTACTACTACGACGACGAGAACAGCGGCACGCTGGCCTACATGGCGCCCGAGCGCTTCCAGGAGGGCGTGGAGCCCATGCCACAGAGCGACATCTGGGGATTCGGTGCCACCCTTTGTGAGATTCTCACGGGACAGGTGCCCTTCGGTGAGACTGGCGGACAGGCTCAGCTCAGTGGCGAGATGCCCATGCCAAAGATTCCTGGTGTGCAGCCTGACATCCAGCGGCTCATCCATGCCTGTCTCGACATCGACCCTGCCAAGCGCCCCACCGCCAAGCAGATACGCGATGCTGCACGTGCCCACCAATATCCTGTTAAGTCGAAAAAGTGGCTCTATGCCTTGCTTGCTGTCCTCTTTGCCGTGCTCGTGGGAGCGCTCCTCTTCTCCATCGTGCGCAAGAAACCACAGCCCGTCGTAGAGCAGCAGCCCGTCGAAGAGGTTTACCAACAGGCCCTCCAGCGCATGAACTGTCCCAGCATCGATTCGCTTAAGCTCGGCATGGCTACCATGGACAGCCTCAGTGGCGCTGGCTTCATCCCCGCCATCTACGAGATGGCCTTCACCTATGGCTGGTATTCCGACTCGGTGTCGGTGAACCGCAAGAAATTGCTCGGCATTGCCATGGACGACAGCTACATGCCCAAGGCCGACCACTATAGCAACCGTGCCGTGGGGCTCTTCACGCGCATCATGGAGCTTAGCGATACCACCTATGCGCGTATCAACGCCAATGCCACCTACCGTCTGGCCTGCTACTATGTCATGCCCAACAATATCTACAAGCCCAACTACGACAAGGGTAAGCAGATTCTTCTCCGTGCCCGCGACTGGGCCGAGATGGCTAAAGACCACGACCTGCTCGACAAGATCAATCGCGGCCTGGCAACGTTTGAGTAATTGATAATTGATAATGGAGAATTTTTCGAGAAATCGCACCGTAGGTGCCCATATCTTTCTCTGTACAAAAAACTTAACACTATAATTTGCTTATGAAAAGGAACTTGTTATCATTCATCGTGTTGGCGTTGTCGGCAACCGTAAATGCACAGGTCGCCTCATGGCTCATTCCGCCCCACTACGACGACATCAACAAAGTGATGGGGGCCGACCTCATCATCGCCGACTCGCTCAACCGCAGAATACTCTGGGACTACCAGGGCAAGCGTGTCTACGAGACTGCCGAGTCAATGTTCTCTTTCCGCGATGAGGTGGCCGTTGTCACCAAGGGAGGCACCACCGCCATGCTCGGCATCGTCTCGGCACGGGGCGAGTTCATCCCCGTGCAGGGCTTCCACGTCATCCACGACTATCCTTACTTCTCCGACGGTTTCCTCGCCGTGAAGAAGGAGAACGAGCGATATTGCCACTTCCTCGACCGTACCGGCAACGTGGCCATACAAAACTGTATCGACGCCTTCCCCTTCAACCACGGCTTTGCCAAGTGCGACATCTACCAGCAGACCGCCAAGAAACGGGGCATCACACCCGTGCTCCTCGACACACGCGGACTGCCCGTCAAACTGTCGGTCGACGGTAAGGACATCGACGATGGTGAGGTTTCCTTCCTCTCCTCCGTCAACGACGAGGGCATTGCTGTCGTCGTGGCCCGTCAGCGTGTCTACCTCTTCTCTGCTGCCGACCGCCAGCTGCATCCCGTCGTTGAGGGCAGCCACGTACAGGTAGATGGCGATGCTGCCAAGTTCCTCCAACAGGCCGGCGACGGTTACGAGCTCACCGCCAAGGGTGGAGGTGGCCGTGTCGTCTTCCGCTTCGATAACCGCTACATCCCTACCGAGCTCATTGCCAACGGCACCACCACTACTTATACCGCCCGTGGGCGTGAAGAGTGGAATCCTGCCACCACCCTCGAGGTCAGAGCCAAGGGTGACCTCTACGGTATCTATCGTGGTAAAAAAGAAATCCTGCCTCCACAGTTCACCGACTGTCCCACCTGCTTCGACAACAAAGCCCTCGTCAGCGTTAACGGCAAGTACGGGCTGCTGCAGGTCAGCAACTTCGGCGACTTTGAGTTCAGCATGAACAAAGGCAACGACATTGCCTTCCGCCACCAGCGCACCGAGACCACCATCCGCCTCGACATCCCGTTCCCCGTGGCCACAGAGACTATCGGCATCAAGATGCCGCCCGAGTCGGGATGCGAGATCGACGTCACCTCGCGCGAGGCTAAGACCACCAGCCATGGCAGCTCCGTGGTCTACTATTGCACCCTTACCATTCCGCAAACCCTCGACGACGAGACCCACGAGATCCAGTATCAGGCACAGGCCGTCTACGACGGACTCGTCTCGGCCCCCGTGCCCTTCGTCGCCAAGGAGTGGTACTATAAATATTTCAACATCGATGTTGACGATGTCGAGACCACCATCAACAAGGGCAACCTCTTCTTCACCTTCAACATCTCGGCCGACAAGCAGCCTGGCGAGGAAGACTATCCCAGCACCGTCAGCGTGAAGTCCGGCAATCTGCCCGTCAACCTCGAGAAACTCTCTGAGACCCGCTATCGCTGCAGCGTTACAGGCCTCCACGAGGGCGTCAACCAGGTCATCATCCAGATACAAGAGCCAGGCTGTCCGCCATCCGAATACCCCTTCGAGGTCACTTACACCAAGCCTGTGCCTAAGACCACGGCCAAGGCCGCTGTCAAGGAGAAAGTCATCATCAAGAACAACTCCAAGCCTCGCCGTCAGGCTCCGCCACAAACAACCAAGAAACCGAGACTGGAAATCTAGTGTTAGTTGATAACTGAGTTTAACTGAGAACTGATAACTGAGAACTGATAACTGAGAACTGAGAGGTATGATTACTCTCAAGGCTCAGAAGATAGCTCGAAAGCTAATCACACTTTTCACTTCTCACCTCTCACTTCTCACCTCTCACCTCTCAGATTCCTAACATCTTCCATTCTCAATCCTCAATCCTCAATATTTCTGCTATGAGAATAAAGATTTCTGCCCTCACAGACGCAGGGAAAGAACGCGATAACAACGAAGACTCACTGCTCTTTTGCCCAGACCTCGGGCAACAGCAGTGGCAGACACAACATACCGACGATTACGCCCCTCTCAGTACCCTCGGAGCCCTGCTCATCGTGGCCGATGGCATGGGAGGTGCCAATGCCGGCGAGGTCGCCTCATCGCTAGCCGTTGAGGCCGTCAAAGACTATTTCCAGCCCTCGCGCATTCAGGCTGCCATTAGCCAGGACCTCGTGCCCGAGCTGCTCCAGCGTGTCGTCGTCACCGCCGACGAAGCCGTCAACCAGCGCATCAGCCGCGACCCCTCCACCGAGGGAATGGGCACCACCATCGTCCTCTGCTGGATGCATGGCGACAGCGCCCACCTCGCATGGTGCGGTGACAGCCGTGGCTATGCCTACAACCCTGTCACAGGCTTGCGCCGTCTCACCACCGACCACTCCTATGTGCAGGAACTCATCCAGAGTGGCGAGCTCACCGAGGAGGAAGCCTTCAAGCATCCCGAGAACAATATCATCACGCGCGGACTCGGCGACTTCCAGGCCACTCCCGCTGCCGACATCGTAGAGCACCAGCTGCAGCCCAACGACATCCTCATGCTCTGTAGCGACGGACTCTGTGGATACTGTTCCGACCACGACATCGAGCAGGTCATCCACGACACCTACACCGATGCCGACCTCTGTGCACAGCAGCTCATGCAGCTCGCCCTCGACGCCGGAGGCTGCGACAACATCGCCATCACCGTGGCCTCGCTCATCGGCGATGACGACGAGGCACCCAGCCAGCCTATGTTTGCTCCCCTGAAGCGCTTCTTTAACCGGCTGATGAAGTGAAGCCTCCATCCTATAGGGTAGGGGGCACAGTGCCAAAACCAAATAGTTAGCGGCAGCAGTTACAATCTCTTTGTAGCTGCTGCCGCTTCGTTTGTGTTTGTCCAGTCCTCTTACCGCATGCTAAACTCGCAACCGCAGTACTGCTGGTTGTAGAAGGCATAGGCTTTGAGCAGGGCATTGCGACGGTCGGAGAGGCCGCCCTTGCGCCAGTTCTGTGCCCAGAAATGGGTACCGGGGACGGATTGTTCTGCGGCCAGGCCGGCACGGGTAATCTGTTCGATGCTTTTCCAGCGCGACGAGGCGAGGGTGGTGGTGAAGTAGGGGATGCCGAGTTCGGAGGCCTTGCGGGCAGTAGCCTGCAGGCGCATGCGGAAACAGAGTTCGCAGCGACGGCCGCGCTCGGGTTCGTGCTCGAGACCGACAACGCAATGCTGCCAGGCAGGGTGGTCGTAGTCGCCGTCTATCCAACGCAGGCCGAGGCTGTCGGCGTGGCGCTGGCTCTCCTCCTTACGGATGGTGTACTCGGAAAGGGGGTAGATGTTGGGATTGAAATAGTAGATGACGGGCTGCAGCCGGTGGCTGAGCATCCACTCGACAATGGCGGACGAGCAAGGGGCACAACAGGCATGGAGCAGCACGGGGGCTGGCTGGTCTGAGTCGGTGAGGGCCTGCAGCGCAGGCGGAAGCTGGATGGGCGGACGTTTCATTCGAATGTCTTGAATTGGTAGCCCTGGTCGCGCAGCCACTCGATGCTGCGGGGCAGGGCGGTGTGTAGCTTGTCGATGCTCTTAAGGGAGTCGTGGAAGGTGATGATAGAGCCGTTGCGGGCATAGCGCTGCACGTTGGCCACTACATCGTCGGCGGTGAGCCACTTGCTGTAGTCGCGCGTGACGACATCCCACATGACGATGCGGAACTCCTTGCTGAGCCAGTAGTAGACGCTGTGGCGCAACCATCCGTGGGGCGGACGGAAGAGGTGGGCGTGGATGAGCTCGTTGGCCTTGAAGGTGTTGATGATGTAGGTGGTGGTCCAGTGCTTGAAGGCGCCGAGGTGATTGTGGGTGTGGTTTCCCACCTGATGGCCTGCATCGACTATCTGCTGGTAGAGGTGGGGGTACTTGCGCACGTTGTCGCCGACCATGAAGAAGGTGGCCTTGATGCCATAACGGTCGAGAGTGCTGAGAATGAAGGGCGTGGACTCAGGGATAGGGCCGTCGTCGAAGGTGAGATAGACGGCCCTATCGTGTTTGTCCATTCGCCACGTGGCCCTAGGGTAGAGCCATCGCAGCCAGCGTGCGGGTTGCTCGATGAACATAGTGTGCGTGTGCTACAGCTCGAACTGTCCTCCCTTCGACTGGTAGGCCATGGTGATGTTGTTGAAATCCTTCTCCAGCTTGTCGGCATAGGCGGGGTCGATGATGTCGGCCACGGCGAGAGCCTGCTGGAGCACGTAGATCTGCATCATGCACTCCTGCTGCGACTGTGCGAAGCGGGTGGGGCTGAGCGAGCAGTACCAGGTCATGTACTGGCGGGCGTTGTGCCAGATGGCATCAACATAGGCCTTGGCCTTGGCGCTGTTGCCGAGGGTGGCATAGGCGCGCGCGATGGTGAGACCGCCACTGAGATAGTTGATAGGCACATTGTAGGAGGGGAGCACCTTCTCGGCATAGGCGAGGGCCTTGGCGGCCTCGGCATTCTTACCCTCGGCGATAAGGTGGGTGGCAAGGTCGCCGAAGAGACGCCGGTGGGTGTAGCACATGCGCATGACGGTCTCGTCGAGATAGAGTCCGCGCTGGTTGAGACCACCGTACTTATAGCGCGTCATGAGGTTGGTGTAGACGCGGTCGGTGTCGTAGTTGGTGGCTCCGTCTACGGGTTTGCCGTCAATGTTGGTGGTGAAGGGGGTGATGCGGTTGACGAGTCCCTCCTGCACGAAGTTATCGCCCAGGTTCATATAGTTCTCGCTGCCCACGGTGAGGGCGACGTAGATGGGTCGGGTCCAGTTGCACTGGGCAATCATCTCGAGCATCATGAGCTCGTGCTTGTAGAGGGCGTTCTTGCCCTTGAGTGAGATGACCATGCGGTCGGGGATGCTGTCGGCGGCCATCATCATGCCACTGCGGCGCACGGCCTCCTTGTCGATGGTGACGAAGAGAGTGTCGGTGGGGATGATGTGCATGTCGGCATTGCGTCCGCGCACCCAGTGGCGCAGGATGTTCTTCAGCTCGAAGGGCTGGTCGCCGAAGGTCTCGCGGGCCTGGTCGGGATTCTCGCGGTAGAAGTCGAGCACCTGCTGCTTATACTGGGGCACCACCTCGATGTACTCGTTGGTGCCTGAGCAGTAGTCGAGGCGCGGCCACGTGATGGGCACGGAGGGCGACTCGTAGGCAGGGCGTAGCATCTGGTCGATGTACCAGTCGGTCTGCAGATAGCTGAGGTTGCACACGCGTGCGTCGGTGCGCACACCTTCTACATCTTGGTTGTACCAGAGGGGGAAGGTGTCGTTATCACCATTGGTGAAGATGATGGGGTTGCCCTTATCTTGCAGCGACATGAGGTAATTCTGACCGAAGTCGCGGCAGGTGTAACGGCCCGAGCGGTCGTGGTCGTCCCACGTCTGCGAGGCCATCTGCAGGGGTACGAGCAGACAGGCAAGTGCCACGACGGCCGACACGACGGGGCCGTGGAGCTTGCAGTAGCGGCGCAACAGGTCGAGAATGGCTGCCACGCCCATGCCGCACCAGATGGCGAAGGCATAGAAGGAGCCGGCGTAGGCATAGTCGCGCTCGCGCGGCTGCATGGGTGTCTGGTTAAGGTAGATGACGATGGCCAGTCCGGTCATGAAGAAGAGGAAGAAGACCACCCAGAACTGCTTGATGCCTTTCTCCTTACGGCCAAGCGACTGCCAGAAGAGACCGATGAGTCCGAGCAGCAGAGGCAGACAGTAGAAGACGTTGTGGCCCTTGTTGAGCTTCAGCTCGTCGGGCAGCAGATCCTGGTCGCCCAGACGCAAGTTGTCGATGAAGGGGATGCCTGTGATCCAGTTGCCGTGCTCAAGCTCGCCGTTGCCCTGGATGTCGTTCTGCCGTCCGGCAAAGTTCCACATGAAGTAGCGCCAGTACATGAAGTTGCACTGGTAGGAGATGAAGAAGCGCAGGTTCTCGAGCTGTGTGGGCACCTTGACGCTGACGGGCTCGCCACAGCGGTCATAGGGTACCTCGGTGCCGTCGACGCCTCCCATCCAGCTCTCGTAGGCCTGTGTGTGGGCGGAGCTGTGCATGCGCGGGAAGAGCATGTTCTGGGCATATTTATACTGGCGTTTGCGCGAGACAACGAAGTAGGAGTCTTTCTCCATGTCGTTGGCTTTCTCCTTGCGCTGATATTCGGGGGCTCCCTCGGTGGCCACAGGGCGGCACATGTCGCCGTCTACCTGCAGGGCTATCTGCGAGGTATAGGCCTGGCCGTAGAGCAGCGGACGGTCGCCATATTGGTCGCGGCTGAGGTATTTGCCCAGGGTGAAGATGTCCTCGGGTGAGTTCTGGTCCATGGGCGGGTTGGCCGATGAACGGATGACGATGACGGCATAGGTGCTGTAGCCGATCATAAGCATGAGCAGGCACAGCAGCGTGGTGTTCTTCATGCGCGCGGTGATGGCGGGCAGGAACTTGAACTGGCCCTTGACGACGAACCACAGCAGGGTGAGCACCACGGCACCGATGATGAATGCCGACCAGCCGTAGCCGTAGAACGGAACGCCGAGCATGCCGATGGCAGCGACGAACGAGAGGTTCTCGCGGGCGATGTGCTTGTGCTGGTAGCTCTCGTAGATGGCCCAGATGACCACGGCCACGAGGAGGATGATGTAGACGATGACGCCGGTGTTGAAGGGTAGGCCGAGGGTGTTGACGAAGAACAACTCGAACCAGCCGCCCACGGTGATGATGCCGGGAACGACGCCATAGAGGATGGCGGCCACGAGCACGAACGAGATGGCCAGGGCGATGAGCGAGCCCTTCAGGTCGGCATTGGGGAACCGCTTGTAGTAGTAGACCAACACGATGGCGGGCACACACAGCAGATTGAGCAGGTGGACACCGATGGAGAGGCCCGTCATATACATGATGAGCACCAGCCAGCGGTCGCTATGAGGCTCGTCGGCATGGTCTTCCCATTTCAGAATGAGCCAGAACACCACGGCAGTAAACGCCGAGGAGTAGGCATAGACCTCGCCCTCTACGGCCGAGTACCAGAAGGTGTCGGAGAAGGTGTAGATGAGCGCTCCCACCAGTCCGCTGGCCTCAATGGCGATGAGCTTGTTGAGGGTGAGCTCGTCCCACGAGTCGATGAGCAACCGGCGCGTGAGGTGGGTGATAGACCAGAACAGGAACAGAATACACGTAGCCGAGAGCAGGGCGCTCATGATGTTGACCATGAAGGCCACCTTCGACGGGTCGCTGGTGAGCTGGGTGAACAAATTGGCGGTGAGCATGAAGAAGGGTGCCCCGGGGGGATGGCCTACTTCGAGTTTATAACCTGTGGTGATGAATTCCGGACAGTCCCAGAAACTGGCTGTCGGCTCGATGGTAGAGCAATAGACGACGGCTGCAATGAGAAAGGTGAGCCATCCGAGCACATTGTCTACAATTCTGTACTGTTTCATGTATGTAAACTAATTGATAATTGACAATTGATAATTGATAATTATTGACACAGAGTCATGAAATTTTCAAATTGCAAAGATACAAAAGAGTTGGGAGTTAAGGGGTGGGAGTTAGGAGTTTTCAGTACTCCTTAATCATTTTTAACTCATCAATTCACCACCAAAGGCCAGCAGCACGTAGCGCAGCAGCTTGCCAAGGGTGATGCTGACGGTCGTGATGACGACGTTGGCACGCATCAGACCCAGGGCGATGGCGATGGCACTGCCCAGTACGGGCAGGAACGTGAAGAACCCCATCCACGCACCACGGCCCGCCATGAAACGGGTGGCACGCTGAAGCGACTCACGGCTCACATGCAGATAACGCTCAATCCACTCCAGACGCCCCAGACGGCCCACACCATAGTTGAACAGCGAGCCGAGGGTGTTGCCAATGGTGCCGTAGAGCACCAGTCCCCAGGGCTCGAGTCCGGCAGCCATGAGTGCCACCATGACAGCCTCGCTGCTGAAGGGAAACACCGAGCCTGCGATGAACGAGGCCACGAAGAATCCCCAGTAGCCGTATTCGGTCAGAAGAGCAATGAGGGTATCCATAGGTTGTAGACGGTGATGACGAGTGAGAGCACAATGAGCAAGATGAACGTGACGTTGGTGAGGCGCGTCTTGGTGAGGGCAATGAAATGGGCGATGAGGATGCTGGTGCTCACGGTCATGATGCGCAGCAGCACCTGGGCATGCTGGGGCTGCAGCACTGCAAAGACCACCGAGAGGCAGAGCATGGTGATGAGCAGGTAGTAGATCATGCGCGTGCGGATCTTATCGAAGAAACTGTTGCGCAGGAAATGGATGGTGCCGATGATGCCCAACAGCAGCACAAAGACGAGCGATACCACCAGGTGCTCGTCAAGCATTTGATAGTCGAGCAGCGGGTGGAACGAGGCGATAGACGCTACATGACTGGCCAGGTGCTCGGGGTGGCCCACCACCAGATAGTAGGTGCCCACAAACCAATAGGGCGCAAGCAAGCCGATGATGCTGGCCCAAAACGTGCGCCAGCTGAGCGACATCATGTTGCGCCACAGCATGATCCACAGGAAGGGCACGAAGAACACAATCTGGATGAAGGTGAGCGAGGCCATGCCCAGACAGAAAAAGGCATAGAACACCCAGCCCGACGACTCTTTGTCTTGGTAGGACTGGAACAGCGACATGTAGAAGGCGATGACGCACAACTGCACAATGGCGCCCTGCATGTCGGCGAACGTCATCGTGGCCATGGCCGTAAGCACCAGGAAGGAGCACGACACCATGCGGCTGTAGATGCGGATGAGCACATTGATGTTGTTGAGCTCCATCATCAGATAAGACGAGATGACCATGCACCCGAAGGGCACCCACATCTGCCGGTTGACGAGCATGCCTCCTGCCGCCCACACCAAGATGGCATATACCAGGGTCAGTGGCAATGCAAACTTACTCTCTGCTATTCTGTTCTGTAATCGCTTCACTTCTTATTACCTCTCACCTCTCACCTCTCACCTCTCACCTCTCACCTCTCACCTCTCACTTCTCACCTCTTAAAGGTCTGCTCCGATGTCAGAGCGGAAGTATTTGTCGGTGAACTGAATCTTCTGAGCCTCGCGGAACGACTGTGCCAGGGCCTCGGCCTTGTCCTTGCCATAAGACGACACGGCAATCACACGGCCGCCATTGGTGAGCACCGCTCCGTCTTTCAGCGTGGTGCCGGCATGGAACACAATGCTGCCCTCTACCTGGTCGATGCCGCTGATGGGGTAGCCCTTGGTGTAGTGCTGCGGATAGCCGCCGCTGACAAGCATCACGCACACGGCGCTGCGCTCGTCGAACGCTACCTGGCATTCATCCAGATTGCCCTTGGCCACACCTTCGAAGAGGTCCACAATGTCGCTCTTCAGTCGGAGCATCACCGTCTCGGTCTCGGGGTCGCCCATGCGGCAGTTGTACTCGATGACCATCGGGTCGCCAGCCACATTGATGAGTCCGAAGAAGATGAAACCCTTATAGTCGATGCCCTCGCTGGCAAGCCCCTCGACGGTGGGGCGGATGATGCGCTCTTCCACCTTCTGCATCCACTCGCTGGTGGCAAACGGTACGGGCGAGACGCTGCCCATGCCGCCGGTGTTCAGACCGGTGTCGCCCTCGCCGATGCGTTTATAGTCCTTAGCCTCGGGGAGAATCTGATAGTGACGGCCGTCGGTGAGCACAAACACTGAGCACTCGATGCCGCTGAGGAACTCTTCGATGACCACGCGCGACGATGCATTGCCAAACATGCCGCCAAGCATCTCGCGGAGCTCGCGCTTCGCCTCGTCGAGTGTGGGCAGGATGAGCACACCCTTGCCGGCACACAGACCGTCGGCCTTTAGCACGTAGGGAGCGTTGAGTGTCTCGAGGAACTGGAGTCCCTCCTGGAGGTGCTCGCCGTCGAATGTCTCGTAACGGGCAGTGGGGATGTGGTGGCGCTTCATGAAGCCCTTGGCAAAGTCTTTCGAGCCCTCGAGCACCGCGCCAGCCTTCGACGGACCGATAACGGCCACGTGCTGGGTGCGGCTGTCGGCCTTCAGATCGTCGTAGATGCCTTTCACCAGCGGGTCTTCAGGACCCACTACCACCATGTCGATGGCCTGCTCGACGACAAAGGTCTTGATGGCCTCGAAGTCGTCGGCCTTCATGGCCACATTTTCGCCACAGTCTGCCGTTCCGGCATTTCCCGGTGCGATAAACAGTTTCTCACACTTGTTGCTTTGGGCAATCTTCCATGCCAGGGCGTGCTCGCGGCCGCCACTTCCTAATAATAATATTCTCATCGCTTTAATCCTATATAAACTTCTTATTTAAGCCGAATCACTCATCTGAGTGTTCTGAGTATTCAGAATAATCAGAATAATCGGAGTTATCGGAATAATCAGAATTTTCAGAATCTTCAGAATACTCAGAATACTCAGAATACTCAGAATCTTCCAATTCCCGTTCCCGTTATTCCTCCGTCAGGCAGTTCCCGTTCCCGTTAACGTTCCCGTTTTTATACCGTCAGGCAGTTCCCCTTCCCGTTAACGTTCCCGTTATTCCTCCGTCAGGCCTAATTATCCATTGTCAATTATCAATTATCAATTCCCTTGAGGTAGTCCTCGAAATACTGCGTGATGCGCTCGTGCAGATGTACGCTCTGGTGGCCGCGCATGTTGTGGGGCTCACCCGGGTAGGCGAAGAAGTCGGGCTGCGTGCCGGCCTTGATGCACTCGGCAATGAACGACAGACAGTGCTGCGGCACTACCGTCGGGTCGTTGTAGCCCGTGATAATCTGCAATTTGCCCTTCAGGTCCTTGGCCTTGGCCAGCAGGCTGGTCTTGGCATAGCCTTCTGGGTTCTGCTGCGGTGTGTCCATATAGCGCTCGCCATACATCACCTCATACCATTTCCAGTCGATGACGGGACCTCCGGCCACGCCCACCTTGAACACCTCGGGATGGTTGGTCATGAGCGTGATGGTCATATAACCGCCAAAGCTCCAGCCGTGAACACCCATGCGCTGCTGGTCTACGTAAGGCAGCGTCTTAAGAAACTCCACGCCCTTCATCTGGTCTTGCATCTCTATCTGGCCCAGCTGGCGGAAGGTGGCCTGCTCGAACTCGCGGCCGCGGTTCTCGCTGCCGCGGTTGTCGAGGATGAACAGCACATAGCCTTTCTGTGCCATATAGGTCTCCCACGAGCGGCTGGCATAGTGCCACGAGGCTCCCACGTTGTGGGCATGCGGACCGCCATAGACGTAGACCACGGTGGGGTATTTCTTCTGCGGGTCGAAGCCGGTGGGCTTCACCAGTCGGTAGTAGAGGTCGGTCTGTCCGTCGGCGGCTTTGATGCTGCCACACTCATAGGTGGGCACGTCGTAGCCCTCCCATGGGTCTTTGGCGGTAAACAGGTCGCGGCTCTTGCCCGTCTCGGTGTTGGTCACCACAATCTTGCGCGGCACGTCAGGCTCCGAGTAGTTGTCGAGCAGCGTGCGACCAGTGGGCGACAGCTGTCCGTTGTGCCATCCGCGGCCGTTGTCGAGGGCGATGCGCTTGCCGTTTTTCACGCTTACGGCATAGAGGTTGCGCTGAATGGGGCTGGCCTCGTTGGAGGCATAGACAATGCTCTTGGCCTTCGTGTTGAAGCCGATGAGCTGCATCACCACCCACGGTCCTTTGGTGAGCTGGCGGATGAGCTTGCCGTCAGCACTATAAAGATAGAGGTGGTTGTAGCCGTCGCGCTGGCTCTGCATCACGAACTTCGAGGCATCCCAGGGCAAAAACACGATGGGGTGTTGCGGCTCCACATATTTCTCGTGGGTCTCACGGTAGAGCTCGCCCTTGCGCTCGCCTGTCACGGCGTCGTAGCTCACCAGGCGACAGTCGTTCTGGTCGCGGTTGAGCTCGAACATATAGACGGTCTTCGAGTCAGGACTCCAGCTGATATTGGTGAAATAGCGGTCGGTGGGGTCGCCGGCCTGCAGGTAGATGGTCTTATTGGCAGCCACATCGTAGATGCCCACCGTCACCTTGTGCGAAGTCTCGCCAGCCATGGGATATTTGTCGGGTTCGTACTCGGCGATACGCCCGAAGATGTTCACTTGCGGATAGTCGGTCACCATGCTCTGGTCCATGCGGTAGAAGGCCATGCGGCTCTTGTCGGGACTCCAGAAGATGCCCTCCTCGATGCCGAACTCGTTGCGGTGTACGGCCTCGCCATACACGATCTCGCGGCTGCCGTCGGTGGTGAGCTGGTGCTTCGTGCCGGCAGCGTCGGTGACGTAGAGCTGGTGGTCGGCCTCCTTGTCGCAGTAGGGAGCCTGGCGCTCGGCCTTCGGGCGCTTGTCTTGTCTGACGGGCATCTCGCCCTTCCATTCATACATGCGGTTCTCGGGCACCATCTTGCGGTAGTTCTTTCCACCGAAGTTCAGGTCCTCGAGTGTGAACTGCTTCAGTTCCTGAGCAGTCATGGTGTGCATTGTCATCATAGCCATGATGAAAACAATTATTTTTTTCATAGTTTTGTTATTTATACATGTTTCAATTCTCCATCCTCCATTCTCAATTCTCCAACGTCCTGGGTAAACCAGGCGCCCTCCTCTCGCCCTGTAAGGGCAAAAGCCCGACAGCAGAAGAGAGCTTTTGCCCCGATGGGGCGTCCGTTCTCTGCGTCTTTACCCCCAGGGGGTTGCCCTGGGCTAGATGCTTGTTGCCCCTTCGGGGCGCTGCTGTGCCGACAATCTTCAAAGTGACAAGTATGATTACTCTCAAGGCAGTGGCTCCAGCTCGAAAGGTATTCTCTCACCTCTCTCCTCTCACCTCTCACCTCTAAAGAAGTCACATCTCTTGCCTCTTGCCTCTCACCTCTCAATCCGTGTCGTCGTCGCGGCGGTGCTTCCGCTCGAAAGGAGTGCTGTATTTTCTTCCGCTGCGGTTGTCACGGTCACGACGGTCGCCCTTGAAGTCACGGTCGCGTCGGTCGCCCTTGGAGTCACGGTCGCGTCGGTCGCCCTTGAAGTCGCGGTCACGTCGGTCACCCTTGAAGTCACGGTCACGTCGGTCGCCCTTGAAGTCGCGCTTTTTCCGGTCATCGTGTCTCTGGTAACGGTCGTCGCCCCACGATCCACGCTCGTCGTCAGACTTCCGCTTTTCTCCCTTATAGTTCACCTCGAACGAGTGGAACTTAAACGAGCGGATGTCGCCATCGGCATTCTCGTCCTCGTCGTCGAGGCGCTTCTTGAAGTCGCGGTTTTTCTTGAAACGGTGTTTCTCGGCCATAGCCTTTTTCTCCTCGTCGGTCTTCACGATGCCCCCTTCGCTGCGGAACTCCTGCAGGCGTCCCTCAAACATCTGGTATTTGCGGAACTCGCACTCCAGCGACCCGTTGTAGAGTGGAATCTTGATGCTCGGTTTCAGTCCGATGGCATCGAAACACTCCTCGCGATAGCTCAACACCCATGCCTCGTTACCTTGGAAGGCATGCTTCAGGCGCTCACCAATCATGCGGTAGGTGCCAATAAGGTCGGGGGTAGAGATGCGCTCACCATAGGGTGGGTTGGTCACGATGATGGCTTTCTGCTGGGGTTGCTTGAAGTCCTTGAAGTCGGCCTGCTCGATGGTGATGAGGCTCGACAGTCCTGCTGCCTTCACATTCAGCCGGGCTGTGTTCACGGCCTTGATGTCGACATCATATCCATAGATGTGGCAATGGGGCTCGCGCTCGCGAGAGTCGTCATTGTAGATCTCGTCGAACAGATCGGGGTCGAAGTCGTTCCATTTCTCGAAAGCATACTCTTTGCGGAATACGCCCGGACTCATGTTCAGGGCAATCAGACCAGCCTCGATGAGCAGGGTGCCACTGCCGCACATGGGGTCGATGAAGTCGATGTCGCCCTTCCATCCCGTCTGCAGAATCATGCCCGCTGCCAGCACCTCGTTGAGCGGTGCCTCCACACTCTCCTGACGGTAGCCACGGCGGTGCAGCGACTCGCCGCTAGAGTCGAGCGACAGCGTGCACTGGTCCTCAGCCACGTGCATGTTCAGACGGATATCGGGGTTGGCCACCGAGATGTTGGGTCGTTTGCCTGTACGCTCGCGGAACTGGTCTACGATGGCGTCTTTCACCTTGTAGCTCACGAACTTTGAGTGGCGGAACTCTTCGCTGAACACCACCGAGTCGACGGCAAACGTCTTGTCGTTGTCCAGATACTGGCTCCAGTCAATCTTCATCACCTCGTCGTACACCTCGTCGGCGCTCTGAGCCTTGAAGTGGCGGATGGGTTTCAGAATCTTGATGGCTGTGTGCAGCTGAAAGTTAGCTCTGTACATGAGTTCTTTGTCGCCAGTAAACGACACCATGCGCCGTCCTGTCTGCACATTGTTCGCACCCAGTTCGGTCAGTTCTTGCGCCAAAGTGGGCTCCAGTCCCATGAATGTTTTGGCAATGAGTTCAAATTCCTGTTCCATTTTCAAATATGCTGTCGAATTGTTTATTCTTTACCTCCGTGTATTTCTTTGTGCCGGGCTTCATGTCGCGAGTCACCCACACGTTGGCGCCAATCACGCAATGGTCGCCCACGGTGATGCGCCCCAGGATGGTGGCATTGGCATAGATCACCACATCGTCGCCGATGATGGGGTGGCGGGGAATGCCCTTGATGGGGTTGCCCTGGTCGTCGAGCGGGAAGCTTCGAGCTCCGAGCGTCACGCCCTGATAGAGTTTCACGTAGTTGCCGATGATGCAGGTGGCGCCAATCACCACGCCCGTGCCATGGTCGATGGTGAAGTGGTGTCCCACGCTGGCCCCGGGATGAATGTCGATGCCCGTCTCCGAGTGGGCCATCTCGGTGAGCATGCGCGGAATGAGGGGCACGCCCAACAGCAGCAGCTCGTGGGCTAGGCGGTAGTTGGTCAGTGCTTTGATGACGGGGTAGCACGCGATAATCTCCCCACGGCTCTCTGCCGCAGGGTCGCCATTGTAGGCTGCGTCCACGTCGGTGGCCAGCACCTTGCGTATCTTGGGCAGCCGTGCAATAGCCTCTGCAGCTAGCAGCTCAGCCTTTTCTAAGTGAGAAGTGAGAGGTGACAAGTGAGAAGTGTGATTACCTTCCGAGCTAGAACCACTGTCTTGAGAGTAATCATAACTTTTCATTTTTAATTCTTCGTTGCTACTTAGAGAAGTTTCCGCGAAGCACAGTCCGGCCATGATTTGGTCGGCTAGCAGTCGGTGGAGTCTCTCCACGTTTACCCCAATATGATATCTGATGGTTTTGATGTTCACCGTCGACTTTCCATAGTATCCGGGAAAGAGGATACTTCTCGAGAGTTCAACAATCTCTTCGAGGGCACGCTGCGACGGCAACGGGTTTCCGTCGCGATGCTGATGGAAAAGTCCTTTGAGCGACTCTGCCTCCGACAGCATTTCCACTGTTTGAGTCAGGGTTTGAGTTAGCGTCTCATTACTCATTACTAAAATGGTGTATCAATAAAAATGTGTGCAAATTTACACATTTTCTCTGAAACAACCGTCGTTTTCTTCGTTTTTTATCTGATTTCCATCGTTTTTGTCCGTTTGGCATGCACCTCCCCCTGGCGCACCATCATGGTGAGCGACGATGCACGCGACATCAAGGCCCTCAACGACTATGCCCACTCCAAGGGCGTCAGCCTGCAGATGCACCACGAGACGTCCGCCTCAGTACGCAACTACTCCCGGCGGCGGTTATGCCATCAGCATTGTGGAGGCCACGAAAGAGCAGCTGAAGGGGTTGAAGAAGTTTCCCGCCCGATGCCAGTAATGGTCATCACACCCGTCAGACAAATCTTTTTCTCTCTTGAGAGTACATGTCTTAAAATTAGGTTCGTCCAAACTACCAGTTACAACGGTTGTAACTACCACTTACAACGGTTGCAACTAGCACTTAGGTTGGTCTTAATCCAATTGATAATTGATAATTGCCCTGACGGGTTTGTTGGCGCCATTTCTCTCCCCTTTCGGGGGAGATGGAGGGGGCTTCTTATGCATTATACTGTGAAGGGTGTGAAGGTATTTTTATAGGAAAGAGCTATGGGCGGGCGTGATCTTATTTATATACACGTACTATATATACGCGTGTACGCACAGGAAGGGGGTTTTTAACAATTCACCCTTCACACAAATAACGCTAACAAACAAATTAGGGAGTCCTCGCGGACTCCCTTTCTTTTTTTGCCACCGAATCCTCGCGGACTGATGGCAAAGATAAACCTATAACTGCGGTAAAAAACCGCTGACTACTTTCAACAATTGCACGTTTTTGCTATAAAAACATATAAACGTGACAATCTCTATCATTTCCTTATTCTTAAAAGTTACTTCTTACCTTTCTCACGAAAGGGTATGCAAAGGTAAACTTTTATTTTGAATTGAGACAACAAAACGAAGAAAAACTTTAGATATTATCTCGATTACAAATAGACTGAAATGTCGAAGGTTCTGTGAATTATTAAGGAGAATATCATGATCTTCTTCTTTAAATCCTGTCTATCTTACGTAAGTGACTGATATACAACACGGTTTACACAAAAGAATTGGCGTAAGAAACAAACTGGAAACAAAAATTTGAGAAACCCTAAAATGAAAGCATAGGCTTAACAAATCTTAACATGGAAAACAAAGGTAATTTTCCAATTTTGGCATTTAAAGATGGCACCGAACATGTAGAGAAGAGTCATCGAATGTTATACAACAGTATTTGTTTTTTAAGGGCGGAGAAGATAAAAACAGAGCGAAAAGTGGTCGCTTTATATGTCATTTAACCATAATTTCAAAGAAATTATTATGTTTTATGATACTTTTTCCTTATTATAACCTCCTTTTTCGTAGATTTTTATTACTTTTGCAAAAGAATTTAAAAGTTTAAACATGGAGCATAAAGATTTAAATCGCTTAAAACTTGTTCTCGTAGAAAAGAAAAGGACTGGAACTTGGCTTGCAGAACAATTAGGTGTATCTTACGTTACTGTTTCGAAATGGTGTAGTAACATCACCCAGCCAACTCTTCCTACAATTGATAGGATAGCAGAGTTGCTGGAGTGTGAAAAAAGAGATTTAATAACAGAATAAGAAAGCATTAATAAGATGGATTCTGAAATACTCAAAAACTTGAAAGATAGTCCAGAGCAACAATTAGTTGTTGGTCCGCTTGTGGAAATCCTTGTCAGCAAATGATGGAATCTTAAGCAAATAATATTTGGGAAAAAAGAATGGAAGGTTCCCAAGACTCCCTCAGAGGCGTCTAAAAGAGAAGCAGGAAGGTCGTTTGCAGGTTTTCCTGTTGATATCGCAGTGTTTGACACTGTAGAAAATGCAAATGATTACCGACACCTCTTTGGTGCTAAAACAGCAGCAGATGAGTTCAACTACATCGCAAGTGTTAGTGCCTACAATAATTAGATATAATCAAACATCAGACAAAGAAAATGAACGTAAAAATTAACATCACTCAGTTGAAATATATGTTGGACAACATTCCTGCAGACCAGAATATCATGTTAGCTGGTAGGCATGGTATTGGCAAGTCGGAAATTTTAACCGAATACTTCTCGAAGACAGGGATGAGTGTTATTCCTTTGTTTCTGGGTCAGATGTCAGACCCAGGAGACCTTATTGGCCTCCCAAACAAAGATGAGGAAACAGGCAAAACAGAGTTTATGCCGCCTTATTGGTTTCCTGTTGATGGCAAACCTATAGTTTTGTTCTTAGATGAGCTTAATCGTGCTCGTCCTGAGGTATTACAAACGATTATGGATTTAGCTCTTAACAGAAAATTGGCTGGAAAGCACTTGCCAGAAGGCAGTCGAATCATCGCTGCCGTAAATGAAGGTGAGGAGTATCAACTAACAGATCTTGACCCAGCTCTCGTTTCTCGTTTCAACATCTTTAGATTTGAACCATCAGTTGAGGAATGGATTCTTTGGGCACAGAAAAAAGATGTGGATTCAAGAGTAATCTCATTTATAAGAGATAATGGCACCTGGTTGGACAAAGACCCTTCCTTAGAAGAGGGTGAAGATACTGGACTAGATAAGACCCCAGACAGACGCGCTTGGAAAAGAGTCTCAGACGTGATAAAGGGGAAAGAAAACCTTGAGAAGAATGATGTGTTGTTAATATCAAGCATCATAGGCGTTAAGGCAACAAACATTTTTATCAAGAAGATTAGACAAAATAAAACAATTGAAGCGATAGATCTCTTGAATGATTTTGATACAAAAGTTCCATTGTTATCTGATTTGTCCCTTCATCAGTTTACAATCCTGAACGAGGATATTTTCATTTTTCTTGAAAGCCACCTTGATAGCCTTTCAAATAAAAAGATAGTTGCAAGCAACCTTGAAAAGTATATAGAATATCTTAAAAGCTATAGCAAAAACGAAGTGCTGGCAAGTTTTGCTCATTATTTGAATGACAAGAAATATGAAGAAGCAGCTCATTTTGTTGCATCTGAAGCCTTCAAAGTATATAGAGAGGTTGTTAAATATACAAGTGGAATAAAGGCATAGAATGGATCCAAGGATTAAACAGATTATTGATAAATGGTATCTTACAGAACCAGCATTGCTAATGACTTTATTAGCGCATGAAATGGTTCTGAATACCAATATGTCATGCCCTTTCAGGTGTGGTAAGGGTAAAATTGAGTATAATCCAGAACAGATAAACAATTTATCTGATAGCCAATTAGAAAAAAGCTTAAAAGCAGAAGCCATCCGTATAATTTTAAAACATCCATATGAAAGACAGCCAGATGGATGCAAAAGAAAGTCTATGGCATTAGGAAGTAATCTCGTGCTATCTGATAATTATGATTTTACAGAAATCAATTTACCAAAACCTGCAGACTTTAGTTTGCCTGAAAAAGAGAGTTATGAATGGTACTCTATGCGAATTGAAGGAAAAGGTCTTGTGCCAGATGAAAATGGAGATATAGAAAGCCAAGGTGTTGATAACAAGAACGATACAAATATTACAGAAAAAGAGACAGAGAAAGTCAAAGAAACTTCTCCCAATCAAGAATGTAATAATTTAGATGCTGATTCAGAACCCGACAAAAACACCGACAAAAACAACATGTCGGGTGAGGATTCTTCCTCAGATATTGAGTCTAATGGCTCGTCTGCATCTAACAATGAAGAACCTTCAAAAGATTCAACACAATCAAACGATTCTGATGACAATTTCTTTGTGTTGACATTGGCAGATGGTTCTATAATGCGCATTCCAAAAAGTTCTTCTTCAAAAACAAATAACTCTAACAAAGATTCAGGAGCAGATGATTCAAATGCTGATAACCCCAATATACCTTCAGAACAAAATCGTCAAGAAGAGCACCCTGAAGAAAAAAGAAAATTCGATAATCAGCCAAAGAAAAAAAACATACCATCTGCAGACCTTTCATCACTATGGGAAGAAGATAGCATGATGAGTTGTACGATAGATGCTATTATAGAAGATATAGAGTCTTCTGGTGCTAGTTGGGGGAGTTTAGCTGGAAACCTTGCTGAAACAATTATTGCTAATACTAAAGCAAAAATTGATTACAGAAAAACCTTGACTGGATTCAGAGCCAGTATTTTGTCGTCAAAAAGACACCTTACCAGAATGCGCCCCAATAGGCGTTCTGGCTTTGAAAACATGGGGAGCATACGCAGATTTGACACCAATTTATTAATTGCAGTTGATGTGAGTGGTTCAATATCAGATGAAGTACTTACACATTTTTATTCCGTTATTGGAAAAATATTCAAATACGGAATAGAACATGTCGATGTCGTTCAATTCGATTGTAGTTTAAGCGAGGTTCAAGCCTTTGAAAAAGCAAAGAAAAGAGTTGAGATTGTTGGACGAGGAGGAACGAGTTTTCAACCGATTTTTGACTTTGTACAGAAGAATATTAAATATGATGGCCTTATCATCTTTACAGACGGAGATGCACCTAAACCCAAAAAGCCAAAACGTTTTAAAACGAAAGTAGTATGGGTATGTGAAGATGAAAAAGCATATCAAAAACATAAATCTTGGATGAAAGAAACTGGCAGATGTTGTTTCGTACAATTATAAAAATTAAAATATTATGGCAAATAAAGAATTTGATGACAAACAGTTTGAAGTCATACGTTTTAACAATGGCCATGCCCTCGTCCTTGGTGCTCCAGGATGTGGAAAGACAGACATACTCAGTTATAGAGTTCTTTTGTCTCATCAGGCTTATAATGTTGACTACAAGGATATGCTTTGTCTAACATTTACCAACAGAGCTTCTCGAGAAATGAAGGAACGAATAAAAACGACTGTGGGTGATGTGATGGCAGACCTTTTCGTTGGCAACTTACATCGCTTCTGCATAAGATTCATTTATGAAAACGATTTAGTCCCTATTGATGTCGGCATTGCGGATGATACCGAGCAAGAAGAAATCTTTGCAGAATTAACAGGAACTTTACAAGTCCCTGGATGGCAAATAATGAAAACAACAAATGTTGCGGCTTCTATTTATATGAAGTCCAATGATTTTCCTTTTGAGATTATCGGCAGGGAACCTTACATTGATAACAGTACAAGGGAATTGGCAGAAAGGTATATTAAGTACAAGGAAGAAAATAGATTAATAGATTTTGATGACATTCTGTTAATTACCTATAAGGCATTGATGGAAGAAGACTATCAGCAAAAGTATCAATATTCATCTTACAAATGGATTCAGGTCGATGAAGTGCAAGACCTTAATCCAATACAGTTAGCTATTATTGAGAAGCTTGTTGCAAAAGATTATGAGTCTGTAGTTTATCTTGGTGATGAGAGACAAGCTATCTATTCATTCTTAGGAGCTAAGCATGATAGTATTGTAAGTATAAAAGAAAAGGCAGGAAAGAACTTTTTTGTACTGTCAAACAACTACCGTTCACCAATGTACTTGCTCGACATGCTGAACGACTATGCCATATATAGGCTTAAAGTCGATGCTACATTGTTGCCCAAGACAAGCAACAACCAGCATATTGATGATGGACTTATGCTGATTAATTGTAATAGCACTGCTGATCAACATAATGTTATTGCCACACTTGGACGCAATTTATATCTTAATAGTCAAGAAAGATATGAAGTAACAAAAAACGAGAAAGATTTAGAGTCCGTAGGAATTCTGGTGCGCACGAATGCTGATGCAGATGAAGTGTCAAAAAATCTTGGAAATCATAATATAGCACATATTAAACTTTCCAGAAAAGATGTCTTTAAAATGGTGGATTTTAAGACATTGTATAGCCATCTTTCTGTAGTAGTGAATGATACACGATTCTCAGATTGGGCTCGTATTCTTTATCAAACTAAGGCACTTGACACCCTGAAATTATCAAAAAGGTGTATTAAGAAAATGAGGGACATTGGATTGACACCACTTGACCTTATGTACTACGAGGACAGTTCTTACTACATTGAGTTTTGCAAATCATATGAGAACAAGGAAGTCGTGTTGTTTGATACTGAAACAACTGGTTTAGACGTATTCAATGATGATATAATTCAGATTGCTGCCATGAAGATGAGAAATGGAAAGATTGTTCCTGGCTCAGAATTGGATATTATTATCAAATTACAGGGCGATAAAACCATACCACCTACTCTCCATGATGGGCTCGTTAATCCTATGGTAGAAGAGTATAAAAGAAGAAGTACTGGTACACAAAAAGAAAATCAGTATTTCATGGAAGCAGAAGAGGCATTTGACTTTTTTGTGAATTATATAGGCAACGCTGAATTGTTAGGTCATAATGTAAACTACGATGTTCATATCCTTGAAAATAATATTGCAAGGAGAACAAAGAATGTCACTTTCAGGACTCCTGTATATTGGGACACTCTTAAAATGGCAAGAATGTTAGACCCCAACCTACGAAAGCATACATTGGAAAGTCTCCTGGAAACTTATGGTCTTGAAGGTGTTAATTCTCATAATGCACTAGATGATATCAGAGCAACGAAGTCTCTCACAGATTATTGCTATGAAAAAATGTCTAAGTTAGTAGATGTTCAGGCAAACTTTATTTCTCATCCTGAGTTAAAGAAGGTTCAGAGAAGGTTGATAAACAAATATTGGCCTTTATACCAACATACTATGAATAAGATGTACTCAGCTACTATCAATAATGAGAACACATTTGATTACGAGTTTAACTACATCTATAATCAAATGGTTAGTCAAAAAATCATAAAGGAAATCAATCTCTATCCTTATATAAGGAGTTTATTTAACAAAGTTGTAATAGATCCAGCGAAGGATGTATATTTCAATCAACAATTGGTTAATCATTTATATGAATTTAGAACTTTCAACGAAGGAGATTTCTTCCAAAATGGCGTGCTAGATGAACGTATGTTTATCATGACGATACATAAAGCTAAAGGCTTGGAATTTGACAATGTTATTCTCTATGATATAACAAATGGAAGAATGCCAAGATATAATTCAAGGAATGTTGATGAAGATGCTCGCGTACTTTATGTTGCCATGTCTAGAGCAAAGAAACGATTATATATGACATATGAAAATCGAATTTCCTATTTCTTGGGAGAACACAGTGAAGTAATGGAACATTTTGAAGAAATGAATTCAGAGAAGAAGGCTCGCCTCTTGAATCTTGAAAACATTTTGGTCAACAGTTATAAATTGTCAGACTGAGCATTCCTGGTATTCCACTATGTATTATAATTATCGTTTTTAGCAAGATAAAAATAATTGGTTATGATATTATTATTTATAGGCATATTATTACTCGTGGTCGTAGCAATACATATATCTATTTCTTTTATGAATAAAAAGAAACGAGGTAAAAGATATATGCAAGAATTTGTAAAGGCATACGAAGACGAACTTGTCATTTTTGACACAGAGACTACTGGACTTGATGTCATGAATGATGATATTATACAAATTGCGGCTCTTCATCTTAAAAAAGGAAAAGTGATAAGGACATTCAATGTGTTTCTAAAACTGAACCCGGGGAAGAGTATTCCTCTAACATTCGGAAACTATAATAATCCTATGGCTGAAGAGTATGAGAAGTCAGAAAATATAAAAATTGACAGAGATAAAGGACTTTTGCTTTTTCTTGATTTTATTGGAAACATGCCTTTGTTGGCTCACAATATCAAATTTGATAGTAACATATTTGACAATAATTTGAAGCATGATGCGAATGTAGATGGCTTTAAGGAAGAGCATTCAGTTTTTATAGACTCTATAAAGCTGGCAAAAATAGTTATTCCAGATATGCCTTCTTATAAACTTGGGAAAATAATAAAGAGACTCGGAATTGGTGATGATAGCATAGTATATCATGATGCAAGAGGCGATGTTAAAGCAACAAAACTATTGATTGACTACTGTTACGAGCAGTTCAAATAATTATAGTTAACATCTCACATTTTCAAAACAGGTATTTGAAATAAATAAAGTTCAATAATAATAAAGAAGTACAACATGGAAATAGAACAAATAATATTAGCTCGTCAAGAGAAGGAACTTAATGCCTTGGCAGAGCAGCATTACAAAGAAGAAATGGAAGATGAACTACTTGAAGAGATGTATGAAGAACATCTAAAAGAAGTTGAGCGGAATTCCAAAAAGTAAACATTCTCAAAAAGCGTAAACTTATATTAACATTAAAACATTAGGATGAAAAGGCAATTGAACTTGGCGATGAAGTTGCAATAATCAATTATGAAAGACTGAAAACTAGAGTGGATGCGACGTTAAGACAAATGAAAGATACAGAATGATGTATAATTATTGTAGGTTCTGATGAATATGATGGTAATGAAAGATTTGAAAAATCAAATTTTGCAACAAGTATATAACAATTTTGTCAATTCGTTAGGTTACAATGGTTGTTCTGCATATAACTTGTGCTACGATTGTACTCAAGATGAATTACTTCAATGCTTAATTGAACTAATAAAAGAAGGAAAAATAGAAATAATCACAGGAGACGTCGGTAATACATATATCAAATCGTTTGATGCAGAACCAATCGAAAAGCAGGTAACACTACTTCCTTCGCTTTCGCCTTTTGATTACTGTATTTATCCAACTGAAAGCTTTCTTGAAAACAAACGTGATGTGTCAAGTTTTAACGATAGACCATTTTCAAAAATGTTAGCATTAGGGAAACCGCAATTGAAATGTCGTTTTTTTAATATTGACATTTTACATCATTATGCTACTGACCCACGTTATGATTATAAGTTTCGAGATTATTTTGGCTCAATTTACGCGTACAATACTGTCGATGATTCTGAGGATATGTACTTGAGTTCGTTTAGTATAGGACGCAATGGAGACGATTATGTTGTTGCTGTTTTTCTGAGAGATTTAAATTTTCTACCTGCTGTTGCTCAACAAAAATGGTATTCCAAAATGATAGTTGATTCATCCAAATGTTTGGTTTTAAGAAACTTTATTGATAATCAATTGTTGGGAAGTTGGTGCTTCCCCAGAACTGTTTTTAGAGCCATTGTCGAGGAGATTGAAAATTTATACGTTTTGACAAACCATATATGGGGAAAGTCGATTGTGTCAAATTATTATCTTCGTGACGATGATAGATTAAGAGAATTTGAGATGCTTTTGCTCCCAACAAATACGAAGCTGGATGATTTTTACAGACAATTAGAAATCATCACAGTAGGAAACCTGAACAAAGATTTTTTTGCTTTAGACGATTTTGGACTTGACTTGTTTTCAATCACCCAAGATGGCGAATATCAAATAAAAAAAGAGAAAGGAACATTGCAATTATTTAAGGAATGGTTGCAAATAATAAAGCCAGAAAGTGTGAAAGAAATACACGGGGTATTGAATATGGTGAGAAAAATAAGAAGCAAAGGGGGAGCGCATAATCTTTTGAAATCGCAATACTCAAAAGATTATTACACAGAACAATTTGACATATCTGGTAAAGTGTTTAACGCATTAAACATATTGAGACGAATTATTCAGACTCACCCTCGGGCAAAAGGAGTCGCTATTCCACATGATTCAAATTACTATGTTGAAATATAAAAGTCTTAGAAATCATCTTTTCAAGATTGACAACAGAAAAGCCACCCCACTGGCTTTGACAATTTTGCCGATTGCCAGTGGGTTTCTTGTTCCCAATATGTTCCCATAAATCCTTTTGATGGCGAAATCGCCATGATGCGTCAGCCCGATGACAACATCGTTGCCATCTGGGCTGTCATGCTATTGACGCTTATTGCTTGGGTTTGTATTTTGGTTCGTATTAGCAAAAAACTCAAAACTCAAAACTCAAAACTCAACTTTTTTAGTTTTTCTACTCCTTATGGGGATGCCGAGATGCACTTGAAATGCCATTGAAAAGTATCATCTTTTGGAGATTTCATGAAAAAATGCTATTTTTGCAGAGCCGATGCAGGAACGGGTGGGGACCGCATGGGCACAAAAGCGATGTAAAACCAATGAATAATACCGAAAGTATATGAGAAAGATTAAGAATCACTGGATACACAAAGAGGGATACGACTGCTTTGGCTGCAGCCCCGATAACCCGCTGGGCGTGAAAATGGAGTTCTACGAGGATGGCGACGACATCGTCTGCTTCTGGAAACCTCAGGCCCACTACCAGGGTTGGATAGACACGCTGCATGGCGGCATTCAGGCCACGCTCATCGACGAGTGCGCCTCGTGGGTGGTGTTCCGTAAACTGCAAACCAGTGGCGTCACCAACCGACTGGAGGTGAAATACCGGAAGAGCATCATGACCACCGAACCGCAGATCACCATCCGTGCCCGCCTCACCGAGATGAAAAGGCAGGTGGCTTTCATCCATGTGGAGATACGTAACTCGCAGGACGAGCTGTGTACCGAGGGCGATGCCATCTACTTCACCATGAACCAGGAGAAAGCCCGCGAAATTGGATTTACTCACTGCGACTGCGAGAGCCAGGAACTACTGTTTTAGTTGAGAACTGAGAACTGATAGTTGAGAGATTAGAGGTGAGAGGTGAGAGGAGAGAGGTGAGAGATTAGCTTTCGAGCTAGCGTTTGAGCCATAAGAGTAATCATATCTCTCAACTATCAACTATCAGTTCTCAACTAGCAACGCCTATCCGTTCTCAGTTGTCAGTTCTCAACTAGACAAGCCTCTCAACTATCAACTATCAGTTCTCAACTAGCAACGTCTATCCGTTCTCAGTTCTCAGTTCTCAACTAACCCAGCCTCTCAGTTATCACCTGGACAACTTTCACCACAAAGCATGATGGCAGAAAGAAGGCTTTGGCCTTTGGCGTTAGGGAATCTCAAATTGTTCATGCTTGACAGTAGCAGGGATGAATCTTTCCCATCTTACCGTTACTTTCTTAATAGGCAAACCCATTGAGGCTCTTATAAGCCCCTTTATATAGTTTCCATCTTTCTCCTTGCTATATGACTTCATCAAATCCTTGAAGTCAATTTTCACCTTATCGGTGTCAACAACAGCAGTAATAACAAAATATTTCTTACCCGCCAACATGTCTTCCAGTGTTTCTGAATAATATGTGATATCACGAACATACATTTTGCCTTCTGGGTCAATCCACGGACTTGTGTCGCTGCCTCCCCAGTGCTTGGGATTTATTTCATAATATGTCATAAAATCATACAGAGCTTTCATGTTTTTGCCCACAAGGGAGTCGGCATAGTGTTGAAGTATCCCCATTACCTGTATGTCCCAGCCTTTAGGCTCGTCGGCATTATTCGTTTGTTGTTCCAATTCGTTAGCTTGCACCGCAGTAGTCATTGTAAGCATTATGATAAAGCTGATAAATAATCTTTTCATAGTTATTCGCATTTTATAGGTTTTATTTGATTTTTTCTTCCAGGGGTGGTGTCACGGGTAAAATCATAAGTGGTCAGAATCTCCTTGTTCTTGTTCCAACTAATTTTACAGATTTGAAATCTTTCTTTTGAATAGCAATTTGCAATAATTTGTAATCTAAAGATCATTTTCTCATTTTCAGGAAGATTATTATAAATGTACTTGAATTTTTCAAGTAACTTATCACATTCTCCATTCTCTTTAAAATCATTAGTTTTGTCATCGATCTCATTAACGATACCTTCGTATAATGTTTTGTAATTAGCTTTGTTTGTATATCTCATTATATACACCGTAGTATCGTTACTTTCGGGATTGAATATTATTTCTGCCTCATATTTTAAGTTAGCGTCGTCAGCACCTGATGCGGCCATTAAGAGTAAATCTTGTGGTGAGGGAGCTGAGTTATTAGGATGATTGTGGACATGAGCTACTGTTGTGGAATTTGTTATCACACTAGCGTTTCTCTCGTTACCATTGTTAAGGTTACTCAAAGTATATATATTATTATCGAAATGCTCTAATGAAACTGCATGCTCAATGTTTTTTTGGCTGTCCACAATATGAACATAGTCATTATGACTGTAAAAATCGGTTGTGCCACGAGAATAACTCACTGTATTAGCAAATATGTTCCTCAGATTAGAGGTATATTGTCTGATTTCAGTGTTGTTGCGAATGGAATCACATAAAACCTCAACCGTATCATAGCTCTCTTTTGCTTCTATTGACAAAGGATTATTACTTCCCGATGTCTCGCCTGATATACCACCTGTGCCAGAACCACTAGCTCCACCACCTCCGCCTCTATAATTGTTGTCGCTTGTAGCTCCTTCTATAATATTCCCATTTTTGTCTTTCACTTCGAAATAATATTGGATCGTCAGGCTAGAGTTGTTTCGTAGTCCAATTTGTTCTATTATACCAACATACCGAAAGGCGAAGAAACGATAATAGCTCTCACTCTCTAATGGCATGGGAATCGTTATCTTAATACTGTGATCATTATAGTATTCAAATAAGCAAGTTTGTGGGGTGTAGCCCATTGAAAAAAATGCTTCTTTTGCATACTCTATCATAGTTTGTGGACTAATACCCCAACAACCAGATTGATTACCAATATAATGATAATCATATGAAATACTCAATTCCATCGCTGCTGGTGCATTATTCAAGGCTTTATTTTTTCTTTTTGTTTTTTTAATAATGCTTTTTCTATCATTTTTAGCGTCTTCTCGTTTGTAAGGAACGGTTTTGTTTAATAAAAACATATACGATGTCAGCATTGTGTCAACAACTAAGCCGTCAGATTGCAGTCCTTTGAAAAAATGTGAGTAAAGAAAACGTTGAGAAAAATCAATTCTGTTGTGAAGCATTTCTCCATTTACATATACAGGATACCGCAGGCTATCTTTCAGAATGATTTTACCGTCACTCAGCTGGTTATATGCAACAGAATAGTAGACAGCCCCCGTTACTGTCTGCTCAGTGATCTCTCCAAAAGGGATGATAAAGCAAAGACCATGCAAAGTGGTCATGTGCAGTGATGTATGCTCATAAAATGGAGCATATGGCTTTAGAACTTCATAATAAGTTTGGGCGGCTTTTTGGTCCTTTTGCAAACGTTGGATAAAATCCAATGCCCAAACGTTTTTCAATCCTTCGGTCTCAAGGTATGGATTTTTTACATCAGATGGTTCTATATAGTCATATGTACATCCAACCAGCAACCAACAAGATGTGATGGTTGGAAGGGCTCTTGACAGGTGTGCGTATGGTCTTATCATCTTCCATATTTTTGATAGGGCAAAGATAGCATGTATTTTTCTAAATAACAAATCCATGGCGATATTTTTTTAAAAGAGGTTGATATGTCCATAAAAGCAATAATTTCTAACTAATAGACGCAAATTGAATTCACCATGAAGGTATGATGGAAGAATAGATATTGATTCTGTTGACATTATTATTTTTGTGTATTCAATTAGTCCATTCTTCTCTAATATAAGAATGTAGTCTGGATGGGTGCCCACAAACAAAAGTTGGTGAGCAAAAATATGCACAGTTGGCTTCCTAAAGGGAGTCTTCTTTACTTCAGAATGAGAGGGCACATTATCGACAATTTGTACTGATAATTCTACATCCTCTTCATATTCTTCATCACTAGAAGAATAAACGTTCAAGCATGGAATGCTTAACATAAGTAATAATAAAAAATTTTTCATTTGCAATGTGTCTAAAATTCAAAAACGGCACAAAGTTAGTTTTAATTACGAACTTAAGCAAAAAGGAAAACGGTTAATTTTATGGAAATAATTAACCGTTTATAAAATACTTATAATCAGATAAATAAGATGGATTTGTTTGCTAAGTAACTAAAACATCTTCCTAATCTCAAGGTCGAACTCCTTACTGCTGCCCTCCTTGCCAAACAAGTCTCTGAGCATTTCCTTTCGAGCTTTAGACACATATGCACCTGACACATCGAGCATGGAAGCTATCATTGAGGGGTTGATAGACAAACGGGTCAAAAGACATATATGGTATTTTACCGGTGTAAGATCCGCCTGGTGACTTAGCATGAATTGTGAAAAGTTGGGCAGTAGGTGATTGATTTGTTGAAGCAAGGCTTGCCACTGCATTTCGCAGGGTTGTTTGCCGACTATGGCAAGCTTTAGCAATTCTTTACATGCCTTTGTGTCATGTAATAAACGAATGGCAGCTTTCTGCATATCCACCTTTTTATATTGGTTGATTTCGTTCTCTCTCTCTGCAATGATGCGCTCTTTTTGTAAGATGAGCGATTCGTTTTCTTGTTGATGGAGTCGCAACTCATTTAATTCTACGCGTGTGTTGGTTAATGTGAGATAAGCCTCTTTTTGTTGGTTAAGCAGTTGCTCCTGATGATTTTTGAAGGTATTTATAACAACATAGAGTAAAAGTACAAGCACAACTATCATAGCCATGCTGATGATGAGACGGTATTTCATTTGTTCTGCATGCTGTTGTTCTTTCATAGCTTGTTCCTGATAACGTGAATAATTGTATGAACTCTCTATCTGTTTAGCTTCGTTAGTAGCCATGTGGGCATAGGCGGAGTCGTTCATGTCATAGCTATAGAGAGCATATTTAGCCGTTGAGTCAGGCAAATGCTTTTGTTGATAAACCAATGCTAATCCCTTGGCAGCAGCATTCTGGTTGTAAAAACCTTGTCCATGATCTAGTTCCTTTCGGAAATAGAACTCTGCCGAGTCAAGCTTGTTGACGGCCAGATAGTAAGTGCCTATAGTGTGATAATACGATTCATATCCTTTTTTAATGTTTCCGTTTGTTTCAAAGCGACCAGATTTTGACATGTAAAGGTCCATGTAGCTTTTAGCTCGTTTATAGTCTTTTTTCCCAACTAATTCCTCAACACAGCAACCTAACGCTATTGCGCTATTTACGAGATAGCCATGTTTCTGGTAAAGTGCTGCTACATACTCGCTAAAAAAAATGACAGAGTCTATCATGTTTCTTCTAGCATACACATCGGCTTTTTGTTCAAGACTTGTAAGTGCACAGATTGTGTCACCTGCTTTTAAAGCATAATAAACAGACATATCAATGTAATGGAGACGTTCGGCCATGAGGTTTTGATAGTGGAATAGCATGGCAGTTTGTATACAGACCCGTGCCAACTGAGCATAGTCGCAATCGCTACGTGTCGTGTCAGCCGAACTGATGGCTTTCATGTAACAAGCCATTGCTTCGGGTACCTTATTGCGGCAGGCATAGCAACGACCAAGCAAATAGTGTGAAAGCAACTTTTCATTAGCAGTCCCATGCTTATCAAAATATGCTGTCAGAATGTTCATCAATGAATCCTGCTGAAATGTGTCTTGCACAGCATGGTCATTTCGGGCCTGTTTCAGCATTGTTTGCATTGAAAGGTGGCTGCTTCCTTTCGTGCACGAAAGGAACAAAACCGAAAACACAACAGAAATAATCCCTTTTGTAATCCTTAGTTTGTTCATAAAAAATCTAATTCTTTTTTCTCCCAAAAACACAAAAAAATGAAAGGTTAGCAAACATTGGTAAAAATCATTTTTTGATTATCATGCTGAGCTAGGTGGTAAATTGATGCCGACATGAAGAACCTTTTCTTATGTACCGTTCACTGGCTGTTTTGCTCCATCTTCTTTTGGTCTTTCTGAAACTCTTTGCGAAGATAGCTCTCCAGTTTTTTCTCTTGTGCCAGTTTCAGATACTTTTCTAATATCTCTACGGGACCTGTTAACTCGCGGTTGGGTTCGTAGTATTGTAGCAGCACATCGATGGCACTCACATAATGGTCTTCGTCAAGCTGCTTCAGGCTGTTTTCTATGCAATAGATTCCTGTGATGGCTGAGAATGCGACAAAATAGGGCATTCCGCTTCTGGTGCCGGCGATTTTGGCGAGGTCGCTTCCCACTATCACTGAGAACTCGTCGGAGGCTATCGTCCAATGGATGATATACTCTCCGGCTTTCGAGGCTTCTGCAGCCGACAGCTTATGGGTGATGTAGTATCTGCAGCACTTCAGCGCGTCGTCGTTGTGCTCTCGGCAACTTTGTGCCGACTTAAACTCGATGAGGTCGGGGATGTCGGCATAGCCTTTGTCTTTTTCCTCTTGCAGCTTTTTCACGTGGTTGGTCACCCGTTCGGCATTGGCCTTGTCGCCTGCTGCCTCGTAGTATTTGGCCAGATAGGGCAGTTCGCCGATATACTCGTCGGAGTGCTCGCCCCTCACGTCCTTGATGACATTCAGTCCGCTTATCTCGTAGCGCACGGCCTCGGCCTGATGACCATTATAGGAGCTGTTTTCGGCCATGTGCATGAGGATGAGGGCCAGGTCGTAGTCGCGCTTCCCCAGCTTCTCGTACACGTCGAGTGCCTTGCGGCTGTAGGTCTCTGCCTCGGCATATTTCTCGCAGGTGCCCAGGTAGAGCGAAAGGTTGTCGAGAAAGAATGCATATCTGTCGTTGTCGTCGTGGAGGTATTTGGCATAGAGGTCAGCACCTTCTTTCACCACTCGGGCTGCTTCTTCGGGCTGCTTGTCACGATAGTAGTACTTGCCAAGGAAAATGAGTCCGCAGATGTAGGCGCTGTCGCTCTCGCCGGCCAGTTGCCTGCGCAGGTCGAGGGCTTTCCGCTTCAGCTCTATCGCGTCGTGATAGCGCTCTTGTCGTGACAGATTTTGTGCCAGTGAGTCCAGTTTCTGGGCGTGAGCCAGCGTTTGCGGTTCTTGTTGCGAAGTGTTTTGAGCGGCTGTCTGAGCGGTCACAAACAAAACGGATAGTAACAGAATAATGATTCTTCTCATAGCGTTTGATGTGGATGATGCGTTGTTCGTCATGTATTTGATGGGACAAAGGTATAAAAATATTTTGAACGGCGGCGCTTTTTCCTGGTTTTTCTTTCGAGGGGAGAAAGAATCATCCTCCCGGGCAAAGAGGCTGTTTTGCACCTTGCCAACTGACAATATATCATAAAGCCATGAAGGTGAAAACAAAAAAATGCTAAAAAGTTTTCTGTTTTCACCTTTTATATATAATTTTGCAGCGTTTTATTGATAAGACGCTGAAAATGAAATATGCGATAATAGCTGCGGGCGAAGGCTCGCGACTGGCTCAGGAGGGTGTGCAGGCACCTAAACCTCTAGTAAAAGTGAATGGTGAACAGCTGATAGACAGGCTGATTCGTGTTTTCATGGATAACAATGCCGAAGAGATTGTGGTAATCTGCAATGAGGTGATGACCGACGTGGCCGACCACCTGGCAGAGGTGAAGCGCATGGGGCTGAACGGCCGCAGTGTGCCGCTGAGCTATGTGGTGAAGAGCACGCCCAGCTCGATGCATAGCTTCTTCGAGATCAGCCGCTTTCTCGGTGACGGGAAATTTGTGCTGACCACGGTAGACACTATTTTCCGTGAGAACGAGTTCGCCCAGTATGTGAAAGCCTTCGAACAGGTGGAGGCTGACGGCATGATGGGCGTCACCGACTTTATCGACGACGAGAGGCCGCTCTACGTGGGCGTGGAGAAGGGGATGGTGATTACCGGATTCTACGACACGCTGGACGATCTGACCGTCAACACGCCGCATCCTGCCACTGGCAGCCCCTTCATCAGCGGTGGTATCTACGGTCTGCAGTCGTCGGCCATCGAGACGCTGAAACGCTGCATGGAGCGTGGCGAGAGCCGCATGCGCAACTTCCAGCGCGGACTGATTCGCGATGGGTTGGCGCTGAAAGCCTATCCTTTCTCAAAGGTGCTCGACATCGACCATGCCTCGGATATCGTGAAGGCGGAAGGGTTTTTGAGAAGTGAGAGGTGAGGGGAGAGAGGTGAGAGATATGCCTTTTTAGAAGCAAGAAAGTAAGAAGCAAGAAGCGTTTCTAAGTGAGAGGTGAGAGGTGAGAGAATACCTTTCGAGCTGGAGGCTCTGCCTTGAGAGTAATCATACTTGTCACTTTTCACTTGTAACTTGTCACTTGAAGAAGCTTTTCACTTTTCACTTTTCACTTGTAACTTGAAGAAGGATTGACAAATGAAAATAGTTTGCGTATATAGGGATGAACGGTTTTCGCCTAATTCGGTTGAGAAGGATAGGGCGATACTTGATGCGGTGGGGGAGAGACTCCGCCAAATGGGGCATGCCGTGGACTATGTACGCGAGAGCGAACTACAGGGCGTGGAGGCCGATGCGTGTCTGTCGATGGCGCGTTCGGCCGAGGCGCTGGACTTGTTGCGCAACAGCGGCGTGCCGGTGGTGAACCATCCCGACGGTGTTGCGTTGTGCTGTCATCGCAAGGCTCTTGACGAGCTGATGCGGCGCGAGCACGTGGCCATGCCGCCCATTCAGGGGAGCGAGGGCTACTGGCTGAAGCGGGGTGACGGACCGGCGGAACAGAAGGACGACATCGTGTTCTGTGCCAATGAGGAGGAACTGGCGGTAGCACGCCAGCGCATGTCGGCACGCGGCATCAGCGAGCAGGTGGTGAGCGCCCACGTGAAAGGCGACCTGGTGAAGTTCTATGGAGTGAGCGGCACGGGCTTTTTCCGTTATTACTATCCTGCCGACGACGGTATATCGAAGTTTGGCGACGAGAGGCGTAACGGGGTGGCCCATCACTATGGCTTCAGCGTGGAGAGTCTCAGGGAAGAGGCGGACAGGCTGGCGGAGCTGACCAACGTAAGGGTGTATGGCGGTGACTGTATCGTGGCTGACGACGGCAGTCTTGCCATCATCGACTTTAACGACTGGCCCAGTTTTTCGCGTTGTCGAGACGAGGCGGCACAAGCGATTGGAGAATTGAGAGGCGAGAGGTGAGAGGCAAGAAGCAAGAGGCAAGAAGCAAGAGATGTGACTTCTTTAGAGGTGAGAGGAGAGAGGTGAGAGAATACCTTTCGAGCTGGAGCCACTGCCTTGAGAGTAATCATACTTGTCACTTAGATGAATGTCAGCACAGCAGCGCCCCGAAGGGGCAACAAGCACCTAGCCCAGGGCAACACCCTGGGTAGAAGATGCAGAGAACGGACGCCCTGTAAGGGCAAAAGCTCTCTTCTGCTGTTGGGCTTTTGCCCTTACAGGGCGATTGGGATACGCCTGGTTTACCCAGGGTGTTGCCCTGGGCTATGGGCTCACTGGCCTTTCAGGCCGTCCTCCTACCATCGGAAGGATTGAGGACGTTGGATAATTGATAATTGACAATTGATAATTGACAATTGAGGCTTGACAAGTTGACAATAAAAAATAGATGAGATGAAAGAAAGTTTTAAGGAGATGCTGCAAGCATCATTTAAGTCGAATGATACGGAAGAATGGCTCGACGTGCATTTCACCCGTCCCATAGGACTGGTGTTTGCTTTGTTTTGGAACAAACTGGGTGTTCATCCGAACGCCATCACCATACTCTCCATCTTTCTTGGAGTGGGAGCAGGCATTTGTTTCTATTACACCGACTTATGGCATAACATTGCCGGCGTGCTGCTGTTGATGTTTGCCAATTTCTGCGACTCTACCGACGGGCAGATGGCCCGCCTGACGGGGAAGAAGACGCTCATTGGCCGCATGCTCGACGGTTTCTCGGGCGATGTGTGGTTCTTCTGCATTTATGTGGCTTTCTGTTTGCGCATGCAGGGACAGCAGATTCCTGGCATGGAGCAGACATGGGGCATCTGGATATGGGTGTTGGGATTTGTGGCCGGCATCTTGTGCCACTCGCCTCAGAGCTCGTTGTCTGACTATTACCGCAACATCCACCTGTTCTTCCTGAAGGGAAAGAGCGGTTCGGAGCTCGACAACTCGGCACAGCAGCACAAGGTGTACGAGGAGATGAGGGAAAAGAAAGACTGGCTGGGATGCCTGTTCTTCTATAACTACACCAACTACTGTCGCAGTCAGGAGAAACGCACACCGAAGTTCCAGCAGTTCTTTAAGAAATACAACGAACAGCGGGCTGTGGCAACGGACGGGCAGACGGAGTCGGTGCGCAGCGCATTTCTAGACGGCAGCCGCCCGCTGATGAAGTATACCAACATCCTGACGTTTAACACCCGTGCCATCTGCATCTATATCACGGCACTATTGAACTGTCCGTGGGTGTATTTCCTCTTTGAGATTATCGTGATGTCGATACTCTATGTGCACATGCACCGCAAGCATGAAACGCTGTGCGAGGAACTGACTAGGAAGATGGAGAATTGAGCGCCTATTCTCGTACCTTCGCACCCTCGAAGATAAAGAAACATAAAAACATAACTTCATATTCTTGGAAAGAGAATGACAAAAGGATATATATTCGATTACGGCGGGACGCTTGATACTGCCGGATGCCATTGGGGCAAGAAACTATGGCATGCCTACGAGCGCCATCAGGTGCCGGTGAGTGAGCAACAGTTCCGCGAGGCGTATGTGCACGCTGAGCGCACACTGGGCTCGAACCCGATTATCAAACCGGACTACACCTTCTACAAACTGTTGGAGGTGAAACTGCGCATTGAGCTGGAATACCTGATGGAGCAAGGCTATTGGGATCCACGCGAGGATGTGCTGAAAATGGTATATAAGGAACTGCTCGAAGACCTGTATGGCGAGGTGTGCGCCACGGTAGCCCACAGCAGGGAGGTGCTTACGGAGTTGCGCAAAGAGCATCCCATGGTGTTGGTAAGTAATTTCTATGGTAACATCAACGTGGTGCTGCGCGAGTTTGAACTGGACGGTCTTTTCGACGATGTCATCGAGTCGGCCGTGGTGGGTATCCGTAAACCTGATTATCGCATCTTTAAGTTAGGCGTGGAGGCTTTAGGACTGCCAGCTGCCGATGTGACGGTGGTGGGCGACAGCTTCTACAAAGACATCCTGCCTGCACAGAAAGCCGGCTGCCGCACCGTTTGGTTCAAGGGCGAAGGATGGACCGACGAGACCTACGACGAGCAGGTGCCCGACAAAGTGATTACAGACCTTAGTGAATTGATAATTGAGAATTGAGAATTGATAATTATCGTAGGTACGAGAATACCCAAATCATCATAGAAATAATTGAGTATTGATAATAGTGAGAAGTATTTATAAACATAGGATGAAGAGAATATTCCTGTTAATGCTCATCATGCTGATGGTGGGCATGGGTGTCAGCGCGCAACAAATCAAGGGCGTGGTGATAGATGCTACAACGGGCGACAGCATTCCCTTTGCCAGTGCGATTTATCATGGACATCATGTGATGGTGTCGGCAGATAGCAAAGGGTGCTTCGAGATTGAGCGCCACAACGGATGGACGCTGACCATCTCGGCACTGGGCTTTCGCAGTCAGGAGGTGCATGTGTCGGGTAAGACTAAGGCGCAACTGCGCATCAGACTGAAACCCGAGAGCCGCACATTGAAGAATGTGGAGGTGCGCTCGAAACGAAAGAGCAAATATTCGCGGAAGGATAATCCTGCCGTAGAACTGATGAAACGCGTGATTGCCGCCAAAAAGAAAACGGCGCTGGGCAATCACCCGTACTACCAATATACGAAATACCAGAAGATTACGCTGGCGATGAACGACCTGAAGCCGGTGGACCTGGAGGACCCGAAGTTCCAGAAAAAGCAATGGCTGCTGAACCAGGTGGAGGTATGCCCGTTGAACAACAAACTGATTCTGCCCATCAGCGTCGACGAGACCGTCACGCAGCACATCTATCGCAAAGACCCGCATAGCGAGAAGGAGATTGTGAAAGGACAAAACTCTACGGGCATTAACCACCTGATAGAGACGGGCGACATTCTGAATACCGCCCTGAAAGATGTGTTTACCGATGTGGACATCTACGACGACCAGGTGCGACTCTTGCAATATCCGTTCACCAGTCCTATAGGTAAGGATGCCGTGGCATTCTATCGTTTCTACATTGAGGATACCGTCTACGTGGACCGCGACTTGTGCTATCATCTGCAGTTCGTGCCCAACAACCAGCAGGACTTCGGCTTCCGCGGGGAGATATACGTGCTGGCCGACTCGACGCTGCACGTAAAACGGTGCAATCTGACCATTCCCAAGCGCAGCGATGTGAACTTTGTGGATAATCTGCAGGTGCGGCAGGAATACTCGAAGCTGCCCAATGGCGAGTGGGTGCTCACCATTGACGATATGTTTGTGGAAATGTCGCTCACCAAGTTCCTGAGCAAGGCATTGGTGATAAGGACCACGCGAATGAGCGACTACGGGTTCGACGAATTGCCCAAACAACTGTTCAAGGGTAAGGCTAAGGTGAAGCGCGACGCGGATGTGATGATGCGCAGCGACGAGTTCTGGAATGAATACCGAGGGGTGGAGCTGACGAGGAGCGAGAGCTCGATGGACCAGTTCATCAAGAACCTGGAAAACATCAAAGGATTCAAGTATATTGTGTTCGGACTGAAAGCGCTCATCGAGAATTTCGTGGAGACATCACCCCATGACAAGCCCAACAAAGTGGACATCGGGCCTATCAACACCATGATCACCAAGAACTCTATCGACGGACTGCGTACGCGAATCAGCGCACAGACAACGGCCAACCTGAATCCGCATTGGTTCCTCTCGGGCTATTACGCACGAGGATGGGACAGCAAAAAGAACTATTATAAGGCCGACCTCACCTACTCGTTCAACAAGAAGGAGTATCTGCCGCGCGAGTTCCCCAGACGGACGCTCTCGTTTACATCGACCTATGATGTGTGCTCGCCTTCAGACAAGTTTGTGCATACCGACAAGGATAATGTGTTCACATCGTTTAAGTGGAGCAATGTGGAGAATATGATGTTCTACAACCGCCAGCAGCTGACATTCGAGCGCGAGGAGGAGTGGGGCTTCAAGACGACGGTGAGCTTCAAGACCGAGCAGAACGAGGCCTGCGGCGGCATGTATTTCACGTATATGAATGATTTGCCCACAGCGGTGTACCCCGATAAGCTGCACCACGGAAAGATACGTACCACAGAGCTGCACGCTGAGCTGCGCTTTGCTCCTGGCGAGACATTCATCAATACCAAGCAGCGCCGTATCAAGATGAACCTCGACGCGCCGGTGTTTACCATCGGGCATACTATCGGCTTCAAAGGACTGCTGGGGGGCGAGTTTGCCTACCATGTGTCGGAGGCCAGTATCTACAAACGCTTCTGGATGAAGAGCTGGGGAAAGATTGACTGTTATCTCAAAGGCGGTATACAGTGGACCAAGGTGCCCTTCCCGCTCTTGATAGCCCCTGCTGCCAACCTTTCGTACATCATTGAGGATGAGACCTTCAACCTGATCAACAATATGGAGTTCCTCAACGACCGCTATGCATCGCTGGATGTGTCGTGGGATTTGAATGGAAAAATCTTCAATCGTATTCCGTTGTTGAAGAAACTCAAGTGGCGTGAGTATATTGGTGTGAAATGTCTCTGGGGTGAGCTGACAGACAAGAACAATCCTAACAATGAGACCTACGCGGGCTCTGCCGAGCTGATGGCATTCCCCGAGGGCTGCTATGTCATGGACCCCAAGCGTCCCTATGTGGAGGTGATTGCCGGTATCCACAACATCTTCAAGATATTGCATGTAGAGTATGTGCAGCGACTGAACTATACGAGCCTGCCCACTGCCCATAAGCGCGGTGTGCGTCTCATGCTCCGAATGACGTTCTAGCATTCTGACGCACTCTGGGCTAGTTTCTAAGTGAGAAGTGAGAGGTGAGGGGAGAGAGGTGAGAGATATGACTTCTTTAGAGGCAAGAAGCAAGAAGCAAGAGGCAAGAGATATGACTTCTTTAGAAGCAAGAAAGTAAGAAGCAAGAAGCAAGAGATGTGCTTTCTGGAGAGGAGAGATAATCTTTCGAGCTGGAGCCGCAGCCTTGAGAGTAATCATGCTTCTCACTTCTCACTTCTCACTTCTCACTTGTCACTTGTCACTTGTCACTTTTCACTTCTCACTTGAAAAAGCTTGTCACTTGAAGAATCTTGTCAATTAGAAGATTATCAGCACAGCAGCGCCCCGAAGGGGCAACAAGCACCTAACCTAGGGCAACACCCTGGGTATAGAGGTGCAGAAAATGGTCGCCCTGAAAGGGCAAAAGCTCTCTTCTGTTGTTGGGCTTATGCCCTTTCAGGGCGAAAGGGGGGATGCCTGGTTTACCCAGGGAGATTGATAATTGACAATTGACAACTGATAATTGATAATTATTTACGACCACGAATCTATCGGATTTTTCGAATTCTCCTTGCCTGAAGTACGTTTCGCGAATGCCGCCAGCGGCAACGAATGTATCGAATGGATAATTGAGGAATTCGAAGGTTCGAAGGTGCGAGGGTACGAAGGTACGAGAATACCCTTGCCTGCTTCAGAAGAGATTCCAACGATCTCAGCGAGCGAGACTAATCTCGTACCCTCGCACCTCCGCACCCTCGTACCCACGTATCTCCGTACCTCGTCCCTCCGAAACTAATAGAGATTGTATGTGTGTACACTGGCGCCTTGAGCGGCAGGGAGGTAATTGATGCCCCACCAGCACATTTGCAGCAACACAAAAGCGATGATGAGCATCCATAAGGCAGGTTGGGTCTTTTGGGGATAGCCCAGGCGATAATGGATGTAGGCCAGATAGGCAAACCACGTGATGGCTGCCCACGTCTCTTTGGGATCCCATGCCCAATAATGGCCCCATGCCTCTTTTGCCCACAGGGCACCGAAAAGCATGCCTATGGTCATAAATGCCAATCCCACGTAAACAAGGTTGTCGCAGATGTCCATCTCAGAAAGGATGGGCCTTGCTCCTTGCTTTCCCGGCTTTGTTGCGGCTGAGCCGCAACCTACGGAGAAAGCAGATTGGACATTGCCTCTTGCTTCTTCTTCCTTGCTTCTTGCCTCTTGCTTCTTGCCTCTTGCTTCTTCCACCTTGCTTCTTGTTTCTTCCCTCTTGCTTCTATACAGCAGATAAATGGCCATTACGGTGGCAGCACCCAGAAGCGCATAGCAGAACATATAGACGATGACGTGAGGGGCAAACCAGGGGCTCTGCAAGGCCGGCATCAGCGTCTTGTTGTGTATCTCTGGCTTGAAAAGATTGACGCAGATGAACACAAAGGCCAATAGCGTGCTGAACGAGAGAATCCATTTGTAATGCCAGCGGCAATAGACGATGATGCCTGCCAGCGGAAGAAAAAATGAATACCATAAGCGCGTCTCTCCCATGGTGCGGAGCGGTGGCCGTTCCAGCGACAGCCACATGCCGACGATGAAAGCAAAAAACACCAGCAGGCCAGCTGTGGTGGCCATGTAGGCCAACCGGCTTTTGTCGCGCCAGGCAGCATAGGCCCCCAGCGTCCATAATAACACAGAACCCAATGAGAAATAAATGAAATAGCTCCAGGTCATGGTTGTTCCTCCTTTCTTCGTTGTGCAAGAATAAACATCAAAACAGCGCCGAGCAGCATCATGTAAATGCCGGTGTAGACAAAAGGCAGCCATGGGTCGCTGACGAGTTCAAGAATGCTGATTTCGCTCCAGCGTCCTTTTTGTGTGTCGTAGTTCAATTGGTATATTTTCCAACCGTCGATACTAAACGGCTTGTTCACCAAGATGTTCGTCTCAATGTCTTTCCCACTCTCTGTGAGTATCTCTACTCTTGAGATGTAGCGCTGAGGCTCGCGAGGCATCATGGCGAGACTCACCTGTTGGTCTATCTTCAGCATTTGGTAGGGAAACATGTAACTTCCCGAGGTTATCCAGCCGCTTTTCTTCAGGTATGGGCGCTTCGCGGGTGCCAAAGGATGCCAGTCTGCTTCTACACAAACGGCTGATACGGCTCCTGTCTGCATCCATTCCTCAAAATAGGTGGAGTCTTCCTGCAATACAGGTACGGCATAGTCTAGTTTCTTCACCAGTCGTATGCGCCAGTCGCCCAGTTGCCCCTCGGTGAAGGTGCTGTCGATGAGCAGCGTCTCAGCCTGCTGGCCGTCGACGGCATTGCCCGTATTGTTGTCTATCAGAATCAGCTTGGGGGGATATTCATCGATGGTGAATTGCTTGAGCTGGATGGCAATGGGCAGCTCGTGCATCTCGCCACGATCGTCGACAGCCCGCCATTCGGGTGCTTCCTGGCTGATGGTCATTTTCAGTCGCTGCATGTCGGCATTGCCCAGAGTGGCTGTTACGATGGTGATGAAAAGTCCGAGATGGTTCATCAGGAAGGGAATGTCGCGCGTCCAGAATGCACGCTTGGGGTGCAGATGTAGCAGGCGGTGGATGATTACCTGTCCTAACAGCAATGTCATCCATACATAGATAAGAATGAACGGCCAGAACGAGAGCATGCGCGTGATGCCAACGGTATCGGCCAGGGAGGGCTCAGCCAGCATGAATGGTCCGGAGGGCAGTTGCTTGGTGAGTCCCATCGTGGCTGTCAGAATGACGGCATAGATAAGTGCCGGCACGGCAGCGGTGAAGGTGGTTAAGTAGCGGAAGCCATACACCCGTGGCCGTAAAGCATACACCACAGCGATGAGAGCTAGAAAGACTGCCAGCGTAATGACGTTGACAGGGAAGGCGAATGCCTGCCAGTCTACGGGGCCGACGCTCAGTTGGAGCATCAATCCTGTGACGAGAAGGCCCGCACCAATGATGAATCCCTCTTTCAGGGACCAAGGTTTATTCCACATTGTGATTTTTCGTGTTGGGCAAAAGTGTTTCTATTTAGCAGTTGACATAAAACATCGCGAACCTTCGGAAACGGCTCCGACAGGTCCGCGATGAGAATTGTGGTGGATGAAAACTAAATCTCAATCAGTTTGCCATTCTTCTTGGCGTCTTCAATCCATTTCGGCACTACCGTGTCGAGGAATTTCTGCTTCTTGGCTTTCAGTGTAGGCATGTCGAGGCCAATAGCCATCTGTGCCTTTGCCTTGGTAGAATAGTCGGGTACAGGTATGTCGCCTGTATGCCCATGACGGGCAGCCACCTTGGCGATGAGCAGGCGTGCTTGCTGGGCGTAGTCCACAGAGTTGGCCAGCAGTCGGGTCACCTCTTGTGGGGCATGGAAGGTAGCACCATGTGAGGCGATGGCATAGTCCCAACGCCACTGGCTCTTGCGGAGCAGGTCCTGGATGGGTTTCATCTCCGTTTCGGTAGCACCCTTGTCGATGATGAATTTAGCCTCGAAGTGGGCACGGGCCAGTACTTGCTCCGCACGATTGCGCACCTCGTTGCACTTCTCCTGCCGCTCGTAGACGTTTTGGCGCAATGTCTCCGCATCCTGGCGGTGACATGTCTGACAGGTACGGTCGATGTTGGCCAGTGGCGACATGATGTGGTGATCGGTGAACTTTACGCCGCCTTCGCTCTTATACGGCATGTGGCAGTCGGCACAGCTCACGCCACGCTGACCATGAATGCCCTGCAGGGCAATCTCATATCCTGGGTGCTGTGCCTTCAGGATGGGAGTCTTCGAAAGCGGGTGGATATAGTCGTAGAAGCCAATCTCGTCATACCATTTCTCGGCATCCTCGCAAGTAAGACCGTAATTCTGTGGGAAATAGAGGTAGTCGGTTTCCTTGTCGAAGTAATATTCGGTGTGGCATTGGGCGCATACCAGTGAACGCATTTCCTGGTGACTGGCTTTCTTCACATCCTTTCCGGCGCGGGCCCAGGCCTCATACAGAGCCGGACGGGCAGGTTTCAAGTCCATGGTGCGTGCGTCGTGACAATCGGAACAACCTATGGTGTTGTGAATCTCATGTCCCAGCTCACTCCATCGCTTGTGGTAGAATTCACCTGTGCCCAATTCGCGCATCATGCGCGGCACGTCGGGACCCTTACAAGTCCAGCAAGTGGCTGGCTGCATGTCCTTGTCGCCGTCGATGCCCGGATTGCCCGTGCGCAGGATTTTCCGCATGTCATCCAGCGCATGCTTATGTCCGCGTGGCGTGTTATAGTGGCGCGAGAAAGCATAACCTGCCCACAGCACCACCATTTCGGGACGCTGCTCCAGCACGTCGACTTCTTGTGAGCTGTTGTACTTGCTCACAAACGAAGTGTCTTCGGTCATAGCCCATGTCTCGTACTCACGCGGGTAGTCGGCCTTGAACTTCTCATTTTGTGCAACGATTGAATCGGTGAACTGTGTGCGTTTGTTGTTGAACACACTTGCTACTTCAGCGCGGCGCTCCATCAGCGACGATACGAGCAGTCCGAGCAGGAAAACGACGACCATTGCTCCTCCGAACAATGTCCATCCTTGCCATTTTTTCAGTTGTTTTGCCATGTTATTTTGTTTTTTTAATTTTCGTTTTCAGTCTTTCTTTCCTACTTGCTCATCAGTTTTTGCAACCATTCGGGCACCGGACTTGGGGGGAGTGGGGTAACCCCTTCGGCATTGGGCGTAGACGAAAGAGAGTTCATGCCCCCATGCGGCACGTTGCGATGGCAGTCCCAGCAGGCCTTGCCTTCGCCTCGCTTTGCTTGCATAAATCCCATGCGACCAGTCTTCACGAACTCTTGGTTGAGCTGCGTGTGGCAGCGGATGCAGTTGTCCATGATGACTTGCGCGCTCAAGTCTTCGGCCATAATAGCCTGTCGCTCTGTATGCGTCACAAAATAGGCCACATGCTTCATGCCGTCCATGGCCTTGAAACCGTATTTCATGGCGAGGTTCTGGTGAGGCACATGACAGTCGTTGCACGTGGCGTCCCGCCCATGTGAAGAGTGCGACCACGACGCATAGTAAGGAGTCATGATGTGGCAGTTGACACAGGCAGAGGGGTCATCAGCTATATAGGTATGCGCGCGTAATAAATAGAGGAAGAGGGCTCCTAACCCCACAATCACTCCTGCGCATGCTATCAAGAAGATTTTCTGCTTGTAAGAGAACATGTCTTTTATCTTATTTGCTGCTTTCATCAGGTGTATAGATTGCGGCCTTTCAGCCATTATTTAGGATTCATTTGTGATTTTAGCGCAAAAATACCTATTTATATGGATATAAGGTGGTAACAAATGTTATCTTTATCCTGTAATTAATGTTAATTTTTTCTTTTTCTTTTCTTTTTATCCTTACTTTTGTGTCATAAAGGAAAGAGTTATGGATATAGACACATTAAATGGCTTGATAAAGTGCCCATTGTTTCAGGGCATCCATCGCGATGTAATTGTCGATCTCATGCATAGTGTGAGATATCGGGTGATGCGTTATGGCAAAGGTGAAATATTTGCTATCGAGGGTGATGCGTGCTTGCATATAGATATTGTTGTGCAAGGGGAGATGGTTGCCAAGGTTGTCAGTCCTTCGGGGCGGGTAATGCGCATGAATTTACACCATTCGGGCAACATGCTGGCCCCTGCCTTCCTTTACGCCACTCACAACGTCTATCCAGTGACCGTTGAGGCCACCCGCGAGAGTTTCATCTTGCGTCTGATGCCAGAAGATTTGGAGGCGCTCTTCAGTGTTGAGCCTCGTCTGTATATGAATTTCATTAAGGTGCTTTCAAATATAGTATCTTTTTTAACAAAACGAGTGAGCATGCTGTCGATGAGCGTGAGGGAAAGACTATGCTTCTTCCTGTTCGAAGAAATGCAGCGTCAAGGCACTACCGATGTGGTGCTAACCCAATCGCGACAAGAGATTGCGGATAGTTTCGGAGTGCAGAAATTCTCTTTACAGCGTTGCATGAATGAGCTGAAACAAGAAGGAATTATTGATTATACGGGAAAGAATGTCAGAATCATAAAACCCGACAATCTTACTTAGGGTGGTGGCTGATTGTTCTATCATGTCTTTGTGGGTTTCGAAGGTGCGAAGGTGTGAGGGTACGAAGGTACGAGAATACCCTTGCCTGCTTCAGTAGCGGTTCTAATAATCTCAGCGCGCTAGAGTAATCTCGCACCTTCGCACCTTCGCACATATCACACTAAAACAGATAATAATTGCGAAACAATAGAATAGATGATACGGTGAAAACAGCCATTCTTCAAGAATTATTCATTAAAATTACAAAAATAGGTGGCTGCTCATGCGTGAAATGAAAAATTTTTCTTACCTTTGCATAGCTTATTTGAATAAGATTACATAAAAAGCGAATAAATACAAAGAAAACGATCATCATATTATGTTTGAAAATCTTAGTGACAGATTAGAGAGATCATTCAAGATTCTGAAAGGTGAAGGCAAAATCACCGAAATCAATGTAGCGGAAACCCTTAAGGATGTTCGCCGGGCATTGTTGGATGCCGACGTAAACTATAAAGTAGCCAAAACCTTTACCGACACGGTGAAGCAGAAGGCGTTGGGCATGAATGTGCTGAACGCAGTGAAACCGGGTCAGTTGATGGTGAAGCTGGTGCACGATGAGCTTGCTGAGCTGATGGGCGGTGAGACCGTTGGATTGAATCTGCAGTCGAAACCTGCCATTATTCTCATGTCGGGACTTCAAGGTTCTGGTAAGACCACATTTAGTGGTAAGCTGGCCAACATGCTGAAGAACAAACAGCATAAAAAGCCATTGCTCGTTGCTTGCGACGTGTATCGTCCGGCTGCTATCGAGCAGTTGAAAGTAGTGGCTGAGCAGATTGGCGTGCCCGTATATTCTGAGGATGGCAACAAGAATGTGGTGGAGATTGCCCATCACGCTATTGCCGAAGCTAAGGCAAAGAGCAACGATGTGGTCATCATCGATACCGCCGGCCGACTGGCCGTCGACGAGGAGATGATGAACGAGATAGAGACGCTGAAGAATGCTGTTCAGCCTGATGAGACCTTGTTCGTTGTTGACTCGATGACCGGTCAGGATGCTGTCAACACAGCCAAAGAGTTCAACGACCGGTTGGATTTCGATGGTGTGGTTCTCACCAAACTCGACGGTGACACCCGAGGTGGTGCAGCCCTCTCTATCCGCACCGTGGTCACCAAGCCCATCAAGTTTGTGGGTACTGGCGAGAAGATGGAGGCCATCGACGCTTTCCATCCTTCACGCATGGCCGACCGTATTCTGGGTATGGGTGATATCGTGAGTCTTGTGGAGCGTGCCCAAGAGCAGTATGATGAAGAGGAAGCCCGCAAGCTGCAGAAGAAGATTCAGAAGAACCAGTTCGACTTTAACGATTTCCTCAATCAGATTAACCAAATAAAGAAAATGGGTAATCTGAAAGACCTTGCCTCGATGATACCAGGTGTGGGCAAGGCCATCAAGGACATTGATATAGACGACAATGCTTTCAAAGGCATAGAGGCTATCATCCAGAGTATGACTCCCAAAGAGCGTTCTCATCCAGAAATACTGAACAGCAGCCGTCGCCAGCGCATTGCCAAGGGTAGTGGTACGAACATCCAGGAGGTGAACCGACTGATTAAGCAGTTCGATCAGACCCGTAAGATGATGAAGATGGTGACGGGCAGCGGCATGGGCAAAATGTCTGGCATGATGAAAGGCATGCCCCGTATGCCTAAGTTCTAGCAGAACCTGAAAGAAATGAGCAAATTATAACAACCAAGTTGAAGCATATGCAGTTAATAGACGGAAAAGCAACAGCAGCAGCCATCAAGGCCGAGATTGCAGAGGAAGTGAGGCAAATCATCGCATCAGGTGGCAAACAGCCCCATCTGGCAGCCGTGTTGGTAGGCCACGACGGTGGCTCAGAGACCTATGTGAAGAATAAGGTGCTGGCTTGTGAGGCCTGTGGGTTTAAGTCGAGCCTTATCCGCTTTGAGGACACGATTACCGAAGATGAGTTGGTGGCATGCGTAGAGCAATTGAACAACGATGCCGATGTCGACGGATTCATCGTTCAGTTGCCGCTGCCCAAGCATATCGATGAGCAGAAGATCATCGAGGCCATCGACTATCGCAAAGATGTAGATGGTTTCCACCCCATCAATGTGGGACGCATGGCCATCGGCCTGCCCTGTTTCATTTCTGCAACTCCACTTGGCATCATCACCCTGCTGCAGCGTTATGGCATCGCAACCAGCGGCAAGAAGTGTGTCATTCTCGGGCGTAGCAATATTGTGGGCAAGCCCATGGCTCAGCTCATGATGCAAAAGCAGTACGGCGATGCCACTGTCACCGTGTGCCATTCGCGGTCGAAAACGCTCAAGGAGGAATGCCGTCAGGCAGACATCATCATTGCCGCCATCGGCCAGCCCGACTTTGTGACGGCCGACATGGTGAAAGAAGGCGCTGTGGTTATAGATGTCGGTACCACCCGTGTTCCTGATGCTTCGCGCAAGAGCGGATTCCGTCTCAACGGCGATGTGAAGTTTGACGAGGTGGCTCCCAAATGCTCGTTCATCACTCCTGTTCCCGGTGGTGTAGGGCCGATGACCATCTGTTCGTTGATGAAGAATACACTGGCTGCAGGAAAGAAAGAGTTTTACCTTTAATATAATATGCCTGATGACAGCACAAGAGTATTATGAACTAGGTAACAAATATCGTAAAGAAGGAAATTTTCAGCTTGCACTCAACAACTATCAGGCGGCGATCGCTCTCGACCCTGAGAGTCCGGCGGTGCAGGCACGTGAAATGCTTGTTAATATATTTAATTACTATTGTAAAGACATGTATAACCCGTAATCTGAGTTGTTTTTGTGCCGGAGAACAATGAATGATTACAAAAACAAAAACGTTATGGCAAAATTAAAAGGAGCAATTGTCATTGACACAGCCCGATGCAAAGGATGCTCTCTCTGTGTGGTAGCCTGCCCGCAGAAGGTCATTGCTTTGTCTGGCAAAGTTAATGTGCATGGCTATCCCTATGTGGAGGCTGTGAAAATGGAGTCATGCGTGGGCTGCGCATCGTGCGGCATCGTATGCCCCGACGGATGTATTACTGTTTACCGTAAACGAATGGAGGAATAACGCTATGGCAGAAGAAAAAGAAGTTGTATTGATGAAAGGCAACGAGGCTATTGCCCGTGCTGCCATCCGTTGTGGCGTTGATGGATATTTTGGCTATCCCATCACACCACAGAGTGAGGTAATTGAGACACTTGCCGAATTAAAACCATGGGAAACTACCGGTATGCAGGTGGTGCAAGCTGAGAGTGAACTTGCAAGTATCTATATGGTTTATGGCGCTGCCGGAGCAGGTAAGCGTGCCATGACCTCATCGTCGAGTCCTGGCATAGCCCTGATGCAAGAGGGTATCACCTACATGGCCGGCGCTGAGCTTCCTGGTGTCTTTGTCAATGTCCAGCGTGGCGGTCCTGGTCTGGGTACTATCCAGCCTTCACAAGGTGACTATTTCCAGGCAACTCGTGGCGGTGGTAACGGTGACTACCAGGTCATTTGTCTTGCTCCTGCCAGCGTACAGGAAATGGCTGATTTTGTTGATTTGGCTTTTGAGCTCGCCTTCAAATATCGTAATCCCGCTATGATCCTTTCTGATGGTGTGATTGGCCAGATGATGGAGAAGGTGGTTCTGCCTCCGTTTAAGCCACGTCGCAGTGATGAGGAAATCGAACGCGAATGTCCATGGGCTTCTACTGGTTTCAACAAGAAGTACAAGAAAGAGCGTTCTATTGTGACCTCTCTTGAGCTGAAACCGGAAGTGATGGAACAGCGCAATTTGCACTTACAGAGGAAATATGCAGAGATAGAAGCCAATGAAGTGCGTTATGAGATGCAGCAGATGGACGATGCTGAGTATATGATTGTGGCATTTGGTTCTGCTGCCCGTATAGCAGAGAAATCAATAGAGTTGGCTCGTGAGCAAGGCATTAAGGTGGGATTGTTCCGTCCCATCACCTTGTGGCCGTTCCCCACAAAGGAGATTGCCGCTATGGCAAAGGGAAAGAAGGGCGTGCTGGTAGCAGAGATTAACGCTGGTCAGATGGTACAGGATGTGCGCCTGGCTATCAACGGTGCCGTTCCTGTAGAGCAGTTCGGTCGTCTGGGTGGTATCGTTCCTGATCCCGAAGAGATTGTTGAAGCATTGAAAACTAAATTGATGTAAGGCCATGGAAGAGAACAAAATCATTGCACCAGAGAATCTGGTATATAAGAAGCCGACTTTGTTGAATGACAACAACATGCACTACTGTCCCGGTTGCTCGCATGGTGTGGTTCATAAGTTGATTGCTGAGGTCATCGAAGAGATGGGCCTGACCGAGAAGGCCGTTGGCGTGAGCCCCGTAGGTTGCGCCGTGTTCGCTTACAATTATATCGACATCGACTGGCAGGAGGCTGCCCACGGACGTGCACCCGCAATTGCCACCGGTATCAAGCGCGTATGGCCCGACCGTCTTGTGTTCACCTATCAGGGCGACGGCGACCTGGCCTGCATCGGTACTTGCGAGACCATTCATGCGCTGAACCGTGGCGAGAACATTGTCATCATCTTTGTCAACAATGCCATTTATGGTATGACAGGTGGACAGATGGCTCCCACAACCCTTATTGGTCAGAAGACTTCTACGTGTCCTTATGGTCGTGATCCCAAACTGCATGGCTATCCCCTGAAGATTGCTGATATAGCAGCAGGATTAGAAGGTACTTGCTATGTCACACGTCAGTCGGTAGAGAGTGTCGGTAGTATTCTCAAAGCAAAGAAAGCCATACGTAAGGCTTTTCAGGCATCGATGGAAGGTAAAGGCTCGTCGCTTGTAGAATTTGTCTCTACATGTAACAGCGGTTGGAAACTATCACCTGTGAAAGCCTATGAATGGATGAAGGAGAACATGATACCCTTCTATCCCAAAGGAGACCTCAAAGATACAACGAACCTTTAATTCAGAAACGCAATGAAAAAAGAAATAATTATTTCAGGTTTCGGTGGTCAGGGCGTACTCTCGATGGGTAAGATTCTGGCTTATTCGGGACTGATGGAAAATAAAGAGGTGACTTGGATGCCTGCCTATGGACCCGAGCAGCGTGGTGGTACGGCCAACGTGACAGTCATTGTCAGCGACAGCCGTATTTCGTCACCTATTCTTAGTAAGTATGATGTGGCCATCGTTCTTAATCAGCCTTCCCTCGAGAAATTCGAGCCGAAACTGAAGCCGGGTGGCATCCTCATCTACGATAGCAACGGTATCATTAATCCTCCTACACGTACCGACATCGAGATCTATCGCATTGACGCTATGCAGAAGGCTGTAGAGATGAAGAATGCCAAAATCTTCAATATGATTGTCCTCGGTGCCATGCTTAAGGTATGTCCCGTAGTAGGAGAGGGTGGTGTTGAAAAAGCACTCTACAAGACACTTCCCGAGCGTCATCATGCTCTCATCCCGCTGAACATGGAAGCCATTAAAGCTGGTAAGGAAATTATTGAGAAGCTCTGACACTCAGTGTGTCTGAATGAGTAATAAAAAGAAGCCGCCTCCGCATTCCAGATATGTGGAGGCGGCCTTTTTTTTGTGCCATCTGAAAGCAGGATGATGAAAAAAGTCTATACTATTGTTGGGGCTTTAACTTTTTTTCCGTATCTTTACAAGCAAAATCGAAAAAATACCTGCTAAATATGAAAAGACTATTGATTTCGATGGCCCTGATAACGGCCATTTCAGCAACTTCCACCGCACAAAAGAAGCCTCTCGACCATAGCGTCTACGACGGCTGGCAGAGCGTGGCGGCACCTGTGGTTTCGACCCATGGAAACTATGTGGCCTACCAAGTGAATCCCCAAGAGGGCGACGGCACCTTGGTGATTCATCCGCGAAAGGGTAGAGACTTGGTGGTAGAGCGCGGAAAGCAATTGGTGATTACTCCCGACGAGCAGTGGGCGCTGTGCCTGATCAAACCGCTATTCAAGGATACGCGGCAGGGAAAAATCAAGAAATGGAAGGAAGACAAAATGCCCAAGGATACACTGGCCATCATCCGGCTGGCAACAGGGCAAGTGACAAAGATACCCGCTGTGGCATCTTACAAAATGGGCAGAAAAGCCAATGCCACGGTGGCATGGCTGACGGCCGATACGACGTATATTCCCAAAAAGGAGCGTAGCAACAAGAATGTTGGCCACGCACTGTTTATCAGGCAGCTGAATACGGGCGTTACCGACACACTGCGCCACGTGAGCAGTTACCAGTGGGACAAATACGGTCAGCACCTGGCTTACCTGACAAAAGAGAAAAAAGACAGCATGACGGTTGGAATCTATTCTGCCCAGACGCAAAAGGCGCAGGTGCTAGGCAGTAAAGAGCGGTTCTACTCGTTGCCCTCGTTCGACGAGGAGGGCACGCAGATGCTGTGGCTTGCAGCCAACGACACGTTGTCATCGGGCAGCAAGCACTGCGAGATGTACTACATGCGGACCGACGGCACTGCCCCAGAGCGGCTGGTAGCTCTTGCCGACATGAAGAATCTGCCTAAAGGATGGGGACTTACCGAGAACAGTTCGCCCTATTTCAGCCATAACGGCCAGCGCATTTTTGCGGGTGTGGCGAAATACACAGCACCGAAGGACACAACGTTGGTACCCTTCGAAACAGCAGGTCTTGACATCTGGAACTGGGATGCGCCAGAAATACCTCCCATGATGAAATCGAACCTGCAAAACGATCTGAAGCGGACCTATCTGGCAGTATGGCAGCGCGACAGCCGTCAACTGGTGCCGCTCACCATGTCGAAGTATGACCGCGTGCGCACCGTTAACCGTGGTGATGCCACTTATGCCCTTTCGACCGATGGTACAGAGACCGTAGTGGAGACCCAATGGAACATGAACAATCGGGAGAAAGTGTCAATCGTAGATTTAGCCACGGGCACTCGTAAGTTAATTACAGAAGGTGTGATCAGCCGTGTGACTCCTTCACCCGAAGGCAGGTTTGTGGCATGGTACGACATGAACCGCCAGCAGTGGTATGTCTATGATGTGGCCAGTGGCGAGACGAGAGATGTTACCTCGGCTGCAGGCGTAAACTTCTGGGACGAAGAAGACGATCACCCCATGCTGAAGTCACCCTACGGAATGGCCGGATGGAGCCAGGGCGATGACTACCTCTATGTATACGACCGCTATGATATCTGGAAGATTCCAGCCCAGGGAGGGAACCCTGTTTGTCTTACTGCAGGCAACGGTCGCAAACAGAACCTCACCTATCGTTATATAAACACCAAGCACGACGATGCGGCACGCTATATTGAGCCGAAAGAGTTGATGCTACTGAGTGTTTTCGATAATGCCAGCAAAATGAACGGTTATGCAACGGTAAGTGCCGCCAAGGCAGCCACGCCAAGGCAACTGGCTCTGGGAGGCTGGTCGTATAGCAACCTGATGAAGGCTGAGAAAGCACCGGTATATGTTTACCAGAAGGGTAACTTTGAGCACCCCATGGACCTGTATGTGACCAATCGTGTGGGAGGTAAAGAGCAGAAGCTGAGTGCCATCAACCCTCAGCAGAAAGAGTATAACTGGGGAACGGCCGAACTGTATCAGTGGACAGCCTATGATGGAACCAAACTGGATGGAATACTATACAAACCCGAGGATTTTGATGAGACAAAGAAGTACCCGGTGATGATTTATTTCTATGAGAAACGCTCGGAGTCACTTTATAGTTATGTGATGCCGCAGCCCTCATGGTCGACAGTGAATCTGGCGTTCTATACCAGCAGGGGCTACGTGGTGTTTGTACCTGATATCGTCTATCCACTTGATGGACTGCCTGGCGAGGCGGCGTACAACTGCATCTGCAGTGGAGCCGAGTCGCTCACTAAATACCCTTGGATAGATAAAGACAACATGGCCATTCAAGGTCAGTCGTGGGGCGGTTATCAGGTGGCCTATCTTATTGCACGCACCCATATGTTTAAGGCCGCAGGCGCAGGTGCCCCTGTCTCGAACATGACCAGTGCCTATGGAGGCATCCGTTGGGAGAGCGGTATGAGCCGTCAGTTCCAATATGAGCAAACGCAGAGCCGTGTGGGCAAGAACCTGTGGGATGGGCTAGACCTCTATCTGAAGAACTCTTGTCTCTTCTCGCTGCCCAACGTACAGACGCCCGTGCTCATCATGCACAACGATGCTGACGGCGCTGTGCCCTGGTATCAGGGAATAGAAATGTTCATGGGACTGCGCCGACTGCAGAAGCCTGCTTGGTTGTTGCAATATAATAACGAGGCACACAACCTAAAGGAACGTCGCAATCGCAAGGATCTGACCATACGCATGCAGCAGTTCTTCGACCATTATCTGAAAGGTGCGCCCGAACCTGCATGGATGAAGTATGGTGTGCCCGCAACACGTAAAGGACAATATTTTGGATTAGAAAATGCAAGTGAATATGAAGAGTAAGGTGATGAATGGTGGTAGTTGGGTGATGATGAAGAGTGCCGTGGCGCTGGTGAGCCTGCTGTTGGTGGCGGCCCTTCCTGCCGATGCTGCCCGGAAAGTGAGAAAGAAAGTTAAGCCGGCGGTTGTGGCGAAGCCAGATACGATGCAGCAGGTGTTTATTTATTCGCCCGACGAGAAGAGCGGACTGCATGCAGCCTGGCTCGACAGCACACAGACATGGCGCCATATAGGTCAGCTCTGTGCCAGTGACTATTCGAAATGGGGTAGTGAGAAACGCATGTACCACCCTTATGTGATACGTGCTAACGACGGTACCTGGCGGGCAGTATGGCAGCTTAACGACTATGCACCCACGTTTGCGGCAGCTTATAGTGACGACCTGGTGACGTGGCGTCCGCAAGACTATCCGCCCATGTCGGTGCAGGGGGTACTGAGCCCGGTTATATTTAAGGTGAAAAGCGACGATCCCATGAAAGAGAAGTTCATGGTGTTTTTTCAGACTAAAGACGGGCAGTACCGTTCGACATTAGCCTCGAATGATTTCCGGCATTTTGCTGCTGATAAAATGGCGGGCGAACATGTGGCCGACATGATAGCCAAGAACAGTCTGCTGAACGACACGGTAGAGATTGATAGCCGATGCTACAGTGGAGAAATTTTCCGGCTGAAACCCAGCGAGTTGAAGAATCTCATGGAGTTCCACCGTCAGCAGGCAGAACTCAACAAGCGCTACGCTGAGACCATGAACGACGACGCTTCACGCTATAGAGGTTTGAAAGCTGTTGAGGCTACGCTGACTGTGCAGCCAGATCAGCAAAAGCAAATCAGCGACAAACTGTTGGGTGTGTTCTTTGAAGATATTAGCTATGCTGCCGATGGCGGCCTCTATGCCGAGTTGGTGCAGAACCGCGATTTCGAGTATACACCTCGCGACCATCGTGGATGGAATAGCGCTACGGCCTGGAGCACATCTGGCGGCAGCATCGATATCCGTACGGAGAATCCTCTCAGTGCAGTCAATAGCCATTATGCTGTACTTTGTAACCAGCCTATTGTCAATGAGGGATGGGACGGAATATACGTGGAGCAGGGAAAGCGTTACGACTTCTCGATCTTTGCCCGTTGCATGGACTGCAAGAAGAAAGACCTTCTGGTGTCGGTAGTAGATGAGGTGGGCACACCTCTGGCTTCTGCAAAAATACGCATACAGGGTGGCGAATGGAAACCATATAGCATTGTCCTTCAGGCACAACGTACTTCTGCCAAAGCAAAACTGAGCGTAGCACCTCTGAAAAAAGGCAGTGTGGCCGTAGACATGATCTCGCTGTTCCCACAAGATACGTTTAAAGGACGTAAAAACGGATTGCGCCGTGACTTGGCGGAGGCTATTGCCGATTTACACCCCAAGTTTGTGCGCTTCCCAGGAGGTTGCATGAGCCATGGCGACGGTATTGACAATATTTATCATTGGAACCACACGGTGGGGCCATTGCAGGATCGCAAGCCAGATTTTAATATTTGGAATTATCATCAGACACGTGGCTTAGGCTTTTTCGAGTATTTCCAGTTTTGCGAGGACATCGGTGCAGAGCCATTGCCCGTGTTGGCAGCAGGTGTACCTTGCCAGAATTCCGGCCCTGATGCCAACGGATATGGCGGTCAGCAGGGAGGTATTCCTATGGATGAGATGCCAGCCTACATTGACGAACTATGTCACCTCATCGAGTGGGCCAATGGAGATCCAGCAACAAGCGAGTGGGCCAAGATGCGTGCCGATGCAGGTCATCCCGAGCCTTTCAATCTGAAGTATATCGGCATTGGCAACGAAGACATCATTTCGACCACCTTTGAGGAACGGTGCCTGATGATTTGTAAGGAGATTCGCCGCCGATATCCCGATATTCAGATTTGCGGTACGGTGGGGCCTTTCCATGCACCGTCGTCCGACTATATTGAAGGGTGGAAGTTTGCCAATGAGCATCGTGATGTGTTCGACATGGTAGACGAGCATTACTATGAGACTACAGGTTGGTTCATGCACAATCTAGACTATTACGACAAGTACGATCGTAAAGGACCAAAAGTGTATATTGGCGAGTATGCCTCGAAGACACGTACCCATGAGAGTGCACTTGCCGAGGCTTTGTTCCTTTGCAACGTAGAGCGCAATGGCGACATTATCGAGATGACAAGCTACGCGCCACTATTAGCAAAAGACAACCATCACAACTGGAATCCTGACATGATATATTTCTCCAACACCGATGTGAGACTGACACCCAGCTATCATACTCAGCGGCTGTTCTCCATTTATGGTGGTAATCAGTATATTACTTCTCATCTTACTCTCCATACAGAGCAGGCTGCGGCCATTCAACACCGTGTGGCTGCTAGTTTGGTGAAAGGCTCAAAGAGTGGTAAAAAGTATCTGAAGCTAGTGAATGCATTGCCAGTGGAACTGAAGGTAGCCGTAGAGGGACTGAATATTCCGGCAGATGCCCCAATAGAATCATTCTGCGGAAATCCGAAAGATAAGGAAGTGCAGATCGAGAAAGGAGTGGCAGGCAAGAATCTGGAGTTACGCCCATATAGTGTCACTGTGATAATGATGTAGTTGCTTGTGATGTGTAAGACGGAAAAAGAAAAGATGCTTGCTGGTGAAGTCTACTCGGCAATAGACCCAGAGTTAATCAGCGAGTTGAATGCAGTACGCGACATTGTTCATGAATACAATGCTTTGCGACCATCAGATACAGCAGGAAGATTCGCTTTGCTGAAAGGTTTGTTGGGAGATATGGCTGATGATCAAGCTATCATCGTTCAACCATTCTTCTGTGATTATGGCAAACAGATTAAGATTGGCAGGCGATTTTTTGCTAATTTCAATTTTACCGTACTCGATGAGGCGGCCGTGACCATTGGTGATGACTGCTTCATAGGGCCAAATGTGAGCATTTATACGGCTTGCCACAGCACAAATCCTCAAGAGCGTAACTCACGGTGCGAATGGGCGCGCCCTGTCAGCATTGGTGATAATGTGTGGATAGGTGGCAGTGTGACCATTCTCCCTGGCGTGACCATAGGTGACAATGTGACCATTGGAGCCGGTTCGGTGGTTGTCTCCGACATTCCTTCCAACTGCATTGCAGTGGGGAACCCGTGCAGGGTGATTAAAAAGATAGACTAGATATCTATTTCAACAATGCCACCATACGGTGTGGAATGCTCAAAGGCGTGTTCATCTGCGGGAAAGAGACCGGCATAAACGCCAGCGCAGATGAGCACACCGCCATGAGCGAAAATGGCTACTTGCTCGTAGGGGTGTTGGCGAATCTCGTCGAGAAACGAGGCGACCCTTTCGTACATTTGCGGAAAACCCTCACCATTGGTGGTGGGTTGGCGCATAAAATCGTTAAACCACTCTTGCAGGTTTGGGTCTTTAATGTCGTCGTAACGCTGCATTTCCCAGTCACCCATGTTCATTTCCTTTAGACGAGGATCCAATGTGGGGCGTATTCCTGGCAGGCAATAGGCTGCCAACAAGCGCGCACGGGTGAGGGGAGAACTGTATACGTGGTCGAAAGTACCGTATTTCAACAGCTTCATTCTGGTTCTTTCAGCTTCCTCTACGAAGGTGTCCCTGACAGGAACATCTGTCCATCCGTAGCATGTACCATGGGGTACATCAACGCTCGTGTGTCTTACAAAAATGATTTTCATTTTTTAGGTGGGTTCTTGTGTTAATACAGTTGAGCTGCTAGTGTGAGATAGAAACTAAGTTCGATGAGCAGGAACAAGGCTCCGCAGCAGTCGCCCGTATAACCGTGTAGCTTACGGTTGATAAGCATATAGAGGAAATACATCACGATGCATGGCACAAAGATAAGCGTATCCCAACGCAGCACCCCTTGTGTCGTACCTATATATAATAAAGGTATCATGGGCAGCATAGCCTGAATAAAAAGCCCAATGCCTGCCTTGATGCTAAATTTGCGATAAACAGTACGATTCTTTGCAGTTTCAGCCGTACGCGCATAAGGTAGAAACATGATAATCTGTCCGGCTAGCATTTTGCTGTATGCATCGCCCGCCAGCACCCCCAATGCCGCATAGAAAGGATTCAGTGACTGTAGCGTAAGGTAGAGTAGGGCAAAATAGAGAATCAAACCTAATACGCCGTAAGTGCCGATATGCGAGTCTTTCATGATGGTAAGGATGCGCTCGCGGTCATTACCTCCCCCACCAAAACCATCGCAGAAGTCGGCCAGTCCGTCTTCATGTAAAGCTCCGGTGATGAGCACTCGTGCTATAATGGCAAGTAACAAGGCGATAGGGAATGGAAACAACATACAACCAAAATAGATGATGGCCGCCATCACTCCGCCTGTTAGCCATCCTGCCAAAGGCCAGTATTCCACTACCGACTTATAGCACTGTTGGGGTGGCTGATGCCACCGCCAGAATGGCAGTCGGGTGAAGAATATCAAAGCTGCCCATATACGGTCGTACCATTTCGTGTTGTCTATGTTCACTTCCATAGTTATTCCTATTGCTTTAGTTTCTTAAAAATACTTTGTAATCTTAGCGTTTTGGAAGTTATTCATTTCGTTCACCATATTCACGGCACTCATGATGATGGGGTAGGAGCAAAGAGCGCCAGTTCCTTCACCCAACCGCATTCCCAGATGGAGTAATGGCTTGGCATTCATCAGTTCGAGCATACGCTTGTGCCCACTCTCGTCGCCGCAATGGCCGAAAATCATATAGTTTCTCACCTCAGGCACCAGTTGGCAGGCAGCTAAGGCGCAAGCACTCATGATGAATCCGTCGACCATGACCAGCATCTTTCTCTCTGCAGCACGTAGCATGGCACCAACGGCAGCAATCATCTCGAAGCCTCCGAAATAAGAAAGCGAATCGTATTTGTCGCTTTCCTTTTGTGACGGGTGTATTGATATGTACCTTTCGACGGCCTGTCTCAGTACTTCGTGTTTATGTAGTAGTCCAGGATTGTTGAGACCAGCTCCAACCCCAATGCAATCGTCGAGCGGGATGTTGCCAAAGAGATGCATCCAGATACTGCTGGGCGAAGTGTTGGCAATGCCCATCTCTCCCACGCAGATGATGTTACATCCCTCGGCGGCACAGTCGTCAACCAGTTCTGCACCGATATTGATGGCCTTGTCGAATTCTTCCTCACTCATAGCTGCCTCATAAAGGAAGTTCTTGGTGCCACGGGCAATCTTCCGGTCAATGATTCCTTCCACCTTGCTCAAGTCGTAATCGACACCAACGTCGACAATACGCAACTTGAATCCATGCTGACGGCAAAACATGTTCACGCCTCCTCCGCCACGGGTGAAGTTTATCATTTGTTGCCAAGTCACATCACGGGGTGACACGCTAACCCCCTCACGTTCTATTCCATGGTCGCCGCCAAGCAGCAGATGGCACGGATGATTGAGGCGAGGAGAAAGAGTCTGCTGAACCATACATATCTGCATGGCCAGTTCCTCAAGCAAGCCCAACGACCCTTTCGGCTTATTTAAATTGTCTATCTTGTCTTGTATCTCTGCCCGTATGGTTTCATCGGGTTTCTCTATGTGAAATACTCTCATCTTAATCTTCACCTTTTTAACTGTTAACTATTCACTCTTAATTTTCATTGGAATGCCGCTCACCATCAGAATCACCTCATCGGCCCTTGCGGCCACATATTGGTTCATCCAGCCCTCCAAATCGGTGAACTTACGTTGTATGGCATTATCGCTGACACCACCACTGCCAATCTCGTTTGTTACAAATATAAAGGTTGCATCCTGGCTGGTGAATTTGTCAAACTCTTCTTGCAGGGCCTTAAGAGCTTCTTCCACGCTGGGTTGTTCCCACTCATGGGCCGTACGGTCGAAGAAGAAATTGGTACACCAAAGCGTGATGCAATCGATGACCACCACGCGCCCTGTCACATCGTGACGGCTCAGATATTTCTCTTCTTCTATATTTGTCCATTGTGGACCTCTACGCTGCTGGTGTATTTGCACTCGTCGACGGAACTCTTCATCCCAAATGTGGGCTGTAGCCAAATAGACGGGATTGTCCGACAGGCTGAGTGCCATGGTTTCAGCCTGCACACTCTTGCCCGAGCGCTGTCCGCCTGTAATCAGAATAATTTTTCTCATAGTTAGCGGCAAAGTTACATTTTTTTTCTCATTTTGCTGTGGTTTTCATGTCTTTATTCCCATCATACACTCTAAAAAGCATGTTTTTTCACGTTTTTTCTTGGCAGTTTCATTTATTTTACGTTATTTTGCGGTGTTGAAATGTGAATTATTTAGTAAATTTTTTAGATATGAAAAAATTATTTCTTTTTTTAGCTGCCGCTTTTATGGCAACAACCGTTTCCGCACAGACAGTGGTGGAAAGTAAGACATTCGACAATTTCTACATCGGCCTGAATGGTGGATTTGCTACCAAGACTACTCACAACCGGTGGTTGAAAAACCTTAATTCGAACGTTGGCTTGCGCGTCGGACGTTATTTCACGCCTGTATTCGGTCTTGCACTTGAGAGCAATCTCTACTTCTCCAACCGTCCTTATGGCAAGGCCAACACATTCCCTGAGTCTACGGGTACTTTTGTTCGCGGAATGAATACCTCACTGCTGGGAACAGTAAACATGACCAACTGGTTCTGTGGCTATCAAGGCGAGCCTCGTGATTTTGAGGTGATTGCACTCTATGGCATGGGTTGGGGACATTCGTTTTCAAACAAGGAGTACTATCTGCCTGATTACATATCTATTGGTGAGCCTTATTACTATCTAGACAAACTCTCTTATGAAGTCACTCGCTTGTATCGCTATCGCAAAGATAATCTCTCGTCGAAATTAGCAGTTGACTTTGCCTTTAATTTCGGTGACTGGAAAGAGTGGCAGCTCTATATAGAGCCAGCTATGATCTGGGCATTGAATGGTAACGGCTATGAGAAGGTGCAGTATAATGTCAACAAGAGTGCGTTCCAGCTGAACTGTGGCATTGTGTATAAGTTCCGCAACTCAACTGGTGAACACAACTTTAAGATTGCTGACCGCCAGAACGAGATCGACGAATTGAATGCAGAGATCAATCGTCTGCGTCAACAGTTGGGACAGAAGCCTACTCAGGTGGTAAGAGAGAAAACCAATACTCGTGAGGTGAGAGTTGACAACCTCTATGTGGTTACATTCGCACAAGGCAGTTCCGAGCTGACTGCTGAGGCTAAGTATGCCCTGAACGGTATTCGTGAGGGCTCACACGTACAGATTGTGGGAACAGCCTCACCCGAAGGTGGTGCTGAGTGGAACCAGCAACTCTCTCAGGCTCGTGCCGATGTGGTTGCCAACTATCTGAAGAGCCGTGCCGTAGTGGTAGACGAGGCTGTGGGGCGTGGCGTTCAAGGCACAACCTCTAATCGTCTGGCTGTGGTATTTGTAAAATAACCCTTATCCGGACTCAAGTGATGAGTTGGTAGATTGAGGTTAAATGGTTGAGCCGCCTTTTTCAAGAGGGTCGAACTCCTCATTCCCGGCTCTTAGTAATTGACTTAAATTCTATTAATCCGTAACAAAACACTTGCTTTTTCTTGCAAATGTTTTGTTACGGATAGTTTTTTATCACTATTTTGTTGGTGGTTACAGAAAAACTCTTTACCTTTGCACCCAATATTTTATTTTTTTTAAGGTATAAAGAGAAAGCAAACATAAAAGCTATTATATGAAGCATCCCTTAAGAAGTGCTGTATGTACGGAAGGCCGGAGAATGGCCGGAGCGCGTGCCTTGTGGGTAGCCACAGGAATGAAACCAAAGCAATTTGGCAAACCCATTATTGCCATAGTGAACTCGTTCACCCAGTTTGTGCCTGGGCACACTCACTTGCATGAGATTGGACAGATTGTGCGTCAGGAGATAGAGAGCTTGGGTTGCTATGCAGCCGAGTTCAACACAATAGCCATTGACGATGGCATTGCCATGGGGCATGATGGAATGCTCTATTCGCTACCCTCACGTGATATTATTGCCGACTCAGTGGAATATATGGTGAATGCGCATAAGGCCGATGCAATGATATGCATTTCCAATTGTGACAAGGTGACTCCCGGAATGCTCATGGCAGCTATGCGGCTGAACATCCCTACCGTGTTCTGCTCGGGAGGTCCCATGGAAGCTGGTCGTTGGCGAGGCGAGAATGCCGATTTGATAACAGCCATGGTGAAAGGTGCTGATCCCACGGTTAATGAAGAAGAATTACGCGAAATAGAGGCGTGTGCTTGTCCTGGATGCGGGTCGTGCTCAGGAATGTTTACTGCCAATTCGATGAACTCGCTCACAGAGGCCATTGGACTATCGCTACCGGGCAACGGTACCCTATTGGCAACCCATACAAACCGTGTGGAGTTGTTCAAGGCTGCAGCACGCCAGATAGTTAAGAATGCGTTAGCCTACTATGAGGATGGCAATGAGGATGTGCTTCCCCGTAGTATTGCCACCCGCAATGCGTTTCTCAATGCGATGACACTCGACATAGCCATGGGAGGTTCTACTAACACTGTGCTCCATCTGCTTGCTGTAGCACAGGAGGGTGGGGTAGACTTCACAATTAAAGATATTGATGTCTTAAGCCGAAAGACACCGTGCCTTTGTAAGTTAGCTCCCAATACGCAACAGTATAGTGTACAGGAGTGCAATCGTGCCGGCGGTATCTTGGGCATTATGGGCGAGTTGAATAAGGGCAATCTTCTTGATAACTCTGCTATTCGTGTGGATGGCATGACACTTGGCCAGGCCATTGAGCGTTATAGCATCACTTCTGGTGCCTCTCCTGCTAGAGAGGATAACCATGATCCCCGACATATCTATTACTCGGCTCCAGGCAACCGTTTCTCAACGAAGATGGGATCACAGAGCGAGTATTATCCTTCACTCGACACCGATCGCACCAAAGGATGCATTCGGGATATCGCACATGCCTATACCAAAGACGGTGGCTTGGCCGTGCTTTTCGGCAATATTGCACAAGACGGTTGTGTGGTAAAGACAGCAGGCGTAGACGAAAGCCTTTGGCATTTCGAAGGACCAGCCGTTGTGTTCGACTCTCAGGAAGATGCTTGCGAAGGAATTCTTGGCGGACAAGTGAAGAGCGGCGACTGCGTTGTTATTACCCATGAAGGTCCTAAAGGTGGGCCAGGCATGCAGGAGATGCTTTATCCAACCTCTTATATTAAGAGCATGCACTTGGGCAAAGAGTGTGCACTCATTACCGACGGACGTTTCTCGGGCGGTACTAGTGGACTAAGCATCGGTCACATCTCTCCCGAGGCTGCCAGTGGAGGCAATATCGGCAAAATCAGAAATGGCGATATCATTGAGATTGATATCCCAGGGCGCACGATTAACGTGCACTTGACCGGCGAAGAGCTCGCTGACCGTCAGCAGCAGCCGTTGCGGCGCAACCGAATAGTGAGTAAAGCTCTGCAAGCTTATTCCCAGAGTGTCTCATCGGCTGATAAGGGTGGGGTGAGAATCATTCAAAGTTAGGAAGTAACAGTTATAGTAAGGAGTTATGAGAGATAGAATTACAGGGGCAAAGGCACTGATGCGTGCATTGCAAGCAGAAGGTGTGACCACCATCTTTGGTTATCCAGGCGGAGCCATTATGCCGGTCTATGATGCCCTCTTCGATTATACACGTGGTGAGAAGAAATGTTTCGATCACATTCTTGTGCGCCATGAGCAGGCTGCTACTCATGCAGCTGAGGGTTATGCACGTGTCTCTGGCAAGGTGGGTGTCGCTTTGGTTACCAGTGGTCCTGGAGCGACAAATACGTTGACAGGTGTTGCAGATGCAATGATGGACTCCACCCCCATTGTTGTTATTGCCGGCCAGGTGCCCATTTCATCGCTCGGAACCGATGCCTTCCAAGAGGTAGATCTTGTTGGCGTGGCTCAACCTATCTCTAAGTGGAGTTACCAGATACGTCATGCAGAAGATGTGGCCTGGGCAGTAAGTCGCGCCTTTTTTATTGCTCGTAGCGGTCGTCCGGGGCCAGTCGTGCTTGATTTTTCACGTAACGCTCAAGTAGAGGAGATTGATTGGAATCCGGCAAATGTCGACTTTATACGCTCATACGTGCCCTATCCGCAACTCGACATGGAAGCTGTTCGTCAGGCAGCCGCCCTTATTAATAATGCACAGCGGCCATTGGCCCTTGTTGGGCAGGGAGTAGAACTGGGACATGCACAGGAAGAACTGAAGATGTTTCTCGAAAAAGCTGATATCCCTGCTGGCCGTACCATGCTAGGATTGTCGGCTTTACCCTCCAATCATCCGCTTAACGTGGGCATGCTAGGCATGCACGGCAACTATGCCGTTAACTTGAAGGAGCAAGAGTGCGACGTGCTCATCGCTATTGGCATGCGGTTCAGCGACCGGGTGACAGGCAATGTAAGCACCTATGCCCGACAGGCTAAGATCATCCATCTGGATATTGACCGTAGTGAGATTAATAAAAACATCAGAACTGATGTTGCCGTGGTGGCCGACTGTAAAGAGTCTTTGCCAGCCATTACCTCTCTGCTCTTTAAGAATAAGCACCAGCATTGGCGCAACTCTTTCCACGAACTGGATGAGAAAGAGCGCAATAAGGTGATTGAGCCGGCTATCCATCCTACAGACGGTCCGTTACTCATGGGTGAGGTGGTGAATGCTGTGGCTCTGCAGGCTCCCGACGATGCTGTACTGGTGACCGATGTGGGTCAGAACCAGTTGTTTGCAACCCGTTACTTCAAGTATCATCATGCCCGTAGCATCTGCACGAGTGGCGGTCTTGGAACAATGGGCTATGGCATGCCTGCAGCCATCGGTGCCACCTTTGCTACTTCTCGCACGGTGTGTTGCTTTATGGGCGATGGTGGCTTCCAAATGTGTATAGAGGAGCTGGGTACCATCATGGAGCAACAGTGTGCAGTGAAGATGATTTTGTTGAACAACAATTATTTGGGCAATGTGCGTCAGTGGCAAGATATGTTTTGGATGCGTCGGAAGTCATTCACCAAAATGATGAATCCTAACTATGAACTCATTGCCCGCGGCTACGGTATTCACTACGAGGTGGTGACCGACCGGGCGATGCTTGCAGCAGCTGTAGGGAGGATGTTCTCTACTCCCGGTGCTTACATTCTCGAGTGCGCTATCAAGGAAGACGACGATGTGCTGCCGATGACTCCTCCAGGAATGAATGTCAGCGACATGATGCTGGAAATATAATGAAATGAACATAGACAATGGAAGAGAAAAAGACTTTATATACACTTTTGGTCTATTCAGAGAATGTGGCTGGTATTCTGAATCAGATTACTGCTGTGTTCACTCGCCGTCAGGTGAATATCGAGAGTCTCAATGTGTCGGCCAGTAGTATTCCTGGTGTACATAAGTATACCATAACAGCCTGGAGCGACGAAGACCAGATTGAGAAAATTACAAAGCAAATAGAGAAGAAGATCGATGTGGTGAAAGCCAATTACTACACAGATGATCAGCTCTTCATCCGCGAGGTGGGCATGTATAAACTCTCTACCCCCATCGTATTAGAGAATGCCGAAATATCACGTATCGTACGCAGACTCAATGCACGCATCGTCGAGGTAAATCCCACCTACTGCACCGTGATGCTTAGCAGCGTGACCGAAGATATTCAGCGACTCTTCTATGAGTTAGATAAGTTTGGTTGTGTGCTGCAGTATACGCGTAGTGGTCGCATTGCCCTCACCCGTAGTACCGTAGAACAGGTAAGTGCCTTTCTTGAAAAGCAGGAGATGCTGCATAAACAAGTAACAAGTGAAAAGTGACATACCTCAACATCCTTGAGGTGAAAAATGTAATAATGGAAAAAATAGGAAAATATCAGTTTATGGCCGAGCCCTTTCACTGTGATTTCAATTCACGGCTCTTCATGGGACATTTGGGCAACCATCTGCTCAACGCAGCCGACTTTCATAGCAACGACCGCGGTTTCGGCATGATTTATTTGAAAACCATCAATAAGGCATGGGTGCTCTCGCGCCTGGCTGTGGAAATGGAGCACATGCCACAAGCCTACGACCGCTTCTGGGTGGAAACATGGGTAGAGAGTGCTATGCGTTTCTTTACCAACCGTAACTTCGCCATCACCGGTACCGACGGACAAGTTTACGGTTATGGGCGCAGTGTATGGGCCATGATAGACACCGATACACGCCAGCCTCACAACCTGCTGGAGATTCACGACGGCTCTATTAACGATTATGTGGAGCGCGACAAGCCCTGTCCCATCGCCAAGAGTTCACGCGTGCAGATGAGTGATGGTGCAGAACTCGTACGTACCATCGACACCTATTATAATGATGTGGATATGAATGGGCACATCAATAGTGTAAAGTATATAGAGCATGTGCTCGATTTGTGGGACATGGACTGGTATCGCCATCATCAGATACATCGTTTCGAGGTGGCATATGTGGCAGAGAGTCATCAGGGCGACCGCCTTAGCCTCTACCGTGAGCAGACAGGCGAAAACGAGTATTGCGTCAGAATCTGCAAGGATCATGACGTGGAGGTGGTAAGAAGCAAGGTCATCTTCTGAGTATTCAAAAATATGTATAACAATATCTAACAACACAAACTATTATGGCAGAAATGAATTTCGGTGGCGTTATCGAAACAGTAGTCACCAGCAAAGAGTTCTCTCTCGAGAAGGCACGTGAGGTGCTGAAAAATGAAACCATTGCCGTTATCGGATATGGCATCCAAGGCCCTGGTCAGGCATGCAACCTGCGTGACAATGGCTTCAATGTCATTGTCGGACAGCGACAGGGTAAGACTTACCAGAAGGCAGAGGCTGACGGCTGGGTACCTGGCAAGACCCTCTTCTCTATTGAGGAGGCCGCTGAGAGGGGAACCATTTTGTGCATGCTTCTCAGCGATGCAGGCCAGATTCAGGTGTGGCCCACTATCAAAAAGTATCTCACTCCGGGTAAGACACTCTACTATTCGCATGGCTTTGCCATCAATTGGAGCGACCGTACGGGTGTGGTTCCTCCCGAGGGTGTCGATGTTATTCTGGTGGCTCCTAAGGGTTCTGGTACTAGTCTTCGCACCATGTTCTGCGAGGGACGCGGATTGAACTGTTCTTACGCCGTCTATCAAGATGCGAGCGGACAAGCCGAAGAGAAGACCATCGCCTTTGGTATCGGCATTGGAGCAGGTTATCTGTTTAAGACCACCTTCGAGCGTGAGGCAACAAGCGACCTTACCGGCGAGCGTGGTTCGCTTATGGGTGCCATACAGGGTCTGTTGCTGGCACAGTATGAAGTATTGCGCGAGAACGGTCACTCACCCTCTGAGGCCTTCAACGAGACCGTAGAAGAGCTCACCCAGAGCCTGGGTCCTCTTTTCGGCGAGAAAGGCATGGACTGGATGTATGCCAACTGCTCTACTACAGCCCAGCGTGGTGCGCTCGATTGGGCACCTCGTTTCCATGATGCCATTAAGCCCGTTATGCAACAACTCTACGAGAGTGTGAAGAATGGCACAGAGGCACAGATCTCTATCGACGCAAACTCAAAGCCCGACTATCGTGAGGGACTAGAGCGCGAACTCGAAGCCATGCGCAATCAGGAAATGTGGCAGGCGGGTGCAACCGTTCGCAAACTTCGTCCTGAGAATAATTAATGCGCATGCAGTGTTGAGAAGACCGCTTGTCGGTTTTGTCTGAACTTCTGCAATTCCCTCACTTCTGAACTCCAAGAAGTAGAGTGAATGCGAAACTTAAGAAACACGACCTCAGTTCATCCCCGTTGCATGGAGGATGAGCTGAGGCTTTCTTTTTATCAGTATGAGCCTTACTTCCCTGCAATATTCCCATTATACAAACCGCAATAGCAAAAAGTTGTAAAGTGTTGATAATCAGATGTGATGGTCGTCCACTAGTGATATTCAGCTGATACATTCCTTATTAAATGACGTGTGCGCGCAAAAAGAATGTAATTTTGCACTCGACACATTCATAACGATTTGCAAAAACTGATGCAACAATGAGACAACAATTCATTACATGCTTGCTGGCATTACTGATGGCTGCAGGTGCAACAACGGCTGCTGCCGGTGAGACGATGAATCCGTTGGCCGACGAGGCTGCGGTGGTGACGTCCGGTCGGGCCCGGTTCACGGTGCTGACCGACAGGATGATTCGTATTCAGTATAGTGCCACTGGCAAGTTTGAAGACCGTGCCACCTTTGCGGTGGTGAACAGGCGTCTTCCAGTGCCGCAATACACCAAGCGCGAAGACGAAACCTATCTTTACATCGAGACCCAGGCATTGACGCTTCGTTACCGGAAGGGTGCGTCCATTGCTGCCAACCTGAAGTCGCCCAACAACTTGAGTATCACCCTGCAACTCAACGGCAGAGACGTGATATGGTATCCTGGTAAGGAAGATGCGCTCAACCTGAAAGGCACCAAACGCACACTCGACACCGCCAGTGGCGACAATCAACGCCCCGATCTGGAAGACGGCATCATCTCGCGTGGCGGATGGGCTCTCATCGACGAATCGCCCAAGACAAAACGGGGTGACGGCTCAACCACATTTGCGTTCGACGGACAGGTTGACGGCATCGACTGGCTGGCAGAGCCTGTTGACGCCAACGCCCTTGACTGGTACTTCATGGGCTACGGTCACGACTATAAAGGAGCCATAGCCGACTATATCCGCATTGCCGGGCGCCAGCCCATGCCTCCTCTTTACGCTTTGGGCTATTGGTATAGCAAGTATCAGCGCTACTCGCAGCAAGACTTTATCAACCTCACCAACGAAATCAAGGGCAACGACATCCCCATCGATGTGATGATCATGGACATGGACTGGCACCTCGACGGATGGACGGGATGGACGTGGAACAAGAGCCTGATTCCCAATCCCGAGGGACTCATCCGCTGGATGCACAACCAGGGGCTGAAGGTAAGTCTCAACCTGCATCCTGCCGACGGTGTGGCAAGGCACGAGGACCATTACAGCGAGATTAGTGCCGACATGGGCATTAGTGGTGGTGAGCGCGTGCCATGGAAACTGGAAGATGCCACCTTCTACCGCTCCATGTTCAAGCACATCATCCGCGAGCGAGAGGAGCAGGGTGTCGACTTCTGGTGGATTGACTGGCAGCAGAACCTTACCAGCAACTTCACCGAGGGACTGTCGGAGACCTTCTGGTGCAATCATGTGTTCTTCAACGATATGCGCATCAACCGCAAAGACCGGCGCCCCCTGATTTTCCATCGCTGGGGAGGACTGGGCAGCCACCGTTATCCCATAGGTTTTTCTGGCGATACCTATGCCACTTACGGCTCGCTGGCCTTCCAGCCTTACTTTACGGCAACAGCCTCGAATGTGTGCTTTGGTTACTGGGGACACGACCTGGGAGGCCACATGCAGATAGCACCCTCCGATCCCGAACTCATGTTGCGGTGGTTGCAGTTCGGTGTTTTCTCACCTATCTTCCGCACCCATGGCGCCAACCAGGATGGCAACGAGCGCAGAATATGGAAATACGACAATTTCAGTCAGATGCTGCAGTGCGTAGACCTGCGCTACCAGCTCATGCCTTACATCTATACCGCCGCACGTCAGGCCTACGACACGGGTGTGAGCATCTGCCGCCCTCTCTACTATGAGTGGCCCGAAGAGAACGAGGCCTACCGACAGGAAGGCGAATACATGTTTGGCGACCACATCCTGGTGTCGCCCGTGGTCACCGCCAGCGACGCCGACGGGCTTACGTTCCACAAGACGTGGCTGCCTCAGGGCCAGTGGTACGACGTGTGCCGCAACCGCATGCTCGACGGCGGTCAGACCATCAGCGACCTCTACGCTGCCGACGAGATACCCTACTTCATCAAGGCGGGCAGCATCGTGGTGTGCAACCCCAAAATGGCCAACCTGAAGACAGCCCCCAGCCAGATGGTATTAAAAGTGGTGCCAGGCCAGCAAGGCGAGACCACGCTATACGAGGATGAGGGCGACACACAAGACTATCAGGACGGAGCCTATACCACTACGCACATCAGCCAGCAGCGCACCGCCGGAGGCCTGCTACTCACCATCGCCCCGCGGCAAGGCAGCTACAACGGCATGCCGGCAGAACGGGCCTACGAGGTGGAGGTGCTGATGACAACCCAACCCGAGGCACTGACGCTGAACGGTGAGCCGTTCACAGACTGGAGCTACGATGCCGATACCAAGACGCTGACGCTGCATATCGCCTCGACTCCCTGCGACCAGCAACTGCAGGTGAACATCGACGGTTCGTCGACAGGTATAGCCGCAGCCAGCACTCAGAAGCTAGTGGCCGAGCGCTATTACGACCTGCAAGGCTGCGAGCACCCACAGCGTCCGCGTGGCACCTACATCGTCCGAAGGTGGTGGAGCGACGGAAGCACGAGCTCTCAGAAGTTTCTAGTTGATAACTGATAGGTGATAGTTGAGAGGCGTTGCTAGTTGAGAACTGATAGTTGATAGTTGAGAGGTATGATTACTCTTATGGCTCAAACGCTAGCTCGAAAGCTAATCATACCTATCAGTTCTCAGTTCTCAGTTAGAAACGCTTCTTATTTCTCTCACCTCTAAAATTGAATAACCAATGAATAAACTGATCAATATCCTGCTGGTGGTGGCCACGCTGTTGCCGGCAACGGCCAAAAGCCAAAGTTTTGAACGCCTGTGGGCCACCGGCACAGCCGTGCCACAAGGCACCGTGGAGCTGACCCGCCGCCCCGACGGACTGTTCCGTTTTGCCGGAGCCCTGAATGCGGGTGAGCTGAAAATCATGACTACCGAGACCGTGGTGAAGGGCACCACGCAGTACCTGAAACCCTACTATGTCGATTCCTATCTCATCAACAACGGGCTGCGCTACACCGTCACCTCCGACGAGAGCCAGCCAGGCTGGGTGGTGTCGTTTCAAGAAGACACCTACCGGTTCCTCGTCGACCCCGTTCGCCGCACAGTCAGCGGAGAGCTCATGCTGCCCTGGAACGAGCTGTTGCTGGCAGGCAGCGCCTTCCCCGGTGGTTCCGACAACGTGGAGTGGAACCGTAATGCCATGCAGCCCTTTCAGCGCGACCACGACAATCCCTACGTGTTCACATGGACAGGCGAGCTGGGCATATACGACGATGTGGTGGAACCCGGCCGTTTTAAGCTGGAGGGCCAGATGACGTGGGGACCGCGCGAGCTGCATCCCTTTGTGCAAGACGAGGACATTCTCGCCGCCGGGCCATTGCGGCAGGGAGGAGACGATACCAAATGGCACGTGTTCACCCCTGGCACCTATCGCATCACCGTCAACCTGTTCTTCGAGACCATCCATGCCGAGCTGCTCACTCCTGCCCATGGCGTTGCGCCAACCGGCATCGCCACCATTGCCGACGACCAGGCTGCAGCTGCCGCCATCTACAATCTCAACGGAGTGCGCCAGCCTCAGTTGCGCCGGGGCATCAACCTTGTCAGAACCCGTGACGGAAAAGTAAAGAAAGTGTTGTTTCTAGGTGAAAACTGAGAACTGAGAGTTGAGAGGTGTGATTACTCTCAAGGCAGAGACTCCAGCTCGAAAGGTAATCATACCTCTCAGTTCACACCTCTCAGTTCACACCTAGAAACAATTGATAATTCTTGAGGATACGAAAGCTTTCAATGGGAGCATATCTCTTGCTTCTTGCTTCTTACTATCTTGTTTCTTTCTGAACTCCTAAAAAAACATATCGAATCATGAAAACAATTATCACCACACTCATGCTGGCTTTCATCCTCGTTGCCGATGCACTAGCGCAACAAGGCAGCGGGGTATACGTGGGAGGGCATATCCGCCGCGCGCGTCCAGCCACCATCACCACGCTGAAGAACTCTGGATTCACCTATGTCATTCTTTTTAACGTGACGGTAGAGGCCGACGGCACGCTGACCACCGATGGCGAGACCATCTGTAAAGACGGAGCCTACGTGTTCGACCAGACACAGCCTCATTACGTCGACGACGTGAAGGCACTGAAGGCGTGGCCCACCAGCATCCAGCGCATCGAGATTTGTATTGGCGGGTGGGGCAACGAGTCGTACACCCACATCCGCGACCTCGTTCAGCGCGACGGTACCGGCGAGCACACCATTCTCTATCGCAATTTTAAGGCACTGAAGACTGTGCTTCCAGAGATTGATGCCGTGAATAACGACGACGAGCACTGCTACGATGTCACCACGGCCGCCGCCTTTCATGCAATGATGCACCGCCTGGGATATCTTACCACCGTGGCTCCCTACACCAACAAGACCTTTTGGACCGATTTCGTCGCCACGCTCCACCGGCAGCAGCCAGGCAGTTGCGACCGGGTGCTCGTCCAGTGCTACGACGGCGGAGCCAACAACCGTCCTGCCGACTGGCAACTAGGCGATGCCTCGCTGCATGCCGGCCGCACCAACTATCAGTCGGACCTGTCCACCTCCATAGCCCAGATGCAACAGTGGCACGACGAGGCAGGTGTCGTCGGCGGGTTCGTGTGGGTGTACAACGATGAGACATGGAACCTTAACCAGTGGGCAGCAGCCATCAACAGAGTGTTCCAGCCACACGCGACCAGCGACGGCGTCGTTACTCTCTACAGCGAAAACAACTATGGCGGCTATGCCGTAGCCTTACCCTGCGGCAGCTACGCCACCGGCGAGCTGGCCTTGTGGGGCATTGCCGACAAAGACATAGCCTCGTTCAGACTGCAGACGGGTTACCGCCTGACGGGTTATGCCGACAGCGACCTCACCGGTGCCAGCCACGAGTGGACCGATAGCCAGCTGCCGCGCATGTCGGCGTGGGCCAACCGCATCTCGTCGCTGAAGATAGAGAAAATCCCCACCGACGGACTGCCGTCGGTAGAGGCAGACTCGCCCGGGGTACCCGTCTATTTCGACCTACAGGGGCGTCGTCTGCATGAGCGTCCTGTCAGCGGATGGTATCTGGAAAAGCTAAACGCCACGGTGCGCAAACACATCAGCCAATAGTAAAACACAAATAGATATGATGAAAAAACTCCCATTCATCCTCCTTTTCGCAGGCTTTCTCTGCATGCATGCCGTTTCTGCACCCGTAACACCACAGCAGGCACGTATGCGTGCTGCAGAATTCATGTCTGCCAGAGGATTTAATATTTCTGATAAGTCGCCATTAAAAGCGCGTCGGGTCAGAAGCGTAGAAACAAGTAAGGACGATAACAGTAGCATAGGCAATGCGGATTTGAGCAGTTACTATGTGTTCCATGAATCGACGGGTCAGGGCTATGTGATTATCTCTGGTGATGATCGCACAGAATCAGTGCTTGGTTATTCTACTCATGGGCGCTTCGACGAAGATCACCTCCCCGAAGGACTGCAGTGGTTGTTACAGATGTATGCTGGTCAGATAGAGAAACTTAGTCAAGATAATCATGGAGAATTGAGCTCTCCCCAACGTGTAAAACCCGTTCGTCGGCCCATTGCTCCATTGTTGGCTACCTTGTGGAATCAAGACAATCCTTACAATTTGCTCTGTCCACGCTATTATAAGGAAGACGGAACGCAAGGTGACCGTAGTGCTACGGGGTGTGTAGCTACTGCCATAGCCCAAGTGATGGCCTATTACCGCTATCCTGCTCAAACGATACGTTTAATCCCCGGTTATTCGCAGAATTATGAAACAGACCAAGGTGAGAAACGTGTGCAACTACGCAACATCACCTCTGGTTCAGTCATCGACTGGGCCAATATGCTCGACGAATATCATGGAGGTGAGACCGAGGCCCAGCAACAGGCTGTGGCGCAGTTGATGTATTGGGTGGGAATTGGTTGTAAAATGGGCTACGGACCCTCTTCTGCAGCAGGCTTCCCTGAAGGTGTGAATGCGCTCATCAACTATTTCGGATACGATGACGGCACTCATATTGAGAGTCGGGGCAACTATAGTGCAGAAGGTTGGCACAATCTGCTTTATAATGAAATAGCCGATAGTCATCCTGTCGCCTTTGCCGGTACTAACTCTGGAGGGGCACATGCCTTTGTGCTCGACGGCTATGATATCGACGGACTCTTTCATGTCAATTGGGGATGGGGAGGGATGGACAACGGCTATTTCCGTCTTGATGTGCTCGCGCCCGACGATAATAGCGGTATTGGTGCCAGTGCTACTCCTGATGCTTATAATATGGGGCAAGATGCCATTATTGGCATGCGATTGCCCGACGATGTGACAGCACCTGCAACAGCCTACCGTCTGACGGTGAACGATTGGGAAATACGCAATGGCAACACATTTTTTGCCAACTACGTCAACTGGTCGGGTGTTACTGCTGATTGGAACATGGGTATAGGATATGTTGGAGACAACGGCGAAATGGTCATCGTGGGTAGTTACCAGACGCAGCAGTTGAGTCCTAATACCTATGTGGGCAGGGAGTTTGTTGTCAGGGGCTTGAGCGCAGGTACCTATCATTTGGTGCCAGTTAGTAAGCGTGCTTCTGACAGGGTGTGGCAAACACATGTGAACCCTGATATAACTTATATCCTAGCAGAAGTAGATGCAGACGGTAATGTCAAACTCTCAAAACATCCTATAGAAAACATTACAATGACGCAGATGAGTTTCCCGGGTAACCATAAATTGGGTGAACGACAGCTGGTTGAGGCCACATTTAGTAATCAGGGAGATGAGTATTTGCGTGAGATACATCTGTTGGCCAGTCGGACAGATAGCAAGGGTAAGGCCATTTGCCGCACGAATGTGGGCATTGCGGTTGGTGGTGAAACGACGGCCCGATTCAGTTTTACGCCGGATGCTACAGGAACGTGGAACGTGTGGTTAGCTACCGATAGTGAAGGGCGCAATGTGATAGGACAAGGCTCCGTCGTTATTACAGAAGAGGGAGTTGCCGCCACCCATAGCCTTCGTTATGTATCTCACTCTATGAATAACCGTTCAAATAATGTTGTTTATGGCAACAAGATGCAAGGAAAGGTGACGATTCTCAATCAGCACAGTGAGGCATTCGACGGGAAAGTACGCCTGTGGCTGTTTAAGTTGGCAGATAATGGTTATTACTATGGTGCATCCAGCATTTATGTTCCTATGCATATCGATCCAAACAAAACGGCTCAGACAAGTTTCTTTTTCGATCAACTAGAGCTTGGTGCCACCTATGCCATGAGTATTCTCTACGAGGGTGGAGGAGATATTACCGATGGCGGATTGAGGGAATTGGGACGCACACAGGCAGGCATCCTGTATTGGCAGCAGAATGCGACGATGAGCGGTATGGCGCCAGCCAGTGTGATAAGGACTCCCAGCGCCGCAGTGGCTATAGATATGAGCAGCATGTCTATAGCCATCGGCTCGGTGGTGCCCAACGAGAATCCCAACACACTCTATATACTGTCTGAGGGATCCACATGCCCAGAAGGTTTGGAAAATGCCAACGTCATTATAGGAAAGCATAGCGAGCATATTACGTTGTCAGATTCCTACGGTTATTTTTCGCCTCTGTCATTCTCGGCTGCCAGTGCCACCTATACACGTACACCGACTGCTGATTGTTGGGAAACTATTGCGTTGCCTTTTGGCGTGAGCGAGTTACCTGAGAATGTTGAATTACAAGAATTTACACAGGTAGACGATAATGGTAACGTTGTGTTTTCCCCAGTGCAGCAGATGCAGGGTAATGTGCCTTACCTGATGAGAAGCGTATCAGGCTCTGAGTTGGAGTTTAAAGCCAAGGACACGCGTTTCCTTCCGTCTATCAACTTCCCAATGGTCGTCGGTACGGATGAGCATCGTTTTTGTGGTACCACCATTCGGAAGCGGATGAGTAACATCTTCGTACTGAATGAAGAAGCTACGGCTTTCCTGCCTACAACCTCGCAGGCACAAGTAGATCCGTTCAGGGCCTATTTCACAGCGCCATCTTCCGTCGGTAGCATTCCTACTCCCCAGTCGGCTACAGCTATCGGTCATCACTTGCAGAGCGATGAAAGCCCTTTGCAACAGACCATCATTTACGATTTGCAAGGGCGGCGTGTTACATGGTCCCCAATTCCAGGCATCTACATTCGCAATGGGAAAAAGATAATCATCAAAAACTAACAGATTGGAGATAAAAAGATGAATAATCTGATAAAGAAAATGTTTGTTTTGTCTGTCGCATGCACCTTATTTGCAAGTGTGTGTGCTCAGGAAAAAACGATGAAAGCCTATATGGTGGCCGATGCCCATTTAGACACACAGTGGAACTGGGATGTGCAAGCTACTATTCGTGACCATATAAAGAATACTCTTGATCAAAATCTTATGCTGCTCAAGAAATATCCAAACTATATTTTCAACTTCGAGGGTGGTGTGAAATATGCTTGGATGAAAGAGTATTATCCCCTACAGTATGAGGAAATGAAACGATATATAGCTAATGGGCGCTGGCATATTGCTGGCAGTAGCTGGGATGCCAACGAGGCCATCATAAGCTCACCCGAGTCGTTCTTGCGTAACATCCTGCTTGGACAGACCTTCTATCGCAAAGAGTTCAATACCGAGGGAACAGACATTTTCCTACCCGATTGTTTCGGATTTGGGTATACACTGCCCACGTTGGCCAAGCATTGTGGGCTGATAGGCTTCTCGTCACAAAAACTCGTTTGGCGTACCAAACCTTTCTATGAGGGCAACCGCCGTTATCCGTTTACCATCGGCTTGTGGCAGGGCATCGATGGCAGTCGCATCATGATGACCCACGGCTTTGGTTATGCTGAGCGTTATCATGATGAGGATCTTTCTAATAGTGAGCAACTGATGAAGGAAATTGGTGAAAGCCCTCTTGGTATTATATATCGTTATTATGGTACGGGCGACATTGGCGGTTCGCCTACCATCGCTTCGGTGCGGTCGGTAGAGAAGGGTATAAAAGGTAACGGCCCCATACAAGTAAAGAGTGCTACTAGCGATCAGCTCTATCATGATTATTTGCCTTATGAGGATCATCCGGAATTGCCTGTCTTCGATGGTGAACTGCCAATGGATGTTCATGGAAACGCTTGTTATACCTCACAAGCGGCCATGAAACTCTACAACCGGCAGAATGAGCATCTTGGCGATGCGGCTGAGCGCACGGCTGTGATGGCCGACTGGCTGGGAGCCGCTAAGTATCCTGCCTCTCGGTTGACGGAGAATTGGCAGCGTGTGATTTGGCATCAGTTTCATGACGATGTGACGGGCACGAGCATTCCCCGTGCCTATGAGTTTTCGTGGAACGATGAGCTGCTGGGCTTAAAAACATTTGCCGATGTGATGACGCATAGCGTATCGGCTGTTGCGCGAGAACTAGACACACAAGTGGCAGGTCAGCCCATCGTGGTGTATAATAACGAGACATTCCCCGTAGCTTCTATCGCTCGAGTAGCACTTGCCGATGCTCGTCGTTATCAAGTGTCGGGGCCTGACGGGAAAAAGGTGGCCTCGCAAACTGTGATGCACAATGGCAAACCTTATTTGCTGTTCGAGGCGAAGGTCGGCCCTACAGGATTTGCCGTGTACAGTATGAAAGAGGCAGGCAGGGCTTCAGAACAGGAGTTGGCAGCACGACGGATAGAGTCTGCGCGGTATGCGCTCACCGTAGACGAGCATGGTGATATTGTATCGCTGATTGACAAACAGGTTGGAAAGGAGCTGGTGGCTGCAGGCAAGAGCATCCGGCTCGTGGTGTTCGACGATTGCAGATCGGAACGATGGCCTGCATGGGAAATACAGAAAGTCACACTCGACAAGACGCCTTTGCCCATACACGAAGATGTGCAGATTACTGCAGAACAAGGGACGCTGCGCCATACGCTGGTGATAAGAAAGAAATATGGCAAAACAGACATTGTGCAGCGCATTCATCTGTATGAAGGCAGCCTTTCCGAGCGTATCGACATCGAGAACGAGGTGGACTGGCGTTCGCCTAATGCTTTGCTCAAGGCTGAGTTCCCACTCAGTGTAAGCAACGAAGAGGCAACCTACGACATCGGACTGGGCAGCGTGCGACGGGGCAACAACCGCGACAATTTGTTTGAGGTGTATGCTCACCAGTGGGCTGACCTCACCGATCGTTCTGGCGATGATGGTGTCACACTGCTGAACGATTCGCGTTATGGTTGGGACAAACCCGCCGACAACACACTGCGGCTCTCGTTGCTCTATTCGCCCAAAACAGGAAAGAGCTATGCCTATCAAGCACAACAGGACTTTGGGCATCATGTGTTTACCTATAGCATAGTGGGGCACAGTGGACAGCTGGATGCCACGAAAGCAGTGCAGAGGGCCGATCTCCTGAACAGTCCGCTACGTACTTTCGTGTCTCCGAAACACAAGGGCAGGCTAGGACGGGAGTTCTCGTTCGTGAGTACCGACAATCCGCATGTGTTTGTCAAGGCACTGAAGCGGGCCGAGGTGAGCGACGAGTATGTGGTGCGTGTATACGAGATGAGCGGACATTCACGGCAGAAGGCTCATATCCGTTTTGCGGCAGACATAGTGAAGGCTGTTGAGGCCGACGGCACGGAGCGTGCCATCGGAGCAGCCATCTTCCAGGGCAAGGAACTGCAAGTGGAGATCAATCCCTACAGCGTGAAAACTTATAAGGTGGTCTTGGCAAAAAGTAAACAGTTCGAGGTTCGTGGTGATGCGGAGGCAAACAACTGTCAGCGCATTTCTCTTCCGTTCGACCGGCATTGCTTCAGTTATAATGCTTTTCGGAGCGCAGCCGACTTTGAGGGCGGATATAGCTATGCTGCAGAACTGCTGCCCGACAAGGGTATGGAGGTGGACGGTATTCCTTACAGTTTTGGTGAGAAAGATGCGGCCAACGGTCTTTCGTGCCGGGGCAATATCATCCAGTTGCCACAGGGCAAAGGTGCCCGCAAGCTGCATTTGTTGGTTGCTTCCGACAGCGACGACCGCGAGGTATCGTTTAGGGTAGGGAAGAGGCGCAAGAGCGTGATGGTGCCTTACTACACGGGTTTCGTAGGACAGTGGGGGCACGACGGCCATACCACTGGCTATCTGAAAGATGCACAGGTGGCATGGGTGGGCACTCATCGCCATTCGTCTGAGGGCGACGAGCCATACGAGTTGACCTATATGTTCCATGTGGCGCTCGATATTCCGGAGGGTATCGGCGAGGTGCAATTGCCCGACGATGCCCACGTGGTGGTGTTTGCCGCTACGGTGGCGAACGATGTTGCGCTTGTGGCGCCTGCGGCACCCTTGTTCGAAACGTCTTTGTTGCCTGGCGATGCGCCATTGACTGTGGCACAGACAAAAGCCGCAGGGCAGAACCTGTTGAAGGATGCTGCCATCGTGGCCGTCTCTGGCGAGGTGAATCACGGGGAACGCGCGGCCCTGCTGGTGGATGGCAACGAGCAAACCAAATGGTGCGACAACCAGGCGGCGCCCAACTACGTGGTGTTCGACCTGGGCAGGCGCTGTGTGGTCAGCCGGTGGCGACTGTTGAATGCTGCTTGCGAGCAGGCTTCGTACATTACACGAACATGCTTGTTGCAGGGACGTAATGCTCCTGACGAGGAGTGGCGCACGCTGGACATGATCGACGGGAACAGGAAGAACCGGGTGGACAGGAGCTTCGCACCCAGTGAAGTGCGCTATGTCCGCCTCTATGTGGTGAGCCCGACACAAGGCCTCGACGCAGCCGCACGTATTTACGAGTTTGAGTTGTTGGAGTGAGAAAGTTGTTACTTCCGACGCAAAAAACCGACTAAACTGTTTGTGTTTTGCCGATAAATGCTTACATTTGCAAGTAGTTATGATACGGACACTATACAAACAGATAGGGGCGTACAAGAAGGCATCGCTGCTCACTCCGCTGCTGACGGCCTGCGAGGTGGTGATGGACGTGCTCATACCCTACGTCACGGCCTCGCTGATAGACAAGGGTCTGTCGGCGGGCAACATGCAGAATGTGTATCTTTATGGCGCCGTCATGCTGGGCATGGCTTTTCTGAGCCTGGCCTTCGGCATCGGGGCGGCACGTGCGGCCTCGTATGCCTCGAGCGGCTTTGCCAGCAACCTGCGGCGGGCCATGTATCGCAACATCCAGCGGTTCTCGTTTGCCGACATCGACAAGTTCTCGGCGGCGGGACTGGTGACGCGTATGACCACCGACGTGAGCAACCTGCAGGGAGCCTATCAGCAGATACTGAGGGTAACGGTGCGCGCGCCCTTCAGGCTGGTGCTGAGTGTGGTGATGTGCTTGCTGATCGACGCGCGGCTTAGCATCATCTTCATAGTGGCCATGGTCATCCTCTCGTTCTCCATCGGGTATATCATCTCGCATGTGTCGAAGCTGTTCACGAAGGTGTATCAGCAGTACGACCAGCTGAACCAGAGCGTGCAGGAGAACGTGGCCGCCATCAGGGTGGTGAAGGCATTTGTGCGCGAGGACTACGAGAACGAGAAGTTTGCGCGTGCTGCCGAGGGACTGTATCGGTTGTTTGTGCGGGCAGAGACGCTGATGGCCTGGAACCACCCGGTGATGAACATGGTGGTGTATGGCTGCATCATCGCCCTGTCGTGGTGGGGTGCGCACTTCATTGTGGGTGGCACGCTGACGACGGGCGAGCTGACCTCGCTGTTCACCTATGTGATGTCGATATTGATGTCGCTGATGATGCTCAGCATGATTTTCGTGATGCTGACGCAGAGTGCTGCCAGCGGCCAGCGTGTGGCAGAGATCATCAACGAGGAACCCGACATCAAGAATCCCGACCATGCGCTGACGGAAGTGCCCGACGGCAGCATCAGCTTCAGCCACGTACGCTTCGACTACACTTCTGCAAGTGAAAAGTTACAAGTTACAAGTGACAAGCTTAACGCAAGTGACAAGTTACAAGTGAAAAGTGACAAGTATGATTACTCTCAAGGCAGAGACTCTAACTCGGAAGGTAATCATACCTCTCACCTCTCACCTGTCACTTCTCACTTAGGCAGTGCCTCCAACTCGGAAGGTAATCATACCTCTCAGTTATCACCTGTCAACTCTCACCTCGAAAACACCTCTCACCTCGAAAACACTTCTCACTTGTCACCTGTCAACTCTCACCTAAAAAAGCATCGCCGTTCGGCGCTCTACGACGTGACGTTCAGCGTGCGGCCGGGCGAGACTATTGGTGTGATTGGCGGTACGGGCAGCGGAAAATCGTCGTTGGTCAACCTGATCAGCCGACTGTATGACGTGACGCAAGGATCGGTCTGCGTGGGTGGGCACGATGTGCGCGAGTATGACTTGACTACTCTCAGAAATGCCGTGTCGGTGGTGCTGCAGCAGAATGTGCTCTTCAGCGGCACCGTGCTCGACAATCTGCGATGGGGCAAGGAAGACGCCACGCTGGAGGAGTGCCGCCAGGCTTGCCGTTGGGCACAGGCCGACGAGTTTGTGGAGCAGATGCCCGACGGCTACGACACCTGGATAGAGCAGGGGGGAACAAACGTGTCGGGCGGACAGAAACAGCGGTTGTGCATCGCACGGGCATTGCTGAAGCAACCTAAGATACTGGTGCTCGACGACTCGACGAGCGCATGCGACACGGCCACCGACGCCAAGATAAGAAAAGCCTTCAGCGAGGAACTGCCAGGAATGACGAAGATGATAATAGCGCAGCGCATTGCCAGCGTGAAGGATTGCGACCGCATACTAGTGCTCGACAACGGAATGATAACGGGCTACGACACCCACGAGAACTTGCTGAAGACGAACAACCTGTATCAGGAAATCTATAGGATTCAGACGGAGGCCGGCGGTGATTTCGACAAACCTGATGAAAAAGGAGGTGCGGCATGAGACAACCTAATTTCAACCAACGCGGACACGGACAAAGGGCCCAGGCCGGATTCCAGAAAGTGGACAAGGAAAAACGACAGATATTGTGGCGGCTGACGAAGTATGTGATGCGGCATTACAAATTCTCGTGTCTGGCCGTGATGGTGTGCATTGGCATATCGAGCGTCACCACACTGGCATCCACCCTCTTCACCCGGACGCTGATAGACGATTATATCGTGCCGTTGACGCAGGTGGACAATCCCGAGTATGCGTCGCTGGCACAGGCCCTCTTCAAACTGGCCATCATCCTGCTGTTCGGTGTGGTGTGTTCTTTCACCTACAACCGACTGATGATCAACGTGAGCCAGGGCACGCTGCTCCGGCTGCGCAAGGCTCTGTTTGAGCACATGGAGAAGCTGCCTGTAAGTTATTTCGACTCGCGCTCACATGGCGACGTGATGTCTACTTATACCAACGACGTAGACACACTGCGACAGATGATCGGCTCGAGCCTTCCACAGGTGTTCAACAGCATCATCTCGCTGTTGGTGACGTTTGCTTCGATGGTGGTGCTGAGCATCCCGCTGACGATGGTCAGCATCGTGATGGCCATCGTCATGATGGTGACAACGACCAAGTTGGGCACGCGCTCGAGGGCTTTTTTCAAGACGCAGCAACAGAAACTGGCCGAGGTGAACGGATTCATTGAGGAAATGATGACCGGGCAAAAGGTGGTGAAGGTGTTTTGCCATGAGGAGAAGGCTATCAGGAAGTTTGAGAAGATCAATGAAGAGCTGCGCAGCAGTAACTATAATGCTAACAAAATTGCCAACATCGTAATGCCGGTGAATGGCAACCTGGGTAACCTGGGATATGTGCTCATTGCCGTGGTGGGAGCTACCGTGGCTCTCTCACCCGTCACCTCTCAGCTCTCCCCCCTCACTTCTCACCTCACATTGGGAACCATTGTGGCTTTCCTGACGCTGAACAAGAGTTTCACCCAGCCTATTTCGCATCTCAGCCAGCAGATCAACAGTGTGCTGAATGCTTCGGTGGGTGCAGAACGCGTGTTTGCCCTGATGGATGCAGAACCTGAGACCGACAAGGGCAGCTGGGTGATGAAAGACGGACACTGGGTGCTGGCCGACGATTCGCAAAATGCAGCCACAAGCAAGCCGCCGGTTGCCATACAGGGCGATGTGGACTTCAAAGATGTGGAGTTCAGTTATGTGCCGGAGAAGCAGGTGCTGTTTGATATTGACATCAATACGAACCCTGGGCAGAAGATTGCTTTTGTGGGTGGCACCGGAGCAGGCAAGACAACGGTCATCAATCTGATTAACCGTTTCTATGATGTGCAGAAAGGACGCATCCTGTTCGACGGCATTCCCATTAACGAAATACGGAAGTCGAGTCTGAGACATTGTCTGGGAATGGTGCTGCAAGAGACTCATCTGTTTACGGGCAGTGTGCTCGACAATATCCGCTACGGACGGCTCGACGCTACCGACGAAGAGTGCATGGCAGCAGCACAATTGGTGGGTGCCCACGACTTTATCCGTCGTTTGGCTAACGGTTATCACACCATGCTGAATGGCGATGGAGGCAATCTGAGTCAGGGCGAGCGGCAGCTGTTGGCCATTGCCCGTGCGGCCATTGCCAATCCGCCGGTATTGATTCTCGACGAGGCTACTTCGAGCATCGACACACGTACCGAGACACTCGTACAGCGTGGCATGGACTCGCTGATGAAGGGTCGCACGACCTTTGTCATTGCCCACCGTCTTTCTACGGTTCGCAACTCCGATATGATCAATGTGATGGATCATGGGCGCATCATCGAGCAGGGCAACCATGATCAGTTGCTCGCCCTGAAAGGTAAATACTATCAGCTTTACACTGGCGACGACTCTATGTTGAAATAGGGTAGGCAGTTATCGTTAACGTTATCGTTCTAAAAGAGGGATTTTCCTTTATCATATAGGGAAAATCCCCCTTTTCTTTAGGATGATTCCCTTGTTGGGCATGGCAGAAAGCATTATCTTTGCCAATGAAAACAACAAGATGTTTAATCATTAAAATAAAAAGAATATGAAAAAGATGATACTAACCATGGTCATGATGATGACGATAGCCATCTCGGCCAGCGCAATGACATACCGTGAGGCTCGCAACTATGCCAGAGTCATGTCGGACAAACTGTCGTATGAACTTCGTCTCACGAACCGCCAGTATCGCGAGGTGTATGACATCTACTACCGCTATGCTGAGAATCCGGTGAGGAAAGACCACGCACTGAGACTCGTGCTCACTCCTCGTCAGTATGATAAGTATTTGATGATGCACCGGGCTCCTGTAGTTGCCCATCGTCATCATCCTGTAGTGGTGAAGACTCACAAGTATGCACATAAGGCTCCGGTAGGTCGCAGGACAGTCGTTCACACTCGTTGGTAACGCACGGATGCGTAACCGTTGCAGTTCCATAATTCTGATTATATACCTTCGCGTGAGTGAAGTCCATGATTGTTAAAACAAATAGAGGCGGGGCACGAGCTGCCCTGCCTCTTTTAGTGAAAAGTATGATTACTCTCTAGGCATTGTCTCTAGCTCGGAAGGTAATCACACTTCTCCCTTCTTCCTTCTCCCTTCTCTCTAAGGGTGCTTGTATTCTTTGGCAATACCACCCTCAGCCGTTTCTTTATAGAGCGACGGGATGTCATGACCTGTTTGCTTCATCACTCTTACCACTTGATCGAAGCTCACGCGGTGAACACCGTCGGAGAAGGCGGCGTACAAGTTGGAGTCGAGTGCGCGGCAAGCGGCAAAAGCATTGCGCTCGATGCAGGGAATCTGCACCAGACCACAAACAGGGTCGCAGGTCATGCCCAAATGATGCTCCAGTCCCATCTCTGCTGCATATTCAATTTGCGATGGCGATCCGCCAAACAACTGACATGCGGCAGCCGAAGCCATTGCGCAGGCAACACCCACCTCGCCCTGACAGCCTACTTCTGCTCCGCTGATAGATGCGTTGTGTTTAACCACATTACCAATCAGTCCTGCCGTGGCCAGCGCATGTAGGATGCGGCGTTCGGTGAACTGGTGACCTTTCCACAGATGATAGAGCACGCCAGGCAACACACCGCTAGAACCACATGTGGGGGCAGTGACAATGGTGCCGCCACAGGCATTCTCTTCGCTCACGGCTAGCGCATAGGCAAACACCAGTCCGCGCGATTGCAATGATGGTTTATAGCCAGTTGCCTTTACGTAATACTTGGTTGCCTTGCGTGGAAGGTTCAGCACTCCTGGCAGCACACTCTCGTGGTCAAGACCGCGCTCCACCGAGTCTTTCATGGTGTTCCACACCTTAGTGAGGTAGTCCCAGATGTCATCATCTTCGCATTTGTCTACATACTCCCAGAAGCCGCGTCCGTAGCGTTCGCACCAATGCAGTATCTCCGTCAGCGAGTTCATGTCGTAGATGTCAGGTGAATCGAGCGAGCTGTCGCTTTCACCTTCAGAAAGCGCACCACCGCCCACACTATATACTACCCATTCATCAGTATGATCGGCATAGAAAGCCTTGAACTTCATACCATTAGGATGGAAGGGAAGGAAAATGGTTGGTTCCCAGATAATGTTGACGGGGGCCACTGGTTGCAGTACGTCGATGATGGCAATGTCTGTCATGTGCCCCTTGCCGGTAGCGGCCAGACTGCCGTAGAGTGTTACCTCAAACGAGTCAGCATTGGCATTGCGGTTAAGGAAGATGGTAGCTGCGCTTTGCGGTCCCATGGTGTGGCTGCTCGATGGGCCACGGCCAATTTTGAATAATTCTTTGATTGTTTTCATAATTTTTGTTGGGTGATGGGTGTTGAATGTTGGGTGGTGATGGTTACTTTTTGGGGTGATGGGTGTTGAATGTTGGGTGGTGATGGTTACCTTTTGGTGATAATGGTTACTTGGGTTATTTGTCGAATGTCACGAATGTCACATTGTTCAGTTTTACGTCGCAAGCCTCGTCAATGCTCTTGGCGGTCTTGGTGTAGAAGATGGTGCTGTTCTCAATGGTGATGTCGTGAATCATGCCTGGTGCACCATGTGCGGCAATGCCTGTTTTGGCACCTCGGCACACCACATTGCTGATGTGGATGTCTTTGAAGTTTGGTACAAACTCCACTGTCTTCTGCTCGTTCTTCGTGGCTCCCACATGGTTGTCCCAATAAGTGGTCTCAAAGACAATAGCCTCGTCCTTGATGTCGTTCATTGTAATGTTGCTGATGAAGATGTTTTCGGTCACCCCGCCACGTCCGATGGCACTCTTAAAGCGCAATCCGGTGTCGGTGCCGCTGAATGTGTTGTTGCGCACCACGATATTCTTCATGCCTGCACAAAACTCCGAGCCTATCACAAATCCGCCATGAGCGTGGTAGACAATGTTGTTCTCAATGAGTATATCTTCGCACGGACCGTCTTTCAGTGAGGGTTTGCCAACGCCGCCTTTCATGCAGATGCCATCGTCGCCGGCGTCAATGATGTTGTTCACAATCAGCACCTGTCGGCATTGTCCGATGTCGATGGCATCGCCATTTTGCGCATTCCAAGGACAGCGGGCTGTGATGCCGTCGATGATGACATTGCGACAACGCTGTGGAACAAAGTGGAATTTAGGTGAGTTTTGCAGTGTTACTCCCTTTATCAGCACATTCTCGCAGTCGCTGAAACGTACCAGATGGGTGCGCATCCGCTCTTGGGCTTCATAGCTGTCGGCGATATTGGGCTGATTCTTCAGGTTGTAGGGATACCATAGCGAACCATCTTCTGTCACCGTTCCGCCCATGGCACGGAACTGGTTCCATTCTGTGTCGCTTACTTTTCCGCGCTTCACAGGTCGCCACCATTTGCCGTTACCGTCGATGATGCCCTCTCCGGTGATGCTCACATTCTTGCGTTTGCTGGCAGTGATAAGTGGTGTGGCCTTGTCGTCTTTGGCTCCAGTCTTACTGTCGGTCTTCAGGTGTTTGTCCCTGTCGGGTGTAGCCATGACGATAGCATTGCGTTCCAAATGCAAGTCCATGTTGTCTTTCAGTGAGATGAGTCCTGTCATGTAGACCCCGGCAGGCACAACAAGATGTCCTCCGCCTTGTTTGCTGAGTGCGCTAATCGCTTTGCGGAAAGCCTCAGTATTGTCGGTAATGCCGTCTCCTTTACCTCCAAAATCTGTGATCGACACCTTAGAGTTGGGTATCTGGGGTAGGGTGACAGGTGACATGCTGACAGGCAAGTTCTGGTAATATCGGTCGTAATCGCCTGCATAAGTGTATGTGGCAATCATAATGGCTAATGTGGCAATAATGATTTTTTTCATGTGCAGATTAGTTTTAATAGTGTATATTATATAAATATGTACGCGTGAGAAGATAAAAGGAAACCCGGCTCCACAAGGGAAAACCGGGCTAATGAAAGGAGGA
>DEJV01000002.1:88797-195971 GCA_002353525.1 Prevotella sp. UBA2739
GCGAGTGCAAAGGTAATGCATTTAATTGACAATTGAAAATTGTGAATAAACAATTTGCCTTTCGTTAACTTTTTTTAGGAATCATCCTTTTTATTCTCCATCCTCAAATGATTCTTAGGAGTTCAGACAATAGCTTTTAGAAGCAAGAAAGTAAGAAGCGAGAATGTAAGAAGCAAGAAAGTAAGAAGCAAGAAAGTAAGAAGCAAGAAAGTAAGAAGCAATAAAGTAAGAAGCAATAAAGTAAGAAGCAAGAGATATGCTCTTATTGTAAGCCTTCGTTTTCTCGAGAATTTTCAATTGTTTCTAGGTGAGAATTGAGAGGTGAGAGTTGAGAGGTATGATTACCTTTCGATCTGGAGTCCCTGCCTTGAGAGTAATCATACCTCTCAACTCTCAGTTCCCAGTTTTCAATTGTTTATTGCCTTAGCGGGTTCCATCCTTGTGCTTTCAATTCGAACTCCTGATTATCGCGAGTCACCAACATGCAGCCCAATTCTTTTTTGGTGATATGCCCGATGAGTTTCACATCCTCCATGTCTTGAATCTTTTCATAATCGCCGATAGGAACAGTGAAGAGCAATTCATAGTCCTCACCCCCGTTAAGCGCACAAGTGGTGACGTTCATGTTCATCTCTTCCGCCATCACAGCTGTCTGATAGTCAATGGGAATATTCTTCTCAAACACGCGGCAACCACATTTGCTCTGTTTGCAAATATGCATGAGCTCGCTCGAAAGCCCGTCGCTGATGTCCATCATTGCTGTGGGCATGATGCCCGCTTCGTGCAGTCGTTGGATGATATCTCCACGAGCTTCAGGTTTCAGTTGGCGTTGCAACAAGTACTCTTTGCCGGCAAAGTCGGGTTGGAAGTCGGGCACAGGGTGTTGCGAGTCGTCTGCGCCATATTTCTTGCGATGCTCATTCACCATCTGATAATAAACAGACTTCTCGCGCTCAAGCAGTTGCAGGCCCATATACGATGCACCCAAGTCGCCCGTCACACAAATCAGATCGGTCTCTTTGGCGCCGTTGCGATAGACGATATCTTCTTTGCAAGCCTCGCCAATGCAAGTAATGCTGATGGCCAAGCCTGTGAACGACGAAGTAGTGTCACCGCCAACGATGTCGATTCCCCATTTGTCGCATGCCATGCGCAGTCCGCTGTAGAACTGTTCCACATCCTCCACCGTGAAACGTTTGCTCAGTGCTAGACTGACCGTCATTTGTCGGGGTGTGCCGTTCATGGCAAACACATCGCTGATATTCACCATGGCCGACTTATATCCCAAGTGCTGCATGTCTATATAAGTCAGGTCGAAATGAACACCCTCCATCAGCATGTCGGTAGTGATCAGAACTTCCTTGTCAGGATAATGAAGTACGGCGCAGTCATCGCCTACGCCGTACTTTGTGCTTTCGTTTTTCTTACCTAAATCTTTTGTGAGCTGGTCAATCAGTCCGAACTCACCAAGTTTTGCAATCTCCATTTCTTTTTTCTATGATGTTTTAGTTGTCGAGAGTCCATGTCCGTCGGTTTCTTATTGTCCATTCACTCTCTTTACCATCTCACGCACAATCTCCGTCATGAGCGGTTGCGCTTTGTTGGCAGCCTTTTGCACCTCCTCGTGGCTTACCTGTACTGGCACATCAAAGCCGCCAAGGTCGGTGATGACACTCAAGCCGAAGGTGTCGATGCCGCAGTGGTGCGCCACAATCACTTCAGGCACAGTGCTCATTCCTACCGCATCGCCACCCATTCCGCGATACATTCTGTATTCGGCAGGTGTCTCGAATGTCGGTCCTTGTACGCCCACATATACGCCATGCACCACTCTGATGCCTTTTTCTTCGGCTATCTTGTCAGCCATTTCGACCAAGGTCTTCTTATAGGTCTCGTGCATGTCGGGGAAACGTGGGCCCGTTGGGAAGTTCTTTCCGCGCAGCGGATGCTCCGGAAACATGTTGATATGGTCGGTGATAATCATCAGGTCACCAATCTTGAATGCGGGATTCATACCGCCAGAGGCATTGCTCACGAAGAGCGTCTTGATGCCCAGCTCATACATCACGCGTATAGGGAAGGTCACCTCTTTCATGTTCCATCCCTCATAGTAGTGGAAGCGTCCTTGCATGGCAAGGATGTCCACACCTCCCAGTTTTCCGAAAATCAATCTGCCGGCATGTCCCTCAACGGTCGATACCGGGAAATTAGGAATCTCATTGTACGGAAACTCATAAGATTCAGTTATTTCTGAAGCTAATTGTCCTAGGCCCGTTCCCAGTATGATGGCTGTTTTGGGGCTTGTGCTCATCCTTTTCTTTAACCAGGATGCTGTTTCTTGAATTTTTTCGTACATAGCCTGTGATTTTATGGTTAAACTCTTCTTCTTGATCCAGCATGAAACTCACCTTGATAGGCAGTTTGTAGATGCTTTTGCGCACTTCGTCGCTGAGGCCTTCCACATCTTCCAGTCTGACAGCATCCTTCTCGGTAGTTACAATCATCTTCGGCTCAGCCATCGATGCAAACACCTCATTGATGCGCCGGATGTCCTTCTTATGGAACTGATGATGGTCTGCATAGCTGAGCGCATTGATTTTCGCACCCATGGCCGTCAGGTCTTCCTGCATTTGCTTGGGTGATGCTATGCCCGTCAGCAGTAGCACATGCTTGTCGTTCAATTGTTCCAGTGGTAATTCTTCTCCTCCAAAAAGTTGTTTTAGCGGACAATAGTCAATGGTAGAGAAGAACAATTCCTGATAGGGGAACAGGTTCATGGCTTTGGTGATGACACGATAGTCTATCGGCTTCAGGTCGGCCGGGCATTTCGTGATAATCACGATGTCGGCTCTCGACTTTCCGTCCTTCGGCTCACGTAATCGTCCGGCAGGCATCAGTTTGTCGTAGATAATCAGGCGGTGATAGTCCACCAGCAGGATATTGATGCCAGGTTTCACATACCGGTGCTGAAAAGCATCGTCCAGCAAGATCACGTCTGCCGCCTCCTTGTCGTTCGAGTCCGTCAGTTCGTCAATGCCATGACACCGGTCGCGGTCAACAGCCACCGTAATATCAGGAAACTTTTGTTTCATCTGGAAAGGCTCGTCGCCAATCATCCGCATGGGCGTATCTTTGTCGGCCCGCACAAATCCTTTGCTTTTGCGCTTATAGCCACGGCTGAGCACTGCCACCTTGTGCTGGTCTTTCAGCAGGCGGATCAAGTATTCCACATGCGGAGTCTTTCCTGCGCCCCCCACCGTGATATTACCCACTGAAATGACAGGTGTTTTAAAACTGCGACTTTTCAGGACACCAAGCTCAAAGAGTTGGTTCCTTGCCTTCACGCCGAGTCCGTAAAGCCAGCTCAGCGGAAGCAACCATTCGTTGATTTTGATAAAGTCGCCTTCCATGATGATTCTTTCTGTTATTTTACTTTCAAAGTGTATGGAATTCTGGCCTGGATGGCATGATGCTGGTTGATATTCTTCAACAGCATGAATGGCTCATACAGTTCGCCCAGTGTCAGGCGCAGTTGCTCGTCCAGCAAGCTGTTGCCCGCATCGCTATTCATCAGCTGCTCAAACCAGTCGGCCTTGCCAGGATAGTAAGCAGGGTAAAACTCCTTCAGCTTAGCCAGTTGTGCAGCTTTGGCAACAGCCTCGTCCAGGTCGCCCAGCTCGTCGACGAGCTTGATCTTCAGCGCATCCTGTCCCAGCCAGACATGTCCCTGGGCAATCTTCTCCACATCTTCTACCGACATTTTGCGGCCCTCTGCCACGCGCGAGCGGAACAGGTTGTAGCCGCGGTCGATGTAAGCGTTCAGGTACGACATCTCCTCCTCATTGAATGGACGTGAGATGGCGCCGAAACCGGCATTCTTGTTGGTCTTCACCTCATCGAATTTCACGCCCAGCTTTTGTGTCAACAGGTTGCTTACATCGGGGAACATACCGAAGATACCGATACTGCCAGTCAGCGTAGTAGGCTCAGCAAAAATGTAGTCGGCAATACAGCTGATGTAATAACCACCCGATGCGGCCATGCCGCCCATGCTGATCACCACCGGCTTCTTTGCTTTCAGCAGTTTCACGCTGCGCCATATCTGCTCAGAGGCATAAGCGCTGCCGCCGCCAGAGTTCACGCGGATAACCACTGCCTTTACCTCGTCGTCGTTCATCAGCTTCTCCAGGTCTTTGCATACTTCATTCGACACGATGCTATGTCCACCAGTGTCAAACAATCCGCCGCCACGGCTGTCCACAATGTCGCCGTAAGCATAATAGACGGCAACCTGCTCACCCTCGTTTTTCGCTTTCTTCACGTTGCCCATGTCGGCCAGGCTCAGTTGGTTGATAGGCTCATCGTCGCCAATCTTCAGCATCTTCTTCACCTCGCCCTTCACCTCGTCGGCATAAATCAGTTTGTCTACCAACTTGTAAGCCACATAGTTCTTCGGGTCGGCGAAGGTAATCATATTATCAGCATACTGGTTCAGCATCTCCACACTAATCTTGCGGCTTTCCGATACACCTTTTAATATGTTATTCCAGATTCCTTGTATGTAGGCAGTGACCTGCTCGCGGTTGGGGTCACTCATCTTGTCGGCAGTGAACATCTCGGGAGCACTCTTGTAGGCACCCACCTTGGCCAGCTGCATCTTCACGCCAAACTTAGCCATCAAGTCCTTCAGGTAGTAAGGCTGCGATGCCATACCCTGCCAGTTCAGCTGTCCTTGAGGATTCAGGAAAATTTTGTCGGCCACCGAAGCAAGGTAATAAGTGGACTGCATGTAGGTGTCGGCATAGGCCACAATCCATTTGCCGCTCTTTTTGAAGTCGAGCAGCGCATTGCGAATCTCTTGCAGTCCAGCATACGAGTCGGGTGCGAACATGCCGGCCTCTATGTAAATACCTTTTATCTTTTCGTTGTTCTTTGCTTTCTCAATAGCTTTGAGCACATCGTCATGACCAATGAAGCCTGTTGTCTGCCCCATCACCTGGTCTCTGATAGAAGCCTCCGACCGCTCGCTCATGCTACCCGAAAGGTTCAGCACAAACACCGAATTGTCCTTCACGCTCTTGGTGGCCTCGCCCGAGGCGATCATACCCACAATACTCATGGCGCCAAAGATGCCCACGATGACAAAAAACAAAATCAAGCCCACAACGGTGGCACCTACATACTTAAAGAAATCTTTCATAATTACCTTGTTTTGTTAATAACCAAGTTCTCAATCGGCAAAGATATAAAAAAATATTCTAAATGACGAGGAAACTATTAAAAACTTTTACTTTTCCTTTCATTTCCCAATTGTTTTCCCGCTTTTTCGGTGAGTTGAGTCGACCAAACTGTTGCGTTTATCAAATTTTAAACAACAAAAATCAAAATTCCATGAGGCGCATCCCCTAAAATAGGTACTTTTGCACCGCAAACTATATATAGTCAACTTATGAACAAATATCTATTACCGCTGCTATTGGCTCTTATTGTCATACCCGTTAGCGCGAAAAAGAAGAAACAGGCTCCGGCTTTGTTTCCCGACGGCACGCCCATACCTGCATGGTTTTCTGATACCACCAAAGTGGATGTCAGCAAGCTTGGCCGGCAATATGTGATTACCGATTACGGCGTGAAGACCGACAGCACCCTTGTGCAGACCGAAGCCATACAGCACGTCATTGACGTGGCCGCCGAGCAGGGTGGGGGAGTCATCGTCATTCCGCGTGGCACCTTCCTTAGCGGTTCGTTGTTTTTCCGTCAGGGCACCCATTTGCATGTGGCCGACGGTGCCAAGCTGAAAGGTTCGGAGCGCATCCGCGACTTCAAGCTTGTCGATACACGCATGGAAGGACAGTCCATCAAGTATTTCGCAGCCTTGGTGAATGCCGACCATGTAGACGGATTCACCATTACCGGTCATGGCACCATCGACGGCAACGGTCATCTGTATTGGGAGGAGTTTTGGATTCGTCGTCAGTACAACCGTCAGTGTACCAATCTCGAAGCCATGCGTCCCCGCCTCACGTACATATCTAATAGTAGTAATGTCACCGTGCAGGATGTACGCCTGATGAACAGTCCCTTCTGGACCAACCACGTCTATCATAGCGACCATGTGCGCTACATCGACTGTTACATCTACGCACCCACCAGTGGCGTGTATGCCGCAGAGCCCAACCGTGGCGCGCCCAGCAGCGATGCCATCGACATCGATTTCTGTCACGATGTGCTTGTCCGTGGCTGTTACATGAATGTCAACGACGATGCCGTGGTGCTGAAAGGCGGTAAAGGAACATGGGCTGACAAAGATCCGAAGAACGGTCCTAACTATAACATCATCATCGAAGACTGTTCCTATGGCCGCGTGCATGGTTGTCTGACGTTGGGCAGTGAGTCTGTTCACGACCGCAATGTCATCCTTCGCCGTTGTCATGCCGAAGATGCCAACCGCGTGTTGTGGCTCAAGATGCGTCCCGACACCCCTCAGCATTACGAGTATGTCACCGTTGAGGATTTCACCGGTCGTTGTGGCAGTTTCCTGGTGGTACGTCCCTGGACACAGTTCTTCAAGCCCGAGCAGCGCGACGACATGCCTCTCTCACAGTGCAACAATATTGTGATGCGCGGCATACGCATGCAATGCAAGAATTTTTTTGACGTAGGTACATCCGATAAGTATCGTCTCACCGACTTCACATTCGAGAATAGTGATGTGCAAGACGAGAAAAAAGCTTTTGACAAGGCTATGATTACCAACACTGTCGTTAAAAATTTGAAGATTAATGGTGCAGAAATCAAATAAAATGATTATCTTTGCGCCTAACCTAAAAAACTAACATAACAGAGATAGGTAAAGAAAACTATTAATAATTTACAAATAACTAAAACTCTAACATGAATAACAAAAAGTTTATCAAGGGATTGTTCCTTTTGATAACTGCTTCGCTAGTAGTCGCTTTTTGTCCGTTGAGTGTTCAGACCGCCAATGCCGCCCCGCAAGAGGTGCAGCAGTCTGACGTCATCAAAGGACAGGTGCTCGACGATCTTGGCGAGACAGTCATAGGAGCAACCGTCGTTGTCGTTGGTGGCAATGCAAGTCAAGGTGCTGTAACAGACTTTGACGGTAACTTCACGATCAAGGCTAAGCCTGGGCAGAAGCTGAGAATCACTTATGTGGGTTACAAGCCTCAGGAGGTTGTAGCTAAGAATGGCATGAAAGTAACTCTTCAGCCCGATGCCGTTGCCCTGCAAGGCGTTGAGGTTGTGGCTTATGGTGTGCAGAAGAAGGTAACCGTAACTGGTGCCCTTTCATCTGTGAAGAGCGAAGACCTCGTTCGTACACCAGTGGGTTCAGTGAACAACATTCTTGGAGGTCAGCTTTCGGGTGTGACCACCGTGCAGTATTCTGGTGAGCCGGGTAGCGACGCTGCCAGCATCTTTGTGCGTGGTAAAGCTACCTTTAACGATGCTGAACCTCTTGTTCAAGTGGATGGTGTTGAGCGTTCGATGAGCGATATCGACCCCAACGAAATTGAGAGCATTACCGTGTTGAAAGACGCCTCGGCCACAGCCGTGTTCGGTATTCGTGGTGCTAACGGTGTAGTGCTGATTACTACCAAGCGCGGTAAGGAAGGTAAGGCTAACATTTCATTTAATACTTCATTCTCTGCATTGACACCAACCAAGATGGTTGAACAGGCCGATTCTTATGGTTATGCCATGTTCTACAACCAGATGGTGCACAATGACAACCCCGCTGCTGTAGATCGTTTCCCTGCAGAAGTAGTACAGAAGTTTAAGGATGGAAGTGATCCTATTCGTTTCCCAAGCATGCGTTGGGGTGATTATATCATGAAGGATGTAACCCTTCAGACCCAGCACAACGTAACCATCAGTGGTGGTACCGACCGTGTTCGCTACTTCATCAGTGCCGGTATGTATACTCAGGGTGGTTTGTTCAAGGAGTTTGACATGCCTTACGACTATGGTTATCAATACAACCGTTTCAACTACCGTTCAAACATCGACTTGGACGTGACCAAAACCACAACTGTCAGTTTGAATATTGCAGGTAACGTGAACAATGCCGACAAACCCTACACAGGTCAGGGTGCATCGGGCATGATCAAGAACATTTATTATGCTACACCATTCTATAGCCCAGGCTTGGTGGATGGTAAGAAGGTTGTTACAGCAAACGACTACACCGATGGTGTGAACATGCCATTTGTTGGTCAGACAGACCCATTTGCTTATTATGGAAATGGATTTATGCAGACCAACAACAATAAGCTGCAGATGGACTTGCAGGTCAACCAGAAGTTGGATTTCATTACGAAAGGCCTGTCAGTTAAGATTAAAGGTGCTTATAACAGCAACTACACTATTTCTAAGCAAGGTAATTCAGCTGTTGCAACTTATACTCCAGTGCGAGTTGTTCTCGACCCTGCTACAAATCAGTATGTGCAGTTGGACGCTAGTAATATGGATCTGGCCCTAACTAATCCTACTACATTATTATATAAGAAAGCCGGTGAGACCACTGTTCCTTCCTATTCATCCAGAACTGGTCGTGGCCGTGACTGGTATGTAGAAGGTTCTTTGAGCTATAACCGTTCGTTCGGTTTGCACAATGTCACAGCTCTTGCTTTGTACAATCAGAGCCGTCAGTATTATTTCTCTGCCGACTATGCCGATATTCCTCGTACCTATCTTGGTTTTGTAGGTCGTGTTACTTACGACTGGAACAACCGCTATATGGCTGAGGTTAACTTTGGTTACAATGGCTCTGAGAACTTTGCTCCCGGTAAGCGTTTCGGTGCATTCCCTGCTGGTTCTGTAGGATGGGTTGTCAGCGACGAGAGCTTCTTCAAGCCTCTGAAGAAGGTGGTGAGCTTCCTCAAACTTCGTGCTTCTTGGGGTCTCGTAGGTAACGATAAACTGTATGCTACGAATGGTAGCCCACTTCGTTTCTATTATACCCCTGACCCCTATTCTGTAAATCTCGGATCGCAGACTAACCGTGCGGCTGGTAGTATTTACGACTTAGCTGCTTGGGGTTATCAGTTCGGTATTGAGAATGGAACGACCACTCAAGGTGCTCGTGAGTCTGGAAAACACAATCCTAATGTGGGTTGGGAGAAAGCCTTCAAACAGGACTATGGTTTCGACATGAACTTCTTTAACGACCGTCTGCGCACGGTATTCGACTACTATAAGGAGCATCGTACCGACATTTTGTTGACTTCTGGTCTGGCTCCTGGTTTCCTCGGATTCAGTGTTCCTCAGGCAAACCTCGGTGAAGTGAATAGCTGGGGTTGGGAAGTGAGCGTCAACTGGAACGATAAGATTGGCAGCGACTTCCGCTATTGGGCTAAGCTGAACCTATCTTACAACCAGAATGAGGTGATCGAGCAGATGGAAACTCCTAAAAACAATGCTTATCAGTATAATAAAGGTCATCGTATCGGCTCACGCTCCATGTACCAGTTCTGGAAATTCTACTACAATGGTTGTGAGGCTGACTACGAGAAGGAGTTTGGTTCTCCATTCCCCGAGACGACCTTGGTTTCTGGCTTGCAGCCGGGTGACCCCGTATTTGTTGACCTCGATAAGAATGGCGTAATCGATTCTAACGATATGACAAAAGAATTGGGTCATACTGACGATCCTATGTATATGGCAGGTTTGGTGATGGGATTCGAGTACAAACGTTTCTCTTTCAATGCACAGCTGACAGGTGCTTGGAACGTAAGCCGTATGTTGAGCGATGTGTTCCGTCAGCCGTTCTACTCTGCTGCTTCTACAACTGCGGGTGGATTGCTGCAGTATCACATTGATAATACGTGGACATCTGACAATCCAAGCCAGAGCGCAGAGTATCCTCGCGCAACTTGGACCAATGCCAATCAGAACTATGCCACCAGCACTCTGTATGAGAAAGATGCAAAATATCTGCGCCTGAAGACCATTCAGATTGCTTACGATTTCAATTTCCCATTCATGAAGAAGCTGGGTATGCGCCAGTTACAACTCTCTTTGAGTGGCTACAACCTCCTCACCTTTACCCCGTATCTGTGGGGTGACCCGGAGACTCGTGCCAGCAATGCTCCATCTTATCCCTTGCAGCGTACCTATACTGCTAGTTTGAAGATTGGATTCTAGTTTATATTATATAATAAGGTTTACGAAAATGAAACTTAAGAATTTATTATATTTCGCAGTAGCTGCAGTTTCGGTCTCAGCCTTTAGCATCAGCTGTACCGACTCTATTCAACTGGGTGATGGAGCGCTTCAGAAACCCTCAAGCAGTGCTATCACGAAAGATACTGTGTTCAGCAATGCTGAATATACCCGTCAGTTCCATACGGCACTCTATAGCCGTATGTTCTATGGTCTGCCTTATGGTGTTGACCATAGCAACTATGTTCTACCCGAGAGCAACAGCCCTTATACGGGTATGCCCGACGCCTTGACCGACTGTTGGCAGTTGCACTGGGTGAATACGAATGTTTATGGTACCTATTATGCAGCTTCGTTGACTGCCACGGGCAATCCTCTGTTTGGCTATACCGGTGAGATGACATGGGAAACCATTCATTCAGCTTATCTCTTCTTAGAGAATATTGAGAGTGTTCCAGGTATGGAACAGGCCGAGAAGAATCGTTTGTCTGCTGAGGCAAAGTGTATCATCGCCTCTCGCTACTTTGACATGTTCCAGCATTATGGCGGTCTGCCCTTGGTGAAGGGTACCTTTACGGGTGCAGAAACCAGCTACGACGCACCTCGTGCCTCGGTTGACTCAACAGTTATCTTTATGACCGATCTGCTCGACGAGGCTATTGCAGCTCCCGAATTGCCTTGGGTCGTTTCTGATCCTACCACACAGACGGGTCGTTGGACACGTGCCGCTGCTATGGCAATGAAGTGTAAGGTACTGCAGTTTGCTGCTTCTCCTCTCTTCAACTCTTCTGAACCTTATTACAATGGTTCTACAGAGGCTGAACAGCAGCATTTGGTATGGTATGGTGATTACCAGGACAGCCGCTGGCAGAAGTTGAGAACTGCTTGTGAAGACTTCTTCAATGCATTGGCAGCAAACGGTTATTATCAATTGGAACAGGCTGAGAACAAGACGGCTGCAGGTTATCGTCTGGCTTACCGTCGTGGTTATGCTAAGCAGGGTAGTAAGGAGATTCTGTTGGCTACCCGTCATGCTGGAATCGATGCTTTTAAGGCTGGTACTTACGCTTGGCATCAGTGGGTGAATATTGGACGAAACTCATACACACCTACTCAGGAGTATGTTGAGATGTTCCCATGGAGCAACGGTCAGCCTTTCGACTGGGATGATGCTCAGGAGAAATACGAGAAGACTCCTACACATGCACGCGGCTTGAACTCTATGTTTAAGCGTGGTACGGTGAGCCCTCGTTCTCAAATGCTGACCAATGTCCAGCTGACTCGTGACCCACGTCTGTATGAAGAGGTTATTGTCAACGGACAGCAGAAATTCCTTGATTGGAGTACTGGAGCCATGAGCGGTGATATCTGGGAAATGTGGGTAGGTGGAACCGATGCTGCACAGAATCCTGTCAACGAGACTAATCAGTATGCTACTGGCTATTGCCACAACAAGTATTACATGGGTTCCGGAAATAATGGTGCCGGTGACTACTTGCGTCAGTACACCCAGTGGGTTTACCTCTCACTCAACGAGATGTATCTCATCTATGCTGAGGCATTGGCTCAGACTGGCGACCTTGCCGGATGTCTGAAGCAGATGGATGTAGTACGTAAGCGTGTGGGTCTTACCCTGAATGTGGACGGCTCTGATCCCGAGCTGCGCACCAACAAAGAAAAGCTGATCAACGAGTTGCTCAATGAGCGTGCCCGTGAGCTTGGTTTGCAGAACATTCGCTGGATGGACATGATTCGTTACAAGCGTACCGACTGGATGACCAAACCGCTTCATGGCCTGCGCATTTATCGCTTGAGACAAAACTCTTCAGGTGTCTATGAGCGTGTTGAGGCAGCTTGGACCGATGGCGACAAGGCAACCGATGCAACATCTAAAGAGCCTAACCGCTTCGAGTTTGAGAAGTTCGAGTTGAAGGAGCGCCGCCGTGCTCTCTGGGACTATGAGAATGATCCTAACAACGTGTTTGTGAAGAAGTATCTGCTTTCTCCGTTCCCACAGGGTGAAATCAACAAGGGCTATGGACTTGTCCAGAATCCCGGATGGTAATAATTCTTTTAACATTTAGAATTAAAAGATAAAACATTTAAGGAATTATGAAGAAAATAAATATATTCGTGCTTTCACTGCTGGCAAGTATCAGCTTGCCAACAGCAGCACAGATAGATAGTACGGCTCTGACTGGCAACAAATTTGTTGATCAGACAATTGATGTGGGTGCTAACAAAGTATTCACACGCGCCCAGTCAACAGCCTCAGTATCTGTAATTGCCAATGAGAATGTCAACCGTCGTTCGAGCAAGAATATTGGCAATTCCATCCTGGGACAAGGCAATGGCTTGGTGTCTTTGCAGAATGCGGGTCTTTACAGCACTGTCAACCCCACATTCTATGTGCGTGGCTTGCAGAGCCTTAGCGGAAGTACACCACTGATTCTTGTTGACGGTATTGAGCGTGACATTGATTTGGTAGCACCCGAGGAAGTTGAGAATGTCACTATTCTGAAAGATGCTGCTGCCGTGGCACTTTATGGCTATAGAGGTGCCAATGGTGCCATTCAGATTACCACTAAGCGTGGCCAGTCTGAAACGAAGAGTGTGACGTTTACCTACGATCATGTGTTTAATTTCCTTTCTAATAAGCCTAAGTTCATTGACGGTCCTACCTATGCGGCTGCTATGAATGAGGCTTATGCCAATGAGGGTAGGGGCGTACGCTATACTGCCGATGAGGTGGCTGCCTTCCAGAGCGGACAGTATCCCGACCTTTATCCCAATGTGGACTGGGTGGATGAGACTTTCCGCAACACTGGTGCCAACAACCGCTTCAACATTGAGTTCCGTGGCGGTGGCAGCAAGTTCCGTTACTATACGCTGATCAACTTGCTTTCTGACAAGGGATTTATCAAGAATTTCAGCCAGGATAAGTACACTTATTCTACACAGGATAAGTATGTGAAGGCTAATGCCCGTGCTAACTTCGATATCGATCTTACACCGACAACTCTGTTGAAAGCCAACTTGCTGGGTGTTCTGACCGAGAGCAGCCAGCCTGGTTCACAGGCCAACTTGTGGAATATGGTTTACACTGTACCCTCTGCTGCATTCCCCATCCAGACATCTGATGGCATGTGGGGTGGTAATGCCACATGGGCAGGAACCAGCAACCCAGTTGCACAAAGCACCGACGCTGCCTACTATAAGGTTCACAAGCGCAGTTTGTTTGCCGACCTGACTTTGCAGCAGGATCTGAAATATTGGATTGAGGGCTTGAGCTTCACATCGAGATTGGGCTATGACACCTATTCTAATATTATAGAGAATCATAGCAAGACTTATGTCTATGGACAGCCTACAGGTATCACTTGGAATGGCGGCGTGCCAACTGCCAGCTCTGTATTTACGGGTGGTGCAGACTCTGAGATGGGTACTGGCTCTTCTACTGAAATCTGGAATCGTCGTTTCCATTTCGATGCTGCCTTCAATTTCGACCGTCAGCTGAATGAGAACAACTATGTATATTCTCAGTTGAAGTACGACTATGAGTTCAGCGATTACAGCACAGGCGCCAGCGCAGGTGTCAACACTACTGTTTATCGTCAGAATGTGAGCTGGTTCACCAAGTATGCTTTGGCCAATAAGTATATTGCCGATTTGGCTTTAGTCTACTCTGGAAGCAGCCGTTTGGCTCCTGGCACAAAATGGTCGTTCTCGCCAACGCTCTCTTTGGCATGGGTGCTTTCTAATGAGAATTTCCTGAAAGACAATCCCACTATCAATTTCTTGAAGCTCCGTGCAAGTGCCGGTATCATCAATGCCGACTTTTTGCCTGGCGACAATGTCTGGACATACTACAAGCAGGCTTATGTCATGGACGGTGTGACCTATGTGTTTAACTCTGGTTACGACTCTGAGTTCGGACGCACCTATCTCGGACAGATGGCAACTGCCGATCCAACGCACGAGAAGGCCTACAAGTATAACATCGGACTTGATGCCACACTCTTTGGCGGACTGAACATCGAGATTGACGGCTACTATCAGCAGCGTAAGAATATCTGGGTCGATGCAGCAGGTAAATATACTGCCGTGCTCGGTCTGACAGCTCCTTACGAGAACGACGGTGAGGTCAACACCTACGGTTTTGAAATCAGTGCCGACTATACTAAGAAGTTCGGTGATGTGACATTCAATATTGGTGGAACATTCAATTTCAATAAGAACGAGATTAAAGAGCAGGCAGAAGAGCCTCGCGTATTCGAGAATCTTGTCCGCACAGGCAATCCTCTTAGCTCTACATACGGACTGAAGGCCATTGGCTTGTTCCGTGACGAGGCCGATATTGCCAATAGTCCTACGCAGACTTTCTCTACCGTATATCCTGGCGATATCAAGTATGAGGATGTGAATGGGGACCAGAAGATCGATGCTAACGATGTTTGCAAGATTGGTTACAGCACTGCTTGCCCTGAGATTTACTACACATTCCATCTTGGAGCAGAATACAAAGGACTCGGTTTCGATGCCATGTTCCAAGGCACAGGCCGTTACAGCGCAGTGCTCAACACTGCTGGCTACTACCATGGATTGGTAAGCAACACCTCTCTTGCACAGCATGTCTACGATAATCGTTGGACACCTGCTAATCCTAATGCAGAGTTCCCACGCCTCAGCTCTACGAGCAATGCCAACAACTATCAGACCAGTACCTTCTGGCTGCGCGACCGCTCGTTCCTGAAATTGCGCAATGTGGAAGTATACTACAACTTCCCGAAGACTCTCATGGAGAAGACCAAGTTCATGAATGCTGCTAAGCTATATGTTCGTGGCATCGACCTGCTCTGCTTCGATCATATTGATAATGTGGATGCAGAATCCTACGGTGCAGTGATGCCTCTGACAAAGAGTGTCGCTGTTGGTCTGCAAGTTACTTTCTAATTGAACCCAGTATATAGAAAAATGAAGATTATGAAACTGAATAGAATCATTTGTGGTGCTCTCGGCATCCTTGCCCTTGCCTCTTGTAACGACAAGATGGAGTACAACGAATATAATATTTACGAGAAGGATTACATAACACGCAACTTTAGTTACGTGGGTGGTCTGATGACCCGTATCTACAACGACCTTGATGGTGACTGGGGCAATTATAGTGGTGCGGTTCTCGGTTCGGCTACCGATGAGAGTCAGGTTTCACTCTCTGGTAATCAGATAGAAGACTTCTACAATGGTGCCTGGAGTCCGGCTAATGCCAAAGGCTCTATGTGGACAACCTGCTACGATGGTATCGAGTATTGCAACCAAGTGCTCGACGAGTTCCAGGGTCTTACTTTCGACGAGTTGGTGCTTAACAGCGACTATGCGAAGCAGATGTTCCGTTACAACAACTATCGTTTCGAAGCTCGCTGGGCACGTGCCTACTTCTACTTCCTGTTGGCCCGTCAGTATGGCGGTGTGCCTATGAAGACGCACACCATGTCGGCTGCAGAGAGCAATGCCCTGACCCGTTCTACTGCCGATGAGGTATTCCAGTTTATCGACAGTGAGTGCGAAGATATTCAGGACAGCATCGTGAAGGACTATACCAACCTTGGCGATATGGCCATTGGTGTGCCCGAGACTGGTCGCGCCAACATGTTTGCCGTGATGGCTCTCCGTGCCCGTGCTGCTATGTATCATGCCAGTCCGTTGTTCAACGAGAGCAACGACGCTTCGCGTTGGCTGAAAGCTGCTCAGGCTTGCAAGGCGCTGATTGACTCTTGCACTGCTGCTAAGAAGCACCTCTCTGCTACCTACGATGCTTTGTGGTCGAACACCAGCTACAGCGATGCTGAGCCTAGTGCTGAGATTATCTTCGGCCGTCGCTATGCTGCCGCACGCACCTTTGAGACCTACAACTTCCCTGCAGGCTATCAGAGTGCTCAAGGTTTGAACTGCCCCACACAGAACCTGGTTGATGCTTACGACATGCGCGATGGTTCAACATGGGCTGAGGCTGTTGCTGCCGGCACGGCTCAAGACGGTGACGATATGTTCCAGAATCGTGACCCACGTCTGGCTCTTACCGTTGCTCACAACGGCGAGGCTTGGCCGAAAGACTATTACGACAACAATGGCAACGTGCCCCTGCAGACCTATGTGGGTGGACTGAATGGCCGTCCTACTTATTCGTATGCCACACCTACCAGCTATTATCTGAAGAAGTGGTGCAACAGCTCAACGATTCTTCGTTCGTCGGCTGCCAACTCTTTCTATCACATTTGGCTGACCTTCCGTCTGGGCGAGTTTTACCTGAACTATGCTGAGTGTCTCTTCCAGTATGCAAAGGCACAGGGTAACAGCAATGCCGCTGATTTCACCAATAGCGAGTTTACCATGTCTCCTCGTGAGGCTGCCAGCAAGACTCGTCAGCGCGTCAACATGCCTGCCTTTAAGATTGGCATGAGCAACAGCGACTTCTGGACACGCTACAAGAATGAGCGTTTTGTGGAACTGGCTTTCGAGGGTCACCGTTTCTTCGATGTTCGTCGTTGGAAAGAGGCTCCTCAGTATTTCACCAACATTGTTTGGATGGAAATCACTAAGAATGCCGACGATACTTATTCTTACAGACGTGTGAACAATACTCGTCAGTGGGACGATAAGATGTATCTCTTCCCCATTCCTCAGTCAGAGGTGGCTAAGTCGGGTGGCTTGATTGAGCAGAACCCAGGCTGGAATTAATTGACAATTGAAAATTGACAATTGATAATTAGCAAGTGCAAGGCAAACTCAGTACGCACCATCGTACTGAGTTTGCACGCACTTATAAACTCGCTAAAATGATAAAAATACATCAATATTTGATAAACGCTGATGTGCTTTCATAAATAATGTGTATCTTTACCGGCGAAATCAAAAACGCTAATCAACAAATAACCAATATTACTAATTTTAAACGTTTAAATTTATGAGAAAATTTTACCTATTAATGGTAGCACTCTTTGCTTTAACGCTTGGTGCTAATGCGCAGGTAATCAGAACACTCTATGCTTGGGATGATTACAAGACCGGTAACTGGACTGGGCATGGAAACATTACTTTTTCAGTCACCTCTGACGTTGAAGGTTCTTATTACACTTTGAAGAATGGTGGCGGTGGTAACCGTGGTGCTATTACTACTTGGGGCGATGTTTTTGATGGCATTACAAAGTACTCTTTGCAGATGGACTATCAAATTGCTAGTCTGAATGCTACTGACCCTACTCGTTATCAAGGTCTTGAAATTTCATTCATTTCAACAAGTGCAGGTTCTATTGATGCTACAAAGAATGCTCAGTTGACTGAGAATTATGTGCTCGATTTCTTCCAGCCACAAGGTGAAGGTCAAACGCTCGATCCTATTAATACTTTCAAGGTAAACGGAACAGAGACTGTTGCAAACCTTCCTATCGGAGCTTGGTATACTCTTTATGTTGATGTGGATGGATCTTCTGTTTCTTATCAAGTAAAAGAGGCTGGTAACCCTGATGGTGCTGCCCTTGTAAAAGGTACTGCTACTGTTGCTGAAGGTGTAGAGTCAAAGATCGCAGGCCTTTATGTCCGTATGGCTCGTAGCCAGGGTGATGCTTCTTTCTCAAATTTGAAAATTACTGCTGAGGCAGAAGGCGACTTTGCTAACAAACCTAGTGTTGTGATGACTAGCTTGTGGCAGAACGAGCGTTATTTCCAGGCTAAGTTTGGTGAGTTTGAGATTCTCCATATTGAGTATCCTGATGGAACAACTAAAGAACTGGATTATTGGAGTGCAGAAAATGAGAACGGTGACCCTGGTATTCACAACTTTACTGTAGCTACTTCTGGAACATTGAAGTTGTGGACAACTATGAATAGCGCTACTTCTGATGTGGTGAGCATTGATGTGGATGCTACTCCTATCACTTTGGTTGAGCCTACTTATATTATCAATGAGGTTTCTGAGGGTTATGGTAAGGTTTATCGCCTTTCAATCGATAACTCACAAGTAACATTGGCTCCGCAAATTTTCTTGCGCGCTATATTTACTCCCGATGGCGCTGGTACGCCATTTGATATGGAGGTATCTAATGGTGGAACTATTAAAGTTGATGGCAAGGGTACTGTTAAAGTGACTGCTAACACTATTCTCATTAATGAAGGTGAACATGTTGGAACACGTGCTTACAACGAGAGTTCTATCACAATTGTGAATGATGTAGAATATACTCAGAATAAAGAAAAGAGCATTAACTTTGCTCATCTCACAGACGCTGTACTTACCGCTAATGGATTTGCAGCTGATGGAAATGCTTCAGGTAACTGGGCTAACTATGGACGTTTGTATGGTATTGACGCAGCAACCGTTGGTACAGAGGCTCCTGCAAAGTTAGTATATAATGAAATTCCTCAGTACACGAAGTTGGCTTCTGTATATGATACTCAGGGCGATGGCGCTACACTGCCTGGATTCTTCTGTGTTGGTAATGCTGAAACCAACACTGAGAGCGCTTCTCCAACTGTGAATATGCACGTATGGCAGGGTGTTGGCTTGGTGGCTGAAGGTCGCAGAGGTGATGCCATGGATGGTGCCTGGATCAATAATGCATATTTCTTGATTGAGGGTCTTACAGAGAATGACTATACTGCTACATACAGTGGTGGAAACTACGGTAATGGTGGTGATAAGGATTCTAATCACCCTGCTGTTGCCAGCATCGATGAGTTGAAGGAGAAAGTAAAGACTGAGATTAATCTTATCGAGAATACTTGCACCATTCGTTCGGGTATCAAACCGATTGGTCTGTATCGTATTTCTGATGCTATTGGTCGTATTGACGTTTATTCACCGAAGAACGGCACTGGTATCAATGAAATCTTCAATGCTGACCAGAAGGTGATTTCTGACCACAATGCTCCTATCTACAACTTGAACGGTGTACGTGTGAACGGCAACGCTCTGCAGAAGGGTATCTACATCATGAATGGTAAGAAGTTCGTTGTGAAATAATTGATATCTTCAATAGGACAACATAACACTCATTTTGAATCTCCTGCCTGCTACATGTGGGCAGGAGATTTTTTATTGAAAAAATGCAACCAACCTAAGTGGTAGTTACAACGGTTGTAAGTGGTAGTTACAACGGTTGTAAGTGGTAGTTGTAACCAACCTAATTTTGGGCTACCGTAAATATGCTATTTGCAATTCTTAAACATGACTTTTACGATGCGTAAACATATCGTTTACGAACCGTAAATATGTCTTCTAGAAACATAGAATAGCTCTTTAGAATCGAAATCCCTCAAGAGAACTTGAAGATTGAGGAATTTTTCTTTCTGCTTTCGCCCCTTTTTTGTATTTTTGCACAAACTAATCGAACGCTTATGAGATATTTATTTACTTTTATAATGTTAGTGGTAGCAGCATCCCTTCAGGCTGCCGACTATTATGTGTCACCCCAGGGCAGTGATTCGAACACAGGCACCATCGATGCACCCTTTGCCACATTGAAGCAAGCCATCAGCAAAGCAACCGCAGGTACAACCATCTATCTGCGCGAAGGCACCTACAAACCCACTGAGGCTGAAATCATGGGCTATCAGGAGAGCAATCTCTATGCTTGTGTGTATAACCTGACGGCCAGCGGCACGGCACAAAAGCCTATCACCATCACGGGCTATGAAAATGAGAAAGCCGTGATCGACCTCTCGTTGGTGAAGCCTGCCGACAAGCGTATTAGTGGCTTCTATGTGAAAGGCAACTACTGGCGGCTGAAAAAGTTCGACATCGTAGGTATTCAGGTAACCATCACGGGACATACGCAGAGCGAGAACATTTCCATGCGCGGGGGTAGTAATTGCATCATCGAACAGGTGAATATTCACGACGGAATGGGCATCGGCATCTACTTCACACGTGGAAGCAACAATTTGGTGCTTAACTGTGATGCCTACAACAACTACGACCCCGTGTCGGAAAACGGTGCCGGAGGCAACTGCGACGGTTTCGGATTCCATCTGAACAGCGCTGCCCATGCCAATAACGTGATTCGAGGCTGTCGTGCATGGCGGAATAGCGACGATGGCTATACGAACTATGCCGCCGTGGTGATAGACAGCTGCTGGGCATGGGAGAACGGCTATGATGCCAATATGGTGTCGCGCGGCGACGGTACAGGTATCAAAGGCGGCGGCTACGGCATGGGCACCATCACCAAAACCATCGAGGCCCCTCGCAATGTCATCAAGAACTGTATTGCTTGGAAAAACAAGCAGAATGGCATTTATGCCAACCATCATCTAGGTGGAAACGACTGGTATAACAACTCAGCCTATGCCAACAAACGTAGCTTTAATATGGTGAACCGTAAGTCGGTCGATGAAAATGTTGACGTGGATGGCTACGACCATGTGCTGAAGAACAATCTCTCGTACGGTGGTACCACTGCAAACTATGTGTATATTAGCGAAACCCTCTGTACGCTGGAAAACAATACGTTCCTGCCCACCGTCACACTGACAAATTCCGACTTCGAGAGCCTTGACGGCACTCAGCTGAAAGCTGCCCGTCAGGCCGACGGTTCCTTGCCTGAAATCACATTTCTCAAGCTGAAATCCACCTCGAAGGCATACGCATTGAACATAGGTTATCAGTTTGATTACGAGTCGGTTGTTACCAGTATCAAGACAGTACGAAAGGATGACAGTTCGGATGCTTTCTATACGCTCGACGGCATTCGTGTAGACAAACCTACAGCCAAAGGCATTTACATCCGGGGCGGCAAGAAGTTTGTTGTGAAATAACAATTCTCTAACGTTGTCAAAAAATATAGGTTAAATCGCATTTTTTCTTTTTGTATATCTTGTTTTTGTTGTACCTTTGCAATTGAAATTTCACTTTCGTTTTTTTGATATCAAGCTAATAACTAAAATTACTAATAACAATGACAAGAAAATTCTACTTGATGTTGCTCATGCTGGTCATGGCGACAATGAGTGTTAACGCCCAGCGTACGATGGATAAGCTGGATCGTGGACTGGTAGCTGTAAAGACTGGTTCGGGCATCTTCTGTTCCTGGCGTATCATGGGCGAGGAGTATTATGATGTGACGTATAACATCTACCGCGACGGAGTGAAGCTGAACGCTACGCCGCTGAATACCTCTAACTATACCGATGCCAGTGGCAGCACATCGAGCAAATATACGGTGAGTGCCGTGGTGCGCGGTAAGGAACAGGCTCAGTGTAAGGCCGTCACTCCGTGGGCACAGAGCTATCTGGAGATTGTGCCCGACCATAGTCCGCTCACCAGCACCTTCGAGCCCAACGATGCCTGTATGGCTGATGTGGACGGCGACGGCGAACTGGAGCTGATCATCAAGATGTGGAACCGCACCGATGCCAATGCCGGTTATCCTCGCGGTGGTGCCAACGGAGAGTATAACGTCATTGAGGTGTACAAACTGAATGGTAAGAAGCTGTGGTGGATTGACTGCGGACCGAACTTGGGCGACTTCCAGTTTAACGAGACCAACATCGTGGCCTACGACTGGGACCAGGACGGAAAGGCCGAGGCCCTGATGCGTGCTGCCGACGGTACAACCATCCACATGGCCGACGGTACCACACAAGTGATTGGTGACAAGTCGAAAAACTATCGTGCCTCGTCGAGCAGCGGTCAGTGGTTTATCCACGACGGCGCAGAATATCTTGTCTATATGAATGGTGAGACGGGTAAGCCCTATCAGGTGGTGGACTATCCGCTGAAGCGACTGGAATCGGGCGAAACCAATTTGGAGAAAGCTTGGGGCGACGGCTATGGTCACCGTTCGAGCAAATATTTCTTTGGTGCTCCTTATCTGGATGGCCGTAAACCCAGCATCTTCCTGGGACGTGGCATCTATACTCGTCATAAGTTTGCCGCATTCGATGTGGATGCCTCTACCCATCAGCTCACCGAGCGTTGGCGCTGGGAGTGTAATGATTCCAAATCACCCTGGTATGGTAACGGTTATCATAACTATGGCATTGCCGATGTCGACTGGGACGGACGCGACGAAATTGTTTATGGCTCGATGGTGATTGATGATAATGGTCGTGGCCTGTCTACAACAGGCCTCGGTCATGGCGATGCCCAGCACTGCAGCGATTTCAATCCTTATATACACGGTTTGGAAATTTACACCTGTAATGAGGATCGTCCTAACAATAACTATCGCGACGCCACCACTAGCAAGATTTACTATCGCAGTTCACCGGGTAGTGATGACGGACGTGCTATGTGTGGTAATTTCTCTAATGATTATCCTGGCGCTCTTGGCGCATCAGGCCATGACAGACCCATCAGTACGGTGTATAATGACCATATTCCAGAAATCAGCTCGACTGATTTTGATTTGAACTTCCGTATCTATTGGGATGGTGATCTGCTGGAGGAGAGCCTGAACGGCAGTGGTGCCAACACCACAATGCGTATTCACAAGATGGGAAAGGGCAATATTGAGACCCTGGCAGGCAGTATTTGCAACAACGATACCAAGGCAACACCTTGCTACCAAGGTGATGTGTTTGGAGATTGGCGTGAGGAAGTCATCACTCGTACTTCTAATAATCGTGTACGTATCTATACAACTGTGATTCCTACTGAATGGCGCAACTACACGTTGTGGCATGATATGCAGTATCGCCAGGCAATGGTATGGCAGATGTGCGGCTACAACCAGCCACCTCACACTAGTTATTTCATCGGCGAACTGGAAGGTATCACGATGGCTCCTCCCGCTCTGACCATGACCGATCGTACGGAGGTGAAGAATGGCGGCAGCATCGGCAGCGCTACTGACGACCAGCAGGTGATTATGTGCGAGACTGGCAACATGACCGTGAGCGTAAGCAACGGTGCTTCACCTTACATCTTCTTTGACAATGCACCCAGCTGGGTACAGGGAACAGACGTGAACGGAACAAGTGGCAAGGACGCAACAATTAATTACGAATCCTATACTCACACGTTGACAGGTGGTGCCTTTGGTGGCAGCATGCGACTGGTGAAGCAGGGTGACGGTGCTCTCACTTTGCCCAATGTCACCCAGACCTATAGCGGACCGACCGATGTGTGGGCTGGTGTGCTGAACTTCGACGGAACCATGCAGAACAGCCGTGTATGGCTGAACCGCTTTGCCGAGCTGAACAGTGATGGTGGTAAGTTCCAGAAAGGTATCGAGATGGACTATGCCTCTGTGCTTCGTCCGGGTGGTGCCAATAAGGTTGGTACGGTAGAGACCAATGAACTGAAACTGAACTTTGGTGCCCGTTTGGTGATGGATGTAAACAGCAATGGTACTGCCGATAAACTGAAGGCCACCACGCTGACCATTGAAAAGAAAGACTGGAAATACGGTCCTGAATACAGCACTCCGGTGATTGAGATTGTTCCACAATCAGGTGCCGTTCTGGAAGGTACCTATGAGATTGGAGAGGTAGGAACGGTGAATGGCAATGTTAGTGATATAGAAGTGGCTGGACTGGAAGGTCAGGATGCCCAAATAACGCTTGAAGGCGGCAAACTGAAACTTGTGGTGAAAGCCTTGCGCGCTGCCACTTCGCTGACTTGGGATGGCAGTGTGAATGCCGACTGGAACCTGAATGAGACAGAAAACTTTAAGAACGGAAACACGATCAGTGCTTTCGTTTCGGGTGATGCCATTGAGTTCAATGACAATGCCACTCAAACAACTGTCAACATTGTGCGTGATGTTTATCCTGCCAGCTTGACTTTCAACAATAGTTCTAAGGAGTATACCATTAGCGGAAAGGCTATTTCTGGTGATGCTTCGATTACGAAGAATGGCTCAGGCAATGTGGTGTTCGACAATGTGAACAAATATACGGGCGCAACCTATCTGAATGATGGAAAAGTAACTGTAGCCAAACTGGCAAACAACGATGGCGTGGACTATGGTGCCTTTGGAGGTGTTGAAAACAAGATATACTTGAATGGCGGCACACTTGCTGGCAGCGAGACCCTCCAGTCTACACATGAAGTGACCGTACAGAAGAATGGTGGTACGATAGAGGTTCCGACGAATGTGACTTTCTATCAGACCGGGGCTGTGAAACGTCAGAATGCAACGACTTCTTCAGAGTTGCATAAGACGGGTGAAGGCACCTTATCTCTTGGCACGGGCAATGCCTTCGACAAACTCTATGTTGATGAAGGAACAGTAAACATCAATGAAGCCGGAAATACTCATTCGGTGCCAGACCTGATTGTCTTTAACGGTTCTGACGTAACGGTCAATGATGCCTATAACGTTGAATCCTATTCGGATAGTTATGCTAACTGGGAGGTTCCTGAAGGCTGTACGGGTAAAGTCTATCTTGACGGTCGTTGTGATTATCACGGTCGTCTTACCGGTAAGGGCACGCTTCACGTTTATGGCACTTGGGTAAGAAACAACCTGCAAGGTGACTGGAGCAAGTTTGAAGGAACGTTAGTTGCCAATACCGAGAAAAAGGATAAGAATTATGACCCTGTGTTTACTTGGGATAATGACAAAGGTTTGCCCAAGGCTACGCTGAACATTCCCAGTGGTATTACATTCGCTGGCGGATTAAAGAATATTTCCTTAGGCAATCTGACAGGCGCAGGCGTCTTGTCTACTTCGGGCACAGTGACCATTGGCGCATTAAATGAAGATGTGAATTACAAAGGCACATTTGCCAGCAGTCCGAAAATCGTGAAAGTGGGTAGTGGAAGCTGGACATTTGCCAAAGCCGTCACTGGCGTATCGCAGTATACCTTCAAGGGTGGTGATGTGATACTGAATAATACAGGGACAACTGTGCTAATGACTATCTCGAATGTGACAGTTCAGGATAGTGCTGTGATGAAGGGTATCGGTACGATAACGAATGTGCGCTTCATGGAAGGTGGAACCCTGATGCCAGGGCATCCTACTTCGTCTCGCCGTTACGGTTGCGTCACCACCACGAATTCAATCATGATGTATGCCGGTTCAAAGCTGAAACTGATAGTCTATAGTAAACAAAACCGTAATTCTGACCGTTCTTACCTGACGGTAGGAGGCGAGCTGCAGTTGAATGGTGAAATCAACATTGAACTGGGTGGATCCTACGAACCGGCGGCTGGTGACGAGATTGTTTTCTGGACAGCAGGCAGCGTAAGTGGCACTCCGACGGCTATCAACCTGCCTGAACTGCCAGCAGGACTCTACTGGGATACATCAGACTTGCTGAAACCAGAGGGTAAGCTGCGCGTAACCGATCAGCCCACAGGCATTCAGACCATCCGTACGAACGGCATGAACGATGGCAAAATCTACACTCTGGATGGTAAGCGTGTGGAAATGCCGTTGAAGAAGGGCATTTATATTAAGAATGGTAAGAAATTCTATGTGAAATAAAATGCGAAATATGATAAAGAAGTGTTTATTTGTTTTAGCATGCATGACAGGTGTGTTGAATGGCTTTGCACAGAAGCCATCTGACACACCTGTCAGTCAGATGGAGAAGTTGGACCGTGGGTTGGTAGCGATTAAGACTGCCACGACGGGTAGTTATTTTCTCAGTTGGAGATTGTTGGGTACGGATAACAACAATACAGTGTTCTCTATTCTTCGCGATGGTCAGGCTTATGCCAATGGTCGAAAATACACAAATAGTACTAATTTGAAAGTTTCGGGTAATGCCAGCACAAAGTTCCAGGTTGTGACATGGCAAGACGGTGTAGCTGTGGACACGACAGAGGCAGTTACACCGTGGGATAAAACGTATATGACGCTGAAACTTGACCGGCCTACAGGCGGAACCATTCAAGATTGGCGTATCTATCATCCTAAGGATGGTGATAAAGAAGCATATTATGAAGATTCTGCTCCAATGTCCTACACCTATTCTCCCAACGACTGTAGTGTGGGCGATGTGGATGGTGATGGGCAATATGAGATTTTTGTGAAGTGGGATCCATCTACTTCTCAAGATAATTCCATCGGTAGCGGAAATACTGGAAGCGTGTATATTGACTGCTACAAACTGGATGGCACAAAGTTGTGGCGTATTGATTTGGGCAACAATATTCGTGCTGGTGCTCACTATACGCAGTTTTTGGTGTATGACTTCAATAAGGATGGAAAGGCCGAATTGATTTGTAAGACCGCTCCAGGTAGTAAGGATGGTGTGGGTAATTATGTTAATCAGGCTTCTACCGATGATAGAATCAAGGCAGCCAGCAATACGAAAGATTGGCGTGTGAGCGGTGGTCGAATTAACGGAGGACAGGAATATCTGACGGTGTTTGACGGTCAGACGGGTGCTGCCATTCATACAATTGCCTATTATCCCAACCGTAATGCGGAAGCTGAATTGAGTGATGCTGCTGGAACGTACAATTGGGATGACCGTAGTGGTAGGAGTGATAAAGGTACTTATGGTAACCGTGGTGAGCGTTATCTGGCTGCTGTGGCATATTTGGGTGGCCAGGATGCGAATCCTAGTGGTGTCTTTACTCGTGGATACTATACGTATGCTTATGTGTGGGCCGTTGATTTTGACGGCACCCAACTTAAGCACCGATGGTTGCATCGTTCAGACTCCAAGACACAATACAGTGTCGTTGATGCTAATATGAATGAGTCTGCAAAGATTACTGCACCCGTTTCTTCTGCTAAAGAAGGCCGTAACACAATGTATGGTAATGGAAACCACAACATTTCTGTGGGTGACGTAGACGGTGATGGTAAGGATGAGATTATCTGGGGTTCCGCTGCCGTTGATGATGACGGAAAACTGCTCTATTCTGTAGGTTATGGACATGGTGATGCTATTCATCTGGCTGATCTAAATCCGGATAGACCAGGTTTGGAACTATTTGATATTCATGAGGACAAGGGTACTTATGCTTGGGATGTGCACGATGCAGCCACAGGTGAAATTTTGTTGAAAGGTGGTCAGAGCGGACAGGACAACGGACGCGGCTGTGCAGCTGATATTGTGGCTGATAGTCGTGGATATGAGTTCTGGTCGGCATACGGGGGCTTTGATAGTAGCAGTAGAAACCAGAATCCGTTTAATACCATTAGTGGTGAGCAAGTAGGTTCAAAAGGTCCTCGTCAGAATTTCCGTATTTACTGGGATGATGATGAATATGATGAGTTGCTGGATGATGTGCATATATATAAGTACAATGGAAATCCGGAAGAATTAGGTGTTGGACGTGCGATTCTTTCTTCTATGAATAGCCCTGCATCTTGTAATGGGTCGAAAGCAACACCCTGTTTGGTTGCTGATATTTTCGGTGACTGGCGTGAAGAAGTGATCCTGCGTAGTACTACAGATGATGCCACATTGAACATCTATTCTACAATTACTGCTGCTACCTATCGTGTACCGACTTTGATGCACGACCACGTATACCGCATGGGCGTGGCATGGCAGAACGTGGGTTATAACCAGCCGCCTCATCTGGGCTATTATCTGCCGGACTTTATCAAGTCATTCGAAGGTGTGACTACCGCTATCCAATCGATTGAGGTTGACGAGATGGCTGATGATGCTTGGTACACGCTGCAGGGTGTGCGCATCGACAAGCCGTCGGTGAAGGGCGTTTATATTCATAAAGGACGGAAAGTCATCGTAGACTAATTTATAATTGATAATTGACAATTGATAATTGATAATTAGGCCTAGCGGACCGGTTATTTAATAATTGATAATTCGCCGTGTAAATCCGTGTAAATCAGTGTAGGAGAATTGAAAATTGATGAATAAAAGGACTTTTATTATAGCGGGATGTTTGTTCCTTGCTTTAGGGACTACCGCACAAGTGACAAATCGTAAAGGTGTGGATGATGTCAACAAGGTGGTTGACAATACTTTCGATAGTTTAAAGATTGCTCAAACAGCACGTCCTGTGCCGGGCAGCTCACGCCGTGGCAATAACCCCGTGCTGTTCCTGGTAGGTAACTCTACCATGCGCAACGGTACGCTGGGTAATGGAAACAACGGACAGTGGGGATGGGGCTACTTTGCCTATCAGTATTTCGATGAGAACAAGATTACGGTGGAAAACCAAGCCCTGGGGGGCATGAGCAGCCGTACGTTCTATAACAATCTGTGGGAACCTATCCGCCAGGCATTGAAACCCGGCGACTGGGTGGTGGTGTCGATTGGACATAACGACAATGGGCCGTACGACAGCGGACGTGCACGTGCCAGCATTCCTGGTGTGGGCAACGACACACTGAATGTGACCATCAAAGAGACGGGCAAACAGGAGACGGTTTATACTTATGGCGGATATATGCGTAAGTACATCGACGATATTCGTGCTGCCGGTGCTTATCCCATCCTGATGTCGCTGACTCCGCGCGATGCTTACGACGAGAACGGTAAGATTGTGCGCAAGCCTCACACACAGTGGCTGATGCAAGTGGCTGCTGAAGAGGGTGTTCCGTTTGTTGACTTAAACGAAATCTCAGGTCAGAAGCTGGATGGCTTCAGCAAGTGGAAAGAGAAATACCACTTCTTTGGCGACCACATCCACACAAGTAAGTTTGGTGCTGAGATGAATGCCCGATCGGCTGCAGAAGGATTGTGGAACAGCCGTAATCCGATGCTCAAGCCATTGCAGGCTATGATGAAGAATATGGGCGTGGCTCGCCATGAGGTGGACCGCACCGATGGAAAGCCTGTAGTATGGATTACAGGCGACAGTACGGTAAAGAACAAGGATAAGGACAAGGACGACATGTGGGGTTGGGGCGCTGTGGCCTACGACGTGTTCGACCAAAAGAAGATAACGGTGATGAATGTGGCACAGGCTGGGCGCAGCTGCCGCTCTTATCTGGCCGAGGGCCGTTGGGACAAGGTCTACAACAGTCTGCAGCCTGGTGATTACGTGTTGATAGAGTTTGGCCATAATGACATTGGCGAGATTGATAAACCGAAGTTCCGTGGCTCGATTGCCAGCGCGAAGGACACATGTCATGTGTATAAGATGACCGACAAGGCCGTGAAGAATAATGGTAATGTGGTAGACAAGACGCTGCCCGTCACTGCCGGCATCCGTCCGGGCGACTATGTGGTGGTCTATTCCTTTGGATGGTATCTGAAGAAATTTATCGATGATGTGCGCGAGAAGGGCGCTACGCCGATTCTTGTCTCACTGACACCACGTAACGAGTGGCCGGGTGGTAAGATTGAGCGACGCAACGATACATACGGTAAGTGGTATCGCGCGGTGGTAGAGGAGACAGGCGTGGAGTTTGTTGACTTGCACAACATCACTGCCGATTTCCTTGACAAGAAGTGTGGCAGCAAAGAGAAGGCCATGAAGTATTTCAAGCACGACCACACCCATACATCACTGTTGGGTGCCAAGACGAATGCCAAGAGCGTGGCTAAGGGATTGCGTGAGATTGGCAGTAAACTGGCTGACTATCTCAAGAAATAGTTCTACTGACGGACACGGGGCTATTGATAGAAGCACTATCAATAGCCCTGTGTAACTGTGAGGAATAATCTGTGATTATCGTGTGGCCAGTTTGGTGGTGATGGTCTTAAAGCCGTTGGCTTTGGTCTTCAGCACGACCTTTGATGGTGTACGGCCAGCACGAAGGATGATCATGGCCGAACCATTCCATAGGTGGCGGTGGTTCTGCACGTTCAGTTCATCGGAGTTGATGTCGCCATTGGTGACAGCTACGATTTGGGCGTCGCCCTCTACCTCGAAGGTCAGCTCATCTTGAGCCATGGGTACACGACGACCCTTACTGTCGATGGCCTCCACGCGTACGTGCATCAGGTCCATGCCGTCGGCCTTCCACTCTGTGGCATCGGCCAGCGCACTCAGCTTCACGGCCTTGCCTACAGTCTCAATCTTGTTGTGGGCCACATCCTTACCATTGTTATAGGCAATAGCCAGCAGGTTGCCTTCAGCATATTGAATGTTGTCCCATCTGATTTGGTTGCGATGCTTCGGGTCGTCCTTCGGATTCTTTTTCTTTCCAAGACTCTTTCCGTTGAGTCGCAGTTCCACCTCATCGGCATTGGTATATGTATAGAGCGAAAGCTTTGAGCCTGGCTTGCGGTTCCAATGGTCGCTCAAGCCGTCGTTGCCTGTCTGTACACCGTTCCACATCATGTCGCCCTTAGAGTCTATGACGGCTATTTTTACTATTGGCTCGTCGGGAACAAAGAATGAACGCATGAAGTAAGCCTTTGGTTTGGGTTCTAATGAGATGTCGAACACACCTTGTGCCCATCCCTTGGCAGGCCATCCCTGACTCTCGCCCAGATAGTCGATGACTCCCCAGTAGGCTGAGCCGATGACTTTGTCGAGATTCATCTCAAAGTAGTTGGGACCCATGGCGGAAATGCTGGCCTCACTCTGATAGAATGTCATCCATGGGAAACGTCGTCCGTCACCAGGGAAATACATATAACGATAGTTGTAGGCCTGAATGTCGGTCACCTTGGCCAGTTCGCAGGGCAGCGAGTCGGTGTCCCAGTTGCGGTAACGTGGGTGCATGGCAACGGTGACGAGTCGTGTGGAGTCGTAACGGTGGAGTAGGGTGCGCATCAACTTGTACATTGTCACACCGAAGTCGTTGAATGGCTGGTTGGGATCTTGCTGTAGCTCATTACCCAGGCTCCAGAGCACTACCGATGGTGAGTTACGGTCGCGCTTCACCCATTCAGGCACATCATATTGCCATTGCTGTTCAAAGTCTACGCGTCCGCCTGTGTGCTGGCGTGTCCATTTGTCGTAAAGCTCGTCGACCACCAGGAGGCCATATTTGTCGCACAACTCGATGAACTCGCGGCTGTAGGGGTTGTGCGAGGTACGTACATGGTTGATGCCGAACTGCTTCATCAGCTGCAGGCGCTTCTCGATGGCACGGGGATAGTTGGCTGCACCGAGTGCACCGAGGGTGTGGTGGTTGGCATAGCCCTTGAGCAGCACTTTCTTGCCGTTGAGTTTCAGTCCGAAACTTGGACCAATCTCAACTGTGCGAATGCCAAATTGTCCGCTCACCTCGTCGGCCACTGTTCCGTCTTCCCGCAAGAGCGTAGCCACAACGGTGTAGAGATTCGGGTTCTCGGTATCCCACAATTGTGCATGGGGAATCTCTATTTCTGGAACCTGGTTGGTTAATGTGCGTGTGGGCATGTTGCGCTTGCGTGTACTTTTCCCCTCAAAGACCGTTTGTCCGTCAGGAGCTATCACCTTCACCTTCATGTCGATGGCTTTCGCCTTGGTGTGGTTCGTGAACTCTGCTGCAATGTTGACAAAGCGATTGTCGCGTGTGGTGATGTAGAGTGGATGGCGGGCAAAATAAAGGTCTTTGGCTGTGGTGATGAGTTTCACGTCGCGGAACAGACCGCCACCGGTATACCATCGCGAGTTGTTAGGCTCGCGGGTGTCGGCAATAACGGCCAGTTCGTTGGCTTTTCCCCATTGCAGCTTGTCGGTGACGTCAATCTCAAAGCCCACATATCCGTAGTCGGTGCCGCCAATGCGCTTTCCGTTGAGATAGACATCGCCCGTGTACATGATGCCGCCAAAGTCGAGCAAGATGCGCTTGCCCTTCATGTCGTCGGTAGGAGTGAGCTGATAACGGTAGTAGCCTTTGCCCATCTCCTTGAATCCGCGACTCGACAAGCGGCTCTTGATGTTGGCTGCCACATCGGTGTTGTCGGCCTTCTCGTCAGCGGCAGGAGCCACCCATGGCTGTTCAATCTGGAAGTCGTGTGGCAGGTTTACCTTGCGCCACTCTCCTTCGTTGTTCAATCGGAATTCCCATCCGAAGGCTAGGCTTTTCACTTGTCGTTCTTGTGCTGTTGCGCCCACTACAGCGGTAATCATCAACAGCATCATGATTATTTTTCTCATTGTCTGTATTTCTTTTATTTTCACTATTGTCCTTTACTCCTACACTTCCTTACTTCTCCACCAGCTTCACCTCAGAGTTGAGTCCACTCTTCACTGGTGTCCAGTTCTCGTAACCTGTCTTCTTGTAGTTCAAGTCCACGATATTGATTTCGTTAAACTTGCGCCACTTCACACCCTTACGGTCTAAATCGGCAATGCGGTTTGCCGGCAGGTTGGTCACCTCGATGCGTATCTCGTTGTTGCCAGCCTTGAGGGTGTTCTTTGTGTCGAGAACATAAGGAACGGCCCAGGCACAGCCTATGAATGTGCCATTGATATATACCCGTGCACTCTCGCGCACATCGCCCAGGTCGATGGTCCATTGCTTCTCGGCCTGTGCTTTGGTGAGTGTCAGAGTGGTGGTGTAAACACCCGTGCCCATGGTCACCTTGGCGGCATCGTTGTCGAGTGTCTCCCAGGTCTGCACCTTATCTAACTGGAATGTCTGTTCCACCTTGGGTGCCTCCTCCACGAATGCGAGGGTCCACTTGTTGCCAAGCGTGATAGGTGCCTCATGGGGAGTGATGGGTGCTGAGGGCTTTAGTTCCTTCCAGTTGGCAGTCTTCTTGTAGGTTTGTAGGATAACCGACTCGCCCGACCGCAGGCTGATTCTCACCTTTTTACCATCTATGGATGCCTGATGAATCTCGCCCGTCATGGGGTTGAACAGAGCTGCGTCGTTGAAGTCGACCGTCAGAGCAATCATCTCGTCCACGTCGTTGGGCGTGAGGTTGGCAATGAAGTAGTGATGACCTGTGGCGTTGCTGCGACGGATGGCGCGCAGTCCCAGTTTGGTGCGCATTATTTCGGGCTTGGCGGCCTTCTTCATCTCAGTGTCGTTGATGCCGTAGATGATATGTGCTCCCTGTGCCTTCAATGCCTCCAGATGCTCTTTCAGTGCTTGGGGCATGCGTCCGCTACCGGGGATGATGAGTCCGCTATAGCGTGTGCCGGCAGCAGTCTCGAGCATGCCGTTCTTATACGTTGTGGTCAGCAGGTACTTATCGCTGATGTAGTCGCAGTCGTATCCCTGCTTGTCTATTTCCAGTATGCTCTTGATAAACTCGGGCGCCTTTTGGTCCATCGAGTGAATGTCAAACTGCATAAGCAGTGATTTGCCTTTTTGCTGCCACATGTCGCGCACGGGCAGGTATACCAGGAAATCATTGTCGGGCTTACCCATCTGCAGGAAGCTCTGGCAACGCTCTATATACTTTAAGAAATAAGGTGCGTCACGCCAGATGCTGTTTGTCGGACTCATGTCGACACTGGCATAGAACTTCCATCCCGGCCAGGGATCGTCTTTGGGCGAGTAGCAGGTGCCATGGAAGAACATATGGTTGACGCCACAGGTGAACATCAAGTCCATGTCGGGTTTCATCTGCGACAAGGAGGTGCGGAAATGCTCTGTCAGCCAAGTGAAGGTCTCGCTGCTCACCAGTGGCTTGCCGGTGATGTGAGCTGCTGATGCGGCATATTTCAACATTGACACGTCGCTGTCGTTCTTCTTGGTGAAACCAGGATCTTTGCGCAGTCCTTTGATGCCGAACTCCGACAGGCCGAAGCCCTCAATCTCGGGAATGTCTACAGCGGCATACACGTCAATCAGATTGGCGGGTGAGCCGTGTGCCTGGTTGCGTGTCTTCACTCCATGGCTGTGTGCCCATGCGGTCCATTGCTGGGTAAAGTTCTCCAGCAACATCTCTCCCAGCGTCTCACGGTAGTCGGAAAGGGTCTGGCTCTCACCGTCGAGTAAGAAGTTCAGACGTTTCTCTAACTGATAGCCGCGACGCTTGGCGAACTCGTTGAGCAACGTGGGTGTCCAGTCGGCACCATACACCTCGTATGAGTCGTTGAAGAAGTTGTGAGGGTAGGGAGTGCCCGAGGCTGCAAAGGCCGAGTCGAAGCGTTCCAGATAGTGTTTCACGGCCAGACGGTCGAAGTGGTCGATGACATATCCCTGTCCGCCAGGTGCAGCACGCTTTACCTGCTGACGTGTACGACTGATGTAGAGAGCGATGAACCGCCAGTTGACGTCGGCTTTGATTTTCAGCTTTGGCGCTTTCCACGTCAGTTTGTTGCCTTTCATGAAAGCCGTTACGTCGATGCCTTCATTGGCTGTCCACGAACTTAAAGGCGTGATGGGGAAAGCCATCACCTTCTGTAACCGTGCATATTTCTGTTCCTTGGCAGGTGCTGACAGGTCGATGTTCTTGAATTTCCGGCCCGTAAGCGTAGTATCGACAAATACGGCCTTGCAGGCTGCCTCTTCCAATGGGACGTTGGGACCGCCAAAAGGCCAACCAGTGCCGGTGCTCATGTCGATGGCGATGCCATTTTTCTGTCCCTCCTGCTCTGAGAATTTCAGTGCTTCCATCCAAGGCGTGGAAAGGAACGACAACTCGTTCTGCTTATTGCCCTGCACACCGTAGATAGGTGTGATTTCCAGCGAGCCAATACCTGCCTTGGCATATTCCTGCATGTTCCACTGGATGTTCTTCTTGTCAACAGCACTGCCCAGCCACCACCACCGTGCGCCGGCTTTTGCCTCTTGCGATGCAGCAGGCCATGCGGGTTGTGCGTGGATGTTCAAAGGCGAGAATAAAGAGGTGAGAAGAGAGACGATTGCAACGAGTGACCACTGCATCGCCTCTTTTCCCATTCGTCTTTTTGAATGATATGTTTTGACCATATTTATTGCTTCTTCTTTCTAATCAATTGTCAATTATCGATTATTAATTATCAATTTGTAATACTCTACGCCACCCAGCAGGAAACAGCCCGTGCCGTAATCCTCAAAGTCGGGAATCTTGGTGTATGACAATGGCTGACCGGCCGAGGGATCTTTACCTGTGCCCTGTACCCATCCGAGGAAGCCGTCGGCATGCACACAGTCGTTGACCATCGCATTCCAAGCGCGGTCGCACGACGGACGGTATTTCTTGGCCTTTAGGATTCCTTTCTGTATGCCCCAGCTCATGCCATAGAGGAACAGTGCCGTACCCGTGAGCTCCTTGCCGCCGTAGTCAGCAGGCGACACCATACTGGGATTCCACAGTCCGTCTTCGCGCTGGCAGGCCAAAATAGCCTCGCTCATCAAGATGAAGTCCTTCTTCAGCTGTTTGTAGTATTTGTCTTTTTTGTCCAGCTGGTTCATCACACGTACCAATGCGGCATATACCCATCCGTTGCCACGGCTCCAATAGCAGTTCTTGCCATCGGGTGTCTGGTAGGGAGCCACATAGTCGGCATCGCGCCACCACAGGCCTTCCTTCACGTTGAACAATCCGCCAGCCAGCGTGTTGCGACTCCAGTTGTACATGTTCATGGCATGGTCGATATACTTGCGCTCGCCCGTCACCTTGTACATCTGAGCATATAACGGCATAGCCATCTGAATGGCATCAATCCATGTCCACCATCCGTACAGCTCGTTGTTGGCCTTTGGGTTGCGGGCTTTCATCTGGTTGTCGAGGTTCAGCTTCACCATGGCAATCTTCTCCTCGCCACCCGACTGCACATAACGGTCCACATAGCTCTGGCCACAGCATTGGTCGTCGGCGTCGTTGGTCTTCACACCATTGCGTGGTGTCCACTTGTGGAAGCTGGCCCATCGGTCGGTATAGTCGATGTATTCCTGCTTAGGGTCAATCTCGTAGAGTGCCATCAGCCCCTCGTAGTAGACGGCACGTGTCCACAGCGAACTAGGCCGTATCTTGTTCACGTTTGTTGGAACAGTGGGATCGTTGTACTTCGTCATGAAGTAATTGTTGGCTTTTCTCAGTGTCTGCATTACGTCATTGGCCTTCTGAGCCATGGCTCCTGTGACTGCCATCAGAATTGTCAGTGTCAATAATGTTCGTTTCATAGATTTTTTGTTATTCTTGTTTTTGATTCTTGTCTAGAGTTTGTTTGTAGTAGGCAAAGATATGAAAAAAATAGGAGAGTGCAAAGGCGAAGGTCTAAAATTCAAGTTGAAAGAACATTTTTTAAGGTAACTGTCTGTGCGCGAAAATGTCTTTTGGATTATTCTCTATATTCTGTACATTTTTCCATGTTGCCGCTGACTCGTCCGTGCGCTCAGAATGGAGCCTTTGATGAATGACGCATCCTATGAATGGTGGCCTTGGTATTCTTAGTATAAAGTATTCGCAATTGCTGGTCATGCCTCATCCAGATGTCCTTCAGATTGGGATTTTCATAGCATGTCAGCACCTCCAGTTTCGTGTTGTTCATCAGGTTGAGGCTGGTCAGGTAGTTGTAGTCGCACTCCAAATGCACCAGCTGGGTGTTCCGGCTCACATCCAGTTGTGTCAGGTCGTTCTTGTCACAATATAATAAGGTGAGCGCCTTGTTCTGGCTCACGTCTAGTTTTGTCAGCTTGTTCGCACAACAGATGAGATGTTCTAGCGCTTTGTTGTTCGTCACGTCCAGCTGCGTAAGGTCGTTGTCGCCGCAGTTGAGTTTTTTGAGCTTTGTAAGGTGTGTCACGTCTAGCTGTGTCAATCGGTTGTCGCAGCATTCAAGTGTTTCCATGTTTGTAAAGTGCTCAATGCCTTTCATTGATGCAACGTCGGCCGTGATGATGGAGATGCTTTTGACATCTTTCGCCTCAGACACAGAAATCTCATGGTCTCCATTTTTGTCGAAGTGCCCTATGCAGTAAGCTCTGAAAATCTCATCATCGAAGTGAACCGTTTCCTCTTGTCCCGTTCTTCCGCATGCGACAAGCAGGATGGCTGCTATGATGTAATACAAATAAATTGCTTTCATTGTGATGGCTTAGATGGATTTGTCTGCAAACTTACACAATTCATCTGAAAAAAAGAGGAATAATGGATTTTTTTCGAGAAAAAAAAGACAAAAATCACAGTATAGATTCATTTGTTCTTTGTAATTTTGCCAACAACATCAAAAACTCATCTCATTATGAATAAAGCGAAAATCATCTTTTCATTCCTGTTGATGCTGATGGGCCTGCAGGGTTCGGCCGTCGAGCGCCAGAAACTGAACTTCAATAGCCAATGGTTGCTGTATGTGGGTGATGATACCGCCATGGCACGATCGGATTATGATGACCACAAGTGGCAGCGCGTAACACTACCGCATGCTTTCAATGAGGATGAGGCTTTTGCCCGTGACATTGTCGACCTGACCGACACGATCGTGTGGTATAGGAAGCATTTTCGTGTTGACGAGAAAAAGGCGAAGTATTTTATTGAGTTTGAGGGCGTGCGACAAGGGGCAGACTTCTATCTCAATGGGCATCACCTCGGATATAGTGAGAACGGGGTGATGGCATGCGGATTTGATTTGACTCCGTATGTGGTGGATGGAGAGAATGTGATGGCTGTGAGATGCGATAATAGCTGGAACTATCGCTCACGGCAATATGACAGCCGTTACCAGTGGAACGACCGGAACTTTAACGCCAATTACGGTGGTATACCCAAGAATGTGTATCTGCATGTCACAGACCTGCTCTACCAGACGCTGCCTCTTTACTCAAATCTGGGAACGACGGGTACGTATGTCTATGCCACAGACTTTGATATTGCCCATAGGAAAGCAGTTGTGCACGTAGAGTCGGAGGTGAGGAACGAAGATTCCCGCCCTCGGACGTTCAGCCTGTTTGCCCGAGTGGTGAATGCCGACAATGAGGTAGTGGCCATTATTCCTGGCGAACGCGTGACCTTGCAATCTGGTGACAGGCGCATCGTAAGCTCGAAAAGCGAGTTGAGCGGGCTGCACTTTTGGTCGTGGGGATATGGTTATCTTTATAAGGTGGCGACGTATTTGGCAGAGGGCGACGCCGACTTGAAACCGATGAACTTAGGAAGACAACATGACGAAGTAGTGACGCGCACGGGCTTCCGTAAGACACGCTTTGGTGAAGGTAAAATATGGCTCAATGACCGATGCCTGATGGTGCATGGCTATGCACAACGCACCAGCAACGAATGGCCTGCCGTGGGACTGAGCGTTCCGGCATGGATGAGCGATTATAGCAATGGACTGATGGTGGAGTCGGGGGGTAACCTGGTGAGGTGGATGCACGTGACTCCGTGGAAACAAGATATAGAGTCGTGCGACCGCGTGGGACTGCTACAGGCAATGCCTGCCGGTGATGCGGAGAAAGATGTGATGGGCGCACGATGGGAACAGCGCAAGGCACTGATGCGCGATGCTATTATTTACAACCGCAACAATCCGAGCATCGTGTTCTATGAGTGTGGTAACGAGAGCATATCGCGCGAACACATGATAGAGATGAAGAAGATACGCGACGAGTATGATCCGCATGGCGGCCGTGCTATCGGTTCACGCGAGATGTTGGACATCGATGAGGCTGAATATGGCGGTGAGATGCTATACATCAACAAGTCGAAGAAACATCCTATGTGGGCCATGGAGTACTGCCGTGATGAGGGGTTGCGCAAATATTGGGACAACTACAGTTATCCTTACCATCAAGAAGGCGACGGGCCGCTCTACAGGGGTAAACCTGCACGGGAGTACAATCATAATATGGATGAGTTTGCCATCGAGATGGTGCACAGATGGTATGACTACTGGCGCGAGCGTCCTGGCACAGGCACTCGTGTGAGCAGTGGTGGAGTGAAGATCGTATTCTCAGACACCAATACCCACCACCGGGGAGAGTCGAACTACCGGATGAGTGGGGTGACCGACCCCATGCGTATTCCAAAAGATGCCTTCTATGCCCATCAAGTGATGTGGACGGGATGGGTAGATGACGAACAGCCTCGTACCTATATTATAGGTCATTGGAATTATAACGATAACGTTAACGGGAACGGGAACGAAAATGGGAACGACAACGGGAATGGAGTGAAGAAAAGCGTATATGTGGTCAGCAATGCCGATGAGGTAGAATTGTTCCTTAATGGGCGTTCACTGGGGAAGGGTGAGCAAAGTTACCGCTATCTATTCACATTCAGAGACATTGTCTATGAACCTGGTAAACTAGAGGCTGTAGGAAAATATAACTCTCATGCCAACGGGGAGCAGCGAACAGTTCTTAGTTCTCATCACATAGAGACAGCGGGAAAGCCCCATCACCTGCGTCTTACCACCATCGAGAATCCTGAGGGATTTAAGGCAGATGGTGCTGATATGGCCATTGTACAAGTGGAGGTGGTTGACAAACAGGGACGACGCTGTCCGCTGGATGACCGGATGATTCATTTTACACTGACGGGTGAAGGAAGGTGGCGCGGAGGACTGGCTACGCGTAACAACAAAGACTATCTGGTGGAAGAAGGTGCACGTGACAAGACTTTGCTGGATGCCGCCAACAAGAAAAACATGTCAGACAACTATGTGTTGGCCACTAGTTTGCCTGTGGAGTGTGGTATCAACCGAGTGTTGGTGCGTAGTACGACGAATGCAGGAGAGATGACAGTATATGCTTATGCCGACGGGTTGGGCGCTCCTGTGAAGGTGACCCTGCGCACACAGCCTGTAACAACCAACCTGTTGCCGGCCCTGACGCTGAAGGGGAATCTCACGAGAGGGGAAACGCCTTGCACACCGTCGTATAAGGAGCAGGCTCAGGCCGTGCGTATCGTATCGGCTACAGCTAGCTGTAACACGGAGACTGTCCAAAACAGTTATGATGATAACGAATTATCGGAGTGGCGAAATGACGGACGTCTGTCTACGGCCTGGATTACTTACAAGCTGGAGCGTCGTACCGTAGTAGACGATATCTGTCTGAAACTTACCGGTTGGCGCCTACGCAGTTATCCGCTGGAAGTCTATGCCGGGAAACAGCTCATTTGGAGTGGCGAGACTGACCGTAGCCTTGGCTATATACACCTTCAACCCACTAAGCGGGTGAAGACCAATGAGATTACGATACGTCTGCGCGGAGCTGGAAAAGACCGTGATGCATTTGGTGGCATCGTGGAAGTGGCCGAGCCCGCTGCAGGCGAGCTAGACCTCTTTAAAGCCAAGAATGGAGGTGAGACAAAGAGTGAACTCCGCATCGTAGAGGCGGAATTCTTAGAGGTGAGAGGTGAGAAGTGAGAGGTGAGAGGAGAGAAGTGAGAGGTGAGAGGAGAGAAGTGAGAGGTGAGAATAGGTGGTTATTCTCCTTCTTTGAGTTCTGACTTCTGGATATAACTTGTGGGGCGCGGGCCATAAACGACCTTGCGCTCCTCCATGTTACGGCGATATTTGATGATGGCACGTTCCATGTTCTCGATGCTCTGATTAAGCTCGATATTCTTTTCTCTGAGTTTCTGATTCTCAGATTTCAAGTCATTAATCTCTTGTTTGGCAGCCTGATATGCTTTTTGCGACACGCAAGAGCCAAAGCCCAAAGCCACAATAATGGCCGAGAAAATGATATTGATGGTGTTGCGATATTTTTTCATCTGGACAGATTGTTGGTTTGTTGGTGCTAAGATACTGAAAAAAAGTGGATAATGAGGAGAATAAAGGAAATTTAACATTCTTCCGCTCGTTTCTCGCTCCTCGATCGTTCTAATCGGAAGAATGTTGTATTCGTTTAAGATGGCAGAGCATAAGATGACCTTCAGCGTCGCGCAGATGCATGCCGTTGCCATGACAATAACGCCAGTAACTGCAGTCAGCGCACTCTGCCGTGTGCATCCATTGGCGGTTACGGTAAGGATGATAGCGATGCTCCCATACGTCCATGAAATCATCTTCGTAGATGTTGCCCTGGGCATAATCGGCACGGATGCTGGCACATGCAGCAATAGAACCATCGGCCATGACCGAACCCACAGTGATGCCAGCCTGACAGTCGAAAAACATGTCGCGCACCTCACCTTCGTAGCGCCCGAGAAATCCCTCACATCCGTATGATGCGATGATGTGTCCCTCGCTACGCGTCTGTTTGATGAAGTCGAGCATGCCACGGAATTGCGTGTCGCTGATTTGCATAGACGGGTCGTTGGCAGCACGGCCAACAGGAAAGATGGAGTAGATGCGCCAGTGGGTAATGCCTTTGGAAATGAGATAATCGCGCAGGGCAGGCAGTTGCTCGTAGTTGCGTTGGTTGACACACGTAACGACATCGGAGGCAATGGAAGGGTGCTTGGCAAAAAGATCGAGTGCCCGGTCAACACATCTGAAGCTGTCGTGGTGGCGACGCATCCAATTGTGGTTTTCTTCCAGTCCGTCGAGGCTTACAGTAATGCTATGCATGCCAGCTTGGCGTAAGGAATGGAAGCGTTCGGGTGTGAGTGCTAACCCGTTGGTAACCATCCCCCAAGGAAAGCCCCGCGAGTATATGCCTTCGCCGCATCGTTCCAGATCATCGCGCAACAGTGGCTCGCCGCCAGTGACGGTGACGAAGACACGATGGGGATCGGTTTTGCTGGCAATGCTATCAAGCACCCGAAAAAAGTCTTCGCGAGGCATATCAATGGTGTCCGACAACTTTCGGCAGTCGCTGCCACAATGGCGGCATGCGACATTACACTTGAGCGTACACTCCCAAAACAATTGCCGTAGGGGATGTTCCCTACGGATGTTGCTGCTGATGCGTGCGGCAAGCTCGAGAGCTAATCGCTTTCGGATACTTAACTCTTTGGGCATTCTTTCAAAAGGGTTTGATGTCAGAAGCTAAGAATTGAAATATGCTTCCAACTCTGCATCTGCACTACCACCCTGGTTCGGCAGGTCGCGGATGATGACACCATGCTCTAACAAAGCAATGCGTGAACTGATGTCGACGGTATGAGCGAGATTGTGGCTGCTGATGAGGATGGTGGCATGCGTCTCTTTGTTGTAATCGGCAAGGAGATGTTTCAGCACATTCTGGCTAGTAGGGTCGAGAAAGTTAAAAGGCTCGTCGAGGATGATGAGTTGTGGCTGGTTGAGCAGGGTGGAGATGATGCCCACTTTCTGTTTGTTACCGGCCGAGAGGTTGCGGATGAGCTTTTTCTGGCCGAGCACTTCACCGTTCATGAAATGCTCAAACTGCATGAGTTGTTCATCCACCTGCTTGTTGCTCATGCCATTCACCTTTCCAATGAAGTAGAAATACTCCTCAGGAGTGAGAAAATCGATAAGGAATCCCTCGTCGATATAAGCATCTGTATACTGTTTCCATTCCTCATTCTTAGCCGGATTAACCGACTGTTCCGAGTTGGGGAATGTAAACGTCACATCACCTCGGTCTGCTTTCAGCAGGTCGAGCATGAGACGGAACAGGGTTGTTTTCCCTGCTCCGTTGTTGCCCACAAGTCCGAGTATGTCGCCATCGTTGATGATGAAGTTGTCGATGTCGACAGCTGTCTTCTCACCGAACCGCTTCTGTAAATCAGTAATAGTAATCATATCCCTTTCTTTTTAACTCCTAATTTTTACCTTTTAACTCCTACTCACTACACAATTCCTCGTCCGTGGCAGTTCTTAAACTTCTTGCCAGAGCCACAAGGACAAGGATCATTACGTCCAGGCAACTTGTCCTTGACGATGGGCGTGCGATTCACTCTTTGTGCATTCTCACGCGTGTCATGACGGGCAGCAGCCTGCTGGTTCTGGTCCACGAGGTCGTCTTTCTGCTCGGTATAACGCTGGCTGCGTTGTTCTGGAGCAGCTTCGCGTACCTCCTGTTCGGGAGCCATCTCAGGAATAGCACCGCGCATGAGGATGCTCACGATGCGGTTGTTCATGCCGTTGATCATGTTGTCCCATATCTTCACACTCTCAAGTTTGAAGATGAGCAGCGGGTCTTTCTGTTCGTAGCTGGCATTCTGTACGCTATGTTTCAGTTCGTCGAGCTCGCGCAGGTTTTCCTTCCACGAGTCATCGATGATGTGAAGTAAGATAGACTTCTCGAAGTCTTTCACCACACTCTTACACTCTGTGTCGTAAGCCTCCTTTAGATTACAAGCAATGTTGTAGACACGCTTTCCGTCGGTGACAGGCACCATGATGCGCTCGTAGATTTGTCCTTGTTCCTCGTACACGCGCTTGATGATAGGCCATGCTACGCTCTGTATGCGGTCGGTCTTGCGTGTGAATGAGGCCATAGCCTCGTTGAAGGCACGTTCTTGCAGTTCCTCGCGCTTGTTCTCAATGAGTTCTTTCTCTGTGAAGGGGCATTCCATGGCAAATACCTTGAGGAACTGTTCACGGCAGCCCTCATAGTCGTTGTTCTCGATGATATTCACCACACGGTCCCACAACGTATTGGCAATGTCCATACCAATGCGCTCTCCGATGAGGGCGTGATGACGCTTCGAATAGATAACGGTACGCTGCTTGTTCATCACATCATCGTATTCAAGCAGACGTTTACGAATGCCGAAGTTGTTCTCCTCAACCTTCTTCTGCGCACGCTCAATGCTTCTGGAAATCATCGGGCTCTCAATACGTTCGCCATCTTTGAATCCGAGACGGTCCATTACACTGGCGATACGCTCAGACGCAAACAGACGCATAAGCTTGTCTTCGAGCGACACATAGAATACGGAAGAACCTGGGTCACCCTGACGTCCGGCACGACCACGCAGCTGACGGTCAACGCGACGGCTCTCATGGCGTTCTGTACCAATGATAGCCAGACCACCTGCTTGCTTCACTTCGGGCGACAGCTTGATATCGGTACCACGACCTGCCATGTTGGTGGCAATCGTGACAGCACCAAGCAAGCGTTGCTCCTCATCTACATGACTGGGATCGATGTCGGCATATTTCTTGTCGCTTTCAGCAAGCTCCTCGTTATAGCGCAGGGCTGATGGTTTGTCACAGAAAGCACGTCCGTCGGCAGCTACCCAAGCAGAACCTTGAGTGGACTGTCCGGCAAGTGCCACAATGTCGGCTTCCTTTTGGTGCAGTTTGGCGTTAAGTACCTGATGAGGAATCTTACGCATGTTGAGCATCTTTGAGAGAAGCTCGGAGATTTCTACAGAGGTTGTACCTACCAGGGTGGGGCGTCCGCTGACACGCATGTTGATAATCTCGTCGATGACGGCATTATATTTCTCGCGCTGTGTCTTGTATACACGGTCGTCCTGGTCGTTACGGATAACGGGACGGTTGGTAGGAATCTCAACCACGTCAAGTTTATAGATGTCCCAGAACTCACCAGCCTCGGTAGAAGCAGTACCTGTCATACCAGCCAGCTTATGATACATGCGGAAGTAGTTCTGCAGGGTGATGGTGGCGAATGTCTGTGTGGCAGCTTCCACCTTCACATGCTCTTTGGCCTCTACAGCCTGATGCAAACCATCGCTCCAGCGACGGCCTTCCATGATACGACCTGTCTGCTCGTCAACGATTTTCACTTCGCCATCGATGACCACATATTCGTCGTCCTTATTGAACATGCAGTAAGCCTTCAGCAGTTGCTGGATGGTATGAACGCGCTCACTCTGCACAGCATAATGGTTGAGCAGTTCATCCTTTTTGTTCAGACGTTCTTCTTCAGTAAGGTCGGTTTCATTCTCAAGGGCAGAGAGCTGGGCCGTGATATCGGGCAGCACGAACAGTTCCTTATCGTTCACCTGACGAGCCATCCATTCAGTACCTTTATCTGTCATGTCGCACGAGTTGAGTTTCTCGTCGACCACAAAGTACAGGGGTTCTACGGCCTTTGGCATCTCACGGTTGTTGTTGGCCATATAGTATTCCTCGGTCTTGAGCATACCGGCCTTGATACCTTCTTCAGAAAGGTATTTGATGAGAGGCTTGTTTTTCGGCAGCGACTTATGAGAGCGGTAGAGCGAGAGGAATCCCTCTTCCTGCATCTTCTCGCCATCTTTTTTGTTGCCGGCGTCGATGAGCTTCTGTCCCTCAGAAATCTTCTGTTTGGCATCGGCCAGGTATTGTGTAGCCAGTTGCCGTTGTACACCAACAAGACGCTCTACCAACGGCTGATACTCCTCGAACATCTGGTCATCGCCCTTAGGTACAGGACCAGAGATGATGAGTGGAGTACGGGCATCGTCGATGAGCACCGAGTCGACCTCGTCGACAATAGCATAGTTGTGACGTCGCTGTACCAGGTCGGCAGGCGAGATGGCCATGTTGTCGCGCAGATAGTCGAAACCGAACTCATTGTTCGTACCGAATGTGATATCTGCTTGATAGGCTTTGCGTCGCTCGGGTGAGTTGGGGCGGTGCTTGTCGATGCAATCCACCGACAGTCCGTTAAACATATAGAGCGGTCCCATCCACTCGGAGTCACGTTTGGCCAGATAATCGTTGACGGTCACCACATGTACGCCGTTACCCGTCAGTGCGTTTAGGAATACGGGCAGGGTGGCAACAAGTGTCTTTCCTTCACCCGTAGCCATCTCGGCAATCTTTCCCTGGTGAAGTACCTCACCTCCGAAGAGCTGCACATCGTAGTGCACCATTTCCCACTTTAGGTCGTTGCCGCCGGCAGTCCAGTGGTTATGATAGATGGCCTTGTCGCCGTCGATAGTGATAAAGTCCTTGGCAGGATCGCCAGCCAACTCGCGGTCGAAATCGGTGGCGGTGACGATAGTCTCCACGTTTTCGGCAAAGCGTCGTGCTGTCTCTTTGACGATGCTGAAAGCCACAGGCATGACATCGTTGAGGGCTTTTTCGTAGATGTCAAGCGCCTCTTTGTCGAGTTTGTCAATCTGATTGAAGATGGCCTCGCGCTCGTCGAGCGGGGTATCTTCAATAGTAGCCTTGAGCTGGGCTATTTTTTCTTTCTGTTCGTTAGCAGAATTTTGTACGTACTTTTGGATTTCTTTTGTCTTAGCACGTAGTTCGTCATTGCTCAGAGCTTGTATCTCCGGATATACAGCCTTCACTTTCTCAACGAGAGGCTGTATGAGTTTCATGTCACGAGAGGATTTGTCGCCGAACAATGACCTCAGAAATTTGTTGAAATTCATCTTTTTATCTTGTTTTTGTTGTTACGAATTAAAAAAAACGGTGCAAAGTTACAAAAAATCAACCGCAAATTACGATTTTGATTGTTAATCTAATCAAAATCTTCTAAACTCGCAGTTTTTTTGCTAAGATGGAGTAACTTAGTCAAGAGGTGTGGCAGAGCAGGCGTTGGGTGCCCGTATGCGAATAGCTCTGGCTAAGGTTGGTGCAATACGGTCGGCTGTGACAGATGTGTTCACCCGTTGGGGCTTCGTTCCGGCTCCGTAGATGATGATGGGGAACGATGGTGTGGATGAACGGTACTGATAGGTCTGGTGCACATCCTCATTTTGAATGTTCCATCCTGGTGCAATCTCTATTAGGATGTCGCCACAATTCACCGTGTTATAGCCATGGTGAATCATTTCTGTATGGCTGTCGGCCGATGCCATCAGGCGACGGATGGTATAGACGTCTCTGACACCAGCGTTCTGTATGAGAAACTCTTCGCAGCGGCTGAGAATCTCATTCATGCTCAGCCGTTTCTCCTCCAACAGTTTGTGGTTAAGATATATTTGATTGCCGTAATATCCCTCCACATAACGTGCCTGTCCGTAGATGGCACTCAGGTAGACATTCATCAGGTTGGCCGTGCGGTTGATGTAAAATGTGCCTGTGGGAATACGGTATTTACCATATTCGCTATTGTCATCAAGCGTATATGGCGTGGCAGTCACCACAAACAACACATTGTCTTTGCCAACCCTGCTTTCAATCGTTTTGAGCAGTCTTGCCAAATCTGTATCAAGACCTTTGTAAATGTCCTGCCGTTTTGTCAGTTTCTCATCAGCACCCGCATAGTAGGTCAGTGCCAGCAGATCGGTTGTGGCATCGATACCCATTTGGGTTCTATGGACGCATTCAAGTGCCATGTCGGTGACGGCAGTGTTGATGCCACTGGACAATTTATAGCCTGTATATTTGTGAGTTACGGCAAATTCGTTCAACCATTTTGGTACACTGCGGAAATAGTAGGCCGATGAGCACCAGCTTCCGTTCTGTTCGTCAATCCATAAGGCACCGTCGGCTGCATGCCCTGCCGACAGAATGGCAGCATCGCGAAAAGGTGAGATGCCGAAGACAATGGACCTACCTTGTGAGGCGACTTTCATTTCGTCACCCAAGGTTGACGTGAGCAGGTTCTTCGGAGAACTACTATCGAGCGTGTAGATGCCTGCATGTTGTTTGTCATCGACACACGATATAGGGCGCAGCGATTGCCTGTCAAGCCAATGTGCGGCAGAGATGCCATGGTAGTGGGGGGAGGTGCCCGACGCCAATGCAGCTACGGCAGATGCTCTGTCGACAGGCGTAAACGGATAATAGGCATCGTTGTACACCTTTCCCTCGGCAAGCAATTTCCGGAATCCGTCGTTCCCGTAGAGTGGGGCAAACTGTTCCATGAAATCGCTACGTAGTTGGTCTATCGCAATGGTGACAACCAATCGGGGTATGTTGGCGATGGTTTGAGCTTGGGCCAGTGTGGTGGCCAACGTAGCCAAGATAGCTGTTGATATATATCGGTACCTCATTGTTTTGCTTTGTAATATGTTAAATGGGTGCAACACCTAATGAGCAAAGAGCATGCCACAAGCATCATGCCCTCAGCATAATGCTGGACAACAGTTCCACAGAAGAACAGCAGCAGAAGAATGGTCCAATAGAACCACCAACGGTCGTTTTGATGACTGCGTATGCGTCTGACGGCTCTCCATGCAAAGAAAAGTGGAAGCGGATTGAAGGCCAGTAACTGTAGGTTGAAGCTTACAGTGGGATGCTGTGAAAAGATCATAACAAATAAGATGCATCCCGCTAGACCGCTAAGCAGCATCAGTGAGAGATCGTAACCCCAGAAATGCTTCTTCGTGAAATACTCGAGTAAAGTAACGGAAATAGTTAATAATAAGAGCAGAATAGCACATGTACGAGGCCGTAATGGGAATTCTTCGGTAATGGTTTGACTAAATGCCGGAACGATAGTGATGGTTTCTTTTACTAGTTTCCATTGATGATTGTCTTTCTTGACAATTGCAGTGGAAAAATCAGCCATGAGATGGTCGGGAAGAAACTGTTGTTCGCTCACGGTGGTAGACATGTCGGCCTTTACTCCAAGCAAGATGTCGTTGCCAAAACGTGCCCAGGGATGATCCTCGTTGTAGGCATGTATCATGTCACGGAACGATGGACCACTGTCTTGTCGTTCGTATTGTACGTATGGTTTTAGTTTACCCAACACCCTGTCACGTGCTCTGGTAGTACAGTTGTCGTAAAAATAGTTGTAGCGGTACTCTCGGTTCTCAGGCAGATAGTTCCGCTCGATAGCCTCAGCTATCTCGAGTTTTGTTTCTGCTGGAATATCGAGCACCTGCTCAGTAATGCCTCTTTGCTCATAGGCATAAGCGGCACAGAAATCATCGAAAGGCTGTACTCCCATCTCATAATCGGTAAGTCCGAAAACAAAACGAAGAATAAAATAAGGCTTGCTAAAGCTGAACATGCCATAGTTCACCGCCACGTCAATGCCCCGGTCACGATTGATGTAATGGATGGCTGTATGACCGTAAAGGCTGTACACCTCTTGCGATGGCTGACAAGTGAGCAGTCCCAGATGAATGGTAGAATCGGCATGTTGCAGGTATTCTGTCCTCATGTCGTTCGATGCAAATAGGCTCATGCTGCAGCCAAAAACAAGCAGCAGTATGGCAAAAATGTGGGTAAGAATGCTTTTAAAACGTTTCACGATGCAAAAATAACTTATATTATTCATATTACGTGCCTTTATTTCGATTTTTTTCAATAAATTTGCACCCCGAAAGGTGAAATGAGCCTTTTCATGTAGACATTATTAATATAATTAGATGAATAGAAGATTAGCAAGTGCTCTCCTCGGAGTAGCCGTCGCATCTGCAACATTTGCCCAAAGCGGCACAAATTCGCCTTACAGTCAATACGGTATGGGATTGCTGAGTGATCAGACCAGCGGTTTCAACCGTGGCATGAATGGTCTTGCCATTGGTTTTCGCGAGTCGAACCAGGTGAACTATCTTAATCCTGCGTCGTATTCGTCGGTAGACTCATTGTCATTTATTTTCGATATGGGACTGTCGGGACAAATTACAAACTTCAAGGAAAACGGCATTCGCAAGAATGCGCAAAACGGTAATTTTGAGTATGCAGTGGCCGTGTTCCGTCTCATGCGTCATGTGGGTATGAGTTTTGGTGTGGTGCCATTTACGAATGTAGGATACAATTATTCTCATACCGGCTATGTGGATGAGTCGAACACCACTACATTTACGAATACTTACAGTGGCTCTGGTGGTCTTCATCAGGCTTATGTCGGCATAGGAGCCCAGTTGTTCAAGGGATTCTCTGTGGGTGGAAACATTTCTTATCTGTGGGGCGACATCTCTCGTACTATCAGTAATACCTATTCAGATGCTTATATCAACTCCATGACCAAAAGCTATTCGGCTGATGTGCGTAACTACAAATTGGATTTTGGAGTTCAGTATAGTGCCAAGATGGGCAAGAAAGATGTGTTGACAGTAGGTGCTACCTATGGACTCGGACATAAGTTGAATGCTGATGCTACTTGCGATGTAACATCGCAAAACACCCAGACAGGTGTGGCCCTGCCAACATCCTATGTGATTGCCAATGCACTTGAGATTCCCCATATGTTTGGTGTCGGTATCTCGGTCAATCATGATAATCGTCTGAAGATTGGAGCCGATTATAGTTTGCAGAAGTGGGGCGATGTGAGTTTCCCAACTTATGTGGTTGAGAATAATGCCGCAAAATATACCTTGAATAGTGATTATTTCAAAAACCGGCATAAAGCAACTATTGGAGGCGAATGGAGCAAAAATCCATTAAGCCGCCGTTGGATAGATCGTGTGAAGGTGCGCGCTGGAGCTTCTTATGCTACCCCTTACTTGAAAGTCAATGGGCAGGACGGTCCTCATGAAATCAGCGTCAGTGCCGGCTTCGGACTACCTCTTTCAAACAACATCAACAGTTATATGGTGCGCCCCATATTGAACATCAGCGGTCAGTGGGTACGTCAGAGTGCCGATGGATTGTTGCGCGAGAACACATTCCGCATCAACATCGGACTGACTTTCAACGAGCGTTGGTTTGCTAAGTGGAAAGTTGACTGATAAAGTGAGTCACACCATGAGCATGATAATTGATAGTTAGACGTTTTGAACTTTGAGAGATTTGAGATATTTGGTTTCTTTTTTTTCCAGTCTCTTGCTGTTGTCGTTTGTGACAGGCTGCGAGGAAAGCGTTGAGCACACGGCGCCTGCCATCCTTGAGCGCGATTCTGCCTCAATGATGACCACATGGGGCGTGAACACACTCATTAGCGACTCGGGCGTAATGCGTTATCGCATTGTGACCGAGAAGTGGGAAGTGAACACGGTGCGCAACCCGTCGCGTTGGATTTTTGAGAAAGGATTGTTCCTGGAACAGTTTGATGAGACCTTTCACGTTGAAGCCTATATTCAATGTGACACAGCTTTCTATTATGACCAGCAACGGCTTTGGCATCTGAAGAGCCGTGTCCGCGTGCGTACAAAAGACGGGCTGCGCTTCTCCAGCGAAGAACTGTATTGGGATCAGATGCGACACGAGATGTATTCCAATCGTTTCTCGCACCTCATTACTCCCCAACGTGAGATGCAAGGGAGCTATTTCCGGTCTGACGAGCGTATGACACGCTATATGGTGAGCAATTCGAAAGGATCGTTCGTCAAGAGCGACATGGAAAACAGTGGTGATACCATTATCCATGCTCCTGATTCGGTGAAGGCGGCCAAACGTCCTCAGACAACGTCAAAGCGAAAGACAAAAATGATAACACCATGAACGAAATAGACCTACCGATTATTATCAGTCTGCTGGTGACCATGGTCTTCTCAGCATTTTTCTCTGGCATGGAGATTGCCTTTGTTTCGAGCAATCGGATGCTGGCGGAAATGGACCGTGACCACCGTAATGGACTATCGCAGAGGGCATTGGATGTGTTTTATAAGCATCCTAATAACTTTGTGAGTACCATGCTTGTGGGCAATAATATCGCACTTGTCATCTATGGTATTCTTTTTGCTCGAATCTTTGATGCCACGCTCTTTGCGGGTTTGAGCGACGGTGCCCGCGTTACAGCCGACACGTTGCTTTCTACGCTGGTGGTGCTCTTTACAGGTGAGTTTTTGCCCAAGACACTCTTCAAAAACAGTCCCAACTCCTTGTTGGCATTCTTTGCGGTGCCGGCATGGATATGCTATGTTGTGCTGTGGCCCATCAGTCGATTCTCTACATTCCTATCACGTGTCTTTATGCGGCTGGTAGGTATTAAAATTGAAAAAGAAGAAGGTGATGAGGCTTTCTCGAAAGTAGACCTTGACTATCTGGTGCAGACGAGCATTGACAATGCCCGCGACGATGAGAAAATCGACGATGAGGTGAAAATCTTCCAAAATGCGCTGGATTTCTCAGAGCTGAAGGTACGCGACTGCATGAAGCCACGTACAGAAATAGATGCTGTTGAGGATATTGCTGAACTGGCAGAACTGAAAGCACGCTTTGTGGAAAGTGGCCACTCGAAAATCATCGTGTTCCATGATGACATTGACCATATCACAGGCTATGTCCACTCATCCGATTTGTTTAAGATGGCTGGTAAAACCAGCGATACGCAGTTGCTCCACGAAAGTCAGCTGATGGTACGTAAGATGCCTTTTGTGCCTGAGACCATGACAGCACGTAAATTGATGCATATTTTCCTTCAGCAGAAGAAGAGCCTGGCAGTTGTTGTCGATGAGTTTGGCGGTACGAGTGGTATTGTATCGCTTGAAGATATTGTGGAGGAGATTTTCGGTGACATAGAAGACGAGCACGACAATTCCAACCTTGTCAGCAAGATGCTTCCAGATGGCGATTATCTGCTGTCGGCCCGCTTGGAAATAGACAAGGTGAACGAGCGTTTCAATCTTGATCTTCCTGAGAGCGATGAGTATATGACCGTAGGCGGACTCATCCTTCATGAGTATCAAAGTTTCCCGAAACTCAATGAGGTGGTACGTGTGGCAAATCGCTTTGAGTTCCGTATTATTAAGAACACAATGACAAAAATAGAGCTCGTAAGGCTAAAAGTGCTCGATGAAAAGTAATTTCTAAGAGAAAAATTCCTTTATTTCATAAAATTGTAGTAATTTTGCAGGCAATTGTGAAAAAACGAGATAGTTAGATCAAAGAATAAAAACAACAAAATAAAAAACAAAAACAAAAATGGCAGCATTAGGAAAAATCAGAAGCAAAGGCGCCTTGCTCATTGGTATCATTGGCTTGGGTCTTTTTGCATTCATCGCCGAAGAGGCTGTTCGTTCATGCGAGTCAAGCCGTAACAATCAGCGCCAGCAGATTGGCGAAGTGCTGGGCGAGAAAATTGATGTACAAAACTTTCAGAAACTGATTGATGAGTACACTGATGTCATGAAGATGACACAAGGTCGTGACAACCTGACGGATCAGGAGATGAACCAGGTGAAAGACATGGTCTGGAACCAGTATGTTCAGAACAAGCTTATTGCTGATGAGGCAAACAAACTTGGTCTCACTGTGACGGATGGAGAAATGGAGAGCATTTTGAAGCAGGGTACTAACCCCATGCTGATGCAGACTCCTTTCGTTAACCAGCAGACAGGCCGTTTCGACGCAGAGCAGCTCAAGCAGTTCTTGGCTCAGTATAAGAACGTGAAGAATACGAACCCGCAGGCCGCTGAGCAGTACACACAGATTTACAACTATTGGACATTCGTTGAAAAGAATCTCCGTCAGCAGTTGCTCGCTCAGAAATACCAGAGCTTGCTCTCTCACTGTCTGATTTCCAACCCTGTTTCGGCTAAGGCCGCTTATCAGGCTCAGACAGAGGAAAGCAGTATTCAGCTTGCCGCCTTCCCCTACAGCGATATTAAGGATGACGCTGTGAAGGTGAGCGATGCCGATATCAAGGCAAAGTTTGATGAGATGAAAGACCGTTTCAAGCAGTATGAAGAGACACGCGACATTAAGTATGTTGACTTGCAGGTTAAAGCTTCAGCCAACGACCGTGCAGCCTTGTTGAAGACTGTCACAGAGCAGGCTGCTCAACTTGCTCAAGCTGCTGATCCTTCAGAAATCGTTCGCAAGAGCGGTTCGCTGGTGAGCTATCTCGGACTCCCTGTTACCAAGGCTGCATTCCCCTTCGACATTGCACAGAAGATTGACTCTATGGCAGTGGGACAGACTTCTGCTGTGAAAGAGAACACTCAGGACAATACCTTCAATGTGATTAAGCTTATCTCTAAGGCTCAGTTGCCCGATTCTGTACAGTTCAGAGCTATTCAGGTGGGTGGCGCTACTATCGAAGAGGCACACAAACGCGCAGACAGTATCTATACCGCACTTCAGGGTGGTGCTGACTTTGCTGCTATTGCTAAGGTGTATGGACAGACCGGCACAGAGAATTGGCTTACCTCTGCTCAGTATCAGAATTCTCCTTCTATCGACAAGGATACAAAGACCTATCTTGAGGCACTCACCAATATGGGTGTGAAGGAAATGCGCAATATCCAGATGACCAGCGGTAACATCATCGTTCAGGTGCTCGACCGTAAGGCTATGACGACGAAGTATGTCGCAGCTGTTATCAAGAAAACCATCGACTTCTCGAAAGATACTTATTCAGCTGCTTACAACAAGTTCTCACAGTTTGTCAGCGAGAGCCAGAATCTGGAGCAGCTTGAGAAGAACGCTCAGAAATACGGATTTAAAGTTCAGGAGCGTCCTGGTATGCGCAATTCAGAGCACTATGTGGCAGGTATCCCTGCTACACGTGATGCACTGAAGTGGATTTTCGAAGAGGCTAAGGAAGGCGGTATTTCACCGCTCTACGAGTGTGGCGAGAATGATCGCATGTTGGTTGTTGCAATGACCAAGGTACATCCTGTTGGTATGCGTTCATACAAAGATGCTCAGGTGAACGAATACTTGAAGAGCGAGGTGTTGAAAGACAAGAAGGCCGAGCAGATTCTGGCTAAGCTGAAAGGTGTGAACAGCATTGCTGCCGCCAAGCAGAAGGGTGCTAAGATAAGCGACGTAGACCAGATTACATTCTCTGCTCCTGTATTCCTTACCGCTACTGGTGCCAGCGAGCCTGCTTTGAGTGGTGCCGTTGCAGCAGTAAAGGCTGGTCAGTTCAGCAAGAATCCTGTGAAGGGTAATGCCGGCGTTTATCTCTTCCAAGTGAAAAACAAACACCAGCATACCGAGAACAAGTTCGATGCCAAGACGATGGAACAGCAGCTTCGTCAGAAGGCCATGCAGTATGCTGGCAACTTCATGCAGGAGTTGTTCCTCAATGCCAAGGTTGTTGACAACCGTTACATGTTCTTCTAAAGTCTAAGTTTCTCTTATCAGGATAAAACCAACGAGGCCTGCAGATGTATCAAAATCTGTAGGCCTCGTTATTTTTATGTCTTTTTTAGAAACGGTGTTGCCATAGAAAGAAACGGTGTCCGTTTCATGGCAAAGCCTATGGTCGGGCTTCTTTCAGAATACCGTGGCGGTAGGCATAGAGCAATTCTTCTAAATCTGAAATTTGTTTCTTCAGATCAGCCCCCTTGTCGGTATCGGCTACCAGCATTCGGCGGTTGGCCATCTCAACAATCTGGATGGTGCTCTTGATGTCGGTTCCACGCTGGATGGCATCGCGTGCACTGGTGAAAGGCTCGTGCTGTACTAGCTGGAAACCACGGCTATGATAGACCAATGTATATCCGGCAATGCCAGTCTCCTTATGATAGGCTTGCGAGAATCCTCCGTCGATAACCATCAGTTTGCCATTCGCCTTGATGGGGTTCTCTCCCTCTGCAGCATGAACAGGCACATGACCGTTGATGATATGCCGGTTTTCGCCTGTCACACCGAAGGCGTCGAGTATCTGGTCACAAATCTGTTCATTGTCGCGCATCTTGAAGTAGTTGCCTTTCTCTTCCTTGTAGGTGGTTTTATCTTTGAGGAAATAGCGTTCGAAGGTAGCCATTTTCGATTTGTCGAAGAGAATACTGTCTTTGCCGCACCACAGATAGAGGAAGTAGTCGATGGCATATTGCTTCTCAAAGGGATCAGAGTCGGCCTGGAAGGCTGTACGGATGAGCATGCCCGTCTGGTGCATGAGTTGCATTCCGCTGTACCGTTTAGCAGGAACAGTTACACCATTGTGTTCGTGTGCTGGCATAATCTCCACCTCCTTGAGCGTCCCATCGTCGTTGAGGGGGACAGAGGCATGGAAAAGCAGGTTGTTGTTGTAGATGGCATACATACACCCGTGTCCCCGCATGATGCGCATGTGTTTGTGCAGCTTTTCGCTGACCATGAATGAGTGGTGCAGACGTTTCATCAGTTCTTTCTCCTCCGTAGTGAGCTCGTTGGGGTGGGCTGGATCGATTGTGGGGAAATGGCAGCTTTTCATTTCATACTCCTTGCCGTCGATGATGCAGACACCCCGCTCGTAGTCGATGTTGTTAAAGAGTTCTCTGTCACGCATCTTCCATTCAGGATGCTGCTCGAAGTATTGTGCCTCTACCTTAAACTGCATCACGGCAATGGCCTTGTGCATGAGTGCCGTAAGGCGAACACTCTTTTCGTCCATGTGAGCGCTTCCTCCAGACAGTTTGGGTATGAACTCCTCACAAGGGTCATCACCATATACCTCCATGGCGAAAGTAGCTAGTGGCAGCAGGTTGATGCCGTAGCCCTCTTCGAGCGTGGCCAGGTTGGCATAGCGCAGCGATAATCGGATTACGTTACAGATGCAGGCGTCGTTACCTGCCGCAGCACCCATCCACAGAATGTCGTGGTTGCCCCACTGTATGTCCCAGTGTTTGCGCGAGGCCATGGTATCCATGATGATATGTGCGCCTGGTCCGCGGTCGTAGATGTCGCCTAAGATATGTAGATAGTCGATGGCCAGGTTTTGTATCACGTTGGCGATAGCACAGATAAAGTCGTCTGCCCGCCGTGTGGAGATAATCGTTTGGATAATCTGGTTCACGTAAGCCGTTTTGTTACTGTCCTCAGTTCGCTCGTGAAGCAGTTCCTCAATAATATAGGAGAAATCGGCAGGTAGCGACTTGCGGACTTTCGAACGGGTGTATTTACTCGAAACGTCACGGCATACACGCACCAGCCGGTTCAGGGTGATGTGATACCAGTCGTTAAGATCCTCCTCTGTATTTTTAACGATTTCCAGTTTCTGCTCTGGATAATAGATGAGGGTGCAGAGTTCCCGCTTTTCGGCTTCACGTAGTTCGTTGCCGAAGATTTCGTTTACTTTTCGCTTGATGTTTCCCGAAGCGTTTTTCAGCACATGCTGGAATGCTTCGTATTCACCGTGGATGTCGGCCAGAAAGTGTTCTGTGCCTTTTGGTAGGTTGAGTATCGCTTGCAGATTAATAATTTCTGTACTGGCGTCGGCTATCGTGGGGAACGACTGTGCCAGCAGTTCCAGATATCGCAAGTCTTGTTCGATGTTGTACTTTTTCGTCATTACTTCTAGGTTTAATGGTATTATTATGTTTTGTATATTCATTTTGTTGACAACAGAGGCATGAATCCCTCGGTAAGCATAAGCATGGAGGCGAGCGTCTGTTGCAAGGTGAGGGTATAGTCGTAGAGTCCAGCGTCTTTCAGCATACGTGCCAGTTTGTCTTCGTCAAACTCCTCATATCTGAAGAGTTCGTAAATCTCTGTCAGGTGCTTGCGGCTGAGCGTTGCTTTCTGCATCTCATAAGCTGTATTTGCAATCATACGGCAGATTGTAAGCTCGGGGCAATTGCCGTAGTCATCTCTGAGATGCTTGAATTTTGTGGTCAATGTGCTGTCGAGCAGCTTCTCACGTTCTAATGGCTGGCGTGCCTTAGGCAGCCGTGGAGCAAAACGGCTGATGGTTGCTATATTGATGTCGGGTGCGTTCAGATGGAGTCTGCTGATGGCTTTCTCCACCAAATTGAGCACATTCTCCTCGTCGGCATGTATTAACAACCTTCGCCACTCCTCATTGGTGAGTGCCTCAACGAGCGAGTGTTGTCTTTCGTCAAGATGGATATCATTCTCGTGATGTGCCACGCCCACCATGAGCAGTATATCCTCTGCCTCGCGCGTATCCTTTGTCATCAGCATCCATGCATTGCTATCTATCACTTTACGATAGAGTCGTAGGGTTTGCCTGACCATCTCCTCGTTCGTGATTTCATTGCTCACGATGCTGTTGCGTATCAGTTCTATACGTTTGTTCCATGGATGCCGGGCTTGCACCTTGTTATTCCACGAGAGTTCCTGCATGCTGCGTTGTTCAATCTCTCCCTCAACGATGATGGCATCCGCATTACATATCATCTCGTGTTGGAAGAGCAGCAGCTTGGGCAGTTTCTCGTTCAGGTAGTTATGGTCTACACACCAAGGGTCCATCTTCCCATGGGGCGATACCACCACAGGGATGTTCTGGCCGTGCGCCCATTTGGCCATGAGTGCCGACGTTCGGTTCCAGCAATCGTGAATGTGCACAAGGTCGGGTTTGAACTCCTCTGCCTGTTTCTGGTAGTTGTTGCCATTGGTGATGAGTCTCACCTCGGCCTCATGAGCCATAAGGCTGAGCAGTGCTGACAAGTATTTGGAAGTGACATCAGCACTGTCGTTGTTTTGTAGGCAGAAGTGTAGTATTCTCATCGTGTGTGTTGTGTATGATATGTACGTGGTAGGTTCTTTTATGCGCTATACAGATGGCACTTGGCCAGCAGATACTTCAGTCGTGTCAGCCACATGCCTTTGGCAAACCATGCAGGAGAGGCATAGCAGCTGCATACAAAGTTCAAGTTCTCGTCGAAGTGGTCGCGCTCCAAGAAAAGGTCTCTGTTCAGTTGTATGCAATCTTCGTCGTTTGCGAAATCAATTCCTTTGCCCGTGCGTCGTACGAGCCTGCGGTGGCGCTGCTCGTTGGCGAAACGGCTGAAGGGAGTGAAGGTAGGGTAGAGGGGGTCGAAAAATACGACATCCTTGTTTGCGGCAGCTTTTACGCCCAGCGTAATGGCTATCTTCTGTGTGTCCATGCGCCGGGCAGAGTCGGGCACGAAGGTTGCCTTGAGATTCGGATATTGTGGATGCATTCGCTCCAGCAGGTTGTCCGACTCTTTCTTCCCTTTAGCAACCACCACAATCACCTCGCAGCCAGCATGTTGTTCTGTCTGCGGTAACAAGCGCTGGAGCATTTGCTCCAGCAGCTCGGTGTCGTCGTGGTCGATGATGACCATTGAATAGTTTTCGTTGTCCATTCGTTATAATTCCTCAGTAATATATCCTTTCGGCAATTTCCGGCAGTTATATTGGCTTGCCATGATTTCGCCGTAGGCACCCGCCGATCGGATAGCCAGCAGGTCGCCCCTGTGGATGGCGTTCAGGTCCATTGCTTTCACGAAGACGTCGCTCGATTCGCAGATGGGGCCCACCACGTCGTAGGTTTCCTTGGGTTCGTCGCTACTGATGTTTTCTATTTTGTGGTATGCCTGATAAAGCGCTGGGCGGATGAGGTCCGTCATGCCTGCATCAACGATGGCAAACTGCTTGACAGCACCTTTTTTCACGTAGAGCGTGCGTGTGATGAGCGTTCCCATCTGGGCTACCACGGCGCGTCCCAGCTCGAAGTGCAATGTCTGTCCGGGGCGCAGCTTCAGGTGACGAGCATACGTGTCGAAGTAGGCTTTGAAGTCGGGCACCGGCACACGGTTGGGATGCTGGTAATCGATACCGAGCCCACCGCCCACGTTAATGTTCTCCACCTTGATGTGATGGCGTTCCAACTGTATCTGCAGGTCGTTGATGCGGTTGCAGAGCGTGCGGAAATCGCCCATGTCGAGTATCTGGCTGCCGATGTGGAAATGCAGTCCCACAAACTTCACATTCTTCATGCTGGCAGCCTTTTCGATGGAACTCTCCATGTCGCCCATGGCAATACCAAATTTGTTTTCGGCAAGACCGGTGGTGATGTTGGCATGCGTGTGTGCCCCCACGTCGGGGTTGATGCGGAATGCCACTCGTGCTATTTTTCCTTTTGCCGCAGCCAGTTGGTTGATGACTTCCAGTTCCGGAATGCTCTCTACGTTGAAGCAGAAGATGTCTTTCTCCAGTCCCAGATTGATTTCCCAGTCGCTTTTGCCCACTCCAGCATATACGATTTTATTTGCTGGGAATCCTGCTTTGACAGCTGCCTCTATCTCACCACCGCTCACACAGTCGGCTCCTAGTCCTGCCTGACAGATAATGTTCAGCACCTTTGGGTTTGCGTTTGCCTTCACGGCATAGTGCACACAGTAGCCCTCGTGCTTGCCCGCCTCGCGGTTGATGCTATCTAGTGTAGTGCGGAGAATTTGTGTGTCGTAATAGTAGAAGGGGGTCTCCATCCCCTTGAATCTCTCCGTTGGGAAAATACCTTTCATTGGGTTTTGTGTTGTGTGGTTCGTGTAGGATCTATTTAAACAGCTCATTGCTCAAGTTCTGGAGCGCGCGTTTTTTGTCGGCTCCGCGAATCAGGAAAGAGATGTTATAGTTGGAACCACCATACGAGATCATGCGCACGGGGATGTCGCGCATGGCATCGGTGGCACGGGTCTCGAAGCCCACGTTGCTCCAGTCGAGGTCTCCCACCACACAAATGATGCACATGTCAGAGTCTACCGTTACGGTGCCGTATTTCTTCAGCTCGTCTACGATCTCGTTCAGGTGTGCGTCGTTGTCGATGCTCATGGATACGCCCACCTCTGAGGTGGCTACCATGTCGATAGCAGTCTGGTAACTCTCGAAAATCTCGAACACCTTGCGCAGGAAGCCAGTGGCCAGCAGCATGCGGCTCGACTTGATCTTAATGGCTGTGATGTTGTCTTTGGCAGCCACGGCCTTGATCTTTCCCCTGACGGTCACATTGTCGATAATGGTGCCGGGAGCATCGGGTTCCATGGTGTTCTTCAGACGTACTGGTATACCAGCGTATTTGGCAGGTTGCACACAGGTGGGGTGCAGAATCTTTGCACCGAAATAGGCCAGCTCGGCAGCTTCGTCGAAGTGCAGTTGGCGCACGGCTTCGGTCTTCTCCACCACGCGCGGATCGTTGTTGTGCATGCCGTCGATATCGGTCCATATCTGTATCTCCTCAGCATTGAGAGCTGCACCCACGAGCGATGCGGTATAGTCGCTGCCGCCTCGTTGCAGGTTGTCTACCTCGCCATAGGCATTGCGGCAGATAAACCCTTGGGTGATATACACCTGATGGCCCTCATCGGCTTTCATGATGTTGCTCAGCTTCTCCTTGATGTAGTTGGGGTCGGGCTCGGCATTCTTATCGGTGCGCATAAAGTCGAGCGCATTCAGCAGCACGGCGTCGAATCCTTGCTCCTTCAGATAGTTCACCACCATGTTGGTGCTCATGATTTCTCCTTGTGCTACGATGTTTTTCTCCTCGAAGCTGGTGAACAGCTCTTTGGTGAACGACCGCAGGTATTTGAACTCTTCAGCCAGGAACTCGCGTGTGGCTTTCTTGCATTCATCGGTAGAGTAGAGATTCTCCACATGCTGCATATAAGTGGTTTCCAGACGGTTGATGACCTCATTGGCACCGTCGGTGTTCTTTTTATAGAGGTAGTTGGCTATCTCAACCAGTGAGTTTGTTGTTCCCGACATGGCCGAGAGTACTACGAAAACGGGTTCTCCACTTTTTGTCACTAACGAGGCAACCCCCTTCATGCGCTCTGGTGAGCCTACTGAGGTTCCTCCGAATTTCATTACAATCATAGTCGTCTGTATTAATTTTTTGTTATTAATTTCCTGTTCATGTGCAGCCTTGGCAGGTTAGTCCTCGGCTTCTTCAGAGAGGTCGAGTTTGGTGTAGTCTTTCGTTACATCGTGCATGTAGCCGTCTTTGCAACGGTATACGATACCCGGATACTTGTCGAGCATAGGAATGTTGTGGGTAGTCATGACCACAGCCGTTCCGCTCATGCTGATTTGTTTCAGCAGCTCCACAATGTTGGATGCCGTCTCGGGGTCAAGGTTGCCCGTAGGCTCGTCGGCAATAATCACCTTGGGCTTGTTGAGCAGGGCCCGTGCAATGGCGATGCGTTGCTGCTCGCCTCCTGAGAGCTCATGCGGCATCATCTGCTTTTTGTCGCTCATGCCTACCGCCTCGAGCACCTCGTCGATGCGCTCGTAGATTTTAGATTTTTCTTTCCATCCAGTAGCCATCAGCACGAACTTCATGTTCTTCTCTACACTACGATCGTGCAGCAGCTGGAAGTCCTGGAAGATGATGCCCATCTCCCTGCGCAAGGCAGGAATGTCCTTTCGGCGCAGGTCCATGAGGTTTCTTCCCAATACTTCGGCTTTCTCGGCCTCTTCGATGTCCAGCTCGCAATACATGGTTTTCAGCAGCGAGCTCTTTCCCGAGCCCACCTTACCTATTATATATATGAACTCCCCCTCGTCGGCATGGAAGTTCACATCTTCAAGAACACATACGTCTTCTTGATATACTTTCACGTTCTTATATTCTATCAGCATATCTATATGGTGTTAGCTAATCGTCTTTCCGGATTCTTTTCTGCTCAGGGAGTATGGCTCCCGTTCGCTTCACTCCATTTCTCCTTTCGACTTTGCCTCGCGCCTCTGCTTGTCCCATTGCGGGTCGTGGCGTTTGCGCAGCTCTTGGGCGATATCCTCGATGCGCATGCCTTTGCTCGTGAGCAATACCAGCATGTGGTAGAACAAGTCGCCCAGTTCGTAGGTCAGCTTCTCGTTGGTGCCATTGCAAGCCTCGATGACAGCCTCAAGTGCCTCTTCGCCCACTTTCTGTGCCATTTTGTTGGTGCCGTCACGGAACAATTTGGTGGTGTACGAACCCTCGGGCATTTCCTCGTGGCGTCTCTCAATGAAGTCTTGCAAGAAAGAAAGAAACAGCAGTGGGTTCTGCTCGTTCTGCTCTCCCCAACAGGTGTCGGTACCTGTATGGCAGGTGGGGCCGTCGGGATGAACCTTCACGAGGAGCGTATCGTTGTCACAATCGTTTTTGATGTCCACCAGGTTGAGGTAGTTGCCTGAAGTCTCTCCCTTCGTCCAAAGACAGTTGCGTGACCGGCTCCAGAATGTCACTTTCTTTGTGGCGATGGTCTTCTCGTAGGCCTCTTTGTTCATGAAGCCCAGCATGAGCACGTTTTTGGTTTCGGCATCCTGGATGATGGCTGGCACGAGGCCGCCCATTTTTTCGAAGTCGATGGTCATATTTTCTTGTTTTTTTATTTCTAGGAATCTCTAGGTGTTTCTAGGAAATTCTAGGTGTTTCTAGCAAGTTCTAGGTGCTCCTAGGCTTTCCCAGGTTACCCTAGGCTTTCCTTCATTATATTCTTACATGGATTCCTTCGCCTCTGAGATAGCTTTTCAGCTCAGGAATGGGTATCTCGCCAAAGTGGAACACGCTGGCGGCTAATGCCGCATCGGCCTTGCCCAGGGTGAACACATCGCGGAAGTGCTCTTTTGTGCCAGCTCCGCCACTGGCGATGATGGGGATGGAGAGCTCGTCGCTCAGTCGTGCCAACGCCTCGTTGGCATAGCCGTTTTTAGTGCCGTCGTGGTTCATGCTGGTGAAGAGTATCTCGCCGGCACCCCGCTTCTCCACTTCGTGTGCCCACTCAAACAGTTCCAGCTCCACGCGCTCGCGGCCGCCTTTCACGTAGCAATGCCAGCCGTCGTTGTCGAGCCGGGCGTCGATGGCACATACGCAGACCTGTGAGCCAAAGCGTGTGGCAATCTCGTTGATCAGTTCTGGTCGACGGATGGCTGCCGAATTGATGCTCACCTTGTCGGCGCCGGCATGTAATAGTCGTTCCACGTCGCTCAGTTCGTTAATGCCTCCGCCCACGGTGAACGGTATGTTGATTTCGGCTGCCACGCGTGTCACCATGTCGGTGAACGTCTTCCGTCCCTCAAACGATGCCGTGATGTCGAGGAATACCAGTTCGTCGGCTCCGGCACGGCTGTAGGCCTTGCCCAGTTCTACGGGGTCGCCCGCCTTTCGCAGGTTCACGAAGTTGGTGCCTTTCACCGTCTCTCCGTCTTTCACGTCGAGACACGGCACGATGCGTTTTGCTAATCCTTTCATAACAGTCGGTTGATATCTATTCGTCCCTCGTAGAATGCTTTGCCAAAGACCACCGCCGGGATGCCGGCGCGCTCCAGTTCGAAGATGTCCTCGGTAGAGGAGACGCCTCCGCTGGCTATCAAGTGCAGGTTGGGGTAGGCGTCCATCACCTCTTTATATAGTTCGATGGCGGGCCCTTGCAGGGTGCCGTCTTTCGAGATTTCGGTGCAGAGCACGTTGCGTACTCCCTGGTCGACATATCGTTTCAGGAAGGGCAGGAGTGCCTCTGTCGAGTCTTCCTTCCATCCGTTGATGCTAATCATGCCGTGGCGCACGTCGGCACCTAGAATGATGCGGTCAGCCCCGTATTTCTTCAACCATCCGCAAAACCGTTCGGGCTCGGTGACGGCGATGCTTCCCACTGTCACCATGTCGGCACCAGCCTGAAAAGCTTTCTCGATGTCGTCGTCGGTCTTGATGCCCCCGCCAAAATCCACTACAAGAGAGGTTTCGTTGGTGATGGCGCGCAGTACATCGTCGTTGACGATATGGCGCGACTTAGCCCCGTCAAGATCCACCACGTGCAGCCGTTTGAATCCCAGTCGTTCGAATTGTCGGGCCACCTCTACGGGGTTCTCGTTGTAGACGGTTTTCTGCTCATAGTCGCCCTTGGTGAGCCTTACGCATTTGCCGTCGATGATGTCAATGGCTGGTATCAGCTCTATTTGGGGTGTTGGGTGTTGGGTGTTGGGTGATGAGTGTTGGGTGTTGGGTGATGATGGGTTGATGGGTGTTGATGAGATGTCGGGCAACTCGATGAAGTTGCGGATGATTCTCTCACCCACATCGCCCGACTTCTCGGGATGGAACTGGCAGGCATAGAAGTTGTCCTTGTGCATAGCGGCAGAGTAGGGGTGGATGTAGTCGGCCGTAGCAATGGTCTCAGGACAGAGGGGCACGTAGTAGGAGTGTACAAAATAGACGTAGCCACCCTCGATGCCGTTCATCAGGGGTGAGCGGGTGTCGTAGAGCTTGTTCCATCCCATGCAGGGCACCTTCTGCTCGTGGCGTGTGGGCTGAAATCGCCTCACGTCGGTATCGAACACGCCAATGCAGTCTACGTCGCCTTCCTCAGAGTGGCGGCAGAGCAGTTGCTGTCCCACGCAGATGCCTAGTACGGGTTGCCTGAGCGAGCGTATCACCTGGTCGAGGTTTCTAGCCTTGAGATACTCCATAGCTCCGCGTGCCTCGCCTTGTCCAGGGAACAACACTCGGTCGGCCTTCATCAGCAGTTCGGCATCGTCGGTGAGAGTGGGCTCAATGCCCAGCCTTCTCAGCGCGTTGACCACCGAGTAGATGTTGCCGGCGTTATATTTTACGATTGCTACGTTCATCTTTCTTTTGTCTTCCTTATTGTTTGTGTCAGTTGTCAGTCGCCGTGAGTCTAGTGGGTTGCCTGATACCAAGCAGTACGGTGGTGCGAACGTGTGGTGACGGGATGCGTGCTGGGGTCGCTCACGGAGATGCCGCAATTGGTCTTGGGCACGATGAACCTCATGCCGGGAATCACGCCGACGGCCGTACGGATGGAGTCGGTCGAGACGGTGCTCTTGATGAGTATGTTCATCTCGTTCTTCATCTTATTGAGCAGCAAGGGGTCGGTGCACACATGCTCCACATAGTCCATGAAGTCGTAGAAGAGTACCGGTGCGAATCCGTCGAGCCGTTGGATGCTGTCTCTAAGGTTCTCGTCGAGCTGGAACGACTCGTTCACGTGCTTCATGATTTCTGCCACCTTGTCCATCTCGCGGCAGTCGATGGCCGAGAGAGTGCCGAAGTGCAGCGGTTCGCCGTAGGGTGCATAGTTCTGATAGAACGTAAGGAACTCTTTCACCGCCGCGGCATAGTTGGGGGTGGGTGTGCAGAGATAGTCCCACATGGTGTGGTAGGGCATGCCGAACACCAACACCTCGCTGGTCGACGCAATGATGAAGTTGGTGGCGTTGCGCAGCTCGTAGGCCGTCTCGATGTTGCCCATGTAACAGTCGTCGAACAGGATGTACTGCATCTTGATGCCTGCCTGGGCGATGCCTTCGGCCAGCACGTTCACGTCGGTCTGGAAGGTGGGGTTCTCCAGTGCTCCATAGAAGCGGGTGGCATCCCACTTGTTGGCGCCGGCCTCTGTGGCGGCCGTCGTGGCTGAAGCCTTGAGGGCGCCTCTTTGGCCAGGTGCGCGGTAGGGATAGTTGTTCCATGCGTCCTTGAACGTCCACCCCGTGCCGTGGCAGCCAATGATCATGGCGTAGTTGAGGGCCTCGGCATGAGCCTTCACCTCGTTCAGGATGCTGGCAATGCCCTCGGCGGTGGTGTATTCGGCTCCGCTATAGCTCTTCACCAGCTGGCGCTCGCACTTACGGGTTGTGGCGTTGTAGACAATCTCGCTGAGTTTGGATTCCTGCGGACTTTCGCTCAGGTAGAGCATCACGCGGCTCTTTCCCATGCCTTTGTTAGCCACGATGGCACTCTCTATCGAGTCGATGTTCTCGGTGAAGAACTCATAGAGGTTGCCCGCCCATGGCATATAGATGAGGATGGTCTGCTTGTTCATATCCTCGACCGTCTCCTCATCGTCGCCACAGGCCACGAGCGCCATCATGGCGATGGCCAGCAAGCATAGTGTTTGTGTCAGTCGTCTTGTCATTGTTTCTTTTTCAGTTCAGCGATACTTTCTTTCAGGGCAGCGATCTTCTCTTCCGAGTCGCTCTGCTTCTTGCGCTCCATGGCCACGACTGCCTCGGGAGCGTTCTGCACGAATTTCTCGTTCGAGAGTTTCTTCATTACGCCTGCCAGGAAGCCCTCAAGGTGTTTCAACTGTGCCTCTTGCTTCTCAATCTCGGCAGCCACGTCGATGAGGTCGCCCAGGGGTACGGCAAACTCGTCGGTGCCCACCATGAAGGTGCTGGCGTCGGCCGACTTCTCGGCAACCACCTCGATAGCTGCAAGGTTGGCCATCTTGGCGATGACGTCGTTGTAGGCCTCATAGTGGTTCTCGCCCACGCAGAGCAGTTTGAGTTTCTCTTTGGGTGCGATGTTCTTCTGGCTGCGCACCATGCGCACGCCGCTCACAATCTGCTTCACCTGCTCGATGTCGTCGGCCAGATGGTTGTCGTCGGCTGTGGGTGCGTCGAGCTTCAGGCACTCGCGCATGATGCTCTCGCCCGGCTGGCGCTCGTAGAGGGCCTGCCACAGCTCTTCGGTGATGAAGGGCATGAAGGGGTGCAGCATCTTGAGCAGGGCATCGAAGAAACGCAAGGTGGCGTCGTAGGTGGTACGGTCGATGGGCTGTGGCTTGCCGTCGATGTAGGCAGGCTTCACCATCTCGAGATACCAGCTCGAGAACTCGTCCCAGAAGAGTTTGTAGACGGTCATCAGTGCCTCAGAGATGCGGTATTTCTTTAGCAGGTCGTCCATCTCGGCGTTGGCCTGCTTCAGCTTGGCGTCGAACCAGGCGATGGCCATCTTGTTGGTGACCAGTGTGTCGGCGCAATCGGCGTCGTCGGCCACCTGCCATCCTTTCACCAGTCGGAAGGCATTCCATATCTTATTGTTGAAGTTGCGTCCTTGCTCGCACAGGGCCTCGTCGAAGAGGATGTCGTTACCGGCAGGAGCCGAGAGCATCATGCCCATGCGCACGCCGTCGGCGCCGAACTTCTCGATGAGCTCGATGGGGTCGGGCGAGTTGCCAAGGCTCTTCGACATCTTCCGTCCCAGTTTGTCGCGCACGATACCCGTGAAATAAACGTTGCGGAAGGGCATGTCCTTGCGGTATTCGTATCCTGCCATGATCATGCGAGCCACCCAGAAGAAGATGATGTCGGGGCCCGTCACCAGGTCGGCGGTGGGGTAGTAGTAGTTCATCTCCTCGTTGTCGGGGTTGTTGATGCCGTCGAACAGCGAGATGGGCCAGAGCCAGCTTGAGAACCATGTGTCGAGGGCATCCTCGTCCTGTCGCAGGTCGCTCATCTGCAGGTTGGCATTGCCGCTCTTTTGGCGTGCCAGCTCGAGAGCTTTCTCGGCCGTCTCTGCCACCACGAAGGCCTCGTCGTTGTTGCCGTCGTAGTAGTAAACCGGTATGCGGTGTCCCCACCACAGCTGGCGCGAGATGCACCAGTCCTGAATGTTCTCCAGCCAGTTCTTATAGGTGGTTTTGTATTTCGGCGGATAGAACTTCAGCTCGTCGTTCATCACCGGTGGCAGGGCGATGTCGGCAAAATGCTGCATGCTGAGATACCATTGCATGCAGAGTCGTGGCTCCACGGCCGTGTCGGCGTTGCGCTCAGAGTAGCCCACCTTGTTCACGTAGTCGTCTACGCGCTCCATGAGGTGAGCGGCCTCCAGGTCTTTGGCTATCTGCTTGCGGCAGTCCATGCGGTCCATGCCCACGTATAGGGGGCTCTGCTCAGAGATGGTGCCGTCGGCATTGAAGATGTCGATGGTGTCGAGGTTGTGGGTTTTGCCCAGCATGTAGTCGTTGGGGTCGTGGGCAGGTGTCACCTTCAGACAGCCTGTTCCGAACTCGATGTCTACATAGCGGTCCTCGATGACGGGAATGACGCGTCCCACCAGCGGCACAATCACGCGGCGTCCCTTCAGCCATTGGTTCTTCGGGTCTTTGGGGTTGATGCACATGGCGGTGTCGCCCATGATGGTCTCGGGGCGCGTGGTGGCCACCACGGCATAGAATCCCTTCTCGTCCTTATGGATGATGTTGCCCTCTGCCTGAGCGGCTTCGATGTCGCACTCAACGGGTCCGTCCACATAGTATTTCAGGTGGAACAGGTGGCTGTGCTCCTCGCGGTAGATTACCTCCTCGTTCGAGAGGGCCGTCTGTGCCTTCGGGTCCCAGTTCACCATGCGCAGGCCGCGGTAGATGAGCCCTTTGTTGTAGAGGTCTACGAATACCTTGATGACGCTTTGCGAGCGTTTCTCGTCCATGGTGAAGGCCGTGCGGTCCCAGTCGCACGAGGCGCCCAGCCGGCGCAGCTGCTTCAGGATGATGCCTCCGTGCTCGTGCGTCCAGTCCCATGCGTGCTCGAGGAACTGTTCGCGGGTGAGGTCGCTTTTCTTGATGCCCTCGGCGGCCAGTTTCTTCACCACTTTGGCCTCGGTGGCTATCGATGCGTGGTCGGTGCCCGGCACCCAGCAGGCGTTCTTTCCCTCCATGCGTGCCCGGCGCACGAGGATGTCCTGGATGGTGTTGTTGAGCATGTGGCCCATGTGGAGCACGCCCGTGACGTTGGGCGGCGGAATGACTATGGTGTACGGCTCTCTGCCGTCGGGTTTGCTAGAGAAGAGTTTGTTATCAAGCCAATACTGATACCATTTTGCCTCGACCTCTTTCGGGTCGTACTTTGTTGCTAATTCCATTGTTTTAAAATTGTATTTCTATGCGTTATGTGTACTTATTTATAAAAACTTTGCAAAGGTACAAAAATTATTTCAATTACGCAAAAAACGGCGCTACTTATTTGAGGCATTTCCCCTGCTTCTTGTGTCCTCGTGCCCCTGCTCCTTGTGTCCTTGTGTCCTCGCTCCTTTGTGTCCTTGTGCTCTCGCTCCTTTGTGTCCTTGTGCTCGTGCACTCTCTTACCTCCGAAACTTCGCTCGTGAAAATACTTTTGTTACTTTGTCACATTGTCACATTGTCACAGTAAGGGTATTTTAGAGGTGAGAGGAGAGAAGTGAGAGAATAGAATAATAGTAATTAATAATAATTATATATTATATTAATATATGTTAATTTAAATTTTACTATTATCATACTCCTTCCTATGTCCAGCGGGCTGACGACTTAAAATGGGCTTACTGTGACAATGTGACAATGTGACAATGCAACAATAGCAGCCCCTTTACGGTGCCCTCCCCCTGAACGTCGCCAATCGCATCTCGCCACCGATCGCTTCTATATGCTATGCGTTGCCCAAACAGCCCTCTGAAAATCCCTGAACGCCTTCTGTGATGATAATGACGCATTACACATGTGGAATTATGCATGATAAGTTCCCGTAAATTTGGCGGTTTCAGAAAGATTTATTACCTTTGCATAGTTTTAGAACAACAAGAAAGAATGCATACTAGAGAAGAAAAACTCAAGGCTTTCGGACGGCTGCTGGATGTGCTCGACCAGCTGAGGACGAAATGCCCATGGGACAAGAAACAAACCAACGAGAGCCTGCGCCCCAATACCATCGAGGAGACCTTTGAGCTCTGCGACGCGCTGATGAAAAACGATACCCATAACATCTGCAAGGAGCTGGGCGACGTGCTCATGCACGTGATGTTTTATGCCAAAATTGGCTCGGAGACGGGCGACTTCGATATAGCCGACGTCTGCGATATGCAGGCCGACAAGCTCATCTTCCGGCATCCCCACATCTATCATCCCTCGCAAGTGGGGCAGGCAGAGCCCCTGCCGCTCGACGACCCACGGTTCGTTGAGACAAGGAATAACGGGGAGGGTAACGATTTGAAGAACGACGACGCTGACACCACCCAGTTCCAATCGGCCAAGACTTCCGAGCAGGTGCTGCAAAACTGGGAGCAGATCAAGTTGCGCGAGAAAGACGGAAACAAATCGGTGCTTTCGGGAGTGCCCGACGCGCTGCCCTCGCTCATCAAGGCCTACCGCATTCAGGATAAGGCGCGAAATGTGGGCTTCGACTGGGCTAAAAAAGAAGATGTGTGGAGCAAGGTGCATGAAGAGCTGGATGAGCTGGAGGCAGAACTGCGCCGCGAGGACAAGGAGCGGTCGACACGCGAACTGGGCGACTTCCTCTTCTCGGTCATCAATGCCGCACGCCTCTACAAGCTCAATCCCGACAATGCGCTGGAACATACCAACCAGAAGTTCATACGCCGGTTCAACTATGTGGAGCAACACTCCATCCGCGAGGGCAAGTCGCTCAATGATATGACGTTAGAAGAAATGGATAAACTTTGGAATGAAGCTAAGAAATATGAAAAGGAATAGTTTTTTCGTAGTACTCTGCGCAGTCCTCGCGATGATCTTCGTGGGCTGCAAAGACAAGCGGGCCGCAAGCCTGGTGGAGAAACCCGTGGCCGACTCGATTGTGCCCGTTGAGACCGTGGCCGACACCACCGTCTATGGCGTCTGTGGCGAGGGTACGTCGATGCACTCGCTCGAGCTCGTCACTACCGATGGCGACACCATTTACTATCAGGTGAACGTCGAAGAGGACGCTCATCTGCGTGGCGGCATGATGGTGGGCGACCGGCTGGCCGTCGTGGGCTACTCTAGTGGTGACGAAGGCATGGTGGCCCAGGGCGTCATCAACCTGACAACCCTGCTCGGCAAGTGGAGCAGCATCGACCGCAACTTCGAGATTCAAGATGGCGGAGCACTCATCACCGAGGCCAAAGAGCCGCAGGTGGCCGAATGGAAGATTTGCAACGGGCTGCTGGTGCTCCGCACCGACACCTTCAGCGTCTACGAACTGGGCCCCGACTCGCTCTGTCTGGAGAACAAAAACGGTATTTACGCTTATAAGAGGGTGAAGTAGTTTTTTTAGTGAACAGTTAAGAGTTAATAGTTAATAGTTAACAGTTAAGAGTTAATAGTTAATAGTTAAGAGTTTAAATGCGTCAGTTCAAGTAGAGGTTGAATAGTGGAGGACGAAGTTTTGGAACCGTTCAGAGTGCATATTTTAGGTTGCGGAAGCGCATTGCCCACATTGCGCCACTTCGCGTCGTCGCAGGTGGTGGAGATGCGCGGCAAGCAGTTTATGATTGATTGTGGTGAGGGCACGCAGATACAGTTGCGGCGCTCGCGCATCCGGTTCACTAAGCTCAGTCATGTGTTCATCAGCCATCTGCATGGCGACCATTGCTTCGGGCTGATTGGCATGATTAGCTCGTTTGGCATGCTGGGGCGTACGGCCACGTTGCACATCCATGCTCCCGAAGAGCTGGAGACAATGCTCAAGGCTCAGATGGACATGTTTTGCAACGGATTGGAATACGATGTGGAGTTCCATCCTCTTGATACCACCCGCCAGGCCGTTATCTACGAAGACCGGAGCCTCACCGTCGAGACCATTCCTCTGGAGCATCGTGTGCCCTGTTGCGGTTTCCTCTTCCGCGAGAAGCCCTCGCTTCCGCATATCCGTCGCGACATGATCGATTTCTATCAGATTCCCATCAGCCAGATCAACAATATCAAGAGTGGTGCCGACTGGATCGACGGGGAGGGTAACATTGTGCCCAACTGTCAGCTCGTAACGCCTGCTGATCCGCCCCGTTCCTATGCTTATTGTTCCGACACACGCTATATGCCCCGTCTCTGTGAGGTGGTGCGAGGCGTCGACCTGCTCTACCATGAGTCCACCTATGCCGAGGGGAACGTGGGCAGGGCACGGCTCTACTACCATAGTACGGCGGCACAAGCGGCCAGCGTGGCCCGCGATGCCCAGGTAGGCAGGCTGTTGCTGGGCCATTATTCGGCACGCTATGAAAAAGAGGAAGTATTGCTCGATGAAGCCCGCCAGATATTCCCCGAGAGTTACCTGACCACCGAAAATCAAGTGTTCGAAGTGTGATTTCGGTACTTTTTGGTACGGAAAAGCACGTTTTTTATTGAAAAATTTGGAAGTTTCGTCGGTTTTGACTATATTTGCAACGATAAAAAGTATGCGCGTATGACAAAACGATTACTCACAATAGCATTTTCGGCTCTTCTGTTGCTCGGCACACCCGTCGTGGTGAATGCCGTTCCGGGCATTATGATTAGCGAAAATGACATGAACAGCATCGAGATTTCGTTCGATGGCACCGACCTTTATGTGAACAATGCCAATGGCATGGTGCTCAGCATCTATAATGTGGCCGGTGTGAGAGTGATGCAGACAAAGATTGAGGGGCCTGCCAAGCGGGTCAGCCTGAACCTGCCCAAAGGGTGCTACATTGTCAAGGTAGGCAATGTGGCTCGAAAGATATCAGTGAAATAAAACTAGATGCGGGAGGCTTTCCAAGAGCCTCCTTTTTCTGCTTAATATCGTTATGTAGTCGTGCGTCCTATCCATTCCGTCATCCTATTTCTCTTCTGCCTCCTCACCGCAATGCTCATAGCTTGTGGCGACAAGCAGGCGCATCCCTATGCCGGACTCACCATCGAGTCGTTTGCCGGCATGCGGAAGGCTGCGTTCGTCGTAGAGGCCGGGGCGGTGCACCGTCAGCTGCGCCAGATGGCAGGCGCCGAGAAAGGCACTACCGTGGCCGATGCTGCCGTGCGTCGCTACTACGACGATGGTGAGAGCATGCTGCTATGGATAGACCGAAAGGGCATAGACAGCCGCGCCGACACGCTCCTTGGGTGCGTCAGACAGCTCTGCGAGGCAGGTATCAGCGACGACTATTTCCAATTGAATGACATCGAGCGCGACCTGAACCGCATTCGCGACCTCGACACAATCGGCGAAAGCCTATGCTCACTGATGGCACGCACAGAATACCGGCTCACCAAGGCATACCTGCGCTATGCTATAGCCCAGCAATATGGCTTTTGCAATCCTACCGACCTGCTCAACCACTTTGATGTGCGTGACTCCGATTCGGTGAGCGTCACCTACAACCAGGTGTTCGACATCCCCGTGAGGCATAGTGGGGCAGAGGCTGCCCGCAAAGCCCTCGGCAAGGTGGCCAACGACTCGCTCTTGGTGTTCCTTCACGAGGCACAGCCGCGCAACCACCTCTATGCCCAGCTCGCGAGAGCCTACGCCCAGACTACCGATGCCACGAAGCGCAAACGGCTGCTCGTCAACATGGAGCGATGCCGGTGGAGGGAACGGTCGTTGCCGCAAGATCAGCAGCGCTACGTGCTCGTCAACCTGCCTTCGTTTCATTTGCGGGCTGTGTGTCCAGATAGTACACTCGAGATGCGCATCGGTTGCGGCACCAGCAAGACCAAGACGCCCTTGCTCACGAGCCACATCAGCCGTATGGATGTCAATCCCCAATGGGTGATGCCTCGTAGCATCATCGAGAAAGATGTGGTGCGGCATACGGGCGACTCGGGATGGTTTGCACGCCATCGCTACTTTGTCATGGACCGTCGCAAAAACAAACGCATCGAAGGCCACCGTGCCACGTGGACCATGTTGCACGACCCGCGCTATGCGGTGGTGCAAGAGGGCGGCAAGGGCAACTCGCTGGGGCGCATCATCTTCCGTTTCGACAATAATTTTGCGGTGTTCCTGCACGATACCTCGACGCCCGCCTTCTTCGTGCGCGACAACCGTAGCGTCAGCCATGGATGCGTGCGCGTGCAACGACCCTACGAACTGGCCCTCTTTCTGCTCGGAAAAAAAGCAGAGAAATATGCCGACGACCTGCTCTACAATATGACGGGCGACAGCATTGAGGACAAGACACGGCACATCAGCTCGATCAACGTCGAGCCACAAGTGCCTATATACATTACTTATTATACGGTCTATCCCTCGGTCGACGGCACCCTGCAGTATCTGCCCGACATCTATGGGTACGACCAACACATCTATGAGTATCTGGCTGAGAAATGCCTGAAAGCATTATGAAGTACGATGAGAAAACAATCACCGGGATGCTAGCCGACCCGAAGACGCAACGACAAGCCTTCGGAATGCTGGTGAGCCAATACAGCGAAACGCTCTATTGGAAAATCCGGCGTATCGTGCTCACTCACGACGATGCCAACGACGTGCTCCAGAATGCATTCCTCAAGGCATGGAGCAATCTGAACGACTTCCAGAACAAGTCGAAAATCTCTACATGGCTCTACCGCATTGCCATCAACGAGGCGCTCGATTTCGTGAGGCGCGAGAAAAACAAGGTGAGTGCCGACGAGGATATCAGCGTGGCCAACCGGCTCATGGCCGACGACTATTTCGACGGCGACGAGGCACAGGCGCTGTTGCAAGAGGCCATCGCACAATTGCCCGACGTGCAGCGCACCGTGTTCACCCTGCGCTATTACGACGACATGAAGTATAGCGAGATGAGCAAAGTGCTCAATACCTCGGAGGGGGCACTCAAGGCCAGCTATCATATTGCTGTTCAGAAAATTTCTGAATTTTTTCGGAAACACGATTAAACTTTTCTAATCTTAATACGTCAAATATGCAAATGAAGAACGAAAATGACATAAAACAGCGCTTCGGAACGGAGAATCACTTCACCGTTCCCGAAGGTTATTTCGAGCAGTTCGCCTCGCAATTCATGGCGCAGTTGCCTGAGCAAGAGGCTCGCGTGGTCGAAATCAAACCACGCAGGCGGTGGCGTCCCATTGCCATTGCTGCTGCCACAGTAGCCTTCGTGGCCCTTAGCGCAGCCATGTGGTTCGACAAAGAGAACCCCAGCGAGAAGCAGATGAGCAGCGCACAGCCCTCAAGCCTTTATATGCAGTCGCCTTCTGAACTGGAGCAAGCTGCCGACTATGCCATGCTCGATGCCACCGATATGTATGTGTTGCTGGCCGGAGAATAAACAAGTGTAAGTACCACTGGCTGGAAAACTAGAGAATAACTAACGAAGATGAAAAGATTATTAATTATCTGGATGCTCATTATGAACATGGGAGTCATGACCATGCAGGCCAACCCCAAGTTCGACCCCGAGCGATATAATGCCGAACTGCAGCAGTTTATCACTCGCGAGGCTGCTTTGTCTCCACAAGAAGCAGCCAAGTTCTTTCCCTTGTTCCGTGAGATGCAAACCAAGCAGCGTGCCCTTTTTCAGCAGATGCACCGCTACAAGCGCATCAAACCTACCGACGAGAAAAGCTGTAGGGAGAATATCAAGAAATGCGACGAGCTGGACTTGCAGATTAAAGAGCTTCAGCAGTTGTATCATAATAAGTTCCTCAAGGTGATCTCGGCCAGCAAACTTTACGATGTGCTGAAGGCAGAAGACAAGTTTCACCGCCAGATGTTCAGCAGGGGAGCAGTAAGAAGAAACGGTAATGGCCGGGCAGCAGGCAGACCACGAAATTAGAACGTATCACTAAAGCTGAGTTTTGACTCCATATAAAGAAGAAGGCCAAGTAGAATTCTACTTGGCCTCTTTCATATCTCCTTCCACATATACTCTTACGAGCTCAGGATCACCGTTGGTACGCACCGTCACCGTCTTCTTGAAATGTCCGGGTATCTTGCCCTTGCCATTGTAGGTCACCTTCAGCTCACCTTTCTGTCCGGGAGCAATGGGCTGCTTGGTGTATTCAGGAATGGTACAACCGCAGCTGGCAATGGCCTGGTTGATCACGAGAGGAGCGTCACCAGTGTTGGTGAACGTGAACGTGTGTTCCACAACAGGGCTAGCCTCAGAGAATGATCCGAAATTGTGGCTAACCTTATCGAATTTAATTTGTGCCTTCTTCTGAGCCGATACGGCAGTGAACGTGCCGAGCATCAGCAATGCCATGAATAATACTTTTTTCATATCAATAGTTTTTTACATACGCTGCAAAAGTAATAAATAAACTTTAGAGTAGTGCTAATTTTTGTATATTTTAAGATATTATTTTGTAGTTTCATCGAAAATGTATAATTTTGCACGTCGGAAAACAATAACATCATATAATAAATATGTATAGAACAAATACTTGTGGAGAGCTACGGCTTTCTGATGCCGGCAAAGAAGTGACACTGGCCGGATGGGTGCAACGCACTCGAAAAATGGGCGGTATGACCTTTGTCGACCTTCGCGACCGTTACGGACTTACGCAACTGGTGTTCAACGATGAGGTGGATGCGGCCTTGTGCGAGCGTGCCAACAAACTGGGACGTGAGTATTGTGTACAGGTGCAGGGCACCGTCAGCGAGCGTCATAGCAAAAATCCACATCTGCCTACAGGCGACATTGAGATTATTGTCAGCCAGCTGAACATTCTTAGCGAGAGCGTCACTCCTCCCTTCACCATCGAGGACAATACCGACGGCGGCGACGACATTCGTATGAAGTACCGTTATCTGGACCTGCGCCGTCCGATGGTGCGCAAAAATCTCGAGCTACGCCACCGCATGACCATCATTATCCGTAACTTCCTCGACTCAAAGGATTTCATCGAGGTGGAGACACCTATCCTGATTGGTTCTACGCCAGAGGGTGCACGTGACTTTGTGGTGCCCTCGCGCATGAATCCCGGACAGTTCTATGCGCTTCCTCAGAGTCCGCAGACGCTGAAGCAGCTTCTCATGGTGAGTGGCTTCGACCGTTATTTCCAGATTGCCAAGTGCTTCCGTGATGAAGACCTGCGTGCTGACCGTCAGCCCGAGTTCACACAGATAGACTGCGAGATGTCGTTTGTCGATCAGGATGATGTCATCAACCTTTTCGAGGATATGGCTCGTGAACTGTTCCGTCAGGTGAGGGGCGTCGAGTTGCCTGCTAAACTTCAACAGATGACTTGGCACGAAGCCATGCGTCGTTTTGGAAGCGACAAGCCCGATCTGCGCTTCGGCATGGAGTTCGTCGAGCTGATGGATGTGCTCAAGGGCACAGGCACTTTCCCCGTATTCAACGAGGCAACCTATATCGGAGGCATTTGTGTGCCAGGATGTGCCAATTACACTCGTAAGCAGCTTGACCAGCTTACCGACTTTGTGAAGAGTCAGCAGATTGGCGCCAAAGGACTGGTGTATGTGAAGTTCAACGAAGACGGAAGTGTGAAGTCTTCGGTCGACAAGTTCTACACACCCGAGGTGTGGCAGAAGGTGAAAGAGGCTACCAGTGCCAACAATGGCGACTTGGTGCTCATTCTCAGTGGCGACAATGCCAATAAGACTCGTACCCAGCTCTGTTCGTTGCGCCTGGAGATGGGCGACCGTCTGGGCCTCCGCTCAAAGGATAAGTTCGAGTGCTTGTGGATCATCGATTTCCCGCTCTTCGAGTGGAGCGACGAGGAGCAGCGTCTGATGGCTACCCACCATCCGTTCACCATGCCTAACCCCGACGACATCCCTCTGCTCGACGAGCACCCTGAGCGTGTGCGTGCCAAGGCCTACGACTTTGTGTGCAACGGCATTGAGGTGGGTGGAGGCTCATTGCGTATCCACGACGGCAAGTTGCAAGAGAAGATGTTCAACATCCTGGGCTTCACACCCGAGCGTGCCATGGCTCAGTTCGGCTTCCTCATCAACGCCTTCAAGTATGGTGCACCTCCCCATGCCGGACTCGCCTTCGGCCTCGACCGTTTTGTAAGTATTATGGCAGGTCTCGACTCTATTCGCGACTGCATCGCGTTCCCGAAAAACAATAGCGGGCGCGACGTGATGCTTGATGCTCCGAGCGCGATCGACCAGAAACAGCTCGATGAATTGCAGTTAAAGATTGATTTAAGTCAAGAAAATTAGTTTTTTGCTGTTAACCTGCTCGATTACAGTCACTTTTCTGTTAAAAAATAGTTTGACTTTGGTGGAAAATTTGTAATTTTGCATCGCAAAAGATAAAACTGACACATATACATTCAGTCAACATTAAGTTTTACTAAATTATGGCAGAAAAGAAAGTAACAAAGAAAGCTGCTGCTCCCAAGGCAGCTGCTGAGAAGAAGGAAACAGTAAAGAAAGTTGCTGCTCCGAAGAAGGCAAAGGCAGCATTGGTCATCAACGCCGAGAATGTAGGTTTCAAGGCTGGCGACGTTTATCAGGCACTGGCAACAGCCGGGAAGGCTCTTACCGTAGCTGAAATCGCTAAGGCTGCTGGAATCATGAACGAGGAGGCTCTGCTCGGTTTGGGTTGGCTTCTCAAAGAAGGCAAAGTTGCCGACGTTGATGGAAAGATCGCTCTGGCTTAATCAACAGAACAATATTGCAAAAGGGGCTGGTAACTTGTTTTACCGGTCCCTTTTTTAGTAATAAATGGCATACGACATAGAAATCATAAGGGTATTGACTGAGGCAGGCACCGATGGACTCAGCTTGGCGAAAATCGTGCGCCACGTCTATAATGCCTCAAATACATTCTTCGAAACTGTTGTTTTCGAAGATGTGTACCGTTATGTGTTTTCTTGGCTTCAGAAGAATACTAAGTCGGCTGATTCGCTGGTTGAAAAAACTGAAAGAGGAATATATCGGTTGAATCTCAATTCAAAAACGTCCAGCCAGCTGTTCCTTCAGTTTGTCGATCAAGAAGAGGCTCAAAAAGAAGAGAAACCCCAAGTAGATTTGTCTTTGTCGCTATTTGATGAGTAGACTGTTCCAATTAACTATTTATCTAAATTTGTACCCATGGTCCAAATAGTTGTTTCAAAAGAGATAGAACAGGTGTGCCCAGGCTTCGTAGGGGCTGCCGTCGAGGCACAGGTGGTCAACTCGGCTTATTGTGCGCCACTTTGGGAAGAGATTCATGCACTGGGTGACCAATATAAGGCAGAGCTCGACACCAACCTGATCAAGGAACGCATACCTGGCATTGCCGCTACGCGCCGTGTATATAAAGCTTGTGGCAAAGATCCCTCGCGCTACCGCCCGGCAGCTGAGGCACTCATCCGTCGCATGCTTCAAGGTAAGGAACTCTATCAGATTGATACACTCGTCGATTTGATTAACTTGGCCAGCATCCGCTTTGGTTATAGCATCGGTGGCTTTGATGCCGATAAGTTCGAGGGTAACACGCTCACGTTGGGCGTGGGGCGAGCAGGTGAACCTTATGAAGGCATTGGCCGCGGAATAATCAATATTGAGGGGCTGCCCGTTTACCGCGACCAACTAGGTGGCGTGGGTACTCCTACTAGCGATAATGAGCGGACAAAGATAGATGGTAATACCACCCATCTGCTGACCCTCATCAATGGTTATGACGGCAACGAGCAACAGGTGGTGGCCAATGCTGAGTTCATCCGGCAACTGTTAAGAAAGTATTGTCAGAGTGATGGCGGTACGCTGACCATCTATCGGTAGCTGATGCCTGCATGGTGCTCCTCGCCGGCTGCTAGTTTAAGAATAAGCTCACGGTCGGCAGCTGTCCAATTGAGATTAAGCAGGTCTTTCTTCTCAAGCCATTGGTAGTCTAGATGTTCCAAAAGCTTGAAATTCTCGTTGCGCGCCATGCAGTCGTAGGCAGTTAGCGTGATGCTGAAGTCGGGATACTCGTGCTCTACTGAGGCCAACGGCTGGCCTACGTAGATGTCCCAGTCCATTTCCTCTTTTATTTCGCGGATGAGAGTGTCGTGATGGCATTCTCCCTCTTCCACGCGTCCGCCGGGAAACTCCCAGTGTTCAGAGATGTAGGCATGATGAGAACGGCAGCGTTGCATGCACAGATACTTGTTGTCTTTCATGATGACGGCTGCCACAACGTCAAAGTGTTTCTTTTCCATAGTCAATAGGTTTTGATGGCAGCAAAGATAAAGAATTATTTTGACACTTGCAAATTTTTACTTCTTTTTCCTACTATCCCTCCTTTCATCCTTCCCATCCTTCTCATCCTTCCCATCCTTCTCATCCTTCCCATCCTTCTCATCCCTCCCATTCCACTTATCCCTTCCACTCCTCTCATCCCTCTTTCAAATCTTCACCTGTCGCCAGATACAGCGTGGGATGCGGCGCCACAAGGCAGTGATGATTCGCCAGCGCCAGTCGATGACGCGCACGTGGCGATGGCGGTCGAGTGACTGCACAATCTCTTTGGCCACGTTTTGGGGCTGCAGCATCAGCGGGTAGTTGCGGTCGTCGCCCAGCAGGGCGGTATCGACGAATCCTGGTCGGATGTCAGTAATACGGATGTTCAAGTGGCGTGCGTTCGCCAGTTGCTCGAGTGCTTGCAGATATACATTCTGATAGGCTTTTGTGGCCGAGTAGGAGGGAGCTGGCGACAATCCTTTGGTACCGGCAATCGAGGTGATGGCTGCAATATGTCCGCCCCCGTGAGCAGACATATAGTTGAAGGCGGTGTCGATCATGCGAGTGAATCCCATAGCATTGGTCTCTACGGTTCGCAACTCGATGTCGGGAGTCAATTCGCGATTCTGCTTGCCGATGCCCGAGGCATGGAAGTAAAGGTCAATGCTCCCCATGCGTTCTATCAGTTGCAGCAACTGACGGGGTGCATCGTCGTTGTTCACGTCGATGGTGGCTGTCTCCACCAGGTTGGGGAACTCGGCAGCCAATTGCTGCAGTCGTTCGGTGCGCCGTGCACCAATGCCACAATGCCAGCCGCGTTGCAATAAGATTCGGGCAACTTCATGGCCTATACCCGATGAGGCTCCAATGATGATAGCATTCATGATGATTCTAATTGGAAACTATTTCACTTCAGTAGATATTCTCCTTGTAAGAAAGAATCTTCGGGTGCGTACGAAGTAGAGACTCACTCCTAAGGCATTGACGAGGGCCACCATCCAAAAGGCCACACTGTAGCCCAGATGTTCGGCCACCACACCACCCATGAGAATGCCGATGCCCATACCGATGTCCCATGCTATGAGAATGGTTGAGTTGGCAGTGCCACGCTGGTTGTGTTGTGCCACGTTGATCATCATGTTCTGGAATGCCGGCCACATGTGTCCGTTGCCCAGTCCGATGAGCAGGGCTGAGCCGTAGTAGCCCGTAAGTGTGAGCCATTGTGCGCTGACGATAGATGACGTGGTGGTAAGATGCGCGGCGAGCGTAGGCATGAATATAAATAAGGTATAGCCCACCAGTGAGATGACCATGCCTTCTGCAGCATTGTGGGTGAGCCGTCCCTTGCGCAGGGCCTTTCCACCCTGTATGCGCGAGAGGATAAGTCCGATGGAGCACAACATGAAATAGGTACCTGTGCCCCCAGTGATGCCCAGCACCTCTTTACTGTAGATGGCCAGGTAATTGCTCAGCACGCCGAAGCAGAATCCGAAAAACACCATATTGGCGCCCAGCAGCCATCCCTTCAGCAGGAAGAAACGGTCGAGCGAAAGTTTGCGGCGCGGCTCCTTGTTTCTTGCGGCACGCTCATTAGCGCGGTTCTTCAACTTCACAGTCGAATCGACCATCATGCCTCCTACTGCGATGATGAGTGCCAGCCAGAACAGCAGTTCAAAGCTATGGCTCCAACGGTAGATGAAGATGCCGATAGTGGGCGCAATAGCCATAGCCAGATTGTTGCTCAGTCCGTAGTAACCGATGCCTTCGTTACGTCGGCTCGATGGCAGCACGTCGATGGCCACCGTACTGTTGGCCACGGTGAGTGCCCCAAAAGGACCGCCATGGAGGGTGCGTACAATAGTGAAGAGCAGCAACGTACCCGCTGCCAAATAGCCCGCAAAAAAAATAGCGAAAGCGGCGTAACATACCATGAGCACAGTCTTGCGCGAGAATGTGTCGACCACGTAGCCGCTAAAAGGGCGAAAAAGCAGAGCCGTGATAGTATAGCCTGAGAGCACCAGTCCAATCACGTCTTTAGTAGCATGAAAGTTCTCGCTCAGGTATAGGGGCAGCAAGGGCGTTAAAATATAAAAGGCGAAGAACAGCGCAAAATTGGCTGCCATCACCTTTATATAGTTTGTGTTCCAAAGTTTGTCCACTAATATCTCCTCATTCAAGCTTGAGAAATCAGTTCTGCAATCTCAAAAAATCAGTTAGCGGCCTCGAACTCTTCGAGGAAGCGTGTATCGTTCTCAGAGAACAGACGCAGGTCGTTTACGCGATATTTCAGGTTTGCAATGCGCTCAACACCCATGCCAAAGGCATAGCCACTGTACACCTTGCTGTCAATTCCACAAAGCTCGAGCACGTTGGGGTCTACCATACCGCAACCCAGAATCTCCACCCAACCGGTGTGTTTGCAGAATCCACAACCCTCACCGCCGCAGATGAAGCACGAGATATCCATTTCAGCACTGGGCTCTGTAAACGGGAAGTAGGAGGGGCGCAGACGAATCTTCGTGTCGGCGCCGAACATCTCACGGGCAAACGACAAGAGCACCTGCTTGAGGTCGGTGAACGATACGTTCTTGTCGATGTAGAGTCCTTCTACCTGATGGAAGAAGCAATGGGCGCGAGCCGTGATGGCCTCATTGCGATAAACACGTCCGGGGCAAATGACACGGATAGGGGGCTGTTGGGTCTCCATGACGCGAGCCTGCACACTAGATGTATGTGAGCGCAGAATCATGTTCTTCGTCACATCATTGGGATGTTGTGACACGAAGAACGTATCTTGCATGTCGCGTGCAGGATGGTCGGCTGCAAAGTTCATTTTGGTGAACACGTGCAGGTCGTCTTCTACCTCAGGACCATCGGCCAAAACGAAGCCCATACGCGAGAAAATGTCGATAATTTCGTTCTTGACGATGGTCAGCGGATGCCGTGTGCCCAGTTCGATAGGGTAGGCCGAGCGGGTAAGGTCGATGTTGTCGCTCTGTGCCTCGGCAGTAGCGAGGTTGTCGCGCAGCGTGTTGATTTTATCGAACGCCATCTGTTTGAGCTCGTTAATGCGCATGCCCACCGTTTTCTTTTCGTCGGCAGCCACGTTGCGAAAATCCTGCATCAGGGCGTTGATCTCACCTTTTTTGCTCAGATATTTCAGTCGCAAAGCCTCAATCTCGTCGGCATTCGATGCCGAGAGTTCGCTGACTTCTTTCAGCAGTTGTTCTATTTTATCAAGTATCATAGTCACCTATTTTCAAAAAAACTGGTGCAAAGGTAATATTTTTATGGCAAAAACGGGCAAAGTTTGAAAATAAATGTGTACTTTTGCGCAAATTTGAGAGCAACGAAATGAAAAAGTGTGTTGTATTTGTGGTTATGGCTTGTGTGTCAGTGAGTTTTTTGACACTGTTGGGCTGTACAGACAAGAAGGCAACTTCTGCCCAGGATGTAGAGGGTGTTGAGGAAGATACGGCTGTTGTCGACTCGCTGGAGTTGTTGGCTGCCAACGCGAAGATGCCAAAAGGCGCCGACGAGCTGTTCGACGACTTTATCTTTAATTTTGCCTCTAACCGGGGATTGCAGTTGCAGCGTATTGCCTTTCCCTTGTTGGTAGAGAAAAACGGAAAGCAGCTGTCGATGAACAGGAACCAGTGGAAAACCGAGCACTTCTTCATGTCGCAGGATTACTATACCATTATCTTTAATAACCGCAAAGAAATGGAACTGATGAAAGACACCACTGTCAGCAATGCCGTTATCGAGAAAATATACTTGGAGAAGGGTTGGGTGCAGCAGTATTTCTTTGACCGTTCCACAGGTTCATGGATGATGCGCAAGATGAAAGAGGTGCCCATGGACAAGAGCATCCATGCCTCATTTCTGAAGTTTTATCAGCATTTCTCTACCGATGAGGCTTTTCAGGTGGAAAGCATGAATAATTCGGTGGAGTTTACAGCTCCCGACCCTGATGATGACTTCAACACAATGACGGGTGAGATTTTCCCTGAGCAGTGGCCATCGTTCAAACCCGGATTGATTCCCTCTGGATTTATCTATAATATTGAATATGGTAAGATTTCGGGAGGTAGCAACACCAAGATTTTTGTCACTCGAGGCATTGCCAATGGCTATGAGACGGAGATGACATTCAAAATGATTGGTGGTAAGTGGAAACTGGTGAAGTTTACAACCTGATGTTTTTTCATGCTTACCACCTCTAGTACAATGACTTTTCCATTCAACTATGATTACCATTAAGAAAGACTATAGCCTGCTTAACCATAACACATTTGGTATCGACGCCAAATGTAAACGCTTTGTGGAGTTTACGTCCGTGGAAGAACTGCTGGAGGTGCTGTCAACGCTGACAGATTCCGATAATCCCCTGTTGCTATTGGGCGGTGGAAGCAATCTCTTACTGACGGCCGATTATGCAGGCACGGTGCTCCATTCAGCCATCAAAGGATGGGAGTGCGTGGACGACGGTGATGACGTGTTGTTGCGCTGTGGTAGTGGCGAGACATGGGATGACATTGTTGCCCTCTGCGTGGAGCATGGATGGTATGGTGCCGAGAACTTGTCGCTCATCCCTGGTGAGGTGGGCGCCAGCGCGGTGCAAAATATCGGTGCATATGGTGTGGAGGCCAAGGATATAATATATAAGGTAGAAGCCGTGGAGATCGCTACAGGCAAATGCTGCACGATGACCAATGCCGAATGTGAGTATGCCTATCGCCAGAGCAAGTTCAAGCATGAGTGGCGCGACCGTTTCATGGTAACCTACGTCACTTACCGGCTGAGCAAACACTTTGTGCCTAAGCTCGACTACGGCAATATTCGTACCGAGCTGGAGCGGAAGGGTATCTGCAGTCCTACGGCAGCACAATTGCGTCAGTGTATCATTGATATTCGTAATGCCAAATTGCCCGACCCAGTGGTGATGGGCAATGCCGGCAGTTTCTTTATGAATCCTATTGTGACACGCGAGAAATATGAGCAACTGGCAGCGCGCTACCCAGGTATGCCGCACTACACCATCGATGCAGAGCACGAGAAGATTCCTGCCGGTTGGATGATAGACCAATGCGGATGGAAAGGGCGTTCGCTGGGGCGTGCTGGCGTACACGACAAACAGGCATTAGTGCTCGTGAACCGTGGTGGTGCCACGGGTGACGACGTCATGCGGCTGTGTAAGGCTATCTGCGAGGATGTGAAAGTAACATTCGGAATAGAAATAAAACCAGAAGTAAACATCAGATGAGAGTCACATTGTTAGGAACAGGAACGTCGGGTGGGGTGCCTAGCATTGGGTGTCAATGCGAGGTGTGTCGCAGCACTGATCCGCACGACAAACGGCTGCGTTGCTCAGCGTTGCTCGAGACGGAAACTACACGTGTACTCATCGACTGTGGTCCCGATTTCCGTCAGCAGGTGTTGGCCTTGCCTTTTCAGCGTTTTGATGGCATCTTGCTCACGCACATTCACTACGATCATGTGAGTGGCATTGACGATCTGCGTCCGTTTTGCGTATTTGGCGACATCAACATCTATGCGAACCAAGGCACTGTAGACGGACTAAAGACGACCATGCCCTATTGTTTCACCGAGCACCTCTATCCAGGTGTGCCCAGGCTTAACCTTCATGTGGCACAGCCCCATGTGCCGTTCACTATTGGCGACATCGACATCATGCCCATCGAGGTGATGCACCATGCGTTGCCCATCCTGGGTTTTCGTATAGGCAGTTTTGCATATATTACTGACATGAAGACCATCAACGAGGGTGAACTGCCTTATTTGATGGGGGTGAAGACCATGGTGGTGAATGCTCTGCGCTTTGCACCTGAGCATCATTCGCACCAGACTGTCGACGAGGCAATTGCATTTGTCAGAAGGGTAGGGGCAAAGCATGCGTACCTTATTCATCCCAGTCATCACATTGGTCTCCACAAAAAAGTGAATGCTCAGTTGCCGCAAGGTATCGAGCTGGCCTACGACGGGCAGGTGATAGAGGTGTGATAACGAGATGTCGCTATAACAGATTGCGCTATAAATCAATAAAGCTGTAACGTATTGCGCTATAGCGATATAAAAAAGGCTTTATTTTTTCTTAAAGCCTTTGTATTTCCGATAAAGTTTCCAACCGAGAATGATTCCGTCCAACACTCCAGCACCTGTGTTCATCAAGCTGCTTACACGCAGGCCCTTGGTGGCAGTGTCGGGCTTCTTGAAGATGCCCTTCCACAATACGCGAATCTCGGCATCATCTTGCTGAATCTGCTGGCGCAACATGTTCTTACGGTTCCGAATGGCCTGCAGCGAATTGTAAATCAGCTCCTGCTGCTCGGCAGGTGGTAATGGTTTCTCTAGTCTCATGGCTTATTTCTCCATCAGTAAACTGGCCAGAAATTTCACGAGCGGACGCTCCACCCAACTCTTTCTGAACAGAACAAATAAAATAAGTATCAGCAAATAAAACACTGCCACAATGCAAAATGACCATCCATAGCCCAGGTGTGGAGCCATGGCATAAGCTGCTGCGAACGAGAAGTAAATCATGGTGATGATGACCAGCAGAAAGAGCACAGCCGCCATGATGAGCGCAGTGGTCAGGCGCACAAATTTCTCAATTACATCGAGCTTCACGTATTCACTCTGAAGCCCGATGTAATGTTTTAGCACCTCAACGAGTTGCCCAATGGTCTCAATATTTCTGTCGCTTGAGAGCATCTGCACTTCGTTTTTAGTCAATAGCCTCTGCGGCAGCCTCCTTGATGTCTTCTACCAGATCGTCCATTTCCTGACGATTGATTTTAATGTTGTGCTTCTTGCAGAAGTCATCCACAGTGTCGGCAATTTTCGCACGAGTGTCAGCACCTTTCTCAGGAGCGGCCAACAATCCCAGCGCAGCACCGGCAATAGCACCACCGAGGAATGCGCCAATATAACCTAATGTTTTCATACGTTTGATATTTATAATGATTAAACAATAATTCCGTCCCCAAAAGTAGTAAAAATCGTTTATATGACAATATTTTGCGATATATTTTTTGTTAAAAAAGCTAGTTTTCCTTTATTTAACAAACTTTATGTGCGAAATTGAGTCGGTTTTGACAGTTTTTGTGTAACTTCGCACAATCAAACGAAGAATTAAAGTTTAATTTCAAATAAAATCGAATAGAATTATGAAAAAAATGATGCTTGTATGCGCTGGTTTGTGCATGGTGCTGGCTTTTTCCAGCTGTAAGAGCAAGGAGAGTGCTTATCGCAAAGCTTATGAGAAGGCAAAGGCTCAGGAAGCTGAGAACGCTATGATTCAGAACAACGATGAGAATGTAGCTGTCGTTGCCCCTGTACAGACGGTTCCCGCTACCCCAACCACATCTAGCAATGTGGCTAATGCCAATGTTCGCTCTGAGAGCGTTTCGGTCATCAGTGGTTCCGGCCTGAAAGACTATAGCGTAGTTGTAGGCTCTTTCTCTTTGAAGGCTAATGCTGAGGGTTTGCAGCAGACTTTGAGAAATGCAGGATATGACGCCCAGATTGTATACAACGGAAGCATGAACATGTATCGGGTTGTAGCTACCACTTTCGTCAACAAAGCTGACGCTGTTCGTAGCCGCGACCAGTTGCAGGGTACTTATAAGGGTGCATGGCTGTTGTACGCTAAATAAAATAAGGAAAAGCGCGTGGCGCGAATATTATCAATAGATTACGGTAAGAAACGTACGGGATTAGCAGTCACCGACCCATTGCAAATCATTGCGAATGGGTTGGCGACTGTTTCTACATCTACCCTGTTCGACTGGCTCAAGGAATATGTCAACCGTGAGCAGGTGGAACGCATCGTCATTGGTGAGCCTCGTCAACCTAATGGGCAACCCAGCGAGAATTTGGCTCGCGTACAACAGTTTGTGAACCGCTGGCGTAAGGTAATGCCCCAAGTGCCTATTGAGTTTTTCGACGAGCGGTTTACTTCCGTACTTGCGCATCAGGCTATGATTGACGGAGGACTAAAGAAAAAAGACCGGCAGAACAAAGGGCTGGTAGACGAGATCAGTGCGACGATTATACTGGAGGACTATCTACGCTCACGCCGCTGACTCTATAGCCTCACAGCTACTTGTTTCATTTTCTGCCTTTTTGCGTTTCGATTGCCGATTATATTAATGCTAAACGATTCAATTTTTAAAAAGTGATATTACCTATTTATATATATGGACAGCCGGTACTTCGCAAGGAGTCGCAGGATATTCCAAAAGATTATCCAGGGCTTCAACAACTGATTGCCGACATGTTTGAGACGATGACTGCTGCCGACGGTATTGGTTTGGCAGCTCCTCAGATAGGAAAGGATATTCGAGTGGTCGTCATTGACTTGACTCCACTGGGTGAGGACTTGCCAGAGTATAAGGACTTTAAACATGCATTTATCAATCCTCATATCGTAGAGTATGATGACACGCATACCGATACCTCAGAAGAAGGATGTCTCAGCCTGCCGGGCATTCATGAGAATGTGACACGGCCTACACGCATTCGCGTGCAGTATCTCGATGAGGAGCTTAGTGAGCACGACGAGTGGGTGGAAGGCTATCTGGCACGCGTGATGCAGCATGAGTTCGACCATCTGGATGCGAAGATGTTTGTCGACAGGGTGTCGCCTTTGCGCAAGCAGCTCATCAAGAGTAAGCTCCGTGCCTTACTGCAGGGGCGTTTTCGTTGCGGTTACCGCACAAAGGTGGCTGTAAAAAAGTAGACGAATAGAAATAGGTGGAATAAAATAATAGGGTAAAAAAGTAGAAGGCTAAGCCTGCTGACGATGTCCAATGTTGTAACATACAAGAAGATGAGAAGTAAGAGACTGCATGGTCTTTTACTTTTTTACCTTATTATATTTTGTCCCTCCCAGCTTTTAGCGCAGTTCAATATAGAGCGTCTGATCATGGTAGGGCGCAATGCGCTCTTTTATGAGGATTATGTTCTGTCTATTCAGTATTTCAACCAGGTGATTTCTGCCAAGCCTTATCTCTATGAGCCATGGTTCTATAGGGGAGTGGCAAAATTTTATCTTGACGATTTCGTAGGAGCGGAGACCGACTGCTCGGAGGCTATCCGCATCAATCCCTATGTCAATAGCCTGTATGAGTTGCGTGGATTGTGTCGCATCCGTCAGTCGAAGTTTGTTGATGCCATCGGCGATTACAACATGGCCATCAAACACGACCCTTCTAATCAAGGATTCTGGTATAATAGGGTGTTGTGCCGCATACAGAACAAAGATTATGATGACGCCCATCATGATCTTGACTCAATGATTGTGCGCTGGAAGAAGTATGCCCCATCTTATTCTCTCAAGGCTGAGGTCTTCCTCCAGCAAAAAGACACCGTGCAAGGTGCCAAGTGGCTCGATAAAAGTTTGGAGATCGATCCCTACAATGGTGAAGCTTGGTCGGTGCGCGGAATTATCAGCATGGCGGGTAATCAATGGAAAGATGCCGACCAGCAGTTCAGCAAGGCCATTCATCTGAAACCCAATATGGTGGGTAATTATATCAATCGTGCCTTGTCGCGCTATAATATCAACAACTTGCGAGGAGCTATGGCTGATTATGACAAGGCGCTTGATTTGGATCCCAACAATTTTATCGGACATTACAATCGTGCCTTGTTGCGTGTGCAGGTGGGCGACGACAACCGGGCTATTCTTGATTTCGACTATATTCTGCAGTATGAGCCCGACGACGTGATGGCCCTCTTCAACCGTGCTCTGTTGCTCGACCGTACGGGAAATCCGCGTGCTGCCATCCGCGACTATACCAAGGTCATCGACCAATACCCAAACTTCTGGACAGGTTTGCAATATCGTGCACGCTGTTACCGCCGTTTGGGAATGAATGCTCAGGCCGAGCTCGACGAGTTCCGCATCTTCAAGGCACAAATGAACAAACACCTGGGTATCCAACCGAGACTGAAGAAAAAGCAGATTCGGAAAAAGAGTGATATTGACCTCGAAAAGTACAACCAGATGGTAGCCGAAGACGAGAATACCGTGGAGCATGAATATAGCAGTGCCTATCGCGGAAAGGTGCAGAACCATAAGGTAGAAGCCGAATATATGCCGATGTATGGACTTGATTTTGCCCAATACGTCAATGGCGTGAGCAGCTATCAAGCGTTTGTTGCAGAGGTCGATGAATTCAACCGTAAATCCCAGGTGGGTCGCAAACTCTATGTCACTTGTGGACAACCGGTGCTCACCGAGGCTGACTCGAAAACGTTTTTCGAGCAGATAGATACCCTTACGGCAAAGATTTTGGGCACTACCACCACAGCCGAAGCCCTGCCATGGTTGCTGCAACGTGCTGTAGCTTACACTAAGATACAGAATTTGTCTGATGCAGTGAACGACTTGAACACTTATCTTCAGATTGACTCCACTTCGGTCATTGCTTACTGGCAGAGAGCTGTGTGCCAAACGATGCTTAACCAGTTCCATGCCTCACAAGGGATGAATGTACAGTTGATGGCCGCAAAGGCATTAGATGATTTCAATATTTCAATCAGGCTAAGTCCCAATAATGCCTATTTCTTTTATGACCGAGGCAATTATTATGCTCTCCGCAAGGAATACACTAAAGCCGTGGAGGATTATAATGCTGCTCTGAAAATCGATCCGAAACTCTCGGAAGCCTACTATAATCGTGGATTGGTGCGCATCTACAGCAATCACCAGGCCGAAGGAATACAGGATTTGAGCAAGGCTGGCGAATTGGGCATCTACAGCGCCTATAGCATTATTAAGAAATATAGTGGCAAATAAATTTGCGCTCATACCTTTTCGTAGAAAATATCAAAGAAAATTCTGTCATAATCTCTGGGCAGAATGGAAAGAAAGTGTTACCTTTGCACCCAATAAAGTTTTAATATCAATTTGTTATGGTAAAAATTACATTTCCAGACGGATCTGTTCGCTCGTATGAACAGGGCGTTACTGGCTATCAAATCGCAGAGAGCATCTCGCCTGCTCTCGCCCGCGACGTTGTATCTTGCGGGGTGAATGGCGAAACAGTAGAACTGAACCGTCCTATTAATGAGGACGCAACTATCGCGCTGTATAAGTTCAGCGACGACGAGGGAAAGCACACTTTTTGGCACACTAGTGCCCACCTGCTTGCCGAGGCGCTTAAAGAGCTCTATCCTGGCATTCAGTTTGGTTTTGGTCCTGCTGTTGAGAACGGATTCTTCTACGATGTACTGCTTCCCAATGGTGAGGCCATCAAAGAATCTGACTTCCCCAAAATTGAAGACAAGATGCGTGAGCTTGCCAAGAAAGACGAGCCCGTTGTGCGTCACGAAGTGGCCAAGGCCGATGCGCTGAAGGAGTTCAAAGCCGATGGGCAGGACTACAAGTGTGAGCATATCGATCTCGACCTCGAGGACGGCACTATCTCTACTTATACACAAGGTAATTTCACCGATCTTTGCCGTGGTCCGCACCTTGTATCTACTGGTGCCATCAAGGCCATCAAGCTTACCTCTGTTGCTGGCGCTTTTTGGCGTGGCGATGCAACCCGTGAGCAGATGCAGCGTCTCTATGGNNGGCATCTCGTTCCCCAAGAAGAAAATGCTTGATGAGTATCTCGTTATGCTTGAGGAGGCTAAGAAACGCGACCACCGAAAGATCGGTAAAGAGATGGAACTCTTTATGTTCTCTGAGCGAGTAGGCAAGGGACTTCCCATTTGGCTTCCGAAAGGCACAGAGCTGCGCTTGCGCCTGCAGGATCATCTGCGCAAGGTGCAGAAGCGCTTTGGATACAAAGAGGTCATCACTCCGCACATTGGTTCGAAGAACCTCTATGTCACCAGTGGTCACTATGCTCACTATGGCAAAGACTCGTTCCGTCCAATCACTACTCCTGAGGAAGGTGAAGAGTACATGCTCAAACCCATGAACTGTCCTCACCACTGCGAGATATTTGCCTCAAAACCACGTTCTTATCGTGACCTGCCATTGCGTCTGGCCGAGTTTGGAACGGTGTATCGCTACGAGCAGAGTGGCGAACTTCACGGTCTCACCCGTGTACGTTCGTTTACTCAGGATGATGCCCACCTCTTCTGTCGTCCCGACCAGGTGAAGCAGGAGTTCCTCAATGTGATGGACATTATCAATATTGTACTCACTGCTTTTGGCTTCAATTTCGAGGCACAGATCTCACTGCGCGATCCTAACGACCACGAAAAATATGTGGGTACCGATGAGGACTGGGCTATGGCAGAGAAAGCTATTGTCGAGGCATGTCAGGAGAAGGGACTCCCTGCAAAAGTAGAGTATGGCGAGGCAGCTTTCTATGGTCCGAAACTCGACTTCATGATCAAGGATGCCATTGGCCGTCGTTGGCAGCTGGGTACCATTCAGGTGGACTATAACCTGCCAAAGCGTTTCCAACTGGAATATACCGACGAGGACAACACAAAGAAAACACCTGTGATGATTCACCGTGCCCCATTTGGTAGTATGGAGCGTTTCACTGCTGTGCTCATTGAGCATACCGCAGGTCACTTCCCCTTGTGGCTCACACCCGACCAGGTGGCTATTCTTCCTCTGTCAGAGAAATACAACGACTATGCCAAGGAGGTTGCCCGTCAGTTCGATCTGCAAGGTGTTCGTGCTACCATTGATATGCGTAATGAGAAGCTGGGCCGCAAGATTCGTGACAACGAGTTGAAGCGCATTCCCTACATGGTGATTGTGGGCGAGAAAGAAGCTGCCGAAGGTTTAGTCTCAATGCGCCAGCAGGGTGGTGGCGAGCAGGCTACAATGACCATTCAGGATTTCATTGATAAAATCAATGGTGAGGTGGCCGAAATGACCAAGGACTTTTAATGCCAGCCAATGCTGGACTATGGTAACCTGGGATAGCTAGGTGAACTAGGACTATCAGACATATAAAATATCTAGGAATGAGATTTATTCTTGATTCCTAGATTTTTTTTGTTGAATTAGAAAGCTCATTCTTTGACTTTCTGTTAAAAAAACGTAACAACAGCGTAAAAACTCTTAACTTTTAACGCTTAACTCTTAATTTATGAGTAACTTTGCAGCCGATTTCGAAATAAGTACAACCAAAAATAGTTAATGAAGAACGACAAAAAAGGACCCCAGTACCGTGTGAACGAGCAAATTCGTGTCCGCGAAGTACGTATTGTTGGTGATAACGGTTCCTCTGTGATGCCTACACGTCAGGCATTAGATATGGCACGTCAGCAAGGTGTTGACCTTGTTGAGATATCGCCGAATGCCAATCCACCTGTTTGTCGCCTCATCGACTATAGCAAGTTCCTTTATCAGCAAAAGAAACGTGCAAAGGAAATGAAAGCCAAGCAGGTGAAGCAAGAAGTGAAGGAGATCAGGTTTGGACCTCAGACTGATGATCATGACTACAACTTCAAACTCAAGCATGCAAAGGAATTTCTGGAGCAAGGGAATAAGGTGCGTGCTTATGTGTTTTTCCGCGGACGCTCCATTCTGTTTAAAGAGCAAGGAGAGGTGTTGCTTCTTCGTTTTGCTAACGATCTTGAAGAATACGGTAAAGTAGAGTCAATGCCTTCGCTTGAGGGAAAGAAAATGTTTCTCTATCTCAGTCCGAAAAAGGCGGGCGTAGCTAAAAAGAGTCAGCAGAAGATGGATCGTGAGCGCCGTGAGGCCGAAGCGAAGGAAGCTGAGAAAAGAAGCAAAGAGGAGGCCGAGCAAACAACTGACGATGCTGATGAGTCTCCTGTCGGTGGTGGTCTTTTTGCCAATATCAAAGGCGGTGACGAACTGCTGAAAAAGTTGAAAGGCGACCAGTAATAAGAAAGAGAAGGTGCGTAACGCCCGGTATATGCGTTGCCACCATAATAAATAACCAATTAAATATTAAAAAAAATGCCAAAAGTAAAGACAAATTCCGGCGCAAAGAAGAGATTCCGTTTCACCGGTACAGGTAAGATCAAGAGACAGCATGCTTACCACAGCCACATTCTGACCAAGAAGACCAAGAAGCAAAAGCGCAATTTGGTTCACTCGGCCATCGTTGATACCAGTAACATGAAGCAGGTTCGTGACCTGTTGTGTCTCCGTTAAACCTATTGTCAAACATTTAAAGAGTAAAAAACTATGCCAAGATCAGTAANNATCACGTTGCTTCAAGAGCAAAGCGTAAAAGAATTCTTAAGCTCACTCGTGGCTACTTTGGTGCCCGCAAAAATGTTTGGACAGTAGCCAAAAACACCTGGGAAAAGGGTCTCACCTATGCATATCGTGACCGCCGCAACAAGAAGCGCAATTTCCGCAGTCTGTGGATTCAGCGTATCAATGCTGCTGCTCGTCTCGAGGGTATGAGCTATTCTGTTCTCATGGGTAAACTCAGCAAGGCTGGTATCGAGATAAACCGTAAGGTGCTCGCCGACCTCGCAGTAAACAACCCTGAGGCTTTCAAAGCCATCGTTGAGAAGGTAAAGTAAATCCTTGACGGATGAAAAGAATAAGGGCAAAACTTCGGTTTTGCCCTTTTCTGTTGGTGTGTTCGGCACATGTCGGGGTAGCATCAGGATTATTAGATGGAGATACCAACTATTTAATCCCCTTCATACTCAGAGAGATTCGATGGCGACGATAGTCAACCTCTTTCACTCTTACACGCACGTGCTGATGCAGTTTTATCACTTGATTGGGGTCTTTCACATAGTGGTCTGCCAGTTGTGAAACATGCACCAGACCATCTTGATGTACACCGATGTCGACAAATGCACCAAAGTTGGTGATATTAGTTACGATGCCTGGCAGAATCATTCCTTCTTGCAAATCGTCGATGGTCTGTACGTTAGGATCAAACTCGAACTCCTCTAGTTGTTCCCGAGGATCTAGTCCAGGTTTTTCCAGTTCATGCATGATATCGGTCAGAGTAGGCATGCCCACCGTGTCGGTTACATATTGTTTCAAATTGATTTGTTTACGCTTTTCTGCATCTTTCATCAATTCGACAACGGTGCAACCGCAGTCTTTTGCCATCTTCTCAACTAAAGCGTAGCTTTCAGGGTGTACGGCACTACCGTCAAGAGGATTCTTAGCACATGGAATGCGCAGGAATCCCGCACACTGCTCAAAGGCGGCCGGTCCTAGTCGTGGTACTTTCTTCAGTTGTGCTCTTGAGGCAAATGCTCCATGCTCTTTGCGGTAGTCCACAATGTTTTTCGCCAATGCCGGCCCTAGTCCGCTAACGTACATCAATAAGTGCTGACTAGCTGTATTTAAATTTACGCCCACCATGTTCACGCAACTCTCTACGGTTAGGTCTAGGCTTTTTTTCAGTTTCGTCTGGTCCACATCGTGCTGGTATTGCCCCACACCAATGCTTTTGGGGTCAATCTTCACCAATTCTGCTAGTGGATCCATCAATCTGCGGCCAATGCTTACTGCGCCGCGCACCGTGACATCCTCATCTGGGAACTCTTCGCGTGCGGTTTTCGAGGCAGAGTAGATGGATGCTCCGTCTTCGCTGACTGTGAAAACTTGAATGTTGTGTGCTGGTTTTTCGTTGCTGTTGTCATCCGTTGGTAAAGCATATTTACCTGCTAGTACGTCTTTTATAAAAAGGTTTGTCTCGCGGCTGGCTGTTCCGTTTCCGATGGCAATAGCCTCGATGTGGTATTTGTCAAGCATCTTTTCCATGCTGATGGCGGCCTGCATCTGCTTGTTCACGGGAGGGTGGGGGAAGATGGCCTCATGGTGCAACAGGTTACCCTGTGCATCTAGACAAACAATCTTGCAACCAGTACGGAATCCTGGGTCTACACCCATCACCCGCTTTTGTCCTAGTGGTGCTGAGAGCAGCAGTTGACGCAGGTTTTCGGTGAACACCACGATAGCCTCGTCATCAGCTTTTTCTTTGCTCATGTTGGCAAATTCGGTTTCGATGGCGGGCTTGAGCAAACGTTTGTAGCTGTCCTCTATAGCTTCGGTGACCAGTCGCGAGCATTTTCCATAACCGCGAACATGCTGCCGGCAGAGTTTTTCCACACATTCGTTGTCGTCGGCAGTGATACTTACTCGCAGTACTCCCTCGGCCTCACCGCGGCGCATGGCCAGTAGTCTGTGGCTAGTACAGCGGCGCAGAGGCTCTTGCCAGTCAAAGTAGTCGGAGAATTTTTGTGCCTCGTCGGTGTCTTTTTTCGTTTTTACCACTTTCGATATGATGACGGCGTTGCGGCGGAATACACCGCGTATGCTGTTTCGTGAGCGTTCGTCCTCACTCACCATTTCAGCAATGATGTCTTGAGCCCCCGAAATAGCCGCCTCAACAGTGGGAACGATAGAACCACTCGATGGAGTAGAATGATGGGAAAGGCTGTTCTCGCTAGTTACAAATCGTTTCGCCACTTCTAGTGGATTGCTTTCGCGTTGCATCATGATGATGGTAGCCAGCGGTTCGAGTCCCTGTTCGCGAGCCACCTGCGCTCTAGTTCTTCGTTTTGGACGATAGGGCAGATAGATGTCCTCCAGTTCGGTCGATTCCCAACAACTGTCTATGCGATGTTGCAGTTCGGGTGTCATTTTTCCCGCATCGTTGATGGTCTTTACGATAGTTTCTTTGCGTTTGGCAATATCCTTCAGCCGCTCGTTCATGTCGCTGATAGCCGCAATCTGCACTTCGTTAAGCCCGCCGGTTTTCTCTTTTCTGTAACGTGAGATGAAAGGAATGGTGCATCCTAACTCCAGCAGGGCTAATGTGTTGTCGACAGCTGTCTCGCTCAACGAGAGTGCTTGTGAGATATGTTTTGTAAATATATTCATTTTTTCTGGTGTTAGTATAGCGCAAAAATAGTGTTTTTTTACAGATTGTGCAAAAAAAACATTAACTTTGTACCCTGTAAAAGAAGATTTTCATGATTTCAGTTGAAGGATTAAGTGTAGAATTTGGAGTTAAGCCCCTTTTTAGCAATGCAAGTTTTGTGGTCAACGATCATGACCGCATTGCCCTTGTAGGAAAGAATGGAGCAGGAAAGTCGACTCTCTTGAAGATTCTCTGTGGTTTACAGAAACCTACATCGGGTGCGGTGGCTGTCCCAAGTGATACGACAATAGGATATTTGCCGCAGGTAATGAACCTGCAAGATGATACCACTGTGCGGGAGGAAGCACAAAAGGCTTTTGCTGATATTCAGAAGGTGAAAGCCCGGATTGACCGCATGAATGAAGAATTGGCAGAACGCACTGATTATGAGAGTAATGACTATCTTTCGCTCGTCGATAAGTTCACTCAGGAACACGATCGCTACATGATGATGGGCGCCGATAACTATGAGGCAGAATTGGAGCGTACGCTTGTAGGTCTTGGTTTCTTGCGTAGCGATTTTGACCGTCCTACGAGCGAGTTCTCGGGCGGTTGGCGTATGCGAATAGAACTGGCTAAGATTCTTTTGCGCAAGCCTGACGTGCTGTTGCTCGACGAGCCTACGAACCATCTTGACATTGAGTCTATTCAATGGCTGGAGCAGTTTTTGGCGCAAAGTGCCAAGGCTGTGGTGCTAGTGAGTCACGACCGTGCATTTATCAATAATGTGACAAACCGTACCATAGAGATTTCGTGTGGGCAAATTGTCGATTATCGGGTGAAATATGATGAGTATGTGGTCCTTCGTAGCGAGCGTCGTGAGCAACAGATACGTGCCTACGAGAATCAACAAAAAGAAATGGCCGAGATGCGTGCGTTCATTGAGCGCTTCCGCTATCAGGCCACCAAAGCCGTACAGGTGCAGCAGAAAATCAAGCAGTTGGAAAAGATTGTTCCCATTGAGATTGATGAGGTAGACCGTTCGGCCATGCGACTGAAGTTTCCACCCTGTTTGCGTAGTGGCGACTACCCTGTCATTTGTGATGAGGTGCGTAAGGATTATGGCGAGCATACCGTCTTCGATCATGTGGCATTGACCATCAAGCGTGGTGAGAAAGTTGCCTTTGTGGGTAAGAATGGCGAAGGAAAGTCAACTTTGGTGAAATGCATTATGGGCGAGATTCCTTTCACGGGTATGCTGAAGGTAGGCCACAATGTTCAGATTGGCTATTTCGCACAGAATCAGGCTCAGTTGCTTGACGAGTCGCTGACAGTTTTTGATACAATAGAACATGTAGCCAAAGGCGACATCCGTCTGAGGATCAACGATATATTGGGTGCATTTATGTTTGGAGGAGAAAATTCCGAGAAGAAAGTGAAAGTACTCAGTGGTGGTGAGCGCAGCCGTCTGGCGATGATTCGATTGCTGCTAGAGCCAGTCAACTTGCTCATCCTCGACGAGCCTACCAACCACCTCGATATGATGTCGAAAGACGTACTGAAAGAGGCTATTCGCTCATTCGACGGCACTGCCATCATCGTCAGTCACGACCGTGAGTTCCTCGATGGGTTGGTTACCAAGGTCTATGAGTTCGGTGGAGGGCGCGTGCGTGAACATCTTGGTGGTATCTACGATTTCTTGCGCGACCGTCAGATAGCATCCCTCGATGAGTTGGGAGCAGCAAAGGCAGCCAACACAGCAGCGTCTGTTCATTCTGCTCAGGTGCATGGGCCTAATCCTACTGTCTCGGAATCGAAACAAAGTTATGCCGAGCGGAAGGAAATACAGAAGCGTATCTCACGCACGGAGAAAGCTGTGAAGGAGTCGGAGCGCAAGATAGAAGCCATGGAGGCCCGTATCGCAGAACTCGATAGTCTGTTGATGCAACCCGAAAAAGCATCCGACATGACACTGGTCACCGAGTATACTTCTACCAAACAATGTCTCGACGAGGAAAGTGAGCGTTGGATGGAACTGTCTGAAGAACTGGAGACTGTCAAAGCTTTGCTCGAAAACTAAGCGCTCTAGAAAGCTTGAGGGGGGATGCTAGTTCCCCTGGGAATCCTAGAGCTTCTATGGAATTCTAGGAGTACTAGAATCTCCTTAGGTGGTTCAGTCAGCCTAAAATGATAAACCCTAAAACCAAACAAATAATATGAAAAAACTATTTCTAACAATGGCAATTGCAAGTATGTCTGTAGCCGGAATGGCACAGCTGCAATCGGGTCTCAAGATGGAGAACCTGAACAAAAATGTGAAGCCTGGCGATGACTTCTACGAGTTTGCTTGTGGTGGATGGATGAAAAACAATCCGCTGCCGGCTGCCTATGCCCGCTTTGGTAGTTTCGACCAACTGGGACAGGACAACAATGTGCGCATCAACAACATCTTAAAAGACTTGCTCACCAAGGAGTATGCTGCAGGTACGAACGAGCGCAAGATGAGCGATTACTATAAGTTGGCCATGGACTCTGTACGCCGCAACCGTGAGGGTGTGAAGCCTGTGATGCCGCTCATCCGTGAGATTGAGGCTGCCAAGACAAAGGCTGCACTGATGAAACTCATGGAGAAATATGCCATGAAGGGATATGGCCGTGTATATAGTGCCTACTTCGGTGCCGACGAGAAAGATAGCAAGAACAACATTCTGAGCATCAGTCAGTCGGGGCTTACTCTGGGACAGAAAGACTATTATGTGGCTGATGATCCAGCAACTACAGCCATCCGTGAGGCTTATAAGAAACACATTGTGCGCATGTTCCGTCTCTTTGGCTTCAACCAACAGCAGGCTCAACAGAGAATGCAGAACATCTTTAAGTTTGAGACCGAGCTCGCCAAGGTGTCGAAGAGCCGTACAGAGTTGCGCGATCCGGCTGCCAACTATAATAAGATGACACTCAACGAGGCAGAAAGTCGCTGGCCCAACCTGCGCATCATGCAGCTGCTGTTCTCTAGCGGTGTGCAGCCCGAGCATGTCTTGAAAATCATTGTGGGACAACCCTCATTCATGGACGGTGCCGACAAACTGGCTGCCTCGATGACAGCCGATGCCCTGCGCGCATATATGGAGTGGGATGTCATCAACTCGTCGACGGGTTATCTTAGCGATGCTGTCTCAGAGGCAAACTTCGATTTCTTCGGACGTACTATGCAGGGACGCAAGGAAGATCATCCCCGTTGGAAACGTGCCACCAGTCAGGTGGAAGGTGTCTTTGGCGAAGCCCTTGGTAAGATTTATTGTGAGCGTCACTTCCCTGCCGCATCGAAAGAGCGCATGGAGAAGCTGGTGCGTAACCTGCAGGTGGCACTCAGCGAGCGCATCGATGCTCAAGACTGGATGAGTGCTGAGACGAAGAAGGCTGCTCATGCCAAACTCGACGCTTTCTATGTGAAGATTGGTTATCCTAACAAGTGGAAGGATTTGAGCGGACATACCATTGATCCCTCGAAGTCGTATTATGATAATGCACAGGCATGCAGCGATTTTGCTTTCAAACAGCATATTGCAGAGAAGGCTGGTAAACCCGTTGACAACGAAGAGTGGTTTATGACTCCACAGACGGTGAATGCCTACTATAATCCTACAACCAATGAGATATGCTTCCCTGCCGGCATTCTGCAGTATCCGTTCTTCGATGCTACGGCCGACGATGCTTTCAACTATGGAGCTATCGGTGTGGTGATAGGTCATGAGATGACACATGGATTCGACGACCAGGGCCGTCAATACGATAAGGACGGAAATATGAAAGACTGGTGGACTGCCGACGACGGCAAGAACTTTGTGGCCCGAACCGACAAGTATGCTGATTTCTTCTCTGCCATCAAGGTGCTGCCTGATCTTAATGCTAACGGTAGACTGACACTGGGTGAGAATCTGGCCGACCACGGTGGTTTGCAGGTTGCTTTCACAGCTTTTAAGAATGCTACTAAGGATGCGCCTCTCACAGATGTGGACGGATTCACCCCCGAACAGCGTTTCTTCCTTGCCTATGCTGGCGTGTGGGGACAGAACATCACAGAGGCTGAAATCCGCAACCGAACCAAGAGCGATCCCCATGCACTCGGCATGTGGCGCGTCAATGGAGCTCTGCCACACATTGATATGTGGTACGATGCTTTCGGTGTGAAAGAAGGTGATAAGATGTTCATTCCGAAGAGCCAGCGTCTGCAGCTTTGGTAATTCATTTTTCTAATATAGCAAACGACCATTGTCCGCTTGGGCAATGGTCGTTATTGTAATGTATCGAGCACGTTCGATTATGTTTTTTTCATCTTTACAATGATGGTGACTTTCGCAGAGTGTGCCACAGTCCGTCCAACCGTTTTTAGCATGTAGAGGCGCACCTGTTTGGAAGTCTCGCAGCTGAGGGTCATTGTCTGCTCTTCACCCTCTTGTTGATGGATGAACGTGCCTTTTCCTTTTTCTTTTTGGAATACTTGTCGGAAATTGGCTGCCTTCGGACCTGTCACCTCCAGTACCTTCACCACTTTCTGAACCCTTCCTGTTGATGGGTCGCGCTCAACGATAGACGTGAACTTCGAAGAGCCTAGTGTGGAGAAATCATTCACCATCTGGTCGATGCGGTTTTGTGCACATACGGTAGTGGTATGCAGCACCAACACCACCAGCATGATGGCCGTACGTATGATATTCTTTCTCATATTCTTGTTTGTTGTTATGTCGTATTGTTGTTCAATCTCTTAGCAGCTCTTCCAGATAGCGCCGCTCCTCAGGGTCCCTGATGCTTTGCAGTACGTCTGTCTCTGCCTCTTGTACCATTTTGCTATTGTTCATTCCTGCTTCCATGCGTTCAGCTGTGGCCAGAGTCTGTTCAATCTCTTTCCGTATCTGTTTCAGATTGTCGTTGCGTTGTCCGCCTACTACGATGTATGAGCCCTCATATTGACGGGCGAACTGTTGCCACTGATAGTTTTTGTAGCCAATGATGCCCGCAATGAATAGAAGCACAACGGCAGAGATACTGGCCAAATAACGCATTCGGATGCGCAGTCTGATGCGGCTGGCCGACTTTCGAAGTGCTGTGACGGGTATGCCTGTCAGTAGTGATATCTCTCGGAAGTTCATCCCTTCCATGTCGTGCAGTCTGATGATGGTTTGTTCGCGAGGCGGAAGCGACTCTACGATGTGCATCAGATGTTCGGTTTGTATGTCCTCGGTGCTGTCAGTGAGCTCGTCGACAACCGTGTCGATGTCCGAGAGAGATTCTGTTTGATGTTTTTGCCGCAGGCGGTTGAGCGACAAGTTCCTGACAAGCACCGAGGCAAAGGTGTCGATGGGCATCATCAGCTGTGGGCGCAACAGGCACAGTTTGAGCAAGGCATCCTGCACGATGTCTTCGGCATCGTCGGTCTGCAGCATATAGCGGTAAGCATGCCTCACCAGTATAGGCCGTACGCGCTTCACTTCCTGTTCGAAATCCTCTTGCGTCATGGTTATTGCTGAAGGATGGATTAAAGTTTATTCAGTTCGGCAGTATTGATTTTCGATACCCCTGTAGCCTTGATGGTGGTCTTGTCGGCCGTGCCACTGATGCTCACCTTGGCAGCACCACTGTTGCTGGCAATGAGCTGCAGACAGTCAACATGTAGGTTGAGTTTTCCGGCTCCGCTGCTCGCAAGCTTGAGCGTGTTGCCCGTGAAACTGATGGTGCCGTTCGATGCTCCGCTAAAGGTCAGCATGGCATCGCCCTCTGCATCAGCCGTTGTCTTGATGTTGCAGGCTCCCGAGCAGTTTACTTTCAGCGACTTGCACGTCACCATTCCAGTGCTGATGTTTGAGGCTCCGCTACTGCTGATGACCATGTCAGTGCAGTAAATGCTGCTAAACTGGCATTTACAGGCTCCTGAGACGTAGATGGAGAGTGCATCAGTTTCTAAAATCCCTGTCACTGTCGTTTTTGTAGCGCCACTCTGCCGCAGTTCGTTTAGTTTTGGGGCTGTAATGTGCACCACGGGTTTGTCGTTTTTGTTCAGGCTGATGTTTTTCTTTTTGTTTTCCGTCCAGATACAGAGCGTCTTCCCTTTCTTCACGACCTTTGTCTTCAGGTTGGGGTTGGCGCTCTCTTCCACGCGGATGCTGTAATGCTTGCCTTGCTTGAAATGCACCTCGACGATGCCACTTACTTGCAGTTGTTGGAAGTCTTGTACCTTATAAGTAGTCGTCAGCCCGTCGTTATGTTGCCGTGCCTGGCATGTAGCGGCCAGTCCCACCATCAGCAGGAGTGTGGCCATGAAGTGTGTGGTTTGTCTCATACTTGCTTTTTTGTTGATGTTGTTGACGTGTTATTTTTTTCCCGTCGTCTATTTGCATAACACATGAAAACGGGAAATGTGACACAAAACGGTATTTGTTTAACATTGTTTAAACTATTAGGTTGCTCAGTAACAACTCATGCTGTAGAGTGTTGAGGATGTTACAACACTCAATTTCTTGCTTGATAGTAGCTCAATATGTGGTTTTTCGTTCCTTTCAACTTCAGGCAAAATATTGAAAAGATGTTAAGTCGTGTGGGATTCAATGGCAAATGAAGTTGTGAAAGACGGCATTCTGAATTATTTTATGTAACTTTGCAGAAAGTTTGAAAGGAAACCAAAGAATATGCCATTAAGATTACCCGACCGGTTGCCGGCTATCGACCTGCTGAAGAAAGAGAACATCTTCGTGATGGATTATACACGGGCACACAATCAGGACATCCGTCCGCTGAAGATTGTGGTGTTGAATCTCATGCCTTTGAAGATTACGACAGAGACTGACTTGGTGCGGTTGCTGTCGAATACGCCTTTACAGTTGGAAATCAGTTTTATGAAACTGCGTAGCCATACTCCCAAAAATACGCCGATTGAACACATGATGATGTTCTACAAAGATTTTGACGAACTGCGCCATCATAAGTTCGACGGAATGATTATCACCGGAGCACCTGTAGAACAGTTCGCCTTTGAGGATGTGACCTATTGGGATGAGATGAAGGATATCTTCAGTTGGGCGAAAACACACGTCACGAGTACCCTTTACATTTGTTGGGCGGCTCAGGCCGGGCTCTACTATTATTATGGCATTCCGAAATATCCGTTGGCGAAGAAGAAGTTTGGCATTTTCGAGCAGCATACGCTCGAACCTACGTTGCCAATCTTCCGTGGCTTCGACGATACGTTCATGATGCCACACAGCCGTCATACAGAACTACACCGCGACGATATCCTGTCTTGTAAGGATCTTACGCTCATTGCAGAGGGTGAGGAGAGTGGGGTGAGCATCATCATGGCTCGCGGCGGAAGAGAATTCTTTATTACGGGGCATTTGGAATATGCGCCTAATACGCTTGACAATGAGTATCGGCGAGATGCTGGCATCCGCGACGATGTGGATTTGCCGAAGAATTATTACCGTCACAATCGTCCGGAAGACGGACCGTTGGTGTCATGGCGTGCACATGCCAACTTGTTCTACAGCAACTGGATTAATTATTATGTATACCAGGAGACGCCTTACGACATTGAGAAGATTGAATAATGCATAATTCATAATAGGTATTGCATAAAGACGAGGAGATGAGAACAATTGAATTGCTGGCTCCGGCCAAGAATCTGGAATGCGGCATGGCTGCCATCGACCATGGTGCTGATGCTGTGTACATTGGAGCAGAACGCTTCGGTGCAAGAGTGGCTGCCGGCAATTCGGTGGAGGATATTCAGCGCCTTTGCAGCTATGCCCACCAGTTTGCGGCAAAGGTGTATGTTACGGTCAACACGATAGTTTTCGATAACGAACTGGAAGCTACACAACAGCTCATCAATCAATTGGCTGAGGCTGGTGTCGATGCCATTCTTGTACAGGACATGGGAATTGTCTATACCTCTCAGCTCTCAGCTCTCAGTTCTCAACTTCCTCTCCATGCTTCTACGCAGACCGACAACCGTACGGTAGAGAAGGTGCAGTGGTTGCGTTCGCTGGGATTCCGACGCGTGGTACTGGCACGCGAGTTGTCGGTAGAGGAAATCAAGAAAATACACGAAGCTGTGCCCGATGTGGAATTGGAGGTATTTGTGCATGGTGCGTTGTGTGTCAGCTATTCTGGAGTGTGCTATGCCTCGCAATATTGTTTTCATCGCAGTGCCAACCGCGGAGCCTGTGCCCAGTTCTGCCGTTTGAGTTTCGATTTGCAAGATGCTGACGGACGTACGATAGAGCAGGGCAGGCACTTGCTGTCGTTAAAAGACATGTGTCAGATTGACTCGCTTGAGGAACTGATGGAGGCTGGTGCCAGTTCATTTAAGATTGAAGGACGGTTGAAAGATGTCTACTATGTGAAGAATGTAGTGGCAGCCTATAGCCAGCGACTCAACGAGATCATCGACGGTCAACCTGATAAATACCGTCGTTCTTCGATGGGGCGGTGCACTTACACATTCATTCCAAACCTCAATAAGACCTTCAATCGTGGGTTTACGCAGTATTTCCTGCATGGGCGCCAGCCCGACATAGCGTCGTTTGACACGCCAAAGGCTATCGGTGAGTATGTGGGACGCGTGAAAGAGATACGCGGCGGATCGTTCAATGTGGCAGGAACGGCAAGTTTTGCCAATGGCGACGGACTTTGCTTTTTCTACTCCGATCATCAGAGGGGCGATGCGCATGATGCAAAAAAGGGGGAGCGGAAAGTTCTCCAACTGGAAGGCTTCCGCGTCAATAAAGTGGTGAACAACCGTCTGTTTCCGTTGAAGATGCCCGAACATCTACGGCCTGGTCTGGCGCTTTATCGCAACAACGACCAAGAGTTTGAGCGTCTGCTCAGCAAGCCGAGTGCCGAACGGAAAATCATCGTTGACATGACACTTGAGGCTGTTGAGGGTGGTTATAAGCTGACAATGACCGATGTGGAGAATCATGTGATGGCATCAGCAATCGTCGATTTTGAGCATCAACAGGCAAAAAAGCCACAGCTAGAGAACATCAAGATGCAACTCTCTAAATTGGGTGGTACACCCTATGAGTGTCGCGAAGTATTCGTAAGAGGAGGGGTTGAGGACTGTTTCATACCGAGCAGTGTGCTAGCTGATTTGCGCCGCAAGGTTTCAACGCATGCAGACATGAGCCATGAACTACACTCTGCTACATGCATGGAGGAGGGTACTTTCATTTCCAACAGCCCGGAAGACTGCGAGGCAGAAAGAAGTGATGTGGAAGAACCACAGGTGCCTATGCCCAAGGAGTATCGGGCTTATCCTTACTTATATAATATAGCCAACCAGCAGGCACGTCACTTCTATGAGCAGCAGGGACTGAAGGATATTCAGCCCGCCTTCGAACTGAGGTATTCCGCTTCTCACCTCTCACCTGTTGCATCTCATTCGCCCTTGCTCATGCAGTGTCGTCACTGTCTGCGCTATTCTTTGGGTTTCTGTGTCAAGCATGGTGGGCGAAAGCCACAATGGCGCGAGCCTCTCTTTTTGGTTCTCCCCGACGGGAAACGATTCCGTTTGCAGTTCGATTGCCAACAATGTCAGATGAATGTCTATGCCGAATAAGAAATCGTTTGCTAATTGTCTGTTGCTGGCTGCCGCCTTGTTGCTGTTCACCAGCTGTTATCACAAGCATGAGCGCAATACTCCCGATGCTATTACTTATACTGAGGAGCAGCTTGATAGCATTTCTTTCTCCAGTACGCATCATTATACCAACAACTACAACTTTGTAGTGAAGGCCGACTCATTGGTACTGCTTAAGCAACAGCCAGAAGAAAAACTGAACAGTCTGATGACCGACTCGTTTGTGGTGAAACGCAACGATCCTTTGGTGGTGGCTGATATTCGCATACTGCCTACCGACTCGATAGATTCGGTGTGGGTGCAAGTAGCGCGCGATCAGTCCACTTTCGGATGGATTCACGAGTCAACACTATTAAAGAAAGTAGTTCCTGATGACCCTATCTCGCAGTTCATCTCTACATTCTCTGATATGCATATGCTGATATTCCTTATTATCATCGTAGGAATTGGCACTGTATATGTTATCAGGATGATACGTCGTCGCAATGCCAATTTGGTTCATTTCAACGATATCGACTCTTTCTATCCCACAGCCCTGGCGCTGTTGGTGGCCTCGTCGGCAACCCTATATGCCACCATACAGGTGTTTGAGCCTGACATGTGGCGACATTTTTACTATCATCCCACGTTAAACCCCTTCATTGTTCCCCCATTGCTGAGCATATTCCTTGTGTCGGTGTGGGCTATTCTTATTGTCGGCCTTGCCACGGTAGATGATGTGCGCCATCATCTTCCTTTCAGCGAGGCTGTGCTCTATTTGTTCGGCTTGGCAGCCATCTGTGCTGTTGATTATATTGTGTTCAGTGTTTTCACCTTATATTATATTGGTTATGTCTTGTTGGTTCTCTATTTCTATTTTGCCATCAAGACTTATCTTGCTAACTCTCACACCGACTATTTGTGTGGCAACTGTGGTGCACAACTGCAGAAGAAAGGTAAATGCCCCTATTGCGGTGCCGAGAATTTGTAAGCGTAGTTGCGTGAAATAACTCTGAAGAGAGTTTTTTTTATTACCTAAATTCCGCAGCACTTTAGTTTAACT
>DEJV01000053.1:0-1763 GCA_002353525.1 Prevotella sp. UBA2739
TGTCTCGGACAGGCACCAGCCCAGCACAGCGTGGGAGTAGCCGTCGGTCACCAGGTGCAAGTAGAGCACATCGTCCTCTATCCTAGAGTCTGGAGCGAAAGGTAATTTAACAATTCCTTATTGGTTTTTCTTAGCTTTTTGTCGTTTTTTGTCTTAATGTAGGTGCGGGTGGTACGGCTGTTGGTATGTCCTAGCGCCTGCGAGATGGTTTCCACTTCCACATTGCGCTGATAGGCCAGGCTCGCCCATGTGCGACGCGGGGTGTACGACGAAAGATGTTTACTCAGACCGGCCTTCTTCTCAAGCTGCGACAACTGGGCGTTGTAGGCCACCAGCCGCGACAGATACTCAGCATAGGCAACGGCGGGGTCGGTGCTGCTCAAGATGGGAAAGACATAGTCGCCATCCTCACACCAGTACTTGCGGATAATCTGCTGCATGCAAGGCTCGAGATAGACGCTGACGCGCTGGCCCGTCTTGTGGCGGTGATATACCAGCGTATCACCCTCAATCTGCGACTTGCGCATGAACGCCACATTGATGAACGGCATGCCCATGCTGCAGAGACTGAACAGGAACAGGTCGCGCGCCATCTCCTGCCGTGAGCCGGGCTTCAGCTCCACTGAGCGCAGGCGGCAGATGTCCTTGCGGTCGAGCACGGGCAGGTCGGTAGGTGCCACTCCGGTATAGACGTGGGCGAAGGGGCGCTGGTCGCGCAGACGCTGTTGTTTTACCACCTTATTATATAACGCGCGCAAGGAGCGCATGTAGCACGACGATGTATTGAGGCATATGCCACGGTCGCGCAGCCACCGCTCGAATCTGACGATGAACGGCTCGCGCAATTGGGCGAGCGTCACATCCTCACCCCCGTTGAAGGTGGCAATGGAGCGCAGTGCCGTCAGGTAGTTGCGTTGCGTGCTGGGCGAAGCCACCTCGATGTAGACTTCCGCAGCATGGCGGAGCGTAGCCTGATACTTGCTCTTCTTGGCATACCCCTGCTTCTGTCTGCGTGCGGCAGGGTTGTCAGTCGCTGTGAAGGGTTGTTGATACACAGTTACTGGTTGTTGACTCGTAGTTACGACATTCACATTGTTCTTTACAGATGATGAACCACCGCCGAACATCCCGTTCAAACGGTTTTTAAAAGTAATAAGAAAGTTCATAGTAGTCATTGGTTATTAATTTATATAATTTAAGTATATTCTCAATAACCCAGCCTAGTCAGATAGCAGTAAGAAGGCTTTTGCCCCGATAGGGCGTTCATTCTCTGCCACATTATACCCAGGGTGTTGCCCTGGGCTAAGTGCTCAATGGCCTTTCAGGCCGCTACTGCACTGACATTCCAATCTATCCGAAACTTTCACATTTTTAATAATCTGCTCAGTCGAAAGTGCCAGGAGACACAAAGGGACGGCCTGAAAGGCCAAAAAGCCCACAGCCCAGGGCAACACACTGGGTAAACCAGGCGGCTCCTTCCTCGCCCTGAAAGGGCAAAAGCATGATAGCAGTAAGAAGGCTTTTGCCCCGATGGGGCGTTCATCCTTTGCCACATTATACCCAGGGTGTTGCCCTGGGCTAAGTGCTCAATGGCCTTTCAGGCCGCTTCTGCACTGACATTCAAATCTATCCGAAACTAACATTTTTAATAATCTGCTCAGTCGAAAGTGCCAGGAGACACAAAGGGGGCGGCCTGAAAGGCCAACAAGCCCACAGCCCAGGGCAACACCCTGGGTAAATCAGGCGGCTCCTTCCTCGCCCTG
>DEJV01000053.1:1772-10580 GCA_002353525.1 Prevotella sp. UBA2739
GTGCTCAATGGCCTTTCAGGCCGCTACAGCACTGTGATTCCAATCTATACGAAACTAATACATTTTTAATAATCCAAAGATGATGGCCATCAAATAGAATCAGACCCTACATTCATCAATGAATATCCTCAATTTTCCATCCACATCCATTGTCTATCGGACATAGATCAACTAACCCCCTTCAACCTTCAACGATAACGTTAACGATAACGATAACTGCCTAGCGGACAACGACTCAAGCCGGCAGGCCTAGTTAACGTTACCGTTAACGTTATCGTTCCTACGCACAATACCACTCGAACAAACGGCGTACACCCTCTTCGATCTCTATCTTGTGGGTCCAGCCGAGTGAGTGGAGTTTTGACACGTCGATGAGCTTGCGTGGGGTGCCGTCGGGTTTCGTGGCGTCGAACTCAACCACACCCTCAAAGCCTACGGTATGCACCACAAGCTCGGAGAGCTGACGGATGGTGAGTTCCTTACCCGTGCCCACATTGATGTGGCAGTTGCGTATCTCGCCGAGGGCGGGTATGGCTCCTCCCCTGCCTACGCTGGCATTGCGGTCGACGCTGCCATCGGTGGAGGCACCATAATGCACCGACGAGTATTTCTCGATGCCAATGATGTCGCTGAAGTCTACGTTCAACAGCACATGCACGCTGGCGTCGGCCATGTCCTCGCTCCACAAGAACTCACGCAGCGGTGTGCCGGTGCCCCACAGCACCACGCGGTTGTCGTAGATGCCATATTTGGCCAATACTGCAAGCAATTCCTCCTTACTGTTAGCGCCACTGACACCCTCAACAGGCCGCTTGTCCACATCGTGACGGATGGCCTCCCAGTTGCCGTCGTGCAACAGCTTGGCCAGATACACCTTACGAATCATGGCGGGCAGGACATGAGAGTTCTCGAGATGGAAATTGTCGTTTGGCCCATACAGGTTGGTGGGCATCACGGCAATATAGTTGGTGCCGTACTGCAGGTTATAGCTCTCGCACATCTTCAGTCCGGCAATCTTGGCAATGGCATACTCTTCGTTGGTATACTCGAGCGGCGACGTGAGCAGCGCATCCTCGCGCATGGGCTGCGGCGCATTCTTCGGATAAATGCAGGTGGAGCCCAGGAACAACAGTTTCTTCACGCCGTGGGCATAGGCCTCGCTGATGACGTTGCACTGAATCTTCATGTTCATCATGATGAAGTCGGCCCGATAGAGCGAGTTGGCCATGATACCTCCGACGAAAGCGGCTGCCAGCACAACGGCTTCGGGGCGCTCTTCGTCGAAGAAGCGGCGTACGGCCACCTGGTCGGTAAGGTCAAGTTCCTTATGGGTTCTGCCCACAAGGTTGTGATAGCCTCTGGCCTTGAGGTTATTCCAAATAGCGGAACCCACAAGCCCGTGGTGTCCCGCTACATATATCTTACTGTTCTTGCTGATCATCAGTCGGTGATTTGTGCTTTCAGGTACAACTTTTTTACGAACCGCATGTCGTGGTCGATCATGATTTTGACCAGTTGCTCGAAGGTGGTCTTGCGTGGGTTCCATCCCAACACGCGCTTTGCCTTGCTGGGATCGCCCAACAACTGGTCTACCTCGGCAGGACGGAAGTACTTCGGGTCGACCTCGACGAGCACACGGCCTGTCTTCTTGTCGATGCCCTTCTCGTCGACGCCCTCGCCAGTCCACTCCAGTTCGATGCCCACATGGTGGAAGGCCTGTGTGGCAAACTCGCGTACGGTGTGATACTCGCCCGTGGCAATGACAAAGTCGTCGGGCTGCTGCTGTTGGAGGATGAGCCACATGCACTCGATATAGTCTTTGGCGTAACCCCAGTCGCGCAGACTGTTCAGGTTGCCCAGATAGAGCTTGTCCTGAAATCCCTGTGCGATGCGGGCAGCCGCCAGCGTAATCTTACGGGTGACGAAGGTCTCGCCACGACGCTCGCTCTCGTGGTTGAACAAGATGCCATTGCAACAGAACATGCCGTAAGCCTCACGATAGTTCTTCATATACCAAAAGCCGGCCAGCTTAGCCACGGCGTAAGGACTGCGGGGATAGAACGGTGTGGTCTCGCTTTGCGGCACCTCCTGCACCTTACCATACAGCTCGGACGTAGATGCCTGATAGATGCGGCAGCTCTTCTCGAGTCCGCACATGCGAACAGCCTCGAGCAAACGGAGCACACCCACCGCATCGGTGTCGGCTGTATACTCGGGCACATCGAACGACACCTTGACATGGCTTTGTGCAGCCAGGTTGTAGATTTCGGTGGGCTTCACCTCGCTGATGATGCGAATGAGCGACGACGAGTCGGTCATGTCGGCCCAGTGTAGGTTCACCAGTCGTGCCTTCTTCATGTCTCTCACCCACTCGTCGAGATACAGATGCTCGATGCGACCTGTATTGAACGACGAACTGCGACGCAGCAATCCGTGCACCTCATATCCTTTCTCAATCAGGAACTCGGCCAGATAACTTCCGTCCTGACCTGTGATACCTGTTATTAATGCTATATTCTTATTCATAATTCTTTATAATTCATAATTCATAATGCATAATTCATAATGCACAATTTACAATGCATAATTCATAATGCATAATATTTACGAATACTGCCCTTAAGGTAATCATACCTCTCAGTTATCAGTTAGCCTTGTCAGACTCTGCCAGTTGAGCGATGCGCTGTTCTTCAGAGAGTTTGCAAATGAGCAGCATGTTGTCTTTCTCGGCCACGATAAAGCCTTCGAGACCTTGTATCACCACGCGCTTCTCTTCGGTGGTGTGCACAATGCAGTTGTGCGAATCGTACAACGACACATTGCTGCCGATGACACTGTTGCCATAGAGGTCGTGGTTGGTCTGCATGCGCAGGCTGCCCCACGTGCCCAAGTCACTCCAACCGAAATCGGCCGGACAAACGAAAATCTCTTCGGCCTTCTCCATGATGGCATAGTCGACACTGATACTCTCACACTCAGGGAACCACTTGTTGATAGCTTCCTGCTCTTGTGGTGTACCATATACAGCATTGAGGTTCTCGAAGATTTTGCTCATGCGCGGCTGGTAGATGCGGAAGGCATTGACAATGGTGCTGACATTCCAGATGAAGATGCCCGCATTCCAGAAGTAGTTTTTCTGCTGCAGGTATTTCAATGCTACGGGCAGGTCGGGTTTCTCGCGGAATGAGTCTACACGGAAGATCTCCTTGTTGCGCGGACTGCTGGCCGAGAGGTCGGCCTGTATATATCCGTAGCCTACTTCGGGGCGCGTGGGTTTCATGCCCAACGTCACCACGGCATCCGACTGGGCGGTAAATGCCAGACACTGTGTGATGACACGACGAAACTCTTCGTTGTTCATCACCACATGGTCGCTCGGGGTCACCACAATGTTGGCCTTGGGATCTTGACTCTTAATGCGCCAGCTGACATAGGCAATGCAGGGAGCGGTGTTTCGGCGGCAGGGCTCGCAAAGCACATTCCCTGCAGGCACCTCGGGCAGTTGCGCTCTCACCGTGTCGGCATAACGCTGGTTGGTCACCACCCACACATTCTTCGGTTCGCAGATGCCTGCAAAGCGGTCGTACGTCAGTTGCAACAGCGACCTGCCCACACCCAGCACGTCGATGAACTGCTTCGGAAGGTCTACTGTACTCATTGGCCAGAAGCGGCTACCCACACCGCCTGCCATAATCACTAGATGCTGATTGATCTGTGCCATAGCTTTGTTGTTTTTCTGTTTAAAATGCAAAGTTAATCATTATTTTCCATAATACAAAGGAAACGAAGAAAAATTCATTTTCGGCAAGTAACGAGCAGTGGTTGGGAGGAAAGATGCCTCACGCTTTCTTGCGCTTCCACAAAAAGATGACGAGAAAGACCACCAGCGCTTCAATCACATAGGCAAGCAACACCTGTGCCCCATTCAGATGGACGTTGTCGATGCAGGCGCCAGGCCACGAGGCGATGACCGAAAGCGAACGGTTGAGAATGGCAGTGGTGGCCACCAGTAACTGTGACAGCAACACCGAGAAGGAGGGGAATGGAAGCAGAAGGGAAAGGAAGAGTACGACTGCCATATAGATCATGATGGTGGCCAAGGGGATGACCACGAAACTGCTGACCAGACCATAACAGGCTATGCGGCCAAAGTAGTAGGCCACCAACGGCATGGTGCCCAGCTGTGCGGCCAACGAGACACAAGCCATGGACCATAGTCCCTGCCACCACCGACGGGAAGGAAGCGCATGGCTGGAGGACTGCAACAACACCAGACAGACGATGAGGATGGAGAATACGGAGAGGAAAGAGAGTTGGAAACCCACATCGAAGAGATTGAGCGGGTTGGCCACCAGCATGATGATGGCGGTCAGCGACAAGGTGTTGAGCGACATATGGTCACGATGAATCATCGACATCACACCATAGACGGTAATCATGATAGCCGCACGCACCACACTGGCCGGCATGCCTACCATCACCACATACGCCCAGATGGCGGTAAGGAGCACGGTCTCACGAAACATGCGACGGTGACGGGTACCTGTGAGAAACGAGAAGATGGCATAGATAATTCCCAGGTGCATACCACTCAAGGCGAGCACATGGCTCGATCCGGTAACGGCGTAAACATCGCGTGTCATTTGCGTCAGCATTGACTTATCTCCCAGCGTCATTGCCATAGCAACAGCCAGCTCCTGTCCATCGACACCGACAGCACGAATCTTGTCGACAAGTTGCTGGCGGAACTTCAGCATCGACAGCTTGGCACGAAGAAAAATTGAAACGCGGGAGAGGTCAACAACGGCTTTACGCCAGTTGTTCCAATAAATGAATGTCGTTGCAGTAAACCCATGACTCTTCAGGAAGAGCGGATAGTCGAAATTGGAAGGAGTGAAGTTTACAGGTGCTTCCATCACTGAGACAGCCGTGATACCGTCACCCACATGAAGGCGCTGATAGTTGTTGTCGACCGTATCGCGGAGAATGGAAGCTTTGACCCGATGCCCTTCCCACATGCCTGTAGTGACCAAGATGTCACAACGAATCACTTTGCCCCGCTGAACGGGTTCGCTGAGCAACACCGCCTGGTAGGTATGCTCATGCTCACTGAAGGGAGGTGTGTGCAGAGAAGTATTCTTGAGAGTAATCAGCGTACATCCCAAAAAGAGTGCAACCACCATGACACCCACGCCCTGCCAATAGATGAAGCGGCTCAAGAAAAATGACACCACGATAGCAGCTGCCAGAAGAGTCATGGGAAGCCATAAGGGAAAAGACACCGCATGGCCGATAAGAATGCCGATGATCATGCTTGCGGCAATTCTTACCAAGGGATATAACTGCATTTTCTGGATAAGCTGCATGATGGGGAGGGATGAATAAGAGGGATGCGAGGGATGGGAGGGATACTAGGGATGTTAGGGATGCTATGGATACTATAGATACTATAGATGCTATGGATGCTATAGATGTTAGGAATGAAAAGGGACGGGTATTCCCCTACCCGTCCCCTTCAATGATTTATAGATGTGTGCGCATGCACTACATGGCTGCAAAAATCCAGTCGTAGATAAACGAGCAGACACCGAAGAGGACAATACCCATGGTGCAAAGCGCCAGGGCGAGCTTGGTGTTGCTATCGCTCTTGAACTGCGGCAGCGGACTGTCGGAGCCCTTAATGTACATAGCCTTGACAATGAGCAGATAGTAGTAGAGGCTCACTACGGTGTTGATCAAAGCAATAAACACCACGAAGTAAGCGGCAAACGAACCCTGCTTGGCAGCTGCCATGAACACAAAGAACTTTGAGAACATTCCAGCAAACGGTGGGATACCGGCCAATGAGAACAGCGCAAGTGTCATGAGGAACGACAGGCGCGGATTGGTACGGTAGAAACCGTTGTAGGCATCGATATCGGTACGGCCACCATTGTGCTCCTCTACCACAGCAATGACAGAGAAGACAGCAAGGTTGGCTACGACATAGACGAGCGTATAGTACATGAGCGCGGTGACACCGAGTTCGTTGTTACCCACAACAGCCAACATGATATAGCCAGCCTGCGAGATAGAACTGAAAGCCATGAAGCGCTTCAGGTCGCTCTGACGGATGGCGAAGAGGTTGGCTACAGTGATGCTGAGCACAATGACGATATAGAGAAGCATCTCCCAATACTCGACCATGGGCTGGAACACCTTCATCAGGATGGCACAGAGCGTGAAAGCAGCAGCACCCTTCGAGATGACACTGAGATAACCAGTAACGGTGGTCGGCGCACCCTCGTAAGTGTCGGCTGTCCAGAAGTGGAACGGCACAAGCGAGATCTTAAAGCCCAGTCCGCTGAAGAAGAACACCAGTCCCATGATGGAAAGGGGCTTCACAGAGATGAGCTCTGCCACATCAGCGAAATAAAGCGTACCGCAAGCGGCATAGATAAACGAGATGCCGAAGAGCATGACACCGCTGGAGAAGGTAGCCACAAGGATATACTTGGCGGCTCCCTCAGCACTCTTCTGACGATGGTCGAAGGCCACCAGACATGCCATGGGCACAGAGGCCATCTCAAGACCGAGGAAGAACATGAGGAAATGACCAGAAGACATCATCATGTTCATACCAAGGAGCGTAGAGACCACAAGCATGTAGAACTCACCTTCTTTATGACCATCCTGACCATTGACAGTACTGCCGGTAATCCAAGCACGCGACTGGATGAGCACAACGAGAGTGCCCAGACCAAGAATAATCTTCATGACATGGATGGCAGGTGTCGACACATACATGCCTCCAAAGGCGTCGGAAGGTGTCGAGATGAACGAAAGCACCACATAGGCAGCCATCAGGCAGACCACAAAGGGATTGAAAAGGTTGCGACGGGTGGGAACGCACTCGCCCGACTGTACCTTACAAGAAATGAAATCCCAGAAGAACACTAGCAGAAGGATACCTGTGAGATAAACTTCCGGCAACATATTAAAAAACTGTCCGTAATTCATTTTTACTTAGCCTCCTTCTATTTAAATGTTAGCATATGCGGGATTGACAACACTGAGGATGGGACCCACGGCATCGGAGATGACATTGCTGGCCCAGAGAGGGAACAGTCCGAGTCCGGCAACACAGGCAATGAGACAGATAACGGCAACGCGCTCGTCCCATGTGGCGTCGGTGAGGGTCTCATAGTGCGGGTCGGCCACTTTCTGATAGAGAATCTTACCAACTACACGCAGGATGAACACGGCTGTGGCCACAATCGATGTGCAGGCAATGATGGTGCACACACGATGGAACGTGTCATTGTTGGCAAACGAACCTACGAAGATGGTCATCTCGGCAGCAAAACCTGAGAAACCTGGCAAACCGAGGTTGGCCAAACCAGCCACCACATAACCAACACCCAGGAACGGCATAATCTTCATCAGTCCACCCAACTTACGCACGTCACGTGTGTGGGTACGTCCATAGATCATACCAATGAGGGCAAAGAAGAGAGCTGTCATCAGACCGTGAGAAAGCATCTGAAGAATGGCTCCCGTGCAGGCGGTGTTGGTCATCATGAGCAGGGCAAAGAGCACCAGTCCACAGTGGCTGACCGACGAGTAGGCATTGATATACTTGAGGTCGGTCTGTACACAAGCCGAAAGAGCTCCATAGACTACAGAGATAGTGGTCAGGATAAGGAAAATCCACGAGAGTTCCTGAGCTGCCTCAGGCAACAGATACATGGCAACACGGAAACAGCCGTAACCTCCCAGTTTCATGAGCACACCAGCATGAAGCATTGACACTGCCGTGGGGGCGCTGGCATGACCGTCGGGAGACCATGTGTGGAACGGGAACATTGCACCAAGCACGCCAAAACCAATAAAGATGAAGGGGAAGAACACCTTCTGAATCTCAACGGGGATGTTGTGCAAGGCAGCAATCTCGTTCACATTCATGGTGGTGGCACCACTAAAGAAGTAGATGCCGAGGATGCCGAGTATGAGCAGTGCCGAGCCTCCCATCAGCATAAGGGTAAGCTTCATGGCTGCATATTCCTTTGCTCCACTACCCCATACACCAATCAGCAGATACATGGGGATGAGGGCAACCTCGTAGAACATGAACATGGTGAACAGGTCGGTGCAGATAAAGAAGCCAAAGACACCCGTGGAAAGAAGGGTGAACCAAAGGAAATACTCTTTGGTGAGAGGCTTGAGCTGCCACGATGCAAAGGTTCCTGTGAAGACAATGATGCTGGAGAGCAGCAGCATGACGACAGAGATGCCGTCGACACCTACTGAATAGGCAATGTGGAGCGGTGCAAACCAGGGAGTGCTAGCAGTGAGCAGCATCACGTCGGTATTGCCGGCAGCACGCTGCTGCACGAAATAGATGGTGAGCCAGATAGAAAGGGCCAACAGGCACGACGAGCCTGCCACCATCACGCCACGCACCTGATTGAGATTACGGGCAAGCCACAATCCCAAGAGCATGAGTGCGGGAATCAGGACGAATAAACTTAATATATTCATTTCGTTATTTCGTTATATCGTTTTTATCGTTATATCGTTTTTATCGTTGCGATGGAATTACATAGCCAGGAGGATGAGGGTGAGGGCCACCGTACCAGTGAGGAACCACACAGCATACTGGCGCACATCGCCACTCTGCCACGGGCGGATGCTCTCGCCTGCCTCGTTGGTACCCCATGCGAGGAAGTTGAACGTGCCGTCGATGATATGGCGGTCGAACCATGCAATGGGGATAGAAATGCAACGGAAAATGATCTTATGAGTGACGAACTGCCAAATCTCGTCCTG
>DEJV01000053.1:10656-10943 GCA_002353525.1 Prevotella sp. UBA2739
TTATATATATAGGTGGCCAGGCAAATGCTCAAGATGGCAATAATGGTTGAGGTGAGTGCCACCTGAGTATCGAAGTGAATGGTGTAGTCGCGACCACTGGCAGAAACGAAGCTGCCAAACGAACCGCCCCAACCACAGAAACCGGCAAGCGTGGTGTAGATACCCACACCCACAGTGATGACGCTCAGCACGATGAGTGGAATGGTCATCGTCAGCGGAGCCTCATGCGGCGTATGGTGAGCATGTGCCTCTTTGTTCTCTGTGCCCCAGAAGATACCGTAGTAAAG
>DEJV01000041.1 GCA_002353525.1 Prevotella sp. UBA2739
ATCTGCTTGTAGTTCTCGATGGCATCGTTGAAGTCAACAGGTGCGTCCTCAAACTTGTCTTTGTCGGCGAAGCCCTTTTCCTTCAGCTCGACGATGCGCTTCATCAGCGGATGATCCAAGTGAAACGCTATTTCTGGGTGGTCACTATAATAGTTTGCCATGATTTTATTTTTTTTTGAAGTTAAGAAGTTAAGAAGTTAAAGAAGTTAAGCCAAATGTTTTGCTATAGTTGATTGCTAAAATTGTTGTCAGCAACTCCTTTGCAATAGGCATTAAGTAATTTACTTGTTTCCTCAATCGAGATGACTAACTGGTCGTATTTGTTTTCGTTGATATAGCCAAGATCCTTTGATAAGACTATGTAATATCTACATTCCTCCAAGCTACCCTGAGCTATGTTGTAGAAACGTAATTTATCAGCACGACCCAGTTTCTTATATCCTTCAGCGATATTTGCTGGAATAGATACAGCGGCGCGTTGGAATTGAGAGCAAAGCCCAAATCTCTCGAAGTCTGGAAAAGACTTTGTGGCTTCGTAAACAGAAAGGACAAATTTATGAGCTTTCTGCCAAGCACCGATGTTTTGAAACTGGTTAGTCATTGTAATGGCTTAACTTCTTTAACTTCTTAACTTCTTTAACTTCAGATTTTACTTAGTGTTCTGCTTATAATACTTGATCAGCTTCGGCACGACCTCTTCAACAGTACCAACGATGACGTAGTCGGCAATCTTGTTGATTGGAGCGTCTGGGTCGTTGTTGACACTGATGATGATGCCAGAGTCTTGCATACCAGCGATATGCTGAATCTGTCCAGAGATACCGCAGGCGATATACACCTTCGGATGAACTGTTACACCCGTCTGACCGATCTGACGATCGTGGTCGAGCCAGCCTGCATCAACGGCAGCACGAGAACCACCAACCTCACCATGCAGCACCTTAGCCAACTGGAACAACATATCGAAGTTCTCCTTCGAGCCCATGCCGTAACCACCGGCAACCACGATGGGCGCGCCCTTCAGGTTGTGCTTGGCGGCCTGTACCTCGTGGGTGAGCACCTTTACTACATAAGCCTCGGGGCTGACATACTTGCTGACCTCAGGATAAACCACTTCCTTCTTGCATTCGCCGTCATAGATTGCTTTCTGCATGACACCCGAGCGCACGGTAGCCATCTGGGGACGATGGTCGGGGTTCACAATGGTAGCTACGATGTTACCACCGAAGGCGGGACGAATCTGATAGAGCAGATTCTCATATACCTTATTATTCTTCTTGTCCTCGTACGGACCAATCTCCAACTCTGTGCAGTCAGCAGTCAGACCGGAGGTCAGTGATGAAGACACACGTGGACCGAGATCACGACCGATGACGGTAGCACCCATCAGGCAGATCTGCGGCTGCTCCTCTTTGAAGAGGTTCACCAGAATGTCGGTATGGGGAGCCGATGTGTAGGGGAACAGTCCCTCGCCGTCGAAGACAAACAGTTTGTCAACACCATAGGGCAGAATCTGCTCTTCCACTTTGTCCTTGATGCCTGTACCGGCCACCACGGCATGGAGCTCCACACCCAGTTCATTGGCGAGCTTGCGACCCTTGGTCAGCAGCTCCTGAGATACTTCCTGTACCAGGGTACCTTCTATTTCGCAATATACAAATACGTTGTTCATAATTTCAATTCATAATTAATAATTCATAATGCATAATTGTTTCATGTTCAGCGCTGCCTAATTATGAATTATGCATTAAGCATTATGCATTGCATCAGCCAATGATTTTTTCGTCCAACAATTCTTTGATCATTCCCTCGACATCAGCATCAGAAGCCGTCAAAGTCTTCGACTCCTTCGCCTGGAACACGATGTTCTTTACGGCCTTCACCTTCGTAGGCGAACCGCTAAGACCACACTGGTTGGCATCGCCATCCACGTCGGCCACGCTCCACTGGTTCAGATTCAACTCGGGGCGCTCCTCATACAGATAGTCATAGGGTGTGCCTTCGGCAGGACGTTCCATCGGACAAGTAGCGCGCTTGTATTTCATCACCAGCTTGGCATTCTGCGGACGACAGGGGGCAGCACTTCCGTTCACCGTAATCACTACGGGCAGCGGAGCCTCTACAGTCTCCACGCCACCGTCGATGACGCGGCGGATGAGAGCCTTGCCATTCTCCACCTTCAAAATCTCCTCGGCATAAGTCACCTGGTTCAGTCCCAGTTTCTGGGCCACCTGCGGACCCACCTGGGCGGTATCACCGTCGATAGCTTGGCGGCCGCCGATGACGATGTCCACATCGCCAATCTTCTTGATGGCCGTAGCCAGTGCATAACTAGTGGCCAGTGTGTCGGCACCGGCAAACAGTCGGTCGGTAAGCAACCAGCCTGTATCGGCACCACGATAGAGGCCCTGGCGGATAATCTCGCCTGCACGTGGAGGACCCATCGTGAGCACTCCTACGGTAGAACCCTCATGCTGCTCTTTCAAACGCAGAGCCTGCTCCAGGGCATTCAAATCTTCGGGATTGAAGATTGCAGGCAGCGCGGCACGGTTCACCGTACCTTCAGCCGTCATGGCGTCTTTGCCCACATTTCTTGTGTCGGGTACTTGCTTGGCAAGTACAACAATCTTTAAACTCATAAAATATTGAATAAAATAAATGTTATCGCTATTCTTGCATTTTCGAAAATCGGTGCAAAAGTACATATTTTTTATTGTTCGGCAAAAGAAATGGGTGTAAAAGTGCACATTTTTACTCAAAACGTGCACAAATTAATTGAAATGTGCATGATTTGGATTGATAATTTCTTAAAATGGGAAATTCTTAAAATGAGAATTGATAATTATCACAACGATAACGTTAACGCTGACGATAACGGCCTGGCGGAGTGAATAAAGGGGACGAATAACTGCTTGATGCGACAGATTTGAGGGTGATAACTCAGGTTTGTCGCATCATCGTGTTGGTGTCGTAACAAAACTTTGGGTTTTTGAGAGAAATGTTTGGAATGAGGCTGTTTTCGGTGCTATCTTTGCAATGTCAATCAGACAAACACGAAACAAGAACAGATTTAGACATAGATAGATTAGTACTGAAGATTAGTTAGTTTTTTCATACAGCAAAGGTTTTTTAGGTTAGAGTTAATTAGTTAAGAGGGACGTATCAAAAGTGATTTTTGGTACGTCTCTCGTTTTTTTCCTAAAATTGACTTCCGCTAGGCCAATCCTCCATTCTCCATTCTCCATCCTCCATTCTCAATCTACGTAAACATTTACGTGGATTAATTCGCTGATAATGATAACTTTGTGAAACTCTTTTCGTATCTTTGCAACATCCTGCTAGTAGCAACTCACAAAAACTTCAATAATATAGAAACTAATCACTAAACAATACATAATAAACAAAATGAGAAAACGACTGATTTTAGTGGTCCTCTCGCTCGTCATGACACTTGCTGTGATGGCCGACACCAAGCAGACCGTCAAGATTGACGGTACGGCCATCGACAAGACTGTGACGAAGATGACCTTCAATGGCGACAATGTGGTTCTTACCTTCAGCGACAACTCCACTCAGACAGAGGATATGGAGCTGGTGACCATCGACTTCTTCTATTCGGGCACAGGCATAACCAACGCCAAGGCAGACGAGACGAAGGACAAACGAGTGTTTAACCTCAACGGACAGTATATGGGACGCGGACTGGAAGGACGTGCCAAGGGCGTATATGTCGTCGAGGGAAAGAAAGTTGTAGTGAAATAGGGGAGGGCAGAAAGATGAGACAAACAACGATGATCATTTCCCTGCTGCTGGCAATGCTCGCCATGACTACAGGCTTGAACGCTCAGACATGGGACTTTACGTCGGTAGATGCTGCCGACCTGGAGAACCTGGAGGCCGACAATAGCGGCAACTGGAGCTACGACGAGGGAAACAACCGCTGGTGCTATGTGAAGGCACTCAACGCCGAACCTGTAAAGGCCAATGGTGCCGAACTGGCGTACACCAAAGGACTGCTCATCACCGTGAGCGAGAGCGCCGAAGGTAACTTCCGTGCCGACAGCAAGAACAAACGCATGTGGATGGGCGGTGGCTCTATCACCATTCCCAACCTGAAAGCAGGCGATAAGATTACGGTGTACTATATGTCGTCGAGCAAAACGGTGGCTCGTGGCATCAACGTAGAGAACATCACGCCCGTCTCGGGCGAGTTCGGAACCACCAGCTTGGGTACGGACAAGGTGACTAGCGTGGGTAAAGTGACTGCCGATGGTGATGTGCGACTCACCATGACTGGCGGCATGTATGTCTATAGCCTGCAAGTGGAAGAGCCCGACAGCGATGGCGACATCGACGACGGTGGCGGCGACACCCCTGCACCCACGCCTGCGGACCACTCCACCTTTGCCAGCAGTGCCAGCAACCAGCTGGTGCTCACCGTGAACGGCGAGAACAAATACTACAACACAGCCGACCTGACCAGTGTCGACATCAACGACCAGACCATTACCATCAGTCAGGCTGCCGGTGCCGATACCTACGAGGCCACCGTCAACAACATTTCTTTCCGCAAGGCCACTGAAGGCCACAACGGCACCTTCGACAATACCAGCGGCAAGGTGCGCATCAGCGAGGCCCGCGGATGGTTTGAGGCTGCCTATGTGAAGTTCGAGCTCTTTGAGGGAGCCGCAAGCTACAACGTATATATAAAAGGTGGAAAATATCAAGACTATACCCGCATCGACCACCAGCTGGTGCGCAACTATGGCACCTACGGCCGTGCCGACATGGTGGGACTTGTCAAGGCTGCCAACTATGCACTTAAGATAGTGCCCGTAGATGCCGACGGGGCAGAGATGACTGCTGCTGCCAACGAGGCCATTGCCATCAGCGTTGAGGCATACGACCGTTCAGGATTTGCCCACAAGAACCGCACCGAGGGCGTGGGAGCCTACAACAACGACGGTTCGCTGAAGAGCAATGCCCGTGTGGTATACGTCACCAAGAACAATGCCAAGACTGTCAGCCTCGACGTGACGGTCAACTCCAAGGGCGGCACCAGCACCTTCACAGGCCTGCAGGACATCATCTACGGCTATCAGAAAGGATATGAGACCCGGCCGCTCGCCATCCGCCTGATTGGTACCATCAGCGCCGCCGACTGCGACGAGTTCCTTAGTTCGGCCGAGGGTGTGCAGATCAAGGGCGCAAAGGCTTATCAGCCCATGAACATCACCCTTGAGGGCATTGGCGACGATGCCGTCACCACCGGTTTCGGATTCCTCATCCGCAGCACCAGCAGCATCGAACTGCGCAATTTTGCCAACATGCTCTGCATGGACGATGCCATCAGCCTCGACACCGACAACGAGCATATCTGGGTGCACAACCTCGATCTCTTCTACGGACGGGCAGGAAGTGATGCCGACCAGAAGAAAGGCGACGGCACCATCGACATCAAAGGCGACTCACGCTATGTCACCGTCAGCTACAACCACCTCTGGGACAGTGGCAAGGCTTCGCTCTGTGGCATGAAGAGTGAGACCGGTCCTAACTGGATTACCTATCATCACAACTGGTTCGACCATAGCGACTCGCGCCATCCGCGCATTCGCACCATGAGCGTGCACGTCTACAACAACTATTTCGACGGCAACGCCAAATACGGCGTGGGAGCAGCCTTTCAGAGCAATGCCTTCGTAGAGAACAACTATTTCCGCAACTGCAAATACCCCATGCTCATCTCCCAGCAGGGCAGCGATATTGCTACCGACTCCGACGGTACCTTCTCGGGCGAGGATGGAGGTATGATCAAAGCCTTCGGTAACAAGATCATCGGAGCCACACGCTACGTCACCTATCAGCAGAACGCCACCCAGTTTGATGCCTACGAGACTGCTACACGCGATGAGCAGGTGCCTGCCAGTGTGAAGGCACGGTTGGGAGGACGCGCCTACGATAACTTCGATACCGATGCTTCCCTCTTCTATACCTACACTCCCGATGAGGCCGACCAAGTGCCGGGCATCGTGACGGGATGGCTGGGTGCTGGACGCATGAACCACGGCGACCTGCAGTGGACCTTCAACAATGCCACTGAAGACAAGAACTACAATGTGATTGACGCCCTGAAGAGCGCCCTCGAGAACTATCAGACGACGTTGCTGGGCATCTTCGGCGAAGAGGATTCCACAGGTGGCGGCGACAATCCCGGTGGCGATACCCCTGGCGGCGACAATCCTGGCGGTGATAACCCTGGCGGTGATACTCCTACGGGAACCATCACTTGCACCTTCGACAAGAGCGGAACACCCTCCAGCGATTTCTTCACAGTAGTGGGCAACGGCTCCAACAGCAAGGGCAAGGCTACTGTCGATGGCGTGGAGTACACCATCTGTCTGAAGATGGAGTCGGCTACGTCCATCAAGTTCACGCTTCCCGCTACCTACACCATGACCCTCTATTTCGAAGAGAACGAGAAGGCCAGCGTAAAGGTCGACGGCGTAAAGAAGACTAGCGACACCAGCACCTATACCCAGGTGCTCGAGGCAGGTGCGCACGAGCTGACCAAGGCCGACAGCCGTAACCTGTTCTACATCAAGCTCGTTCCGCAAGAATAGCCCTTCGAGGCCAGTCTAACAAACAAATCAGGGAGTCCTCACGGACTCCCTTTCTCAGTTCTTGTCACCGAGTCCTCGCGGACAGATGGCAATCAATAGAATTCCAAATGCGGTAAAACCGCCATATCTTTGAATTATTAAAAATACAAATCTTGCACGGCCTAGTTATAAAACAACATAAACACGTGCTTTAATAATACATGTTGTATTACGAGAATCCTTTCTCCCGAAAGGGTCTGCAAAGGTACACTTTTATTTTGAATTGGCCTAACAAAGCAACGAAAAACTTTTCTTCGTTTCTAGAAGGCATGTTTACGCATCGTAAAAGACATGTTTAGGTGTTGCAAAAGGCATGTTTACGGTTCGTAAACGACATCTTTACGCATCGTAAAAAGCATCTTGAGCAAAATTCGTGGAAGGCTCTTTTATTATTGCAACCGTTCCATCACTCAGTTAGGTTACTTGTAACACCCAGTTTAGTTGGTTGTAACTACCAGTTTAGTTACTTGTAACACCCACTTTAGTTGGTTGTATCTTCCATTCCCTGTACTTCGCTGTACCGGCTGCATTGCGTATAAGCATAAGTAAAGCGGAAATAGAAGGAGTGCACAAACAAATCAGGGAGTCCTCACGGATTCCCTGATGATAAACTTTTAAATCATAAAAATAACTAATTAGAAGCGCTTGTTAAGCACTCCATTTAATTGCCTTTCTCACGAAAGGGTCTGCAAAGATAAGCTTTTATTTTGCATTGAGCCAACAAAACAACGAAAAACTTTTTTATTACGGAAATTAGTCGTATATTTGCAGTTGTAACTCCCGTTTGACGAGAGCGTTACACGAGAAGAGTCACTTGGAAGAAGTTCTGTAATAGGGAAAGTGTTATAAACTATTCTGGTATGAACTCACGGTGTAGTAGTTATAAGACATGGCGACTTTTTCTCGGTTCATTGTAACAATAGCTTTTGTGGGGATGTAAATAGAGAATATATTTATGATCGTATTCTTTGATACAGAGGTCCATTCGCAAACTAAGAAAGTGGCGGACTATGGAGCGGTTAGGGAGGATGGTGCTGTGATGCACACCCACTCCAAGGCTGAGTTTGATGCCTTTGTATCGGGATGCGATGCAGTTTGTGGGCATAACATCATTCGCCATGACTTGAAGTACACGGCTTTGAGAGGCAACCCTTTGATAATAGATACCTTGTTTCTTTCTCCACTTCTATTCCCCAAACGGCCATATCACCATTTGGTGAAAGACGATAAGTTGCAAGTGGATGAACTAAACAATCCGGTGAACGACTCTATGAAGGCACGTGACCTGCTGAACGATGAAATTGTAGCTTGGGACGGGTTGAATGCTGGAAAAAAAGAAATCTATTTTCAGTTGCTTGGTCGCACAACAGAGTTTGAAGGTTTTTTCAAATATGTAGGATATGTTCCTGTTTCGCAGCAATCATTGCTTGGAAGGATGCTGCACACGCAACCTGAGTGGCTGAAGCTTATTCGGAAAGAGTTTGAGGGAAAGGTATGCAGCCATGCAGACTTCGAGATGTTGGTTAGACAATATCCCATAGAACTCGCTTATTGCCTTGCTGTGATTGGTTCTGACGATGTTTTCTCCATCACACCTCCTTGGGTGATTCACAACTACCCGAAGGTGGTCAACGTGATGAACTTGCTATGCAACACTTCGTGTGGTGATTGTGAATACTGTCATCGACGATTAGATGCCTATTACGGGCTGAAAGAATTCTTCGGTTATGATGAGTTCCGCACTTTTGATGGTGTACCGATGCAGCAACAGGCGGTTGAATCGGCCATTCATGGCGATTCGCTGTTGACGATATTCCCCACAGGAGGTGGTAAGAGTCTCACATTCCAGCTACCAGCCTTAATGGCCGGGCGGAATATGCATGGTCTGACGGTAGTGATATCGCCATTGCAGTCGCTTATGAAAGATCAGGTGGACAATCTTTCCTTGCGTGGTATCAGTGATGCTGTTACCATCAATGGCTTGCTAGACCCGATAGAACGGGCCACGGCTATTCAACAGGTAGCTGACGGTACGGCTAATTTGCTATACATTGCTCCGGAGATGTTGCGTTCGAAGACCATAGAACGTTTGTTGCTCAATAGGAATGTGGTACGTTTTGTGATCGATGAAGCTCACTGTTTTTCAGCGTGGGGACACGATTTCCGTGTAGACTATCTATATATCGGCGAATTCATCAGGCAGTTGCAAGAGAAGAAACAATTAAGTAACCCCATAGCTGTATCGTGCTTTACCGCAACAGCAAAACAAAAGGTAATTAGTGATATATGCGACTATTTCAGGATGAAATTAGGCCTGGAACTGAAAGTTTATGCCGCTAGTGCCGAACGTAAGAATCTACGCTATTCTGTGCTACATGCAGATACACCCGACGAGAAATACAATCTGTTGCGCTCGCTTATACTTGGGCATAACTGTCCCACGATAGTATATGTTTCACGCACACGGCGCACATGCGAGTTGGCGCAGCATCTGGTTAGCGACGGCATACGGGCACTTCCATTTAATGGTAAGATGGAGGCTTCCGAGAAAGTAAAGAACCAGAACGCCTTCATGAGCGGTGAAGCACAAGTCATCGTGGCCACTTCTGCCTTCGGCATGGGCGTTGACAAGAAAGATGTGGGTCTTGTGGTCCACTATAACATCAGCGATTCTTTGGAAAACTACGTGCAGGAGGCAGGCCGTGCGGGCCGCGACCCACAGATGCAAGCAGAGTGTTTTGTGCTCTATGCCGATAGCGACCTAGACAAGCACTTTATATTGCTCAACCAAACGAAACTCAGCATTAGTGAGATTCAACAGGTGTGGAAAGCCGTCAAAGACCTTACATCGAAGCGCGTAAATGTGAGTTGTTCGCCATTAGATATTGCCCGGCAGGCAGGATGGGGTGATGAGATAGAAGATATAGAGACGCGTATCAAGGCTGCTATTGCAGCATTGGAGGATGCTGGGTTCATTCAACGAGGGAGCAACTCTCCACACATTTTTGCTACAGGTATTGCCGTAAAGAACATGGATGAGGCCAGGCGTAAACTCACAGTATCGCCACTTTTCGACGAGCAGTCGCGTGATGAAGCTGTCCGCATTATCAAATCGCTTATCAGTGCACGTGCAACAGCGGGGGTGCGTGGAGCGGAAGCCGAGAGCCGTGTGGATTATCTGGCAGACATTCTTGGCATGACCAAGGCTACAGTCATCAGAAATATCAACCTGATGCGTCAAGAAGGGTTGCTGGCCGACAGTCGTGATATGCAGGCATGGGTAAGCAAAAGCACATCTTTGCGCAATCTTGACGTCATACTGAAACTGGAGCAATATCTTTTGCGGCGAATTGGTCGGCAACAAGATAGAATCAGTTATAAAGAGTTGAATGAAGAGGCTCTGAAAGCCGGTCTGAACTACTCTAATGTCAAGCGGTTGCGGATGCTGCTTCATTTCTTGTCGTTGAAAGGCTACATATACAAGCAGGAGCATGGCTCTAGCGAAAGCGTGAGTGTACGTTTGCAAGCATCCATAGAGGCCACAAATGCACGTTTTGAGAGGCGGGTGGATATCTGTCACTTTATTGTTGGGGAATTAAGTGCCAAACGGGATAATAATAAAGAGACGACCCTTGTGAACTTCTCGGAAATAGAGCTGCTTCAGCAATTTATTGCAAACAGGCAAGGAACGTTTTTCGATAATCAAGAGAAACAGAAACCAACGATTGCCGACATTGAGGAAGCCCTGCTCTATCTTACGAAGACTGGCCTGGTGAAGATAGAAGGTGGCTTTATCGTCATTTACAACACGATGCAGATAGGTCGTTTGGCTGACCGTCGTACTCGTTATGGCAAAGAACAGTATAGATTGTTAGACGAATTCTACAAACAACGAATCCGACAGATTCATATTGTGGGCGAATATGCCAACCTTATGGTACGCGACTATAGTGCTGCCTTGCACTTTGTCAACGACTATTTTACGATGGACTTCCGGAAGTTCATCAATCATTATTTCAAAGAAGAGCGAAGGGCACAGATAGACCAAAACATCACACCTGCAAAGTACAACCAATTATTCGGTGGATTATCCAAACGGCAGAAAGAGATTATCGATGACAAACTGTCGAAATACATTGTGGTGGCAGCAGGGCCAGGAAGTGGTAAAACGCGAGTCCTCGTACATAAGTTGGCATCACTTCTTCTGTTAGAGGACGTGAAACACGAACAATTGCTGATGCTCACATTCTCGCGTGCTGCGGCAACTGAGTTCAAAAAACGCCTGATCGATTTAGTTGGTAATGCAGCTTATTATGTAGATATCAAGACTTTCCATTCTTATAGTTTTGACCTCATTGGTAAACAAGGCAATCTGGATGAATCGAAAGATGTGGTGCGACATGCGGCTGAGATGATAGAACGTCATGAGGTAGAGCTGACGAAAATTGCCAAGAGCGTATTGGTCATCGATGAGGCGCAGGACATGAGTGCCGATGATTATCGGCTGGTTCAGGCATTGATGCGCCGGAATGAAGAAATGCGGGTGATTGCTGTGGGGGATGACGACCAGAACATCTATGCCTTCCGAGGTTCGGATTCTCGCTATATGCAGTCGCTTGTTACTCAAGATGGCGCCCAACTTTACGAAATGACCGACAACTATCGTTCAGACAAAACGGTCGTCGATTGTGCCAATCGTTTTGTGCAGCGCATACCAGGCAGACTGAAGCATACAGCCATTCGCTCTGTCACAGGTGAGAATGGCAAGGTTGTCACCATGAAGTCGCTCACTAATGCAGAGATAAGCATTCAGGGCAGTACAGCCATTCTGACCCGCACCAATGAAGAGGCCATGCAGGTGGCTTACGAATTGGAGCAGCGAGGGTTGCATGCCACTGTTGCACAGTCGATGGGTGGATTTCGTTTTGGCAACTTGGCAGAAGTGAGATATTTCCTTAAGCAACTTGGGAATAATGAGAATGTAACTATTCCAAAGGAAATATGGCAAGAGGCAAAACGCCGCACCATTGAAGCATATACCTCAAGCACGTGCTTAACTATCATGAAGCATTTCTTTGCCGACTTTGAAGTAACTCATCATACATATTATTATAGTGATTTGCGTGAATATATTTTTGAGTCGAACATTGAGGACTTCATTGCTGCTGATGAAAAGTCAGTCTTTATAAGCACCATCCATAAGGCTAAGGGACGTGAGTTTGATACGGTCTATCTACTGTCGGCCGTGCAAGATGGCCGTGACGTCAATGATATGCGAGCCTATTACGTAGGGCTTACTCGGGCCAAGAAGCATCTCTTCCTAGTAACGATGAACCCATCTGCCGAGGGTGCTGCCATATCAATTGCCTTGAACATGCATGATGTCATTCTTGATTTCTTCAGAGGCCGCAAGGAAATAGTTTTACGACTCAGGAGTGGAGACAACCTGTACTATCAAAATGGCTATTTACTCAACGGGCAAGGTATCAACATCGCAGCACTTTCAACAGCGGGCAAGGAAAAACTGAAAACGTTGTTCGACAAAGGTTATGCGGTGGCTAGTGCCAAAGTTAGTTTTACGTTAGCGTGGCGACCTATGAACTCTCAAATAGAATATGCTGTTTGTTTGGCAAATATAGTTTTGTCAAAGGTTAAAAAGGATTAGCTATGAATAGCGAGTTACTATACATGACACTGAATAGTATTGATTATTGTTGGAGTGATAAAGAAACAGAAACTGTTTTTTGCTATAGCGGCATAGATCATTTGTAAATGATAGACAACAAAACAGTTGACAAGATGATGTCGGATGATTGTAATCAATGGCATTGGCAAGAGCCGGGAACGGCATGGAAAGGGGTAGGGACGTATCATATCACCCTGACGGTGCCGTCGCGCATGCCGTTGCTTGGCACGTTGGTGATTCCGCAGAACGATCCTTTACAGGCATGGGTGAAACGAACAGCCCTGGGCGAGGCTGTCGTGGAAGAGCTGTATGTGATGTGCATGCACTATCCTGAGATTCGTATCCTTCAGTTCTGCCTGATGCCTGATCACCTGCATGCTGTTATCCGGGTGACACGGGTGATGAATACGAGCATCCGAAGTGTGATTCGTGGTTATTGGCAAGGGGTGAAGAAGCATGGGAGGGCTTACACTTTGGGGGTTTCTCCCGAATTAAATTCGGTGACAACGGACAAAACTGAGCGAGGTGACGGAATCACTGGCGATGGGGGGAAGAGCTATCCCTTTCCAGTGTTTACGGAGCGTCCTTTTATCCGGCCCTTGTCGCGTCGGGGACAATTGGACACGATGATTCATTATGTGAAAATGAATCCCCAACGACTGGCTACTAAACGACTAATGCCAGGTTCCTTCAGGGTGCAGCGGGGGATAGAGATCGCGGGACGCAGATATGACGGCGTTGGCAACGTTGCTTTGTTGCAAGCTGAAAGTTTCGCTCCTGTGCATGTCAGGCGAATGATGGTTGAGGCTGCTGAGCATGGCGTGACAAAGCCGCTACGCGACTACATGAATGGTTGCGTGCTGGCTGCAAGAAAGGGCTGCGTGATGGTGTCGCCATTTATATCGCCCGACGAGAAACGCGTGATGGATGTCCTTCTGAAAGAGCAATGGCCATTTGTGGTGCTTGCCGACAATGGTTTTCGAGAGTACTATAAACCTAGCGGCGCTTTGTTTGATGCTTGTGCAGCGGGGCGTGTGCTCATTCTTAGTCCATGGCCGTATGATGCGGGCAAACGGCATATTAGTCGTGCTGACTGTGTGGCGCTGAATGGGATGGCTGAAGAGATAACTTTAGCGTTATCAGGAATTGCCTAACGAAATAGTAAAAACTACCTGTGGCTTTTTCGTAAAAAGTTGTATCTTTGTAGCATGAAACGAAAGATATACGTAGCGAGCAGCTGGCGGAATGGGTACTACCCTGAGGTGGTGCAGCGGCTGAGGGAAGCGGGGCACGAGGTGTACGACTTCCGTAATCCGCCGTCGGGGGGATGAGGGCTTCAAGTGGAGCAGCATCTCGGAGGATTATATGACGTGGACTCCGCAGGAGTATCGGGAGCAGCTGGGGCATCCGAAGGCGGTGCGGCAGTTTGCTAACGACATTGAGGCGATGGAAGACTGCGATGCGTGTGTGCTGGTGCTGCCCTGCGGCAGGAGCGCGCATACGGAGGCTGGATGGTTTGCCGGACGTGGAAAGATGACGTTGGTGTATATCCCTGAGCGGCAGGAGCCGGAACTGATGTATAAGCTGTTCGACGGGGTGTGCTGCTCAATGGAAGAATTGGTGGAGGCGTTGAAATAGGCTTCATACAGCAAAACTTGTTAACAATAGATAAAACGAAAGACAATGAGAAAAGTATTCATGTTTTTAGTAGGGGTGTTGGCGTTTAATTGTGCGCTTGCCCAAAAGACAAATGTGCCTGCGCTGACAATGGTCTCGTTTGAACAGTCGTGGTTGGATCGTCAGGCTACGGTGGCTTTAAAGAATCATACGAATGAAGAGGTGAAGAGTATCGAGTTTCGTATTTACTATTATGACAAGAAGAGTGGTGCGCAAATCGACTATAAGGATTTTGCGATGAGCGTATCGATTGCGCCCAGACTCACTAAGAAAATTCAAATTGATGCTTATGATCGTGAGCATTATGCGAATTATTATTTATCTGAAGCATCCTCTAGCAATGAAAACCTGTCATTTGATGTAAAATTTGAGCTTTTGGGTTATAACATGGGCTTTCCTTTTGTGCTGAAACAATATTTTGCTGATACGGATACATTGATCATCTCTTTGTTTTGGTTGGCGCTAATCATAGGACTATGGCTGTTCCTGCTTGCCATAGTCGGGAGGATGGCACAAGACCGAAATAGGAATGCGACGCTCTGGATGCTGCTGAGTATTTTGCTCACGCCGATTCCTATTATTGTTGTCCTGATGATTATTGGCGATGACAAAAAGAAAATGGAGACGGAAACGGGACCAGGAACAAGAATGGGACTGGGAACAGGACCAGGACCGAGAATGGGAATGGGACCGAGGTCAAGAATGGGACATGGACCGAGACCGTGGGACGATGATAATTGATAATTGATAATTGACAATTGACAATTGATAATTAGCCTGACGGAGTGAATAAAGGGGGCGAATAATTGATTGATGCGACAGATTTGAGGGTGATAACTCAGGTTTGTCGCATCATTGTGTTAGTGTCGCAACAAAACTATGGGTTTTTGAGTGAAATGTTTGGAACGAGGGCGTTTTCAGTGCTATCTTTGCAATATCAATCAGACAAACACGAAACAAGAACAGATTTAGACATAGATAGATTAGTACTGAAGATTAGTTAGTTTTTTTCATACAGCAAAGGTTTTTTAGGTTAGAGTTAGTTAGTAAAGAGGGACGTATCAAAAGTGATTTTTGGTACGTCTCTCGGCTTTTATTTAATTGATAATTGACAATTGATAATTTATCTAGCGGTTTGAGGGTTGGAAACTAATTGTCATAATAAGAATAATTTAGGCCGCAAATTTTAATAATGCATAATCCTGCATAGGTACGACAACAAAGACAACTCAGACAACTTCTTGATGGCATGATATACCAATAGCGACAAGTCGCTGTGAGTTGTTGTCTGAGTTGTCTGAGTTGTTGCTTTTAAGAAGCCTATAGATATCGATGTTTGACTTCGCTAGGCCAATTATCGATTATCAATTGTCAATTATCAATTACCAAACGTTTCCGTTAATTAAACAGGTCTTTGAGCTTCTTGAAGAAGGAACTCTTCTGCACTTCGTCGACAACTTTGTCGGCCATTTCAGCGGCATCTTCGGAGAGATCCTGAATCTTGTCGCGAGCGGCATCAACCACCTCGTCGAGCTTCTTTTGGGCTTCCTTGATATCTTCGTTCTCGCTGAGTTGCTTGCTGAACTGCTCCATCTTGTCTTTGGCCACGTCGACGGCCTCGCCAATCTTCTTCTGAGCCTCCTTCACGGTCTCGTTCTCGTTGAACTGATTGATGAGTTCCTCGGCCTTGTCTTTGGCAGCGTCGACAGCCTCGCCAATCTTCTTCTGGGCTTCCTTCACGGTCTCGTTCTCGTTGAATTGGTTGATGAGTTCCTCGGCCTGGACTCTGACGTTGTTCATGGTCTCGTCGATTTTCTCCTTGGCATCGTTGATGGCATCGGAGAGCTGGTCGGTCTGCTTGTTTGGTTGTTCGTTTGTCATAGTTTCTATGTTTTTTGTTAATGATGGTTGGTGCCTACTCCCTTTCAAGCGGTTCGGCTTTTTCTTGTTGGTTGATGGTCACCAGGCCGTTGCGTGTCTTCACCTCGCCGCGCTCTTCGAGCAGGGTGAGCACCGACGCAATGGTCTCGGCGATTTTGGCCCCGGCATTCGCAAAGCCAAGCTTGCGGGCGGCAATGGTGGGAATCTTGTCGGCGGGCAGAGAAAACTCTTCGGTGACGACTTCCTTAATGGCATTGGCTATCTCGATGGCGGGTATCTCGGTGATGGTGCGGGGCGACGGCGAACGGTAGTAGCAGTAGTCGCGGGCATGTTTTTTCGATATCCAGTAGCTGCGGATGCCGCCCACGGACAGGGGGTCTTCGTAGAGCGTGGACACGGCGTAGGCTACGCATCGCTGGATGTTGGCCCCGGCATGTCCGAACCCCAGTATCTTAGCCAGACGCTTGCAGAGGTAGCCTTCGGTGGCGGGCTGCTCGGCCCAGAGTATGCGCTCTACGAGATCTGTGAATTTCACACCGTAGGGATTGAAGTAGGATTTGCCGTTGATGGGACCCTTGATGTGTCCTTCCTCGTAGGGCAGCTGAGCTTGGTTGCGCTCCACCGGGGTGGCGGGGATGCCGGCATCTTTTATCTTGCTGGCGTCGAAGACGTAGGAGGAACGGTCGTCGGCTGCTGCTTCCGGGGACTCACCGTCGCCCGACTGGGCTGCTGTCAACTCGGCAAGAATCTGGTCGAGGGTGCGTTGGCGATTTTCGTACCAGTCGATAGAATAGACGCGCATGAGGCGCCAGTGCAGGGCACGCAGCACATTGGGCTGGACAATCTCGCGGTCGCGGGTGGTCTTGGTGTCGAAATAGGACGGGCCGTCGCAGAGGATGCCAAGGATGTATTGCTCGGGATGGTCGGGCAGTGACACGGCAATGTCGACCTTGAAGTTGGAACGGCCCACAAACGAGTCGGTGAGGTAGCCATGGCGGGCGAGGGCCTCGCAGATCTGACTGACCATGACGTTGGCGCTATCGTGGCGCGTGGTACCGGCTACGAACGGCAGCTTGCCAGTCTCGGCAAACTCGAGGAAACTCTTCAGTCCCTCGACGCCCTTGGCATTAGAGCGCTTCAGGTCTATCTGACTGGCCTTGAGGGTGGAATAGACAATCATCTCATAGCGGGCTCGCGACACGGCCACGTTGAGACGGCGCTCACCGCCGGCATTGTTGAGCGGGCCGAAGTTCATCGACACTTTGCCATTCTTGTCGGCACCATAGCCGATGGAGAAGAGAATGACGTCGCGCTCATCGCCCTGCACATTCTCGAGGTTCTTCACGAAGATGGGCTCTTTGCCGTTGAGGGCCAGCTCCTTGAGTTGCGGCTGCTTGTCGAGTTCTTCCATCAGGTCGTCTTCGATGAGGTCGCCCTGCACCTTGCTGAAAGCTACCACACCAATGCTGTATTGTTGCAAGGCGGGGGTGGAGAGACGACGCATGATTTCGGCGACGATGGCCTTCGACTCCTCGCGGTTGCTGCGGGTGCGTCCTTTGTCGTAGACTCCATTCACGGGCACAAGGCGCACCTTGGCCACATGGTCGTCGACGGAGGGGAAGGTGAGCAGACGGTTGTCGTAGTACTGCGAGTTGCTGAAGGCGATGAGGCTCTCATGCTTGCTGCGGTAGTGCCAGTTGAGCTGATGCTCGCAGAGCGACAGCGTGATGCAATCGTCGAGGATGCTCTCCATGTCGTCGATGTCGGCCTCCTCCTCGTCTACCTGCGAGGTGGTGAAGAAACTGGTGGGAGGCATCTGCTTGCTGTCGCCCACCACGACGAGGGCCTTGCCGCGGGCAATGGCTCCTACGGCTTCGCTGGTGGGCATCTGCGAGGCCTCGTCGAAGATGACGAGGTCGAACTTGTCGGCCCGGAGGTCGATGTATTGTGCCACGGAGATGGGGCTCATGAGCATGCAGGGGCATAGACGGGGCAGCAGGGTGGGGATGCTGTCGATGATGGTGCGGATGGAGTTGCCCCGGCCGCCATTGGCAATATTGCGCTTGAGGATGCTGATTTCGGAGCCCTCGGCAATGGCCATGGAGGTGGCGGGCACGCGCGAGGCGAGCTTGCTGTAGAGCTCTTCTTTGCTGAGTTCCTGGAAGCGGAGGGTGTCGCGCTTGTATTTCTCGATTTTCTGACTGAATTTCAGTCCGTTGAACATGCGGAGCTGCTCGTTGGCGTCGATACCGGTGTCGATGAGCACGTGGAACACGTGTTTGAGGAATGAGTGGATGGCCTGGTCGGGCGGTGTTCCTTGTTCGATGGCTGCGGCGACGGCATCGAGATGCATGTGCTCCAGCTCGCGCTTCTTGTCGACCCAGTGGTACCAGTCTTTTACTTGCTGGTAATGGCTCAGCCACTGGTCGGCGTGGTGGAGCAGGTCGCTGGTGGTGAGGGGACTGATGGTGAGGGCATTCAGACGGTCGGTGAGGGTCTGCATGTCGTGATGGAGGGTGACCACAGGTGTTGCATCGAGCATGAACTGCTGGCGGCGGCTGACAGGTGAGTTGCCCAGAAAACGCTGGTAGGCGTCGTGGCGCTCTTGGTGGCTGAAGGCATGGGTATGGCCGTAGGCATTGAGCTGGGAGGCCTGCTGCTTGAGGCTCTTCTTGCAGTCTTGATAGGCGCCTATGAGCGACAGGGTGTCGTTGATGCCCGACTCGAATATCTGCCCGTAGACCTGCAGCGACTTGAGGAATCGCTTTTTGGCAAAGTAACGGGGCAGGAACCACTTGGACTGTATCTCTTCCCATTCGCGGCGACAGGCCTGGACATCCAGGCGCAGAATGTCGGCATGGTAGGAGTTGAGGAGTGTGTCGTGCAACTCGTCGGCCTTCGTCTCGGTGGTCACATAGTCGGCAAACATCTGCAGCCACGTCATGTCGGCCTCGGTATTCAGTCCGAGGGGAATGGTGGTGTTGAGTTTGCCAAGGTCGGCAGCAAACTGCTGGTGGCTCTGCTGGATGTTGTGGAGCAGAGAGTGGATGCCCTCGAGTGTGTCCTGGCGGTTGTCTTTCGGCTCCAGCCCATAGAGGACATGGCGGTCGGGCTGCCCTACGAGGGTGAGGATGGCACGGACGGGCTCTGCCTGTTCGCGGCATTTCTCAATGTAGTCGGCGGTGATCAGCTCCAGGGGAGGCATCTGGCTCTGGCTTTCCTCTTCGGAAATGGTGAGATACTCGGAGATGCACTCGTAGAGGCTGAGGCCGCTGGACCCCTTCTGATGGAGGGCTTCCATATAGCTGATGAGCTCTTTGCGCTCGGCGAACAGCTCGTCGGACTTTTGGGCGTATGCTTCGGGCGACTTGATTTTGGTGACCTTGAGCACCTCGTCCATCTGTTGCAGGAAGTGCTTCTTGGTGGCTTTGTTGGAGTGGAGCTCCAGACAGAACGGGGCGAGATTGATTTTGGCGAGGCGGGACTGTACCACCGACAGGGCGGCCATCTTCTCGGCCACAAACAACACGCGCTTGTTGTGGTAGAGCGCATTGGCAATCATGTTGGTGATGGTCTGCGACTTGCCCGTTCCGGGAGGGCCGTGGAGAATGAAACTGCGGCCACGGCCCGACTCGACGATGGCCTCCATCTGCGACGAGTCGACATCCAGGGGAATGGCAAAATCCATGGGCGCATGGTGCTTGTCGATGTCGCGGGCATCGACGCCCTCGGGGTCGGCCTCCTGGGTGTTGCGCTTTTCCATGAGCGAGGCCACCACAGTGTTCTCGTGCAGTTTGTCGGCATTGGAGTGGATGTCGTTCCACATGACAAACTTATTGAACGAGAACAGACCGAGCATCGACTCTTCCAATACGTTCCAGTTTTTCTGTTCGATGATGGCCCTGCGGAAATAGGTGAAGATGAGTTTCACGTCGAGACCGCTGTCGTCGGTGGGCAGTACTTTCAGTACATCCAGGTTGATGTTGAAGCTCTGCTTGAGCAGTTCCACCAGCGTGATGTTGAGGATGGTATCTTCGTCGCGCTTTCGGATGATATAGTTTTTGCCGCTTCGGCGAATGATGTCGACGGGCAACAGCAGGATGGGCGCATAGCGCGGCTGCTCGCTTTTAGCCGACTCATACCACTTCAGCATGCCAAGGGCAAGAAACAGACTGTTGGCACCGTTCTCTTCGAGCGACGTGCGGGCGGTGCGGTAGACGTATGTCAGAGCAGTCTCCAACTCACTCTCGGTGAGATAAGACGCTATCTTGTGGTTGCGGATCAGTTCTGACACATAGTTCTGGTATTCGGCTGCCTGAAGACGGGAGTCGTACATGCCCTCGTCACGGGGCTGCAGCTTCTTCGAGGGCGAGGGCATGATGGTGAAATCCTCGCCTTGATGCAGGTGGTCTTCCAAATGCTCAATCTCGAAAGAGATGAGGGGAACCACCCTTCGGCCCAGACGGGTGTTAAGCAGGTTGTTGCGCAAGGAGAAGTCGAGCAGCTTGCGCTCCCATATCATCTGCTTGGTGGTTTCCTTTCCGTTGTCCTCCAGCCGAAGGTCGTAATGGTGCAAATGGCTGACAGCCTCGGTGGCATTCTGATGCTCGATGCCAGTGGTGACGATGGTCGGCTTGCCATCTTTCTCGATGCGCTGGGGCATGGGGCGAATGTTGCCCAGACGACAGCGGTGAACATCGATGAAATAAAGAAAGCTGCTCTCGTCTCTGAGTTTCTTGGCAGCGATGCTGACAGCATCCTCAAAACTTACTTTCTCTGACGTGGTGATGGCGGTAGACTCCAGTAACACAAGGTTGTTGTTGCCGTCGGCCATTTCTTTCATCAGGTAGCTGGCGTCGTCGCAGCACATCTGGGGAAACACGTTGGGCGTGAGCCAGGCCCCAACCATGGCATGTCCCTTCATGATGACGAGGATGGGGTAGATGCCAATCTCCTCCAGGCACGAGGCAATGAGCAGACTAGTGTCTACGCAGGTGCCTATCTTCTCGGTGAGCACCTTGTCGGCCATGCGTATGCGCTGGCCGCTCTCCTCAAAACTGGCTGGGGGCGCAGAATAGACGATGCCCTCAGAGCGCAGCACCTCGTAGATGGCAGCTACCTGGGCACGCACCCGGTTGCGGTCTTGTGTCTGATACTCATCGAAAGCGGAAGAGCCCGTCCATCGCTCCAGAAAACGGGCGGCGGCAACCTTGACACGGGGCAGAAGGGGATTGTTGGGCACAACGAAGGCGGCCAGAAGCTCGGGCATCACACTGCTGCCTGCCCACTCCTCGAACGACAACAGGGTGATGGGATATTGTTTCTCGAAAAGCACCTCATCCATACAACGGATGCACAGCTGAAACGACGTGCGCACTGCCTCGGTAATCTCGCTGAGCTGTTGAAAGTCGGGCTCTATCTTCAGGGTGGTGACGCGTACGGACTGCCCCTTCTTCAACAGGTCTACCATGGTGCTACTCTCTTGGATATATGGCCCGTCGACATGGATGGAAACCTGATGCCAGTCCGCCTCGCTGCCATTCTCCAAGACGAACGACTTGCAGATGTCCATGCCGCAATGGATCATGGCATAGTTGACACTTGGCAGATAGTCGAGTGTCAATATCACGTTCTCTTTCTGGTTGTATTCCTGTCTTTTCATAAGTCGCGTAGCTCTTTCTTTGATATCGATAGTTTCACCTCCGAGTGTTCCGAATCCGCTGGATGTTTTGAATCCTCGGATTATTCTAAATCCTCTGAATGTTTCGGCTCCTCATGGATACTTGAATCATCTGAATCTTCCGAATATTTCGGATCTTCAGAATACTTGAATCTTCTGAATATTTTATCTCCTTCGAATAATCATTCTTGCAAATGTAGCAAAAAAAATACAGATTCTCGCATCCCACCGTCTTTATTTACAGATTTTAACCCAACGCACCCCGCAACGAAATCCAATACAGCCTCTTCAGTGAATCCGAACTAAGCCCTTCGATGAATCCATTTTAGAGTTCCGATAATGTTTTGATAACCCCGATAATCTTATCCGAGGTTTCTGCCGAGTTTCCTAACTTTCATTGTGTCTATTTGTTATAAACGCATGGTTATTGCCATGTAAACATCAAAAGATTGTTCTTTTTGTCAAATTTTTGTTTGATTGTTGGTGATTTTTGAAGATTTCTGCATCTATAACGATTATTATTAGTATATTTGCCATCAAATAACATAATTCCATCATGGCAAAGTTAAATCGAATAAGAGTTGTTCTTGCAGAACGCGACTTGAACAATAAGTGGTTATCCGACAAACTCGGAAAGGATCCTGCCACTGTGTCTAAGTGGGTCACCAATACCACCCAGCC
>DEJV01000048.1:0-1640 GCA_002353525.1 Prevotella sp. UBA2739
GGCATAGCAATCCGTGTCTTCTCAAACGTTGCTTTGGGAATATCCCGCAGGAAAGTCTTATCGAACGTCTTCAGCGGTTGGTCTGTATAGGCCAACATATTCCATGCTGCCGTCTTGCACTCATACACACGAAGGTTATAGTCCGAGTTCACCAACGATCGAGTAAGTCCAGAGAAGAAGATGCCAATCTCGAAAGGGAGGTCTGAACACGAATCACTCGAATTGTGCGAATCTTTTAAATTCGTAAGATTTGTGTTATTCGTGTTCGTAACTCTTCCAAAGGGGATCACACGATATTCATTCGAGTCACAATCCAAGAACAGAAGCTGATTCTTTTTGGATAGGGCAATGCATGCCTGGTCGAGCAGACCATTATTCAGTCCGATGTATTCTCGTTCTGCCTCGGAAGCTATCTTCACCACCTCAAACGGTTGCAAAGTAATGTCATTCGCCTTCGCAAATGCCATAACATATGCAATAAGAACAGCTGCTGACGATGACAGGCCGCCAACAGGTAATGAACCTTGTATAACGCCGGTGATACCACGTTTCAGTTCAAAGCGCTTACGCAATGCATACTTAGCACCACGGGCATAGTCACCCCANNTTCACCACCTCAAATGGCTGAAGTGTCACATCATTCGCTTTGGCAAAAGCCATCACGTATGCTATCAGAACCGCAGCGCTCGATGACAGTCCACCTACAGGCAATGAACCCTGAATGACTCCCTCAATACCACGCTTCAACTCGAAACGCTTCTTCAGCGCATACTTTGCGCCACGGGCATAGTCACCCCAATGGTGTTCCTTCACCTGACTCGGTGCATCAATGTCAAAATCCACCGACCCTTCAAACGTCCTCGACTCCAAATGCACATGGTTCTCACCCCATGACCTTTGACCTTCGACCTTAGACCTTTGACCGTCGCAGACATTAAACCACAGGTCAACGCCCTTATCAATAGCGAATCCCGTCACCAGCCCATGCTGATGATCCACGTGTGCGCCCAACGGACACACCCGGTACGGTGAAAATATATGGTATTGGTATTCCATAAAACTGGTATATCGTTTTATTTGTCGAGCTGCTCGTAGATGGAGTTGTTGCTCTTGTATTCGGGGACGATCTCCTTCATCTTCTTGACGGTGGCCATGTTGTCGTAGGCCTTGGCGATGGTGATGAGCTCGTCGATATGCTTGCAGACGACGGAATAGTCGTACTCACGAACCTGGGCGATGCGGATCTTCTTGTTGAAGGTGGGTTTGGTGCCCTCGAGCTCGTTGAGGACTTCCTCGTAGAGTTTCTCACCGTCACGGAGACCGGTGAACTTGATCTCCACATTCTTGGCACCTGAGAGGGCTATCATGCGCTGGGCGAGGTCAACAATCTTGACAGGCTGTCCCATGTCGAAGACGAAAATCTCACCGCCATTACCCTTGGTGCCAGCCTCGAGGACGAGTTTGCAGGCCTCGGGGATGAGCATGAAGAAGCGGACGATACGCTCGTCGGTCACCGTGACGGGACCGCCATTCTTGATCTGTTCGCGGAACAGGGGGATGACGCTTCCGTTGCTGCCCAGCACATTGCCGAAGCGGGTGGTGACGAACTGGGTGTAGTTGACATAGCCGGAGCTGCCCTG
>DEJV01000048.1:1738-8784 GCA_002353525.1 Prevotella sp. UBA2739
GCCTTGTCGGTGGATACCATGACGAACTTCTTGACGCCGTACTTGACGCTCATGTCGGCAATCACCTTCGTACCATATATGTTATTAAGCACAGCCTCGGAGGGATTGTCCTCCATCATCGGCACATGCTTGTAGGCTGCGGCATGAAACACGTAGTCGGGCCTGAACTTGCTGAAGACGGCATCCATACGTGTGACGCGGTCGATGCTGGTGACGATGGTCTCAGCCTTGATATCGGGGAAGTCTTTGGCCATCATCAGGCGGATATCGTGCTGCGGGGTCTCTGCCTGGTCGATGAGCACCATGTTCTTGGGCTTATAGGCCGCTATCTGGCGCACCATCTCGGAGCCGATACTGCCGGCAGAACCCGTGATGAGGATGGTCTTGCCCTCGAGCAGTTCTCCCACCGACTTCATGTCAATGTCGATCTCGGCACGGGGAAGGAGGTCTTCGACGGAGACCTCCTTGAGTTGCATGCCCTCGATCTGTTCGTCGGTCAGCTGTCCGTCCTCAATCTTGGCCTCCTTGGCCGCCTGTGCCATGAAAATCTTACAGCCGGCACCAATCAGCAGGTTCTGTATCTCCTGGTTGTTGCGGAACTCTTGGGCACGAAGGGGTGACACGAGGACACCTTCGATGTGGTTCTTCCGGATTACCTCGACAAGGTCGTCGATCTCAGAATTATAGACGCGCTGCCCCATCAGTAGCATGTGCTTGGCCCGCCTGTCGTGGGAGATGAATCCACAGAGGGTGAAGCGCCTGGGGCGCTGGGTCTGGATATTCTTGGCCAGACCGACCCCACCCGTCAGGGCTCCATAGATCAGTACCCGCATGGTACGTTTGTCATTGAAAGTCACTTCATAGAGTGATTTCACCATGATGCGGTCTCCCCACATCAACAGGGTGGCCAAAACGAAGGATACAGCGGTCTCTGTCTGTGTGAGTGCGGCTATTGCAGTGATACCATAAGCCTGTAATACCTCAGAGAGGATAACCGCCAATACCATATTCAGTAAATTGGCATACCCTACCCGCAACAGGTCGATGAACGAGGAAAAGCGTAGCACACCGGAATAGGTCCGGAAGGCTCTGGCCCCGATGATGCTCAACAGAGCGTAGACGACGGCTGTGTAAATCACGTCGAAACGCTGGTCGAAAAGGCGCTGGGTCTTCTCAAAAATCCAGAAGGTGGCGACTGTAGTCAGAAAGACTATCAAGCAGTCGTTGAGGAGGAGGACCCAATATGGGAGTGAGTTTTTACTGAAATACCAGCTTAGTATTCTCTTAAAAGGGGAATTTATCTTCATTTTTCTTCGCAGTGAATCCCAGGAGGGCTTTTGTAATTACTTTACTTGTTGTACCTTGCTCTGCTGTCCGTCAGGACAGGGGAGCTCAGCCAATGACATAGACATAGGCTACGGCGAGCATCATGAAGATGGCAACGACGGTAAGCACTATCTTGCCCCACTTTTCCAGTTTGCGGCGCAGGACGATAGCATTGAGGCTACGCTCCTTAAACCGTGATGCGCCGTCTTTGCGATGATGGTGATGATGGTGGTGCTGCTGTTGTTCCATATTATTTCAAGATGTTATAGAGCAGGGAGGTGAGGGAGATGAGAATGCTGGTGGCAGAGAACCATAGCGTGGTGGTCTGACCGACCGTTGAATTCTGGGCCTTTACCTTGTTGGGCTCCACATAGATGACATCATTCTGCTGTAAGTAATAGTAGGGAGAGTTGATAAGCTCAGCATCGTTGAGGTTCAGCGTATAGACATTCTTGCGGCCTGAGGCACTCTCGCGAATCAGCTTCACTCGATCGCGCACACCATAGATGGTCAGGTCGCCGGCCTGGGCCAATGCCTCGAAGATATTGATTTTCTCGTTGCCCACGGTGAACAGCCCCGGATGGTTGACCTCGCCAAGCACTGAAATTTTGTAGTTGGACATGCGTACGGTGACGATGGGGTTCTCCTCGGCATTCATAAAGCGCTGAATCTTGTCATGGATGAGCTGCTCGCAACCCGACTTAGTGAGGCCGCCAACCTTGAGGATGCCTACCACTGGGAAATTGATGCAGCCATCGTTGTCGACGAGATAGGTCTGGAGTGATCCAGCGGAAGTATTGAGTGCACTGGAGATGCTGACTGTGGGACGCACCACCAGATTGAAAGGCGCAGAGGCTTCTGGATTAACCGTATTGACCGTAATGGTCAGCACATCCTTCGGCATGATGCGGGCATCATAGAGGACTTCAGAACGTGCGAAATCGAGACTATCACTGTTCTGGATATAAGCTACATTCTTGGGAGTTTTACACGAGAACTGCAGGAGAGTCAAGCATGACAGCAAGACAAAATTGATTTTCTTCATCATTATACTATTGTGTTATTAAGTTTTAATTTACCAGAAATGCCACCAGTGGCGGGTACGTGTGTGGGAATGCTGATAGATGGAGCCTTCTGCATAGTCCTTCATGCCGGCATAAGCCTCGTCTATCAGGTGGCGCCACTGCTTGCCACGGGAAACCATGCGATAGATAGTGCCCCAGTCGGGCAGTCCGCCTACGTTGCGGTCGTCGATAAAGAGATCGGCCTTCAGCTTCCGTGTGAAATGCGGATTATTGTCGGTGGTCTCCTCGGGATAGTCGCGGTTGGCGGCATAGAACTCCACGCCGCGTTCACGACACCAGTTGAGGGCATCGTCCAACAGCTGTCCTTCGCGACAAGTCCAGAGGATAACACGATGTCGGTCGGCAATGAGCATCTTCAGCGTCTCGATGGCGAAGGGACGCTCCTGCCCTATTTCGGGGTAACGGTTTTCGACGATGGTACCATCGAAATCTACTGCTATAACCATTATTATTTATTACGAGAGTTTGGGTTTATTTTTTTATTTTATTTCTTAATACTGTCATCGTCTTTATTGCCGTAATGCGAGTCGGCATACTGGCCATAGTTACCATAGTTGCCATAGTTGCCGTAGCCGTACTTGCCATAGCCATAGCGACCATAGCCGTAACGACCGTACTTGCCATAGCGACCGTAGCCGTAATAGTAGCCATATTTGCGGCGCGACATATCGATGCCGTTGACCACCACACAGGGGTTAGGCAGCTTTTTCTCGTTTGCCAGACTGTTGATAAGGGCGAAGCTGGACTTGGGGGTATAGTCGGCACGGCAGACGAAGACGGTGAGGTCGGCATGCTGGCCTATCTGCAGGGTATCAGTGACGAGGCCGACAGGGGCCGTGTCGAAGATCACATAGTCGTACTGTTCGCGCAGCATCTTGGTGATGACACTGAAGTTTTCACGTGCCAACAGTTCCGTGGGGTTGGGAGGCACAGGACCAGCCAGAAGGAGATCGAGATTGTCGTTGACACCAGAAGGCTGTATCTGCGACTTCAGGGCTTCCGGCGTCACCGTCTCCAGTGTCAGCAGCGTGGTCATGCCCTCGAAACGGTCGGAAACGCCAAAGAGTCGGCCAAGGGCCGGTTTGCGGATGTCGAGACCACAAAGGATGACCTTCTTGCCAAGTAGAGCAAAGGACACGGCAAGGTTGGCAGCATTGAACGTCTTGCCCTCTCCTGATGTGCTGGACGTAAAGAGAATGACTTTCTGGTCGCCTTGCAGCATAAACTGGATGTTGGTGCGCATGGAGCGGAATATCTCGTCAATCTGATTGTTCTTATTCGCCTGCACCACGATGCCCGCTTTCTGCTTGACATTGTCAGAAGCTACGGCGACATCGGCCACGATGGGCAGTTCTGTAAGACGTGCCACATCCTCATGACCCTCAATCTTATAGCGGAACAGGGCTACCAGCCATATTAAGGCACCCGGTATGGCAAAGGCCAGCACGAGGGCACTAGCCAAGATGATGATTTTCTTGGGACTGACCTGTCCTTCGTTCAGGGGCTCATCAATAAGCTTACCATTATCTGCTGTTGCAGCCAGGGCGATGCTGTTCTCCTCACGCTTCTGGAGCAGCAGCATATAAAGCGTCGACTTCACATCCTGCTGGCGTCCCACCTGATTAAGGACACGCTCCTGGACAGGAGCTGCCGACACACGGCCCTGAAACTTGGAGAACTGTGACTGAATACCCTGACGGTTGATGTCGGCAGAGCGGCGTGCCTGCATCAAAGCGGTCTGGATGCTGGTCTGCAGTTCATCGATGGTAGCAGTCAAGGTGCGCACCTGAGGAGCCTCCTCACTGGCAGCCTTCAGCAGGCGGTTACGATCCTGAACGGCCTGATTGTAGCTATTGATGAGCGAGGTTGAGGCATTATCGGTCACGCCTACATTGGAGGGGATAATCTTATATTTGTTCTTGGGATTGTTGACGTACTCACGCATATAGTCGAGCATCTCTACCTGTGAGTTAGCCTCGGAGAGCCGGGCAGAGAACTCGTTGGACATCTGGACAGACTGTGCGGCATCAGAAAGAGAGGTAACCGAGTTCTGCTGCTTGAACCGCTGAATCTCGCTCTCGGCACTACCCAATTCCTCGCTAATCTTTGACATACGCTCATTGATGAACTCCTCTGTACGCAGCGCCACCTCGTTCTTGTCGGCATTGGCCTGCCGGTTGTAGCAGACGGCCAGCTGGCGCAGCACATCCATGCCACGCCGATAGTTTTGATCCTTCAGCGACAAGGAGGCTATTGAGGTGAGTTTACTGGAAGGCGCTACGGTAAGCTGGTTCAGATACTGGGTAGCAACGAGCATGGGAGGCCGGATCGTCACCAGATATGCTTTGTCTTCGTCCCAGTTTTTGTTGGCGGCCGCCGTCAGGGTCAGGGTGCCCAAGCGTGTCTTGAACGTAGCAGGCAGCGACTTGAGACGTTGATGGAACTCAGAGGTCTCCTCTTTATTCTCAAAGGTATTTCCCGTCACCACATATTCCTTACCCTCGCGCCATATCCTCAGCTTCAGCCATTTGTTGACTTCGAGCAGCGAATAGTCGAGCGAGTCAAGATGCTGCGGATCAAGGTCGACATTGACAGGCTGCCCTTGATAATCAATCGCATCGTGGACACGACCCTCACGCCGATATTCGGTATAGATTTTCAAATCCTTCACCACATCGCGAAGCAGGATGCGCGACTGGAGGACCTCCACTTCATTTTCGATACCCGACGAATTACTCAAGAATCCCAGGTCTTCCACATTGGCCAGCATCTGTGAGGCATTGGAGCGCCGCCTATCCTGCTCCTTGATAAGCATACGGGCTGACACCTGATAGACGGGTTCGGCATAGCGCAGGTAGATGAGTGCACCACACACACAGATGACGAGTGACAGCAGGAACCACTGCCAGTTGAGCACTAATGCGGCAAAAATGGTTTGGAAATTCAGGCCGCTATTGCCTGATCCTGACTCATCTTCTAACAAGTTCTCAAGTTCTTCGAGGGTAATTTTCTTTTCGTCTGACATATTGTATGTTTTAAAATTTTTACTTAATGCTTTTTCATGTGAGTTGTTTCACCTTTGAGTTTTCTGATTTCGTCGTCCGTCAGATAGCGCAACATGCTGTTGGGCACATCAATCACGGCAGCCGCCTGCTCCTCACCGATAGGGAGCACCACGCAACGAGCTCCTCTGATACGCTTGACGCGTCCGATCACACCAGTAAACTGTCCTTCCATAATCTGCACCTCACGACTGGGCTTACAGGCAAACTTCAAGTCTCTTAGAAAAACTATCTTGTCGTTCTCTTCAGCCGTCATGCGCATGTAGTCAGCCATCACCTTGTCGGAGACGGTGAGCACCTCGTCACGGCGCATATAATCATCGTCATAAACGGGATGCATGACAAAGCGAAGCGGCTCGAAAGCCTCATTGTTGTGCTTGAGCTGCACCAGATTTTGAAAGGTGCTGTACACAAAAATATAGTTGAGCAGGTAGGGTGCAAAGTCCAACTTCGTCATGCTGACCCTAATGAAATTAAGCGGCACGTAGGTGTCGAGCAAAAAAGACTCGCCAAGAAGAGTCTTCTCCTTGTCAAACCGCTCTACCATCTGTTCCAGGCGCGAAAGGCTGGAATGTCTGATACGCATAGGAAACCAATGCAGGTCGTTCTCTTTCAGCATAGTTTTAAGCAGAGGCCGTACTTTGGGGTCACCACATATTATATATATATATGGAGACAACGGAATGACCGTCAGAGAATTTTGTCCGTAATGTACTGAACTCTAGTGACATATCAAGACAACTCCATCGGGATCCTCTTTTGAGGACGCCAATTTCGAGTGCAAAGGTACGAAAAAAAAGCAAAATCAAATATACTTTGTCAAGGAAAAAATAGTAAACTGTGTAAAAATTAGCACATACAACCGTTAAGTTACCGTTTTTTAAAAAAGTTGGTGTGATTTTTAACTGAACACAAAGAATGCCAAGTTTCTTTATCATCCCTAAATGGACAGCAGTTCCTGAATGGTTTTGTGGCGGCTGCTGTGAATCAGCTTTTCAGCTTGCTGAACATAGGGATTGGTGAACACCTTGCGGTTGACGGCCTTGTTGACCACCCACTGGATGCGCCCCATGTGGTCGTCGCGCTGCTGCTGGGAGGCTTCTACATGCTTGGGCAACGGATAAAGGCTGAGCAGATAGAATGCAAGACAGTCGGGCACTATCATCTCGCGCGTCATCATCTGACGCTGACGCTCGCTGTAGTGTTCCTGATAGAAAGGATAATCTTGGCCTAAATATTTGTCCAGACTGATTCCTAAGGTATTGTATCCCACTATGATGCTCTGGTCGAAAGAGCCCACCTGAGTGTAGATTCTCGGTATCTCAAGGGCTGGCAGTTCTTCTTTGAGTCTGGAAAAGGCTTCGGTCAGTTCTTCATTGACATCGTCCATGTCGCCATAGAGCTTGCCAACCTCGGCGAGCATCTGCTGCAAGGTGGAGTCCTTGAAGAAATGGTATAGGCGCTTATTTATTTCTGCATCGTCGACCTTTCCTATTCTCAGCACGTCTTCTATCAGCATGCGGGTCTGAATGGGATAGTCGGTGTTCATCTGCTGTAGGGCAGAATAGTCGCC
>DEJV01000048.1:8871-10894 GCA_002353525.1 Prevotella sp. UBA2739
ATCAGGCTCATCGCTATTAGGCTTCAGCTGCCACTGACACCCCACGCACAATAGCATGATGAGAGACAATATGCCGTAAACTTTTCTCACTTACAAGGCTACTAAATGTTAAATGTGGAGGCAAAATTACTAAAAAATATTTTAAAAACCAAATTTTAACCTAAAAAAGATAAAANNTTTCGTTTATTTGTGTGAAATTTGCACGAAAACAAACCCAATTTTTCTATTATGACTACGAAAAAAATGCTATCTGCCCTGCTGTTGGCTGCATGCACATTAACGGCCCAAGCCAATAAGACCCTCACTGTTACCGTCAGCAATCCGATGAGTCAGGCCCGTAAGGATGTTCCCGTCGTGGTGAAGCTATCGTCCTATGGCGATGTCCGCTCGGCCGTAGTGACACTGAACCATCAGGAGATTCCCTGCCAGCTCGACGACCTGGATCAGGACGAGACCTATGACGAGCTCTGCTTTCTGGCTGATTTTGACCGGAAGGGGGAGCAGCAGTACACGGTGACCCTCTTTGACAGCGGCGAGCCCCGCCAGTATCCTGCCCGCGTGTATGCCGAAATGGTGATGGCCAACACCAAGGACAAGAAGCTGAAGAAGCATCAGCAGAACAACTACATCGAGGCCATCACAGCCAGAGGCGATGCTGCCTACACCTACAACCTCCAGCACCATCACGGTGTAGACTTCGAGAGCGAGCTGAATGGCATCCGCATCTATTTCGATGCCCGCCAGACGCTCGACCTATATGGAAAATACAAGAAACAGTTAGAGTTGAAGGATACCCAGTTCTATACCACCGACGAGCAGAAAGCCCAAGGCTATGGTGACGATGTGCTGTGGGTGGGACAGACATTCGGACTCGGTGCCTTCCGCGGCTGGAACGGGAAGCAGCCTACCCACGTAGAACCCGTATGCACCCGTACTCAGCGCATCATCAGCTACGGCCCGCTGCGAGCCATCGTAGAGGTGGTGGACCGTGGCTGGAAGGTTGACGCGAACAAAGCCCCCATCAATATGACCCTGCGCTACACCCAGTATGCCGGTCACCGCGACACGGATGTCGATGTATTCTTCAACAAGGATGTCAGCAGCTATCGGTTCTCTACGGGCATCATCAACGTGAAAGGCTCGGAGGAGTTTTCCGACAAGAAAGGCCTGCGTGCCTGCTGGGGTACAGACTATCCGGCTGCGGACACGCTGAAATGGAAGCGCGAAACGGTGGGTCTGGCTGTCCTCGTTCCGCAGAAGAATATTGTAAGCGAGGAACCGGCGAATAAGGACAACTATGCCTACGTGCTGCAAGTAGAGGGCAGCCACATGGCTTACAAGGTGAACTACACCTCGGCAAACGAGACCTTTGGCTATCATTCAGCCCGCGAGTGGTTCGACTATCTCGCTGCCTGGAAACGCGAGGTTGAACAGCCTGTCAAGGTGAGTATTAAGAGGTGAGAGGTGAGAGGTGAGAAATAAGAGATTAGTGTCGGCGGGTGTGAAGAGGCCAGAGAATCTGACCATATAGTCGATAGTCGTTCAGCAGCTCCGCTCTGTTGTGGAGCGATATACGGGAGTCGCGTTTACCATGCACAGTAAAATGGTAGCGCGACTCGTTTCCTTGATAGTCGCGCAAGATATAGGTCAGATGATAAGGCCGCTCCTCGTTGAAGTTGACGATGCCCCGACGGAAGTCCACATGCACCACAGGCAGACGCATGCCACGCTCGGCAAACGACTTCATATACCAGATGCGCGTATGCCGCCAATGGGCATAATCGCCCCAGAGGTTCACCTCGGGCTGGCAGCTGATGGGAATGCTGTCGACATCGGCACGGAAGACCTCCCTGCCATCCACCAACAACCGGGTATGCCGAATGCCATAATGATTATAGGTAGCCTCCGAATAGTCGTCAGCCCAAACCGCAAAGCCTACCCTACCCCATGCTGTGAACTCACGCGAGAGCGTCCAAACGGTGTGCTGCTTCTTGGCATCCGGCTGTCCGAAGCCGAAAGTCTG
>DEJV01000048.1:10949-12128 GCA_002353525.1 Prevotella sp. UBA2739
GAGGTGCTACCGTGTCGGAAATGAGATGCCCCAGTTTCTCCATCGGGTCCCTCATGGCCCAGGTACGTGTGTCGTGCAGTTCGAGATGCAGGTGGGGCCCCGTAGAGTGTCCTGTGTTGCCGCTGATGGCTATCAGGTCGCCGCCTTTTACGGGCAGTTGGCTGGGAGAATAGCGAAAGTCCAACGTGTCGCGTCTACCCGTCCGCCGGAACAGTTTTTCGTAGGGTTCGGCAAAGCACTTCAGGTGACAGTAGACGCTGGTCAGCCCGTCGGGATGGGCGACATAGATGGCATTGCCAAAGCCATACTTATTCACCGTGATGCGCGAGATGTAGCCATCGGCAATAGAGAAAATCTTCTTGCCCTCCTGATTATTGGTCTTGATATCCAGTCCGCCGTGAAAGTGCCAAGGCCTCGGCTCGCCGAAATTGCCTGCCAGCACGATGTCGTAATCCACAGGTGAAACATAGTCACAAACAATATCGCCGACAGGTTCAGCCTCATCGCGGCCACAACCTGTCAGCAACATCAGTATAGCGAAAGAAACAAAAGCGGTTCTTAGCATGCCTTGAACGACATATCCAATCCCTTTACCGAGTGAGTGAGTGCCCCCACCGAGATAAAGTCGACACCCTGCTCGGCATAGTCGCGCAAGGTATCGAAGGTAATGCCGCCGCTGGACTCGGTCTCATAGCGTCCGGCAATGATGTCTACCGCCTTCTTGGTGTCGGCAACAGAGAAATTGTCGAGCATGATTCTATCGACTCCCCCATGCGCGAGCACCTGCTGCAGTTCGTCGAAGGAGCGCACCTCGATTTCTATCTTCAGGTCGAGGCCTTTCTCCTTCAGGTATTGATGGCAGCGGTCGATGGCATTGGTGATGCCGCCTGCAAAATCCACGTGGTTGTCCTTCAGCAGTATCATATCGAAGAGTCCGATACGATGGTTGCAGCCACCGCCAATCTTGACAGCCTGCTTCTCGAGCATACGCATGCCTGGAGTCGTCTTGCGAGTGTCCAACACACGCGTCTTGGTGCCTTTCAGGCGCTGCACATAACGATCGGTCATGGTGGCAATGCCGCTCATGCGCTGCATGATGTTCAGCATCAGGCGCTCTGTCTGTAGCAGGGAGCGCACCTTGCCTGTTACAATCATGGCGATGTCGCCTTTCTTCACGCG
>DEJV01000048.1:12252-13795 GCA_002353525.1 Prevotella sp. UBA2739
CCATCACCGATATCCTCGGCAAACGACAGGTCAATCAGCCGGTCGACCAGCTCCTTGACATCCATCTCGTAGTTGGGTCTGTAGAAATCGATATTCAGCATGGCATTTATCGCTTGAATGTATATTGATCCTTGAACAGATAGACACCGATGCCTACACGCAGACCATAGCAGGAATTGCCGAATTTCTTGGTAGAGAGGTCAAAATACAGCTCCGGCTCCAGCGTTACCGTGCGGCTCAGGAAGAACGCATATCCTAACTGTGCCCCAGGCAACAGGTCGTTATAACCGCCACCAGCGTGCTTGTATTTGAGTCCGGCACCGAAATAGAGTCCATTCTTAATAAGGTAATAGCGTCCGTAGGCACCGAGCGAGAACTGGTCTTTAGCATCGGCCTTGTGATCATATCCCAAGTCAACCATTCCCATCAGGTTGTTCATGAAGAAATAACCTGCTCTGGCATTCAGTCCGAAGTGGAACTCCTTGGCCTGGCTGCTGAGATCCAGTCCGGACATGGAAGCGCCCAGATAACCCTTACCTTGTTCAAACTGTGCGTTGGCAGTGACAGTCATCAGCAACGCAACCACAAATAAAGCAATCTTTTTCATAGTCGTGAATGATATAAAATTAAATATGTTTTCCATTTTTATACTTCCATGTACAGAACCACGCGACGGAGATAATCAGGGCAGCACCTCCCACGCCGTAGCCAACCATCATGTCGAAACCGAAGGCATTCTTCGACACCATGAGGAAGGTTGAGCACACCACTGTCATGAAGATGGCCGGCAAGAGGGTAATCCAGTATGCTTTCTGCTCGCGCACCAGATAGACCGTGATGGCCCAGAGCGTGAAGACCGCCAGCGTCTGGTTGCCCCATCCGAAGTAGCTCCAGATGATATTGAAGCCGTCGGGATTGGAAATATTGAAGTAGAGCAGCAAGAAGGTGGCACCAAACAGGGGCACACATATCCAGATGCGCTTCATGATGGTCTTTTGTTCCAGATGCAGGAACTCGGCAATGATGAGGCGGGCAGAGCGCAACGCTGTGTCGCCGCTGGTAATGGGAGCAGCCACCACACCCAGCATAGCCAGCAGTCCTCCAAACGTGCCCAGCCAGCCTTCGCTGACACCAGTCACCACCTCAGGAGCCTGAAGGGTCAGGGGCAAGCCCAGTTCCTGAGCCGCACCGCCATAGAAGAAATACATCGACACCGTAGCCCAGATGAGCGCCACCAAGCCCTCGGTAATCATCGCGCCATAGAACATGGGACGACCCATTTTCTCGCTCTTGACGCAACGTGCCATCAAGGGGGTCTGTGTGGCATGGAAGCCGCTGATGGCTCCGCAGGCGATGGTGATGAACAGGGCCGGGAAGATGGGTGTGATGAATCCCTCGCCGCTGATTCCATCATACAGTTCAGGCAGCGTGGGCCACTTGATGAAGAGGACAGCCATCAGGGCTACCGCCATAAATAGCATGGAAATGGCAAACAGCGGATACACCTTGCCGATAACCTTGTCGATAGGCAACATGGTGGCAA
>DEJV01000048.1:13839-14072 GCA_002353525.1 Prevotella sp. UBA2739
CATATCTTGCCCAGAATCAGCGCAGGACTATACACGAAGACCGCACCGACCATCATCAGCAGGAACACGGAGAAGACGAGCATCACCTTCTTGGTGGTTTCGCCCAGATAGAGTCCAACCAGCTCAGGCTGTCCTGCTCCTCCATTTCGCATCGACAGCATACCGCTGAGATAATCGTGAACAGCGCCTGCAAAGATACAGCCTAAGACAATCCACAAGTAGGCTGCCGGACC
>DEJV01000048.1:14093-14381 GCA_002353525.1 Prevotella sp. UBA2739
AGAAACTGAATCATAAACACCTTCCACCCAGGAAGTACGATGTAATCGACACCGTCTGCCTTTGCAACCGCAGGGGTGACCCGATTGTCTGGGCCAAAAACCTTTTCCACAAAACGTCCGTAGAGGAAATAGCCTAATACCAGAGCCAAAAGACTCAAACAAAAAGTTACCATTTATTTACTAAATTTAAAAATTTTGTGCAAAGGTACACTTTTTCCGCGAAAAACGATTACCTTTGCATGCGAAATGAAACGATTAACATTATTTTATATAATTCTTCTCGCCTTT
>DEJV01000048.1:14426-15268 GCA_002353525.1 Prevotella sp. UBA2739
GACTGGCCCTCGTCCTTTGCTCACGACGGAATGGGGATAGCCCGTCAGAAGCAAGAGCTCATCGACATCTTAGACCGTCTGAAGGCTGTCAATGTGAATACAGTACTGTTGCAAACCCGCGTTCGTGCTACCACCATCTACCCTTCGGACATAGAGCCTTGGGACGGGTGCCTGTCGGGCAAGCCCGGCATCTCTCCAGGATACGATGCGCTGCAATTCGCCATTGACGAGTGTCACCGCAGAGGCATGGAGCTACACGCCTGGGTCGTCACCATTCCCGTAGGCAAGTGGAACACCTACGGCTGCAAGCAGCTGAGACGCCGCTACGGCTCACTCATCAAGAAAATAGGTGATGAAGGGTATATGAATCCTGAATCCCCCTTCACCGCAGAATACATTTCGGACATCTGTGCAGAGATTACGCGGCGCTACGACATTGACGGTATTCATCTCGACTACATCCGTTACCCTGAAACCTGGCGCGGAGCAAAGTCTAAGGAGAATATCTCGTATATTGTCCGCCGAATCCACCAGAAGGTAAAGATGCACAAGCAATGGGTAAAGCTAAGTTGTTCGCCCATAGGCAAATATGACGACCTGAGCCGCTACACCTCGCGTGGCTGGAATGCCCGCAGGCAGGTGGCGCAAGACGCACAAGGCTGGATGCGCGAAGGACTGATGGACCAGCTCTATCCCATGATGTATTTCCAAGGAAACAACTTCTATCCTTTCGCCATCGACTGGCAGGAGAACAGCTATGGACGCACCGTTGTCTCCGGACTCGGCATCTATATGCTGCATCCGCGCGAGCGCAACTGGCCTTTGGCAGAGGTAGAGCGCCA
>DEJV01000026.1 GCA_002353525.1 Prevotella sp. UBA2739
GGATATCTTCCTCGGCTACGAAACGATTGAATGGCGTGGGTTTCTGGAATTCAACAAGTGTCACATTCCCCTGTGTCTTTACCTTGGCATTCTTTGCAAGGTCGGTCTTAAACACCTCGTCAATCATTTTCTTAAAGGCGATGGCGCGAAGGCTGTCGTTGGGATGAATGCGACCGTTAGGTGCTATGGGGAAGTTGAGCAGCAATGTGGAGTTGCGACCCACCGATTTATAATAGGTGTCCATCAGTTTCGAAAGACTCTTCACATGCTCGTTCTCCGTCTCGTGATAGAACCACCCGGGACGTATGCTGGTGTTCGTCTCGCCAGGACACCACACGTCGCCGTCCTCCACACCGTAGTGCAGCATGTGCCAGGGGGTGTCGCCCTTGCCGGGCATCATACTCCAGTTTGTCTCGCCCACATTGCCGGCCTCGGTGCCCACCCAGCGCAGGTCGCCGCGGTCACCGCCGTCGTTCCATATCAAGCATTTGGGCTGCAGCTCACGGATCATCTTGTACGTCTCAGGCCACTCATAATAGGTGGTACGGTCAATCTTGCGCGTCTCGTTGGCACCGCCGTACCAGCCGTTGCCGCCATTGGCACCGTCGAACCACACCTCGAATATCTCACCGTAGTTGGTCAGCAGTTCGCGCAGCTGGTTGCGGAAATAGGTCACATATGCAGGCCGGCCATATTCCGGGTGATTCCTGTCCCAGGGCGAGAGATAGACGGCAAACTCAAGTCCTTCCTCGCGGCAGGCATCGGCCAGTTCGCGCACCACATCGCCCTTCCCGTTCTTCCACGGCGTGTTCTTCACGGAGTACTCGGTGTATTCACTCGGCCACATGCAGAAACCGCAGTGATGTTTAGCCGTAAAGATGATGCCCTTCATACCAGCCTGCTTGCATACGCGAGCCCACTGCCGGCAGTCCAGGTCAGAGGGGTTGAACAATTCCAACGCCTCGTTCCCGAATCCCCATTCCTGATCCGTGTATGTGTTCAGCGAGTAATGAATGAAGGCATACATCTCCATATCCTGCCAGCGCAATTGATTATCCGTAGGCACAGGTCCACAGGGCGCTGTGCTTGCTGTCTCTGCATTCGCCTTCGTATCCATCATTGCCATCAGCAGGGCGACAGCTATCACTTTATATAATTTGATCATAAGTTGTATTTTTGGCAACAAAGTTACAAAAAAAATCAGCACCGAGCCCGTTACCCTCCTTATTTTTGTGTAATATCTTTCTCCCATCGATAATCAGCAGGCCCTTTGTTCCTGCTGTAACCCGCTGGCCTGCCATATTATAGCATTGATCAGCGTTTTCTGATGCAGTTGTTTTTGTGGTGACATGACGAATACCCGCTGTAGGGCGCAACGCATGTATGACCGCTGGGATGAGTTGGAGAAACGCACCCTATCACTCAGCAAGAAGATGCCTGCGGAAATGCAGGATGCCTTCTATCAATTGGTAGAATACCCGGCAGTGGCAAGTGCTGGAGTGGCGAAGATCTATCTGGCAGCAACTTTGGGTGATTCGATTACAATGCAGACGCTTTTTTGAGCGTGACAAGCAGATGACCGATAAATATAACAAGGTCATTGCTGGAGGCAAGTGGGATGGCATGATGCTCGACAAGCACATAGGCTACCGCATGTGGTCGATGCCAAACGATAACACCTTGCCTCAGGTGGCCAAACCATTGGACAAAACGGGCATAACCGCCAGCGAGACAGCCATCATGGCTCATGACTACACACGCAGAACAGCCACAGATGATGCTCACTGGGTGTTTCTGCCGCGGCATGGGCAATATGGGCATTGAACCCGTTACGGCAAAGAGCCGTCCACTGGGTGATGGTGCAACATTGGAATATGACATCAACTTCTCACAATCTGGCAAACAGAAGCTGGCACTGGGAATTTTGCCCACCAACGACATAAACCCAGCCCGAGGACTCCGTATCGGTGTTCGTGTCGATGATGGCGAGATGCAGACCATTGATGCCCGACAAGGTTATGTGGACACTTTCAACGAATATACAAAAGAGAATATTGCACGTTCGAAGGTGCTGATACCACTTCATCGACCAGCAAGCGACATCTATCTGTCTGGCTCACGTCAACGGATGCGTAGCGAGGTGTTTGACAACCTTCGATGGCTCAGCATTGACTTCGATATACCTACAGAAGGCAATCATACCATTAAAGTTGTGATGATAGACCCGGAAATCGTCGTTGAGAAGTTAGTTATTAATCCTGATAATGAACATCCATCCTATCACGGTAAAGAATAAACATTTATGAAGAAACTATTTATCACATAACAATTCGCGCTTGCGCTAACTTCTCGTTAGATCTCACTTCCCCGAGGTTTTGCCGTTTTACTTTTTCTTCTTACCTTTGCGAAAAAAATGAAGTACAAAGTCGTATTCTCAGCAGAGAGAAGAAAAAGCAAAAAGAGCGGTAACATCATCACACGCAGTGTTCCAATCCGTATGAGGGTTTCTTTCAACGGACAAAGGGTGGAAATGACCACAGGCATGAGAATTGACGAGGAGGTCTGGAATGACATCCTCATGCTCTCCGACAAACAGAAAAGGCGAAATGTCTCGGTATCCCAAAAACGTAGAATTGATGCCGCCCTTTCAGGTGTCGGCACGGACATTCATTCCGTTCATAAACAGCTGCGGGAACTTGAGAGCCGTGTAGACGGTGTGTTCCGGGTGTTTAATGCTTTGGGGAAGTCACCCAATGCAGAGGATTTCAAGAGCTATTTTGACAAAAAGATCGGAATCACCTTGGATGTCAATAACAACATCGTTCCAACGAACGACCCTTCTGCAAAGACCGCGGCTTTCTGGGCTGCCTACGATAAATTCGTGTCCATCAAAAGCATAGAGTGCAACTGGGGATTAGCGTACATAGAGAAGTATGACAAACTGAAAAAGACGCTGTCAGCGTTCAGAAAGGATATCAGTTTTGACACTTTCACCGACAGGGGCATAACAGACTTCATCATTTTCCTGAACACGCATGATGGGAACAGCAACTCAACCGTCTCAAAGAAATGGAGCGAGGTCAAGCGGTTCCTGAAGTGGAGCTACGAGAAGCATTACAGTTCTAACCCGGCAGCCAGTACTTATGAACTCCACATGAAGGAAAACAGTATGCCAGTTATATACCTGACAACAGAGGAACTGCAGCTACTCAAGGAATATGAATTACCCGATAACTGTACGGGACAAGAGCTTTCAAGAGATATCTTCCTATTCTGTTGCTTCACCGGAATGCGCTATTCCGATGCCGCAAACCTGAAATGGGAGAACGTCAACGAAGAACTCATTGAATTCGTTACAATCAAGAACAACAAACGTCTGAGGGTTGACCTGAATGATCACAGCAAAGGAATACTTGAAAAATACAGACTCGTGATGAAAGAATCCAAAGGGAAAGTCTTTCCCTACAGGTCAGACCAGCAGGTGAACAATGACCTGAAAAAACTCTGCCGTAAGATAGACCTCGTTGAACCGGTTAGCATTGTCAGGTACTATGGAAACAAACGTCATACCACCACAATGAAAAAATGTGACGCCATTTCCACACACGCAGGCCGGCGTACTTTCATCTGCCTGGCCATTGAACTGGGCATACCACCTGTAGTCATCAGGGAATGGACGGGACATTCTACTGACAAGGCCATGAAACCATACATAAGTGTCACAAACAAGAAAAAAGCCAGGGAAATGAGCAAGTTTGATTCATTCTGATTCTGTTTTTGGGTGTAAACGCGGGTGGAGAAATGACGTCCTAACGTCTTGATCTCCAGCTTCTTAAAAACGAAAAACACCCAAAGTCACTCTCGTTTTTGGGTGTAACTTTGGGTGTAAATACTTGTAAGTCGCTGATTATCAGCACTTTTGGCGGAGAGAGAGGGATTCGAACCCCCGGTGCCTCTCAGCACGACGGTTTTCAAGACCGTTGTAATCGACCACTCTACCATCTCTCCTTAGCCTGTTGAGACTAGCTTCGTGCGAAAAGCGGTGCAAAGGTAGCAAAAATTGTTTATAGAACCTTATTCCTTAGTCATAAATCTTCTTTGAATTAAGTAAAATTAACAGAATATTCCATAATCTAAGAACTACGAAGGCTGAACTATGAAGTAAAAGTAGTACCTTTGCAGCATGATTTATCCGAATAGTTTTGAAAACAAGATAGGGTTCAACGAAATACGTGCGCTGCTGAAGGAGCGCTGCTTAAGTAACCTGGGGAAGGAAAAGGTCGACTCTGTGGCTTTTTCCGATCAGGCCTTCGTGATTAACGAATGGATGCAGCAAATCAGGGAGTTCAGGCATATCAAAGAGGGCATAGAGGAATTTCCCATGCACTATTTCTTTGATGTAAGAGAGTGCGTGTCGCGTATACGTCTGGAAGGCACCCACTTGGAAGAGGATGAGCTGTTCGACTTGAAGCGCTCACTGGACACTATTCATCAAATAGTGCAGTTTCTCAATAAAAACGACGGTGGAGAGCATCCCGTGTGGCAATATCCCGCATTGCATAGTCTGACGGAGTATGTGATTACGTTTCCCGAACTGGTGAAGCGCATTGACGAGATATTAGACAAGTTTGGCAGAATAAAGGACAGCGCCTCGGTCGAATTGGGTAATATCAGGAGAGAACTGGCCAAAACAGAAGGCAGCATCTCGCGAACCTTATATAATATATTGCGCTCGGCACAAAGCGAGGGACTGGTGGAGAAAGACGTCACCCCCACCCTGCGCGATGGCCGGTTGGTGATTCCCGTTGTACCGGCCTTGAAAAGAAGAATCAAAGGTATTGTGCACGACGAGAGTGCGTCGGGCAAAACGGTGTTTATCGAACCTACCGAAGTGGTGGAGGCTAACAACCGTATACGTGAGCTGGAGGCCGAAGAGCGCAGGGAGATTATACGCATCCTGACTGAGTTTGCCAAGCAAGTACGACCGCACGTAAGGGCTATATTAGAGTCGTTCCAGTTTCTGGCGCAAATAGACCTCATACGCGCCAAGGCAGAACTGGCATGCATGATGAACGGGTATGAGCCCCAGGTGACAGACCAGCCACATATTGACTGGATAAGGGCCATACATCCGCTGCTACAACTGTCGTTGGCGAAACAAGACAAGCATGTAGTACCGCTCGACATCATCCTGACAAAAGAAAAGCGCATATTGATCATCTCAGGACCGAATGCCGGTGGCAAGTCGGTATGTCTGAAAACGGTAGGACTGCTGCAATATATGCTGCAGTGCGGACTGTCGGTGCCCATCGGCGACCGTTCTACCACAGGTGTTTTTCAGAACATTATGATAGACATCGGCGACGAGCAGAGCATAGAGAACGACCTCTCGACATACTCAAGTCATCTGACCAACATGAAACAGATGATGCGCCATGCCAACGGCCGCACGCTGTTGCTCATCGATGAGTTCGGCACAGGCACGGAGCCACAGATTGGTGGTGCCATTGCCGAGGCGGTGCTCAAGCAGTTCTGGCAGCAAAAAGCATTTGGAGTGATTACCACCCACTATCAGAACCTGAAGCATTTTGCCGACGGTCACGATGGGGTCGTGAACGGAGCCATGCTGTACGACCGCCATCAGATGCAGGCGCTGTTTCAGTTGCAAATTGGCCGGCCAGGCAGTTCGTTTGCCATTGAGATTGCCCGTAAGACGGGTATTCCCGATGAGGTGATTCGTGACGCCTCGGAGATTGTGGGCACAGAGTACATCCAAAGCGACAAATACCTGCAAGACATCGTTCGCGACAAACGCTACTGGGAGAACAAACGACAGAACATTCACCAGCGTGAGAAAGACATCGAGAAAACCATCTCCAAATATGAAGGACAGCTGGCCGATGTGGAAAGCCAGCGCAAGCAGATCCTGGAACGGGCACGCGAACAAGCAGAGGAACTACTGCGCGAGAGCAACAAGCGCATAGAGAATGCCATTAAGGAAATTCGGGAGAAACAAGCCGAGAAGGAGGAGACACGCAAGATTCGCGAGGAATTGCGCCAGTTTGAGAACGATGTGGTGAAAGGCGAGGAGCGTGGCGTGATGAGCGATGAAGACTTTGCGAAAAAGCTGCAACAAATGGAACAGCGCAAGGCCAGAAAGGCCCAGCGCAAAGCTAAGAAGGCAGAACAAGACAAAGAGGCTGCCGAGAAGCTGAAGGCTGTGGGCAAAAGCGTGAAGGAAAAGGGCACTCTGATTGTGGGTGACTCTGTGCGCATCAAAGGACTGACAAGTGTGGGAACGATTGAGGTGATCGACGGAAAGATGGCCACCGTCATCTTCGGAGGTATGCGCACAAAGATGCGGCTGGAACGGCTGGAGCATGCCGAAGAGGAAAAGAAAAGCGAGACGGCACCGCGCTACCAGATGCGTACGGACATCAGCCGAAGCACCCGCGAGACGATCGACAACCGCAAGCTCAACTTCAAACAAGACCTTGACGTGAGGGGCATGAGAGGCGACGAGGCCATCAATGCCGTGACATACTTTATTGATGATGCCATTCTTGTGGGTATGCCACGAGTGCGCATCCTGCACGGTACGGGAACGGGCATCTTGCGGCAACTCATCCGCCAATATCTTGCCACCATACCCAATGTGACCCACTACCGCGACGAGCATGTGCAGTTTGGCGGACATGGCATCACCGTGGTGGATTTAGAGTGAGAATGGAGAATTGCCGGCTGAGCCCATTAGGACAAACGCAGAATAATACATACAAAAAAGAGAAAGAATTGAGCATGTAGTCTCAATTCTTTCTCTTTTTTTGAGCCTCTTGTCGGATTCGAACCAACGACCCCGAGATTACAAATCACGTGCTCTGGCCAACTGAGCTAAAGAGGCGGGTGGGCAAGCTACCCGTATCGCGCCGCTACAACCAACTACCTTTGCTACGTTCCCGTCCTGGAGGATTCGAAGGGAGCTGGCCGTACGGGACTTACCCGTGTTTTGCGGCTGCAAAGGTAACATATTAAATTGAGAAATGAGAAATGAGAAATGAGAAATATCTTGTTTTTAACACATTTTTACAGCTCAACATGACATATATGAAGTATTTTTCCGTAATTTTGCACCGTGAATCCAACAGAATACATACAACTGAGGGCTTTTGCCCGTAACGACGGGGCTTATCTGGCAGTCTTATGGATAGTCAGCTTTGCCTGTATTTGCATGGGCATGAAGACTCCTTTCCTGGGAACGCTGGGCACTACGATGGCGTTTCTCTCTCCTTTCTTCATTTGCCGCCGCATACAGTCTTTTCGCGACCATGTGAGAGAGGGCGAACTGAGTTATTGGAACGGCTACATCTATTCCATGTCGATGTTCTTTTATGCCTCTTTGCTGTTCGCCATCATCCAGTATGCCTATTTTGCGTTTATCGATGGAGGCTCTTTCTTCGCCACATCGCTCGACCAGGCACGCCAGATTCTTCTAGCCAACAAATACCCAGAGAAGGAGATAAATGCGGCCATTGAAGAGTACCGCAGCATGCGCCCCATCGACTGGGCTCTGTATTTCATGTCGATGAATATTATCATTGGTGGTGTTGCCAGCATCATTATTGCTGCCATTACCCGAAAGAAAACAAAGGAAAAGAAAATATAAGAATGGATATTTCTGTAGTTATACCTCTTTATAATGAGGACGAGTCGCTGCCAGAGCTTTACAACTGGATAGAGCGAGTGATGAACGAGAATCATTTCTCGTTTGAAGTGATCTTTGTCAACGACGGTTCTACAGACCGCTCTTGGGAAGTCATCGAGGGACTGAAGGAAAAGTCGGAGCACGTGAGAGGCATCAAGTTCCGCCGCAACTACGGCAAGAGTCCGGCCCTCTTCTGCGGATTTAAGGAAGCACAGGGCAACGTGGTGATTACGATGGATGCCGACCTGCAGGATTCTCCCGACGAGATACCTGAACTCTACCGCATGATTACGCAAGAGGGCTACGACCTGGTGTCGGGGTATAAGCAAAAGCGCTACGACCCCATCTCGAAAACCATCCCCACGAAACTCTTCAATGCCACCGCGCGCAAGGTGAGCGGCATTAAGAATCTGCACGACTTCAACTGTGGTCTGAAAGCTTATCGCAAGGAGGTGGTGAAAAACATCGAGGTGTATGGCGAGATGCACCGCTACATACCGTATCTGGCCAAGAATGCCGGTTTCGACAAGATTGGCGAGAAGGTGGTGCACCATCAGGCACGCAAGTATGGCTCGTCGAAGTTCATGGGGCTGAACCGTTTTGTGAATGGTTACCTCGACCTGCTGACGCTTTGGTTTCTGAGCACTTTCGGCAAGAAGCCCATGCACGTGTTTGGTTTCCTTGGGTCTATCATGTTCCTCATCGGTTTCCTGGCTGTAGTCATTATTGGTGCCGACAAGCTCTACTGCCTGGCCAACGGCATACCGCAACGGCTCATCACCAGCTCGCCGTGGTTCTATATCTCGCTGACAACGATGCTCATCGGCACACAGCTATTCCTGGCAGGATTTATTGGCGACCTTATCAGCCGTTCGGCCGGCAACCGCAACGACTATCAGATAGAGAAAACAATTTAATGGCAAGAAACCCTTTAACGGCAAACAAATCATCAAGATGGAAATAATGAACAGGAAGCATGGCTGCAAGCAAAACAGGGCAAAGAGGTTGCTGCCTCTTTACCTATTTACCCTTTCACTTTTGGTTGCCTCTTGTTCACAAATAGACTGTCCCCTGAACAACCGTGCATATGCCGTTTACCGGTTCATGAATTCTGTGGGCGACTCGGTAGTAGTGGACGAGGTGATTACCGTCTCCACCACCCGCGACGAACTTGAGGACTCGGTGCGGCTGAATCAGTTCACCGGCAAGTCCACTTTCAGCATTCCCATGAGCTATACCCAAAGGGAAGATGTGCTTTTCTTTGAGGTGACGGGCGACAACTATTCATATATCGACACGGTAGTAGTGGAAAAGGAAAGCCGCCCCCACTTCGAGTCGGTAGACTGCCATCCTATCTTTTTCCATACGCTGAAGAAGGTGACCACCACTCACCACGCCATCGACTCTATCACCATTCATAATAAAAATGTAAGCTATGACTCTCACACGGCGAACCTGCATATTTACTTGCGCTCTAGCAATTAGCCTGTTGCTATCGCTGACGGCCACGGCGCAGAAGCCTGCCAAGGCGGTGCCCGACAAGCCCGACTCTACGGCATTCTTCAATGGGTTTGCTGTGTCGGCCGATCTTGTCGGTCCGCTCATGCTGGGCATTGGCGATAACGGCCATTTCGAGGCTGCACTTCGAATCAACCTGAAAGACAGGTATTTCCCTGTGTTTGAACTGGGATATGGCAAAGCCGACCATAGCGACGACGTGACGCGCCTCTCTTATAAGACCAGTGCTCCTTATGCCCGCATAGGCCTTGACTTGAACTTTATGAAGAACAAGCACGACGCCTATCGCCTTTATGGCGGACTGCGCTATGCCTATACCAACTTTAAATACAGCTTCTCTCATCCAGGATTGGAAGATCCCGTGTGGGGCCATCATGCCGACTTCAAGGTCGACGACGTGGGTTGCTACTACCATTGGGCCGAATTGGTGTTTGGTGTGGATGCCACCATCTGGGGACCTATTCACCTGGGATGGAGCGCCCGTTACAAAAAACGAATAGCCTATGGCAAAAGCGAGTATGGCAACTGTTGGTATGTCCCGGGCTTCGGCAAAACGGGCAGCACACGACTTGGTGGCACTTTCAATGTCATCATCGATATTTGACATCAGCCTGCTGGAATATTCCCCCAATTGCCAGCAAAAACCAGGAATACTAACCAAACTAGGAATACTAGTCTAACTAGGAGTACTAGAAAAACTAGAAGCAAACACTCAACAAAACAACTACTCCCATGAAAAAGAAATATTGGCAATTGCTGTTCCTCGTGTTTCTCATCGTTGGCACAGTACTCATCATCCGACAGCAACAGACAACTCCCTACCAGAAGGATAATGGTTTCATCTTCGGAACCATCTATAACATCACCTACCAAAGCGACAAAAACCTGAAGCAGGAGATTGAGGCTGAACTGAAGAAGGTAGACTCGGCCCTCTCGATGTTCAATCCCCAGTCGGTCATCTCAAAAATCAATCAGGGAGCAACCACCATACCGCAGACGGAAGAGGGAAGGATGTTTGAAGAGGTGGTTGGCCTGGCTCTCAACATCTCGAAAGAAACCGACGGGGCTTTCGACATCACGGTGGCACCCCTCGTCAACGCATGGGGATTCGGCTTCAAGTCGGGCGAGACCCCTACCCCACAGCAAGTCGACAGCTTGCGGCGGCTGACGGGCTACGAAAAGATTGCCTACAACGCGAAACAGCATAAGATAGAAAGCAAGAGCCGCAACGCAAAGGCCACATCAAACGGCAACATTGCGCCACATTTTCAGCTCGACTGCTCGGCCATCGCCAAAGGCTACGGCAGCGATGTGGTGGCCCGCCTATTGCGCAAGAAAGGCATTAAGAACTATATGGTAGAGATTGGCGGCGAGGTGGTCACCAGCGGCATCAGCGAGAAACGTGTGCCCTGGCGTATAGGCGTGACCAAACCTACCGACGACACGCTAAGCGTAAGCAGCGAACTGCAAACGGTGCTCAACGTTACCGACCGCGCGATGGCCACCAGTGGCAACTATCGCAACTTCTACTATAAAGGCGGAAAGAAATATGCGCATACCATCGACCCGAAAACAGGCTACCCCGTCCAGCACAACATTCTCTCAGCCACCGTGTTGGCGTCCAACTGTGCTACGGCCGACGCCTATGCCACATCCTTCATGGTGCTCGGGCTCGACGGGGCCAAGCGCATCCTCGAAAAACATCCCGAACTGATGGCCTATCTCATCTATACCGACGCAAAGGGCAACTATGCCACCTGGCATTCGCCCAAGTTAAAGATGGAAGAATAAGAATTGTCCGACATACAACTCCACACCACGCTATTAGCGCTGCCCTTGTTCCTGGGAATGAGCCGCAGCGACATTGCCGACGTTGTCTCGCAGACGAAGTTCGGCTTCATGAGATTCGGGCGCAGCAAAACCATCATCAGCGAGGGCGACGTCTGCGACAGCATTTATATTCTTATCAACGGCACCATTAGCACCACCAGCCGGGCCGACGACAACAGTTACAGCCTCACCGAAACCATTCCTGCCCCCACCGTGATACAGCCGGAGCGCATTTTCGGACTTACACAACGATATAGCCTCACCGTGGTGGCCTTGTCGGCCTGTAACTTTATCCGGCTCAGCAAGACGGAGATTCTGCGTCTTTCTGAGCAATACGAGATATTCCGCCTCAACCTGCTCAACATCATCAGCACCCAGGGACAGCGCATAGCACGACTGCCGTGGCACCCAAAGCCAAAAGATATCCACTCGAAAATCATTCGTTTCTTTATCTCCCACTGTCAGCGGCCCGTAGGCACAAAGACTTTCAACATCAAGATGGAAACTCTGGCCACCGAAATAGGTGAAAGCCGACTCAACGTGTCGCGAGAACTGAACCGCATGCACGACTCCGGGCTCATACAGATTACACGTGGCATCATCCACATTCCCGCCATCGAGAAACTGCGCAACTAAAGCCACCATCCAGCAGGCTTCTCGCCATTTCCAGAAGGCTGCTCTGCAAGTCCAGAAGGCTACTCTGCAAGTCCAGAAGGCTACTCTGTGATTCTAGAAGGCTGCTCTACAAATCCCAAAAGCCAACTCTGTTTCGTAAAAGACATATTTGCGATTTGAAAATGGCATATTTGCGACTCGTAAAAGACATATTTGCGACTCGTAAAAGGCACGTTTAGCATGCCTATATATGCCTTTCAGAAGACGGGACGGCAGCAGGTAGAATAAATTTAGTTAAAAATACCGCGTGAACGAGAGAGCAATCAATTATTTGATGTATCTTTGCATGTTATAAAAAACAAAGAGACAGCAACCGACATGAACGATCATAACACGGAGAAAGCAATGAATAGCATCGCAGAGAATGCACCGAGAAAGAATCCGTTTTTTGAACCCTACCATACGCCGCACGACACGGCGCCATTCGACCGTATTCGCATGGAAGACTTCGAGGAGGCTTTCATGGAGGGTATTCGTCGCGACAACGAGCAGATAAACAAAACCATCAACAACCCCGAGAAGCCCACCTTCGACAATACCATCATCGATAAAGAGGACGACCGCGAGGGATATTACGACCTGCTCGACCGCGTGTCGACGGTATTCTTCAACCTGCTCAGCGCTGAGACGAACGACGAGATGGACGCGCTGGCACAGAAGATGCAGCCCATACTGACGAAGCACGCCAACGATGTGCGACTGAACAAACAGCTGTTTGAGCGCATCAAGGCTGTACACCTGCACCACCGCCGACTGACACCTGAGGAAAAGATGCTGCTCGACAATTGCTACGATGGCTTTGTGCGAAGCGGAGCCCTGCTCAACGATGCTGGCAAAGAGCACTTGCGGCAGCTTACCGAAGAGGCATCGATGCTCTCGTTGCAGTTTTCGCAGAACCTGCTGAAAGAAAACAAAGCGTTCACCCTGCACATCACCGACGAGAAGCTGCTCGACGGACTGCCCGAGACCGCCCGCGAGGCTGCCGCACAGAATGCCAAAGAGCACGACAAAGAGGGATGGGTGTTCACACTCGACCAGCCGAGCTACGGGCCATTCATGACCTACAGCACCCAGCGCGAGTTGCGCCGCCAGATGTATATGGCAAAAAATCAGGTGTGCATTCACGACAATGCCGAGAACAACCTCGAGATTTGCAAGCGTCTGGTCAACCTGCGCCGCGAGATTGCCCAGCTGCTGGGATTCCGCACTTACGCCGACTACGTGCTGAAGCACCGCATGGCCAGCAACGTGCGCAATGTTTATCGCCTGCTCGACCAGCTGATTGATGCCTATAAGCCATCGGCAGAGAACGAGGTGGAGGCACTGGAGAAGCTTTTCCGCAAAGATTACAGCTCTCATCGCCCAACTGGCAACCGCTCTCATCGCCCAACCGACAATGCCCAACCCGATTTCGCGCCGTGGGACTTCGCGTTCTATTCGCACAAGCTGCAATTGAAGAAATACAACATCGACTCGGAGATGCTCCGCCCCTACTTCGAACTGAGCCGGGTAATCGATGGTGTGTTCGGGCTGGCCAACCGCCTTTATGGCATTACCTTCAAAGAGAACAAAGATATTCCCGTATACCACCCCGACGTAAAAGCCTACGAAGTGTTCGACCGCGACGGTTCTTTCCTGGCCGTATTTTATGCCGACTTCCATCCGCGCAAAGGCAAGCAGGGAGGAGCATGGATGACCGAATACCAGGGACAGTATATCAGCAAGAAGGGCGAGAATGTACGGCCACACGTCAGCGTGGTGATGAACCTCACCAAGCCCACGGCCGACAAACCGGCCCTGTTGACGCTGGGCGAGGTGGAGACCTTCCTGCACGAGTTCGGCCATTCGCTGCACGGCATGTTTGCCAACACGCGGTTTGAGAGCCTCAGCGGAACAAACGTGTGGTGGGACTTTGTGGAACTGCCGTCGCAATTCATGGAGAACTATGCCGTAGAGAAGGAGTTTCTGCGCACCTTTGCCTTCCACTATCAGACGGGAGAGCCGTTGCCCGACGAGCTGATCGACCGCATCAGAAAGAGCCGGAACTTCATGGCGGCATACGGCTGTCTGCGACAAGTAAGCTTTGGGCTGCTCGATATGGCCTACTACACCAAGAAAGAAGCATTCGACGACGATATCATCGCCTTCGAAAAACATGCCTGGCAGCGCGCGATGGTTACCAAGCAACTGCCCGACACCTGCATGACGGTACAGTTCTCCCACATCATGGCCGGAGGATATGCCGCAGGATATTATAGCTATAAATGGGCAGAGGTGCTCGATGCTGATGCCTTCTCGGTATTCAAGAAAGAGGGCATCTTCAACCCACAGACAGCCCAGCGGTTCCGCGACTGCATCCTGAGCAAGGGAGGCACCGAGCACCCGATGGCGCTCTACAAGCGATTCCGCGGCAGCGAACCCACAATCGACGCATTACTGAAACGAAATGGAATTAAACGAAAAACAAAGAAAGCTTGACCAGCGATACCTGCGCATGGCGCGGATATGGGCCGAAAACAGCTACTGCAAGCGGCGCCAGGTGGGCGCACTGGTGGTGAAAGACAAAATGATCATCAGCGACGGCTACAACGGCACGCCCAGCGGCTTCGAGAATGTGTGCGAGGACGAGAACAACGTCACCAAGCCCTACGTGCTGCACGCCGAGGCAAATGCCATCACCAAACTGGCCCGTAGCTCGAACAACAGCGACGGCTCGACGCTCTACGTCACGGCCTCTCCCTGCATCGAATGTGCCAAGCTCATCATCCAGGCTGGCATCAAGCGCGTGGTCTATGGCGAGAAATACCGCCTCACCGATGGCATCGACCTCCTGCAAAGGGCTGGCATCGAGGTGGAATATATGGATGTAAGTGAATTATGACGAGCGGTTTCCCCAGCCATCGCCATCAACTATTCAGCATGATCAGAAAACTATAAATCACAAAAAGAATATGGCACAGAATAAATCAAACCGGTATCTCCCTGTCATCATGGCACTCTGTGTCGTGATAGGCATCATTATCGGAACATTCTATACCAACCATTTCTCAGGCAACAGGCTGAACATCATCAACAGTGGCAGCAACCGCCTGAACAACATTCTGCACATCGTGGACGACCAGTATGTTGACAAAGTGGACATCGACTCGCTGGTCGACAAGGCCATTCCGCTGATACTGGCCGAACTGGACCCCCACTCGGTCTACATCAATGCCAAGGACGTGCAGATTGCCACCGACGACCTGAAGGGCTCGTTCTCGGGCGTGGGCATCGAGTTCACCATCCGCGAAGATACCATTCACGTGCAGAACGTGATTAGCAACGGGCCTGCCGAGCGTGCCGGACTGGTGGCTGGCGACAAGATTGTGAGCGTAGACGACAAGCCTTTTGTGGGTAAGATTGTGACCAACGAGGAAGCCATGCACCGGCTGAAAGGCCCCAAAGACACGAAGGTGAAGCTGGGCGTGCTGCGTTATGGCTCGAACAAAGTGCAATACTTCACCGTCACCCGCGGCGACATCCCCGTAAAGAGCATCAGCGCCACCTATATGCTGGACGAGAACACAGGCTACATCCGCATCAAGAGCTTTGGCGAGACCACCTATTCCGACCTGCTCATCTCGCTGGCCAAGCTCTCGCAAGAGGGATTCTCCAATCTGGTCATCGACCTGCGCGACAACACCGGCGGCTATCTGCAGTCGGCCGTTCAGATGGTGAACGAGTTCCTGCCTAAAGACCGCCTCATCGTGTACACACAAGGACGCAAGTCGCCACGCCACGACTATCGCAGCGACGGCCGCGGCAGCTATCAGAAGATACCTCTCGTGGTGCTTATCAACGAGGGCTCGGCCTCGGCTTCGGAGATATTTGCCGGTGCCATCCAGGACAACGACCGCGGCACCATCATCGGGCGCCGTTCGTTCGGCAAGGGACTGGTGCAGCAACAACTGCCATTCGCCGACGGCTCGCTCATCCGTCTGACCGTGGCCCGTTACTATACTCCTTCGGGCCGCTGCATTCAAAAACCCTATACTGCCGGCGGTGACAAGAACTACGAGCAAGACCTCATCAGCCGCTACGAGCACGGCGAGTTCTTCAATCAGGACAGCATCAAGCACACCGGTCCTGCCTACAAGACCAGCATCGGGCGCACCGTCTATGGCGGCGGCGGCATCACACCCGACATTTTCGTGCCCGAAGACACACTGGGCATGACCTCTTACTACAAACAGGCCAGCATGAGCGGACTCATTCTGCAGTTTGCCTTCACCTATACCGACGACAACCGTCTGAAGCTCAACAACTTCAAAGAGATGATGGAACTATCCGACTATCTGGTGAAGCAAAACACCGTAGACAAGTTTGCCACCTATGCCGACCAGCGAGGACTGAAGCGCCGCAACCTGATGATCATGAAGTCGCACAAACTGCTGGAACGCTACATCAACAGCCGAATCATATACAACATCATGGATGAGAGCGCATGGAACCAATACTTGAATATCGACGACCCGGTGATTAAAGCCACCATGCAGGTTTTCAAAAACAACGAGGCTTTCCCCAAAAAACCGGAGCCAAAAACTGAGGAAAAGAAGAAAGTAGCCTTCGGCGGTAAGGTGCCTTACGAGCATCTGCCGCTGACAAGCCCCCGCTTAGTTGCCATCAGCTAGCGCTCATCCTCACCCGAAAAGCCGGGAGAGTATTCAAGACACAAACCACCCAGCCCATTCCGACAAGCCAGACCAATGCCATGAACAAGAAAGACCTTCGAAAGTATATACGCATGCAGAAGCAGCAGTTCACGAGCCAGCAGCTCGAGGAACTGTCGCTTCCCATCGTAAAAAAACTAATGGTTCACCCACGGGTGAAAACAGCTGCCACCATCTTGATGTACTACTCGTTGGCCGACGAGGTGAACACCCATGAGGCTATCGACGAACTGCTACGTGCGGGAAAGACCGTACTGTTGCCTGCCGTCATCAGCGACACCGAGATGGAAATACGCCATTACGAAGGACCGAAAGACTTGTTGGGAGGTTTCTTCCACATTATGGAACCCGTAGGCAGGCCATTCACCAATTACGAGCGCATCGACGTGGCCATCATTCCTGGCATGAGTTTCGATTTACAATGCAACCGACTGGGGCGTGGAAAAGGCTACTACGACCGTTTTCTGCCCAAGATTCCCCATGCATATAAAATAGGTGTATGTTTCCCCTTCCAAAAGCTACCTGGCATTCCCGCTGAAGAGAATGACATGAAGGTAGACGAAGTGCTTTGACAATTGATAATTGATAATTGACAATTGACAATTAAGCCTCAATAGATTTTCACATCGGTGATGAGCATGCTGCCAATCTCGGCATTCAGCTTCCTCACCAGCTCGCTACGCATCATCGAAAGGTCGGAGCGCAGCGCCGGATTATAGATTTTCACGTATAGGGTTTGGTTCTTGATGAACTTCTCGCCCGTATACTTCTCCACCACACTGCCAGCCACTTTCCCCCAAGAGTCAATAAGCCTCCTTTGCTGCAAAGGAGTTTCCAGTCCTTCGCGACGAAGAAACTGGTTGACCACATCGTCTAATGTCAATACACTACGCTTAAACATATTTTTTCAGAGGTGAGAGGTGAGAGGTGAGAGGTGAGACATGAGAGACTAGAAATCAGAGGTGAGAAGTGAGACATGAGAGACTAGAGGTTAGAGATCAGAGAGATGCGATGCGAGAGGCGTTATCTGCCCTTTCTCCACATGGTAGAGATGATAGTCGAAGTTGCCGTGCCGCAAAATCTGGTCGAGATGATCGCGATTGGTGTCGGTGATGAATATTTGGCCGTAATCGTCGCCCGCCACAAGCTTCACAATCTGCTCCACGCGACTGGCATCGAGCTTGTCGAAAATATCATCCAGCAAGAGTATCGGTGTGGTACGACTGTTCGTACGTTTCAGAAAGTCAAACTGCGCCAGTTTCAGCGCCAGCACAAAAGTCTTGTTTTGCCCCTGACTGCCCTCGCGCTTCATGGGATAGCCGCCCAGGAGCATCTCCAAATCGTCGCGGTGAACACCGTGCAACGAGTAGCCCACAGCCCTGTCCTTCAACCGGTCGCGCTGAATGACCTCAAGCAACGGTCCGCGCTGGCAATGAGACTGATAGCTCAGCGACACCTGCTCCTTATCGCCTGATATGCGCTGATAAATGTCTTGGAACACCGGTATGAGTTCTTCAACAAACTGCTTGCGCTTCTGATAGATGAGCTCACCCTCGGCAGCCATCTGCTCCTCCCATATCTGCATCAAGGCCGCGTCGGGTTCTTCCTCCATCTTCAACAGCGAGTTGCGTTGCTGCAGGGCCTTGGCATAGCGGTTGAGCGCATCAATATAGGCATGATCGTATTGCGAAATCACCACGTCCATCAACCGCCGGCGCTCCTCGCTGCCCCCTTCAATCATGATGGCATCAGAAGGCGACACCAGAATGAGCGGAATGAGCCCTATATGCTCCGAGAGCCGTTTGTATTCTTTTTTGTTGCGCTTGAAATGCTTTTTCGTGCCACGCTTCATGCCACAATACACCAGTTCCTCGTCGCCCATATCATTCACATAGGAACCCTCGAGCATGAAAAAATCCTGCCCGTGCAGCATCACCTGCGAGTCGATGGGATTGCCGGCGCTGCGGCAGAAGGAAAGATAGTAGACCGCATCCAGGAAATTGGTCTTCCCCTCGCCGTTATGGCCGATAAAGCAATTCATTTTAGGCGACAACTCGAGGTTTGCCGACTGTATGTTCTTATAATTAATGACCGAAATTTTCTTAAGAATCATGAATGTTGTGTATAAAACATTGCCGTTTCCGATGGCAAAGTTCGTGCAAACGAGCGCAATCAAGCCTGCTTGTTTTGCCGAGTGCAGCCGAACTTCGCTATTTTTCGATGGCAAAGTTAGTGCAAAATAGGCAAAAAACGAAAAAAGTCTTCAATAAATTTCAGTATGTGGGAGAATTTCTGTAATTTTGTGCCCCAAATGAAACATCAAAAAACAACAAAATAATGGCAAACAAAAATGTAAAGCAGCAGGGTCAGCCCGTAGAAGAGACCCTCAACAAGCATGAAGCCTTCTTCATGAAATACCGGAAGGCTATTCTTATCGCAGTCGCCGCACTGGTAATTCTCTTTGCTGGCGCTATTCTCTACAAAAACTATGTAGCCGGTCCGCGTGAGGACAAAGCCAGCACCGTTCTGGCTAAAGGACAGGAGTACTTCGACGCCGAGCAGTTCGACAAAGCGCTCAATGGCGACGGTGCCAACTTCCCTGGCTTCGTGAAAGTGGCCAGCGACTACAGCAGCACCGACGCAGGCAACCTGGCCAACCTCTATGCCGGTCTTTGCTATGCAAACCTCGGCAAATGGAACGAGGCCGTGAAATATCTCGAGCAGTACTCTGGCTCTAACGACCAGATGATCAGCCCTGCCGCACAGGGTGCCCTGGGCAATGCCTACGCCCACATCAACCAGCTTGACAAAGCCGTAAGCGCCCTGAAGAAAGCTGCCGACATGGCCGACAGCAAAGCTGAGAGCAAGACCAACAACAGCCTCTCTCCCACCTTCCTCATTCAGGCTGCCGAGATTCTCGAGAGCCAGAACAAGAAGGCCGACGCCCTGAAAATCTATCAGGACATCAAGAAGAAGTATGTAAACGCAGCTGTCAGCCAGGAGATTGACAAGTATATTGAGCGCGTCAGCGAATAATTCTCAATTATCAATTCT
>DEJV01000045.1:0-1631 GCA_002353525.1 Prevotella sp. UBA2739
CCATACTTCAGTGCCAGTGTAGGAATGTTGTGCATGAAGTTCAGCGTTGAGCCCAAACCCTGTCCGCTGATGTATGTTCCGTTGATGTTGGCATTGAATACGTGGTTGCCGAAGTTGGCGCGTGAATTGAAGCTGAAGTCCCAGTTCTTATAGGTGACTTTCGAACCCAAACCCATAGTGACATCGGGATCGGCATGATAGAAGAAGTAGCGGTCGTCACTGTCGAGCGTGCCGTTACCGTTGCGGTCAACGAAAGTATGAGGAACAATGTTGCCTTTCTGGTCGTAAACCTGACGGTAAACGTAGAATGCACTTGACGAGTGACCTGTCTGATAAGCCATACCGTTCTTCGAAAGACCGATTCCGCCATGCTCGATGAGGTCGGAAGCCAAGTCGTCAATCTTATTCTTGTTATAGGTGAAGTTGTAAGTCACTTCCCAGTTCAGGTCTTTTGAAGTGATGGGACGTACGGTAGCCATGAATTCAACACCCGTGTTGTGGAGTTCACCAATGTTACCCACTGTCTGCGCACCGAAATTAGCTCCTGCAGGAACATAGATATTGTTGATCAGGTCGGTGGTCTTACGGTAGTACCAGTCAGCACTCAGCGACAGACGTTCGTTCCAAAGAGAGAGGTCGAAGCCGGCGTCATAGGTGGTTGTCTTCTCCCAAGTCAGGTCTGTATTATAGACACCTGGACGAACTGTCTGTCCGTTGCCGAAGAGGGGATAGTAAGCGTGATCGTAGTTGGCTGTGAATGCCGGGATATAATAGAAGTCATATCCGATGTTCTGCTGACCGGTCTTACCGTAAGTCAGACGGAACTTCAAATCACTTACGGCATCGACATCTTTCAGGAAAGCCTCTTCTTTCACACGCCAAGCGAAAGCGGCAGCAGGGAAGTAGCCCCACTCGTGACCTTTTGCGAAGCGTGAAGATCCGTCGGCACGCATGGTGAACGTGAATAGATAGCGGTTCAAGAGAGTGTAGTTCAAACGGCCAATCCAAGAACGAAGGCGGTTCTCCGTCTTCCATTCTGTGATACCGGTAGGTTCGTTATAGCGGGTGCCGGCACCTACAGATGCTGTCTGCGGAATAATTCCATAGCCCCAGTTGTCGCTCCATGCATGGTAGCGCTGCCATTCATAACCTACCTGCACATCCAGGTTGTGAACGTTTTCTTTCAGTTCCTTGGTGTACTGCAAGAAGATGTTGAAGATATAGTTGTAGTTCTTGTTCTTCTTCCATCCGTCCCAACCATAGTAGTAGCTGGAAGTAGTATAAGGACTGTTGCTGGTTTCCTCCTTTGCATTTGTGAGGTTGCCTGCCAGGTTAGCCAAGACATGCAAGTCTTCCAAGCCGTGGATGGAGTAATCGACAGAAATGTCACCTTGCAGCGTGGTGGCTTTCGACTTGGTGCCATTGTTTTCAGCGAGTGCAACAGGGTTAGCTGTAGCATTGCTGTCGAAAGCATATTCCCACGTATTGTCGTTGGGGAATCCAGCTGCCTTTGCCCACTGGAAATAACCACCGAAATACTTGTTGAATTTGTCTTGGTTCAGACGGATGGGCTTGGTGGGGTCCATATAGGCTGCTGCACCAATGGCTCCGTTGTCCCAACGTCTTTGACC
>DEJV01000045.1:1675-1842 GCA_002353525.1 Prevotella sp. UBA2739
GCAAGGTTGAAACTGCCGGTGTAGCGGCGGAAATAGGTTGACTTTACAATACCGTCTTGACTGGTAAAGCCGCCTGACACGCGATAAGGCATGTGAGCCGTACCACCTGTGACCGTGATGTTGTGGTCTGTAGAGATGGCTGGACGATAGATTTCATCTTGCCAGTT
>DEJV01000045.1:1867-75278 GCA_002353525.1 Prevotella sp. UBA2739
TCGGGGCTGTCCTCTCCGAAGGTTTCGGCAACGAATTTCTGGAAGCCAGGGCCGTCGAACACATCGAGGGTCTTTTTCTTGACAGAGACAGAGACGTTTCCATTGTACGACACCTTGGCCTTCTGTCCGGCTCTTCCTTTCTTGGTGGTGATGATAATCACACCGTTTGAGGCACGAGAACCGTAGATGGCTGTAGCCGATGCATCCTTCAATACGGTGAACGACTCGATATCGTTCGGGTTGATAGATGCCAATGGGTTCATACCAGAGATACCGGCAGGGTCAAGTTGCAGTCCGTCAACCACATACAGTGGGTCGTTGGATGCTGAAAGAGACGAACCGCCGCGGATACGGATTTTTGAACCTGCGCCAGGAGCACCACCCTCACTGACGATGTTCAGACCTGCCACCTTACCAGAAAGCATGTCGTCGGCACTTGTCTGCAAACCGTGACTTAACTCATCGGGCTTGATAGCAGTAACCGAACCGGTCAAGTCGTTTTTCTTGGCACGGCCGTAACCGATGACCACCACGTCGTTCAGCAGCTGGGCATCGTCTTGCAGTACGATTTCCAATTGAGGAGCAGCGGCGACACGGACCTCTTGATAGCCCACGTAGCTTACCGTGATGATAGCGCCCTGATTGGCTTTAATTACGAAGTTACCGTCGAAGTCGGTCACCACGCCGCCCTGTTGTCCCTCAACACGGACAGTAGCGCCGATGATGCCTTCGCCGGTAGCATCTTTCACGTGGCCATTGACAGTAATCTGCTGTGCAAAGGCACTGATTGATAGGAAGAGACCGCAGATAAGGGTCAGCATCCTAACAGGAATTTTGAATTCTACCTGCTTCATCATTCTACATTTTGTTTTTTAAGTTAACTTTATAATTGTATATATGTTTTAAGCTTATAGTCAGTTAGTTGGGCTTTTAGCTATGAAATCCGCTGCAAATATAGTTTGTTTCGGAATATGTTGTACTTTTTTTTACAGCAAAAACAATATTTAGCCTGTGCAAACGTTTGCATTAGTAAAGGAAAGTTTATCAAACAGTTTGAGGAACAACGTGTTAGTTTTTATTTTATCTTTGTCACGGAAATACAGTTTATCTATCTTCTGAGCGCATCATGAAAGAGTCGAAACAAATCACGATGAAGGATATTGCCAGTGCCTTCGGTGTGTCGGTGGCTACGGTGTCGCGGGCTTTGCAAGACAGTCCGCGCATCAGTGCTGAGCGGCGTGCACAGATTCAGGCGTATGCGCGCGAACATAATTTTATACCAAACATCATTGCCGAGTCGTTGCGCCACAGCCGCCAAAAACCCATGAAGATTATAGGCGTAATCGTACCTGAGATTGCCCACTTCTATTTTTCGAGCATTCTCTCGGGTATCGAGGAGGAGGCGTCGTCGCGCGGCTATCGCATCATGGTGGCACAAAGCGACGAGAGCTACGAGCGCGAGGTGCGCATCTGCCAGTCGTTCTACGAGAACAAGGTGTGCGGCATCATCGTGTCGCAGGCGAAAGACACGCGCAACTACGACCATTTCCAGCGGCTGCTCGACAGCGGCGTGCCGCTGGTGTTCTACGACCGCATCTGCACGGGCATCAATGCCAGCCGCGTGGTGGTCGACGACTATATGGGTGCTTTCAACGCCGTGAGCCATCTCATTGAGACGGGCTGTAAGCGCATTGCCTTCTATGGCTCACCTATGCAGCTGGAAATTTCGAAAAACCGATTCAACGGCTATAAGGATGCGCTGCTGAAGCATGGCGTACCGTTCGACGAACGTCTGTGTGGGGTATGCGACAACCGTGCTGACGCTGAGACGATTACGCCCGAGGTACTCAAAGAGCAAAAGCCCGACGGATTCTTTGCTGTGAACGACGACACGGCCATCGGCATTCTTTACACCGTGAAACGGGCGGGCCTGCGGGTGCCTCAGGACATATCCATCTGCGGTTTCACCAACGGACAGCGGGCAGTGGCCTGCGACCCGATGCTCACTACAGTAGAGCAGCGCGGTCCTGCCGTAGGTGCCGAGGCCGTCGATGTGCTCATCGCTCATGTGGAGGGCGGCATCCCCGAGGGAAAGATTGAGCGACGCGTGGTGCGCACACGGCTCATCATCCGCGGAACAACAAGATAATGCATAATGCATAATTCATAATGCATAATTCATAATGCATAATATATAATGGAGAATAAAGTTTCTGTTAATGATCAATATATATGAAAAAAAAAGAAGATAACATCATTGCCATCAAAAGTTACAAATTTGCTGTGCGATGTGTCAATCTGTACAAATATTTGTGTGAGCAAAAACACGATTATGTAATCGGTAAACAATTGCTACGCAGTGGTACAAGTATTGGCGCAAACGTAAAGGAAGCTATCAGGGGAATCTCAAAAGCTGAATTTAGAGCCAAGATGAGTATTTCACTAAAAGAAGCTAGTGAATCGGAGTTCTGGATTGAGCTGCTACGAGATACTGAATATATTACAAAGGAAGAAGCAGAAAGCCTGCTAAATGATTGCGGAGAGTTACTAAAACTTCTGATGTCTATCGTAAAGACCATACAAACAGAAGAAAAACAACATATAACAACCTAATGTGTGATGCTCTATTATACATTATGAATCATTAGCAATTCATAGTGTATTATGCATTATGCATTATTAATTATGCATTAAGAATATGAAACAAAAACCAAATCTATCCTTCTGGAGCTTGTGGAACCTGTCGTTCGGGTTCTTCGGCGTACAAATAGCCTACGCCCTGCAAAGCGCCAACATCTCGAGAATCTTCGCCACACTGGGCGCCGACCCCCACAATCTGAGTTACTTCTGGATACTGCCCCCACTGATGGGCATCCTAGTGCAACCGATTGTAGGAACTCTCTCCGACCGTACATGGACACGCTTTGGCCGACGCATACCTTACCTGTTTGTGGGAGCCGCTGTGGCCGTGCTGGTGATGTGCCTGCTGCCCAACGCCGGTTCGTTGGGACTGACCATCTCTGCTGCCATGATTTTCGGATTAATTGCCCTGATGTTCCTCGACACCAGCATCAATATGGCGATGCAGCCGTTCAAGATGCTGGTGGGCGACATGGTGAACGAGGAGCAGAAGGCCAAGGCCTACAGCATTCAGTCGTTCCTCTGCAATGCCGGTAGTGTGGCAGGCTATCTGTTCCCCTTTGTGTTTACCGCCATCGGCATCAGCAATGTGGCCCCCGAGGGTGTGGTGCCCGACTCGGTCATCTGGTCGTTCTACATTGGTGCCGCCATCCTCATTCTGTGCGTCATCTATACCACATTGAAGGTGAAAGAGTGGAACCCACAGGACTATCGTGAGTACAACCCCGTATCGGAGGAGAAAGAGGAAAGCGCCAACTGGATTACTCTGCTCAAAAACGCACCCTCTACGTTCTGGAAGGTTGGTCTGGTGCAGTTCTTCTGCTGGGCTGCATTCCTCTACATGTGGAATTATAGCACCGGTGCTATTGCCGAGACCGTATGGAACACCACCAATCCTGCCAGCGAGTCATTCCAGGCTGCCGGCAACTGGGTGGGCATTCTCTTTGCCGTCCAGGCTGTGGGTAGTGTGATTTGGGCCGCCGTATTACCTCGCTTCCGCGACACCAAGAAAGCCTATGCACTGAGTCTGCTGCTCGGCGCTATCGGCTTTGCCATGGTTCCCTTCATCCACAACCAGTATGTGCAGTTCCTTCCGTTCCTGCTCATTGGCTGCGCCTGGGCTGCCATGCTCGCCATGCCGTTCACCTTTGTCACCAATGCCTTGCAGGGCTATGGCCACATGGGGGCTTATCTGGGACTTTTCAACGGCACCATCTGCATTCCGCAGATTGTGGCTGCCCTTTGTGGCGGCATCATCTTGTCGCTGATTGGCAGTCACCAGTCGTCGATGATGATTGTCTCGGGCGTGCTGCTGGTAATCGGAGCCTGCTGTGTGGGTGTCATCAAAACGAAGAAGAATTGAGAAACTGGCTGATAGTCATCCTTTTGTCCTGTGCCATACCAATGATGGCACAGGACAAATACGACTGGGGACAGGCGGCTGTCAATGCTGCCGCCTCGTTTGCCATTGACGCTGCGGTGACCTATTCGCTCAAGCCCATCATCCGTTCGGAGCGCCCCGACGGTTCCGACCACCACTCGTTCCCATCGGGGCACACGTCGCTGGCTTTCACAGGTGCCAGCGTGCTCTTTAAGGAGACGCGCCACCTCTCGCCATGGATTGGCATTGCCGGTTATGCGGCGGCCACAGGCATTGCCATCGAACGGGTACACAACAGCCACCACCATTGGGCCGACGTGTTGGCCGGCGCTGGCATTGGCATTCTTTCTACCGAGGCAGGTTATTGGCTGGCAAGCAAGATAACGAAGAAAAAGAAACAAAAATACGGTATTGCCTTCTGTGGCAACACCGTATCCCTGCTGGTCGCACTATAAAAAAACTCAGCAGATTTCCAAAGGGCTATTCTACGTTTCTAGAAGGCATATTTACAAGTCGTAAAAGGCATATTTAGGGATTGCAAAAGACATGTTTACGCATCGCAAAAAGCATGTTTACGAATGCATCTTTACGCACCTGAAAATTACAACGTACCTAACTACCACTTGTAACGTACCTAACTGCCAGTTACAACGTACCAAACTACCACTTAGGTTGGTTGCAATTTTCAAGCCTAAGCGTTGTGACTCTTTACACCCTCACTTGCCACGGATGACTTGCACCCTATCTCACCATAAGCTATGGTGACCTATTACGGTTGAATGGGTTGTCAAAATAACGTAAAGATGACAGCGTGTAATGCTTATTGTGCAAACGTTTGCACAACAAAAAGCATAAATCGTTGACATGCTGATGCTCAACGTATTGCAGATTTTTGTAATTTTACCGAAAAATACTAAACCCTAGGTCTATGAATTTACGTTTCTTTATAGATTACAACACCGTTTTTGGTGAAGAACTGGTACTGAACCTGATGGCAAAGGATGCCAAGGGAGACAACAAAGTTCTGAAATACAGAATGAAGACAGAAGGCGATGGACGCTGGAAATGCGACATCCGCCGCGACTTCCAGTCTGGAACATTTATTGATTACTATTATGCCGTGGAACGCGATGGCAACGAAGAGCGCCACGAGTGGCTGGTGGCTGCCCACCGGCTGGAGTTCGACAGCGTGAAAGGTATCAACTATACCGTTTACGACCATTGGATCGACGCACCCGAAGACTCTTATCTCTACAGCTCGGCCTTCACCGACTGCATTGCCACCCACGAGCAGTCTCTCTGCCCGAAGATTGGCTACCCCATCAGCGTGCGGCTGAAAGTGCGTGCCCCACAACTGCGCAAGGGCGAGCGCCTGGCCGTGGTGGGCGAAGACGCCGTGCTGGGTTCGTGGGAGGCCAAGAAAGCCATTGCCATGTATGAGCACAACTACAACGAATGGGTGGTGAACATCGATGCCACCAAACTGACACGTCCGTTCATAGAGTTTAAGTTTGTGGTGCTCGACGAGGAAGACGATGTCACCCCGCTTTGGGAGACAGGTCCCAACCGCACGGTGATGCTGCCATCGCTGGAGACCGGTGACGTGGTGGTCTACGAACTCTCACAGGCAAACTTCCCCATTCACGCCATGAAGTGTGCCGGCACACTGGTGCCCGTGTTCTCGCTGCGTTCGAAAACCAGTTTCGGCGTGGGCGACTTCGGCGACCTGCGCAAGATGATTGACTGGGTGGCCCAGACACGCCAGCGCGTGCTGCAAATCCTGCCCATCAACGACACCACACTCACCCACACCTGGACCGACTCTTACCCCTACTCGTGCATCAGCATCTTTGCCCTGCACCCGCAGTATGCCGACCTGACGGCCCTGCCACCTCTGAAAGACGAGAAGGAGAAAGACAAATACGAAAAACTGAGAGAAGAGCTGAACGCCCTGCCGCAAATAGACTACGAGCGGGTGAATGCGGCCAAGACCGACTATCTGCGACTTTTGTTCGCACAAGAAGGGAAAAACGTCTTGTCTTCGGCTGCATTCAAAGCGTTCTTTGCCGAAACCAAACAGTGGCTGGCCCCGTATGCGCAATACTGTTATTTGCGCGACATGTACGGAACGCCTGATTACACACAGTGGCCCGACCACCACGTGTTCGACGAGGCCGACCGCAAGAGCCTCGAGTCCTCGCGCGCGAAATTATATAAAGAGGTGTCGTTCTTCTATTATGTGCAGTACATCTTGAACTCGCAGATGAAGGCCGTGCACGACTATGCCCGCCAGAAAGGTGTCATCCTGAAGGGCGACATCCCCATCGGCGTGAACCGTTACGGATGTGATGCCTGGCAGGAGCCACGCTACTTCAACCTGAACGGACAGGCCGGCGCTCCGCCCGACGACTTCTCGGTAAACGGACAAAACTGGGGATTCCCCACCTACAACTGGGACGAGATGCTGAAAGACGGCTGCCTGTGGTGGGTACGCCGGTTCAGCAACATGGCAAAGTTCTTCGATGCTTACCGCATAGACCACGTGCTTGGGTTCTTCCGCATCTGGGAGATTCCGGTGAATGCCGTACACGGACTGCTCGGACAGTTCCAGCCCGCGCTGGGCATGACCCGCGAGGAGATTGAGGCCTACGGACTGCACTGGCAGGAGGAGCGATTCACCGAACCTTATATCGCCGACTGGGTGGTTGAGCGCATCTTCAAGGAACGTGCCGACGAGGTACGCCAGAAATATCTGGTGCACACCCACGACGACCAATACCGCATGCGCGAGGAATACGACACACAGCGCAAGGTGGAGGCCGCCTTCGCCGCCACCACCGACGAACACGAGCTGTGGCTGCGCGACGGGCTGTACGCATTGATCAGCAATGTGCTGTTCGTACGCGACCATAAGGATGCCAACAAGTTCCACCCGCGCATCTCGGCACAGCTCGACCTGCTGTATGAGTCGCTCTCTGGCAGCGAGCAGTTTGTGTTCAACAAACTCTACAACGACTATTTCTACCGTCGCAACAACCAGTTCTGGTATCGCGAGGCCATGAAGAAACTGCCACGTCTGGTACAGGCCACACGCATGCTGGTATGTGCCGAAGACCTGGGCATGGTGCCCGACTGCGTACCCTGGGTGATGAACGAGTTGCGCATTCTCTCGCTCGAACTGCAGTCGATGCCGAAAGACCCCAACTGCCGCTTCGGCCACTTGTCGCGCAACCCCTACCGCTCGGTATGCACTATCAGCAGCCACGACATGCCCACACTGCGCCAATGGTGGGATGAGGACTACCACCGCACACAGGAATACTACGCCACCATGCTACACAGAGGCGACGGAGCTCCACACCCGCTGCCCGGCTGGCTGGCCAAAGACATCATCTCGCGCCATCTCACCTCGCCCAGCATGCTTTGCATTCTCAGCATACAGGACTGGCTGGCCATCGATGAGAAGCTGCGTCTGCCCGACCCCAATGCCGAGCGTATCAACATTCCGGCCAATCCGAAACACTATTGGCGCTACCGCATGCACCTCAACCTGGAAGACTTGATGGAGCAGAACTCTTTCAACGAGGACATTCGCGAACTGATTATGCATTCAGGAAGAAAATAAACCAATACGACAAAAAGACTTATGAAAGGTAAAAGATTATTGTTTCTCATGCTGATGATGCCGATGATGGCATGGGCTGAGAATGTGGTATCGCCCAACGGCAATATCGTATTGACGTTCTCGTTGACTGACAACGGACGACCCACCTACGAGATGACGTACAAAGGACGCACCGTGGTGAAACCCAGTCATCTGGGACTGGAGCTGGCCAAGGACAAGCATGCCTCGAAAGGCATGAACGAAACCGACCTGATGGACGGTTTCAGAGTGGCCGACGTGAAATACGCCGACTTCGACGAGACATGGAAACCCGTGTGGGGCGAGACCGCTACCATTCGCAACCATTACAACGAGATGGCAGTGACACTGGTTCAAACAAAGCAGGGTACCGAATATCATGGTGACGGAACTAATCGCGGACTAGCCCTGGTGGATCATGAACGGAGAATGATTATCCGCTTTCGTGTCTACGACGACGGCATCGGCTTCCGCTATGAGTTCCCACAACAGAAAGAGCTGAACTACTTCCTCATCAAGGAAGAGCGCACCGAGTTTGCCATGACTGGCGACCATAAGGCCTGGTGGCTGCCCGGCGACTACGACACACAAGAGCAGGAAACTCAAGAGACCAAGCTCTCGGGCATCCGGGAACGGATGAACCACGCCGTCAACTGGAGTAACAGCTCTGTGGCTCCATTCAGCGAGACGGGTGTGCAGACCTCGCTGCAGATGAAAACCGACGACGGACTCTACATCAACATCCACGAGGCTGCCTGTCTGGACTATGCCACCATGCACCTCGAACTGGTGGACGCAAAAACCAAGGCTTTCACCACCCAGCTGAAAGGCGGCAGCAATGCCTATACGCCCCATCCGCAACCGTCGGCATGCCCACTGCCAGAGCCGTTCACCTTTGTGAGTCACCTCACTCCCGATGCCACCGGACTGAAAGGCGCCATGCAGACACCTTGTGAGACACCCTGGCGCACGGTGATGGTGAGCGACGATGCCCGCGACATGCTGTCGAGCAACCTGATTCTCAACCTGAACGAGCCTTGCAAAATAGAAGACACCTCGTGGATTCACCCCACAAAATACTGTGGAGTGTGGTGGGAGATGATTGTGGGCAAAAGCTCATGGAACTATACCGACGAGTTCCCCTCTATCAAACTCGACCAGATTGACTGGACCAAGGTAAAACCCAACGGCCGCCATGCCGCCAACAACGAGAAGGTGAAGCGCTACATTGACTTTGCCGCCAAGAACGGACTCGACCAGGTGCTCGTGGAGGGATGGAACGTTGGTTGGGAGGACTGGGCCAACATGTGGAAGCGCGACGTGTTCGACTTCGTCACACCCTACCCCGACTTCGACATTAAGATGCTGAACGACTATGCCCACTCGAAAGGCGTGAAACTGCTGATGCACCACGAGACCAGCTCAAGCACTCAAAACTATGAGCGCCATCTGGAACAGGCGTTCACGCTGATGAACAAATATGGTTATGACGCCGTGAAGACAGGCTATGTGGGCGACATCATCCCACGTGGCGACCACCACTTCTCGCAGTCGACCAACAATCACTACATGCACGTCATCAAAGAGGCTGCCAAACACCACATCATGGTGAATGCCCACGAGGCCGTACGCCCGACCGGCATCTGCCGCACCTATCCTAACATGGTGGGCAACGAGTCGGCCCGTGGCACAGAATATGAGGCCTTCGGCGGCTCACGCCCCGACCACACTTGCATTCTGCCGTTCACCCGTCTGCAAGGAGGACCGATGGACTACACACCGGGCATTTTCGTCACCCGTCTCTCGGAGTGGAGCGGCAACCAGTCATGGGCACGCATTACCATTGCCGGTTCGCTGGCTCTCTATCTGACCATGTACAGCCCGCTGCAGATGGCCGCCGACCTGCCCGAGCATTACGAGCGGTTCGACGATGCCTTCCAGTTCATTCGCGACGTGGCATGCGACTGGGATGACAGCCGCTATCTGGAAGCCGAGCCTGCCGACTATATCACGGTGGCACGTAAGGCCAAAGGCACCAACAACTGGTTTATTGGCGGAAAGTGCGATGAGAACGGTCACAAGAGCGTCATCAAACTCGACTTCCTGGAGAAAGGCAAGAAGTACGACTGTACCATCTACGCCGATGCCAATGATGCCCACTATGAGCACAACCCGCAGGCTTACACCATCACCAAACGCGTGGTGAAGAAAGGCGACGTGCTGAAACTCACCGAGGCTCCTGGCGGAGGCTTTGCCGTATCGCTGATGATGAGATAAGCCCCCCTTTCTTCCCCCGAGGGGGATACAATACACATATCCCCCTTAGGGGTTGGGAGAGTGGGTGAAGGAGAGTAATGTCTACACTCCAGAATAAGTTGACAAGTTAACAAGTTGACAAGTTGACGAGTTACTTGACAAGAAGCTATTGTCTGAACTTCTGAACTCTTGAACTTCTGAACTTCTAAAGAATGACTTTTGTCTGAACTTCCGAACTCCTGAACTCCTTAAAACAAAAACTCGAAATATGAAAAAAATGATTGCGACTGCTGTACTGGCCTTCATCACAAACATGGCTAACGGACAGACATTCTTCAATGAGGTGGAATGTGGGCCCGAGGCTACAGTCTTCAACCTCTTCGCACCGGCTGACGCCAAGTCGGTGAAGGTTCGTATTTATCAAAACGGTGACAAGGGGAAAGCCCTGAAGACCGTTAAGATGGCGTATAATGCCAACACACAGAAATGGACTGCCTCGGTGAAGGGCGACTTGCGGGGCAAATTCTACACCTTTGATGCCGGAAAGGGCGAGTGTGCCGGTGTGTTTGCGAAAGCCGTTGGTGTGAACGGGCGTCGCGGAGCCATTCTGAACATGCTGGAATGCGACCCCGACGACTGGTGCTGCGATGTGCGCCCCGTCACCAAGACACCTGCCGACCTGGTCATCTATGAATTGCACCACCGCGATTTCTCTATCGGCCGCCCCGATGCCAAATATCCGGGCAAGTTTTTGGCACTCACCGAGCCGTGGGCCATCAAGCATCTCACCGAACTGGGTGTAAATGCTGTGCATATTCTGCCTTCTTACGACTTTGGCTCGGTCGACGAGAGCCGGCTGGCAAAGCCTCAATACAACTGGGGTTACGACCCGGTGAACTACAATGTGCCTGAGGGATCTTACTCTACTGACCCATATAACCCCAAGGCACGCGTAAAAGAGTTCAAGCAAATGGTACAGGCATTGCACAAAGCCGGCATTCGTGTCATTCTCGACGTGGTGTACAATCATACCTATAACATCGAGAACAGCAACTTCCAAAAGACTTATCCCGACTATTACTACCGGAAGACTGCCGACGGGAAGTATAGCAATGGCTCTGGCTGCGGCAACGAGACAGCCTCGGAACAGCCCATGATGCGCCAGTTTATCATCGAGTCAGTGAAATATTGGGCCAGCGAATATCGCGTGGATGGATTCCGTTTCGACCTGATGGGCTGCCACGACATCGAGACCATGAATGCCGTCCGTGCCGAACTGGACAAGATTGATCCCAATCTGTTTGTCTATGGCGAGGGATGGAGCGCCGGACAGTGTGCCTATCCTCAGGAGAAGTTGGGCGTGAAAGCCAACATTAGCCACATGCCGCGCATTGCCGCTTTCTCGGATGAACTGCGCGATGCGTTGCGCGGACCTTTCAGCGACGACACGAAAGGTGCATTCCTCGCTGGCTTTGCCGGAGAGGAAGAGAGCATCAAGTTCGGCATTGCCGGGGGCATCAGTCATCCGCAAGTGGACATGACAAAGGTGAACTACTCGAAGACACCTTGGGCAGAAGAACCCGTACAGATGATTTCTTACGTCAGCTGCCACGACGACATGTGCCTCGTAGACCGGCTCATGGCCAGCGTTCCAGGGTTGAAGGGAAACTCCAACGCACGGCTCTCGTCGCTCACCACCGAGCAGAAAGAAGAACTCATCCGCCTGGACCTGCTGGCTCAGACGGCCGTCTTTACCTCGCAGGGTGTGCCCTTCATGCTGAGCGGAGAGGAAATGCTGCGCGACAAGAAAGGTGTACACAACAGCTTTGAGTCGCCCGACAGCATCAACCAACTGCCGTGGGAACGGCTGAAAGAGTATCCACAGGTGTTCAAATACTACAAAGACCTCATCCAGTTGCGCCGCAACCATCCTGCCTTCCGACTGGGTGATGCCCACTTGGTGCGCAAGCATCTGGAGTTTATCGATGCTCCGGCCGGTGTGGTGACATTCCGCCTGAAGAACTATGCCGGACGCGACGACTGGCGCAACATTGTGGTGATTCTGAACGGCAACAAAGAGAAGGTGAGCGTGCCCGTGCCCAAAGGCATGTACACCATTGTTTGCCAGAACGGCGAAATCAACGAACAGTCAACCAGCAAGACTTTTGGCCGCAAGATTCCCGTGTCGGGACAGTCGGCTCTCATCATGTATGAACCCTAACTAGTCTTAATATGAAGAAAATCGTTTTATTGAGTTTACTTATGAGCCTCGCACTCACCATGGCAGCAGCACCCAAAAAGGGAACCATCACCCGTATCGACCCCACCAACTGGTTTGTGGGACTGAAGAATCCCAAACTGCAGTTGATGGTCTATGGACCCAACATTGCCGCTGTGAAGAATGTGACGACCGACTATGAAGGTGTAACCATTGAGGACATTGTCCGCCTCGATTCGCCTAACTACCTCCTTGTGTATCTCAATCTGAGTGGTGCCCAGCCAGGCATGATGACACTCAAGTTCGACAAACAGAAGTATACGTATCAGCTGAAGGCACGTGAGATGAGCGGTGACAAGCGTGTGGGATTCGACAATAGCGACGTGCTCTATATGCTCATGCCCGACCGATTTGCACAAGGGGCAAACCATAACCCACAGGTAAAGGGTATGAACACCTATCGGGAGGACCGCAGCAAACCCAGCCTTCGTCATGGAGGCGATCTGAACGGCATTCGCGAACATCTCGACTATTTCAACGAGCTGGGCGTGACGGCCTTGTGGCTGACACCCGTGCTGGAGAATAATTCGCCCGATACGAACAACGGATTCAGCACCTATCATGGCTATGCCACTACCGACTACTACCGCGTGGATCCGCGTTTCGGTACCAACGACGACTATCGCCGCCTGTGTGACGAGGCCCACCAGAAAGGACTGAAGGTGGTAATGGACATGATTTTCAACCATTGCGGCTTTGAGCATCCGTGGATTAAAGACCTGCCCTGCAAAGACTGGCTCAACACTCCGGAGTGGCTCAATGAAAAGCAAAGCGGACGTGACCCGATGACGGGCTTTACCGCCAATGCCAACGGCAGCGAGCCCGTGAAGAGCAAATATTTGCAGACCAGCTACAAACTGACTCCAGTGAAAGACCCGTATGCCTCGGAGGTAGACTTGCACGAAACAGTAGACGGATGGTTTGTGCCCTCGATGCCCGACCTGAACCACCGCAATCCGCACGTAATGACCTACCTCATCCAGAACTCCATCTGGTGGATAGAGACAGTGGGTATTGACGGCATACGCATGGACACCTATCCCTATGCCGACGCCAAGGGCATGGCACGGTGGATGAAAACGCTCGACGAGGAGTATCCCAACTTCAATGTAGTGGGCGAGACATGGGTCACCGAACCAGCCTACACCGCTGCATGGCAGAAAGACTCAAAGTTGTCGGAAGAGAACAGTTATCTGAAAACCGTGATGGACTTCGCCTTCTTCGACCGCCTCTCACAGGCCAAGAACGAGGAGACCGACGGCTGGTGGAACGGACTGAACCGCATCTACAACGCACTCTGTTACGACTATCTCTATGCCGACCCCAACCATGTCATGGCATTTATCGACAACCACGACACCGACCGTTTCCTCGGCAACGGAAAAGACACGCTCGCCCTGAAGCAGGCACTGGCCTTGTTGCTCACCGTGAAACGCATTCCGCAGCTTTACTATGGCACAGAAATACTGATGAACGGCACTAAAGAGGTGACCGACGGTAATGTGCGCAAGGTCTTCCCGGGCGGTTTCCCCGGCGACAAACATAATGCCTTCACCGCCGAAGGACGTACCAAGGCAGAGAACAGCATGTTCAAATGGCTGTCAGCCCTGCTGCACTGGCGCAACGGCAATGAGACCATCATCCGCGGCTACCAGACGCAGTTCATCCCCTATCATGGCGTATATGTGGTGGCCCGCCGCTGGCATCGTCATGGGGTGATAACCATTCTCAACGGCACCAGACAACCGGCAGTAATGGAGATGAGCCGTTATGCCGAGCTCTTCGATCCTGACCAGAAAGAGGCTGAGGATGTGATCACCGGTAGGAAGTACAGTCTGGCGAAAGACCTCAAACTGAGTCCGCGCCAAACACTCATTCTTGAGTACTAATTATAATACACAAAAGAAAAGAGGCAGGAGTACCCATTGAGTACTCCTGCCTCTTTTCTTTTATTTGCTATCAACACGTGCCAACAACCATGAGGTGGCACTGGTCAGAACTTCAGTTCCTTTCCACGGTAGAAATCGAGCAAGGCATGGTTGTAGATATACTCATACTTCGCCCGCACCAAGTCGCTCTCAGCCTTCATCAGGTTGTTCTTCGCTTCGTTGAACTCGGTGATGTTGGCCTTCCCGTATTCATATTTGGCCGACATCAGGTTGAACGCCTCGCGATTGCTGCGCAGTGCCTCCTCGCTGCTGGTGAATTTCGCTTGCGAGTTCAGGGCATTGTAGTAGGCCTGTTGTATCTCCTTATAGAGTGCTTTCTTCGTGTTTTCCAGCTGCAACTGCTGTGTCTGGCGGTTCAGTTGTGCACTGCGAATGCTGTTGCGAGTAGCAAAACGGTTGAAGATAGGCACCGACAGACTCAGTCCGATGTACTGGCTGAAGTTGTTGCTCAGCTGTTTGCCAAAGCTCTCGGCAGGAAAACCGCTAGTCTTATAGTAGTTGCTGCCTAGTCCGCCACTCAGCGTCAACGACGGGTAGAGTGCGCTCTTGGCGATGTCGATACTCTTCTCCGTGCCTTGCAGTCGCAGCGTTTCGGCCTGAATCTCAGGCTTTATGCCTACAGCCTCCTGATAGATGGCATCGGGAGAGGTGCCGATTGTTTTGAATGCTGCCAACCTACTGTTCGGATCGATGCGCTCTATGGTAAATCCCTCGGGAGAGGGAAGTTCCAGCAACTGTGTCAGCGCCAGCAAGTTCAGCCGGTAATCATTATTGGCTTGTGTGGCTGTCAGTTTGCTCTGAGCCATGGCAGCCTCCTGTTGCGCCACCTCGGTGCCGCTGGCTTTGCCGTTTTTCAGCAGTTCTTTCAACCGGAACACTTGCAGCGAGTCAATCTCTATTTGTCTGCTGGCCACATCGCATAGCTCCATCGAATAGAGTATCTGCACATAAGCCTGTGCCACCTGCATGCGGATATCGTTGCGGGCCTTCTCCAAGTCGGCAGTGGCGGCCTCAAGGTTCAGGCGGTTCAGCTCCAATGTGCGCGGTATGCGGAATCCCGTGAACAGAGGTACCGAAGTACCCAACGAAAACGAAGTACTGCTGGTGTTCGTATTGGTGTAGGTATTCTCAGCCGTCAGTCCGCGGCCAAACGAGAAGTTCTCGCCTGCTGTGGCATTAAGATCGGGCAGTCGGCTATTCTTGGCCGTCGACACTTCCACCTCCTGCTGCTGACGGTTCACATCGCGCTGCTTGATGCTGAGGTTGTGATCTAGTGCATAATCGATGCATTCCTTCAGCGTCCATTGCTGCTTCTGCGCAGTCGCAGGAAGGAATGCCACTATCATTATATATAATAGGTATTTTCTCATAACTGCTTCCTTCTTATTCGTTCTTCACGTCTTCGGTCACCACTTTCGGTCCACGCACTTTGTCGCTCTTGCCAATACCTTTCTTGATTTCGATGTCGACGCCATCGCTCAATCCCGTCACGACGGGTTTGCGTTCGTAGGTTTTCTGTTCGCCCGCGCCCTTCACTACATATACAAAGGTGGAATCGCCTTTAAACTCGATGGCACTCTCAGGAACGGTGAGCACATTCTTGGCGTTGGCCAGTTCGATTTCGGCTGTGGCACTGTAGCCGCTGCGAATCTTATTTCCCTTCAGCACACGCACAGCTGCTTTGATCTCAAACTGGTTGGCACCATTACTCTCTACTGCCTTTGGCGAGATGTACTCCAGCGAGGCCTCGAAGTTCAGGTCCTGTAGTGCTCCGATGGTAATCTTCATGGGCATTCCCAGCACAAGTTGCCCCACCTCGGTCTCGTCGATATTGCCACGGAAGATGAGGTCGTTCATGTTGGCCACACTGGCAATCGTAGTACCATCGTTGAAGGTGTTGGAGAGGATGACCGAGTTACCCACCTTTACGGGTATGTCGAGAATGATGCCTGAGATGGTGCTGCGCACGAGTGTCGAGCTGGCTTTGGCATTGCTTTTCGAGATACCATCGCGCACCACCGCCAAGGCATCTTCTGCTGCAGCTTTCTCCTCGCGTGCCTGCCGCAGGGCTTGTTTCACCTTGTCGAACTCGTCGGCACTGACCAGTTTCTGGTTGAACAGATTCTCCTCTCGGCTGAAGTCCACCTGTGCCTGCTGCAAGTTGATGGAAGCCAGACGTACACGGCTCTCGGCACTGCTCAGCTGGTTCATGTCGGGAATCACCTTCACCTTGGCAATCACGTCGCCGGCATTCACATAGTCGCCAGCCTCTTTCAGCAGTTCGGTAATGATGCCACTGATTTGCGGTTTCACGTTCACCTCGTTGCGCGGCTCAATCTTTCCCGTGATGATGGTCATCTTCGAGATGTCGGCCACTTTGGGTGTAAACTCGTTATAGACAACCGGTTTGGGTTGCGACTTTTTCCAGAGGAACACAAATGTCCCGATGAAAATCAATGCTATGATAGCAGCAATGATAAGTTTTGAATAGCGTTTCATATCGATTTTGTTATTGTTATTCTTTTTTATTCTGAGTAATCTGAATGTTCCGAGTATTCCAAGTATTCTGAATATTCTGAGTATTCCGATGGTTTCGGGCACTCTCTCTTACTCGTCGCGCATGGCGTCGACGGGTTTAATGCTCATGGCACGCGCTGCTGGTGCCAAGCCGGCCAGCACGCCCATCACACTGATGGCCACTGCAGCGAAGATGGCTGTCCAGAATCCTACCTGGAAATGGGCTTTCAGTATGCCGTCCTCGGTGTTGCCCAGTTCGATAAGTTGCAAGATGAGCACTCCAAACAAGATGCCGCTCATGCCTGCTACGAGGGTGAGTACCACGCTCTCGCTGATAATCTGCGAGAGAATCATCTTGGGTGTGGCACCGATGGCACGGCGGATGCCTATCTCTGTGGTGCGCTCGCGCACGGTCACCATCATGATGTTCGACACACCAATGGCTCCTGCCAGCAAGGTACCCAGTCCTACCAACCAGATCAGGAAGTTCACTCCCTTAAACAGGTTGTCCATCATGCTGAACAGCAACTCGGTGTTGAACACCATCACCCCCTGTTCGTCTTCGGGATGAATGGTGTGGGCACGGGCGATGACCTCACGCATGCGGCTGGTCAGGTCGCTCATCACCACTCCCGGTTTGGCCGTCACGCTGATGATATGTACTTGGTTTCCCATGTTGTAAGTCTGCTGCATCAGCGTTAGCGGGATGGTGACAGCCTCTTCCGACCGCCCGTTCAGGTTCACTCCGCCTTCCTTATAGTCTACTCCTACTACCCGGTAGTATACCGAATCGACCCTGATGAGCTTACCGCAGGGATCCCCACCCCCAGGGAACAGTTCTTTATAGACTTTCTTTCCGATGACACACACCTTGCGACGCATTTTCAAGTCTACATGGTTCAGGTAGCGTCCGTACATCAGTTTGGGTTCCATCACCTTGGCATACTCGGGCATCACACCGCTCATGTGGCACGAATTGCGCTTGTCGCCATAGACGGCACTATTGCCCCAACGCGACACCATGGGCGTGACCACATCCAGCTCGGGCACCTGTGCCTTCAACCGGTCTACATCTTTATAGACCATCATCCACTGGCGTCCCTTGCGGAACCCTTTATACGGTTTGGTGGTGGGTTGCGACCAGATGAGCGCTGAATTGGTGGCAAAACCGGCAAACTCGTTTTTCAGCATCTCCTTCAGTCCTTGTCCGCCGCCCATCAGTCCTATCAACATGAACACACCCCAGAACACGCCGAAACCTGTAAGCAACGAACGGCTCTTATTGCGGGTCAGTGTGTCGAGTATCTCGCGATAACTGTCTATGTCGAATCGTAATTTCATACGTTTTTATTGTTTTCTGGATTTATTGCCCGGGATTCCTATTATTCCTAGTTGTCCTTGTATCCCCAAGTTTCCCTAATATCCCTTGCTTTCCTTGTCTCCCTAGCTTTCCTTGTATCCTTTGCCTCCCTCGCTTTCCTTGCATCCCTTTCCCTTAGTCTGCACGAAGCGCCTCAATGGGCCTGATGCGTGCAGCCTTGCGCGCCGGAATGAGGCCGGCGATGGTACCAGCGATGATCATTACCAGTGTGGCTTCGATACAAACATCAAGTCCTACAGTAGGATTGACAAAGAAGGTAGCCTTGAAGAGGCCCGTATTGACAACCTCATGCCCCAATGTGGCATCCATATATTCGTTGACGGCCACACCTATCACCATACCAATATATCCAAAGAAGGTGGTGATGATGACACTCTCGGTGATAATCAGTTTCAGTATCGACCACGGCTTAGCACCAATAGCCTTACGGATGCCAAACTCGTGGGTGCGCTCCTTCACGGTGATGAGCATAATGTTCGACACCCCCACAATACCGCTCAGCAGGGTGAACAATCCTACAATCCACAAGAAGGTGCGGATGATACCAATGCCGGTGCTCATTTGTATGTTCTGCGAGAAACGGTTCCACAACCAAATGGCCCGCTCGTCGTCGGGAGCTGCCTGATGGTTTTTGTTGATGCGCTCACGATACTTGTGCTCGAAGTTCGCGTTATCTTTCACCGTTGGCAGTCCATGGAACGAATACTCGATGTCGCCCACGGTGTTGCCCTTGCCATACATAGTCTTCACGGTGGTAAACGCCGTATAGGCATCGGTGTTGCGCTCCGACTCGTCGGTCTGGTAGATGCCCACCACCTTGAATGCAAAGTTTCCCACCTTTACATATTCACCTATGAGTGTGGCATAGTCTTTCTTCAGTTCTTTGGCATGTGTGCGGCTCAAGACAATGGTTTTGCGGTTTTCCCTCACGTCAATCTCGTTGACAAACCGTCCATAGAGCATCTCTTTCTTGTCGATGAGGGCATGATTGGGGTAGACTCCTGTGAGCGAGCCACTGACATATTGCTGGCCACGGCTGATGATAAGCCCGCCCTGACTCAGCACAGCACCCACTTCGTCGATGTTTGTAGTGAAGGAATTGCGGGTGGTCTGCAAGTCTTTATCGAGCAACTGGATGTAGCGGCCTTCCTTCAGTCCCTTATACGGTTTCGACGTGCTGCCGTTGAACACCTTCATCGAATTGGCCAAGAAACGGTTGCTCTGTTGCATTTGCGCATTGATGAGCCCGTTGCCGGCCCCCAACAGGAAAATCAGCATGAAGATTCCCCATGCCACCGAAAAACCCGTCAGTGCGGTGCGCAGTTTGTTGCGCCGGGCCGTGCTCCATATTTCTGTGATAATATCTCTCATAGGCTTATTTCATCACACCATTCACACCAAAGGGCGATGCCTTGTGGTCGAGGTTCACCTCAATGTTGCCGATGATGCCGTCTTTGATGTGGATAATCTTGTTGGTTTCGTTGGCCACTCCGCTCTCATGAGTTACCACAACGATGGTCATGCCCTCCTCTTGGTTGAGTTGCTTGAGCAGTTGCATCACCTCTACCGATGTCTTTGAGTCGAGCGCACCTGTAGGTTCGTCGGCCAGGATGATTTGCGGACGGGTAATGAGTGCACGGGCAATGGCTACACGCTGTTTCTGACCGCCCGACAATTCGTTGGGATAATGATCGGCCCAGTCCAACAGTCCCAGCCGTTCGAGATACTCGAGTGCCATCTGGTGGCGTTTCTTTCGGCTTACGCCCTGATAGAACAAAGGCAGCTCCACATTCTCAACGGCCGTCTTAAACGAGATGAGGTTAAACGATTGGAAGATGAAGCCAATCATGTGGTTGCGGTATTCGGCAGCGCGGCTCTCCGAGAGATCCTTGATGAGTGTTCCTGCCAGCGTGTATTCGCCCGAGTCGTAGTTGTCGAGAATGCCGAGAATGTTGAGGAGTGTCGACTTTCCCGATCCCGACGCACCCATGATCGACACAAACTCGCCTTTCTCAATGTCGAGGTTGATGCCCTTCAGCACATGCAGCGGCTGTGCTCCCTTGTAAGTTTTGTTGATGTCGCGTAGATGTATCACGTTTTTGTGGTTTTTTATTGTTAATCAGGTATTCAGAAATAGCAGCCCCCCATCTTCCCCCGAGGGGAAACAATTGCTTGGGAACCTTCTGCATACAAAGCCCCCGAGGGGGCTGTATGGGGTGCCTTCCTTTAATAAGACGCTACAAAGATACAAAAAGTTGCGAGGCCTAGAAATTATTCCAGGCCTCATTGACATCTTTTATGTCAATATTCAGCAATTTCATGTTTCTAAACAGTTCGGGCAACTGCTGCTGCATGAACTCACGCTTGCGCACTTTCAGGATGCGCTGCTTGGCTCCCTTCATCACAAAGTAGCCCAGGCCGCGCTTGTTATAGATAATCTCGTTGCGCGCCAGCTCTTCGTAGGTCTTCACTGCCGTATTGGTGTTCACCTGCAAGAGCACGGCATACTCGCGCACACTGGGAATGCGCTCGTCATCACGATAGGTGCCTGCCAGAATCTCGTCGGCCAGTCGGTCGGCCATCTGCAGGTAGATGGGTTTATCGTTGTTGAAAATCATAGGTTCGTACGTTTATGATGAATGATTTGCAATTTCTTGAACAGCCGGTAACTCAGCCGGTAGTTGTAGACGGCCCATACGGACAGCACCAGTGTGAAAATCCATAGGCAGGGATGGGTGGTGGTGACGCCATTGTTGACGCTCATCAATATGAACTTGCCAAACAACATGTTCCCAAGGTAGCCCAAAACACTTACGCCTGCAAGTAGAGCCAGGGTGACAATGACGAAAGCATGCTTGCGAAACACCGATCCGGATGCCACGTAGACGGAATGGATCCACACCATGGAAACGAGCATGAAGGCTGCTGCTGCCAGCGAGAACCCGTTCGCCCCGCTCAGGGCATAGGGTGTCAGCACATCGAGCATATAGGGAATGCCCGAGACGAAGCCCACACGATAGAGCAACGGCATAGCCAGCATGCGGAGCGTGTCGCCCAAAGCAAATGCCAGAAACACACTCAACGGCCATATCAGCGAGACATAGGTCAGGAGCACGGCATACTTCTCACCGTTGCTAGCGGGCAGCATGAAGAACGAGATAGCGCGCTGTTTTTTCTGAATGGTGGAAAAGATGCTAGAAAAGGCTACCAGCATGACTATAGCGACAACTGCTCCGAAAAAGTCAGAAAGGGCGTTGACATTCGCGGCATAGAAATTTGTGGTGGATGACAAACGTAAGGGAAGCCACAGGAAGAACAGTTGACCTACGAAGATGCACAGCGTAGAGCCTGCCGTCCAATGGAGCAACTGGGAGCGGTTGGCTTGCAGAAACCAGCCAAGTGTGCGGAGATATCTGTCGAAACTAAACTCTTTCATAATTGCTTACAGATTAATGAATTTTCCAATCAGCTGGCGACGGCAGAACAACCGGTAGGCCAGCCAGTAATTAAACACGGTGAAGAGAAAGCACAACACGGTGATGAGCCAGTCGCCAGAGCCTACCGTCACAGAGGTTGGCGCCTCGGGCATCAGCTTTACTATTAAAGTGACAACTACGATGCCTAACACAATCAGTGCCAAGGTGGTGAACACCCAGCCGTATTTCGTGTTGCGGAAAAAGTTGCAACCCACCAGATAGCACGAGTGAAGCATCAGGACGAAACAGCCAAATTGCAAGTGATCGACAATAGAATCCTCGGCTATCATGCGGAAGGTGTTGCTTTGCAGGATGTAAGAGCCCAGCAGTGTGGTCATCTTCGAGTTCATGATGAGCATCAACAGATATTGCGCTACGTCGGCCACAACCAGTGCTGCGAACCCGCCCAACATCATCAGCAGCGATGAGGCATAGCGTGCCAGAAACTTTTCCATGTTGCTGGCAGGCAGCACCGACAGTGTGCGCCAGTCGTCGCGCGTCTTCATGCTATAGTGCATGTTGCTGCCAGTGCAGATGATGGTTGCAAAAAAGCCAATCATCAGGGCCAGCGCCCCCACCATGTTTGTTCTCGCAGAGTGAATCTGTCCTATCTGAATAAACACCACGCACACTGTCAATCCCTGTATTCCCATCAGGGTTGAGCGCACAAACTCATGTCTGTCGTGCTCGTAGGTCCACCTCAGCACACGCCCAAATCGTTTGATATTGAAATTCTTCATAGCAAATCAATTTTAAATGATGCATTCTAGAATAATATGCATTATGAATTATGCATTATGAATGGTTCCTTTGGCCACAGCGTCGAACAGCAATTCCAAATTGAGTTGTGTCTCGGGCATACCCTCATGGCGTGGGGCTATCACGGCATTGCCCTGCACCGACGGCTCACTGTAGATTACATCGCCCATCGGCTGTCCTGGTTGCCGATACTCAAAGCAGTATTTCTCGCACAACTCGGCAACAGAGGCATTGAGCAGCAAACGACTGTTGTCAAGTATCAGAATATGATCGAGCAGTTGCTCCACATCGTGCACCTGATGGGTAGAAATTATGAGCATGCGGTCGTCGGTCATGTGGTTGGCCACCACGCGACGGAACTGTGCCTTCGAGGGAATGTCGAGACCGTTGGTGGGTTCATCCATAAGCAGTAACCGCGTTCCGGCAGCGAGGGCGAAGCTCATAAACACTTTCTTCTTCTGCCCCATCGAGAGAGAGTTGAGTTTGAGGGTGGTGGGCAGTTCGAAGTCGCGCAGACAGCTGTCGAGCACCTCGCGGCTGAAACGGGGATAGAAAGGACTGTTGATGCTGACGTACTCTTCGAGTGTCGTATCGGGCAACTCAAATTCCTCGGGCACGATGAACGTCTCCTCCAACACTTCAGGGCACCGTCTGCTTGCCTCCACACCGTTGATGGTAATAGTGCCTTTATGTGCATGCAGCAGTCCACTGATCAGATAGAGCAGGGTCGACTTGCCCGTGCCGTTCTTGCCGAGCAGTCCATAGATATTGTTTTTACTGAGTTGCAGGCTAAAATTGCTGAACACCTTGTTAGCAGAGCCTGCATAATTGAAACTGATATTCTCAATCTGTATCATTCCTTTGATGGTTTTGAGGGTTATAAACTTTATGTTTTAGTGTACTAGTTGAATAGTACACTGCAAAAGTATAACTTATTCCAATATGTTCCAAGCTTTTTGCCTATTATTTTTATCCCTTCCTTAAAATTTAACTCTTGTTCACATCTCCACCTTATTATATATAAACCCCTTTGATTATTACCTTTACTTTATATGCAGGCTTTCATATCTCATGTCCCTATTATTTCTTGTAAGCGGCGGTTATGCCGCCGCCCCAAAGCAAAAAACCTCCCCATCTCAGCCCGTTTTTCAAAATTTATCATTATCTTTGTCGCATTCAACACTAAACGCGAACATGAAAAAGACCATTTTAACAACCTTTCTCTGCCTCCTTGGCATGACCGTAGCTACCGCCCAGGAAGCACTCTGGAGCGGAACACAAGTGCAGTCGCCCGTAGTCAACCCCGACCACACCGTCACTTTCAGCATCCATGCGCCTAAAGCATCGCGCGTCATGGTGACTGGCGATTTCCTCTCACCCACCACTGTCGACACCCCTCGCGGTAAACAAGAAATCACTCTTCCTGCCGAACTCACCGAGGGTAAGAACGGTGTATGGACCTTTACTACAGCTCCGCTGGCTCCTGAGCTCTACAATTACTCGTTCATCGTCAACGGCATGCGCATGCTCGACCCTGCTAATGTCTATATCAGCCGTGATGTGGCATCGCTCACCAACATTTTCATCGTCAGTCATGCCGATGGCGACCGTGGCGATCTCTACCGTGTGAACGAGGTGCCACACGGCAATGTGAGCAAGGTGTGGTACGATAGTCCTACACTCAAGATGAAGCGCCGCCTCACCGTCTACACCCCCGCAGGCTATGAGCGCGGCCGCAACTATCCCGTGATGTACCTGCTGCATGGCGCCGGTGGTGACGAAGACGCATGGACCACGCTCGGCCGTACCGCACAAATCATGGACAACCTCATTGCCACAGGCAAGGCACGCCCCATGATTGTGGTCATGCCCAATGGCAATGTGGACTGTCAGGCAGCACCCGGTGAGTGGAGCCGCGGCATGTATCAGCCCTCATTCATGGCCAGTATAAACCACACCTCCCGACCTGCCGCCACCATGGACGAGAGCTTTATGGACATTGTAAAGTTTGTAGAGGGCAATTACAAAGTGGCAAAAGGAAAGAAGAACCGTGCTGTATGCGGACTGTCGATGGGCGGCGGTCATACCTTTGCCATCACGAAACGCTACCCGCAGTCGTTCGACTACATTGGTCTGTTCTCTGCCGGCCTGCACATCTCAGGCGGCACCAATCGCAACGCCTCCTTCTACGACTTGCTGCAACAGAACCAAGAGGTACAGAAACAACTGGCCACCCTCTTCAGCGGCAAACCACGCCTCTATTGGATAGCCATCGGCAAGACTGATTTCTTATATCAGCAGAATGCTGACTTGCGCCGTTATCTCGACGAGAAAGGCTATAAATATGAGTATCGCGAGAGCGACGGCGGCCATATCTGGCGCAATTGGCGCATCTATCTCACAGAGTTTGCCCAGCGCCTGTTCAAGTAGTGCCGCCATTCAGGCCATTAACAATCAGTGCCACTAAGAGACTGCATCAGCATGGCAGATGCAGTCTCTTAGTGGCACTTTTGTTCATGTTTACACTTTATTTCGTCATTTTCTTCAGTTCTTTCGTTATTTATTCGCTAAAAATCACTAAATTTGCACTCATGCCATAACATTCATGGCATATTGACACAAACTGCCTGACAACCAACAGCATGGCAGACTGGCAAAAAATAAATAATGAATAGCTTTATGTCATCAAAGAAGTTAAGGTTTGCACTTTTCGGCAATGTCTATCAGGCCAACAAGTCAGCGTCTATTCAGAAGATTCTGTCGGTATTGGCAGAACAACAGGCTGAAGTCCTCATAGAAAAGAGTTTCTATGATTTCCTGACCGTGGAACAAAAGATAGACGTAAAGGCCGACAAACTGATTACAGATACCCGCTTTCAAGCAGACTTTGCCCTTTCGATGGGTGGCGACGGCACGTTCCTGAAGGCAGCCCACTTTGTAGGCGACAAGCAGATTCCTGTGCTCGGCATCAATATGGGCCGTTTGGGATTTCTTTCCGACACGTCGGCTGCTGAGGTAGAGTCGGTGCTGGCCTCACTCTTTCATGGCGACTATGAGGTAGAGCACCGGACGGTCATCCAGGTAGACACCGACGGTGAACCGCTGGCAATATGTGAGAAGGCATTGAACGACATTGCCGTACTGAAACGCGATGATGCCTCAATGATCAGCATCAGCACCTGTATCGACGGTGAGGAACTGGTAACCTATCAGGCCGACGGACTCATTGTGAGCACCCCTACCGGATCTACCGCCTACTCGCTGTCGAACGGTGGTCCGATACTTGTACCACAAACGGGCGTACTCTGTCTGACAGCCGTGGCACCCCACAGCCTGAACATCCGTCCGGTAGTCGTCTCCGACGAGGCTGTCATCACGCTCACCGTAGAGAGCCGCAGCCACAATTTCCTGATTGCCGTAGACGGGCGTTCGGCCAAATGCGACGAGCAAACGCGCCTGACCATCAGAAAGGCTCCTTACAAAATATGTGTGGTGAAGCGCAGCGGGCATAAGTTCTACTCCACCCTGCGCGAGAAAATGATGTGGGGAGCAGACGGAAGAGGGTCCTCTAAGTGACAAGTGAAAATTAAAGTGAGAAGATGGGAATAAAAAAACTGCTGCGCATAGAGAAAAGCAAGTATTCAGCCAGGGAAATCATGAAATGGCTCTGGCGCGCTTGGCATGGCAACAAGCTGCAAGCCACACTGAATGCGGCAATAGGTCTGATGGGGGTGGCAGTGAGCCTGGCCCAGGTAGAGGCAGTAAAACATGCCATCGACGTAGCCTCGCACGTGGTTGAGGGTTCGCTATATAAGGCTGTAGGCATCATGGCGATGCTTATCCTGGCCAATTTTGCACTCAGCATTAGTGGTGTGTGGGTGAAAAACATTTTAGGCATCCGCGCACAAAACCGGATGCAGCAACGCATGCTCGACCGCATTCTGCGTTCCGAGTGGCATGGCAAGGAGTCGCACCATAGCGGCGACGTGCTGAACCGTCTGGAGTTCGACGTAACCAATGTGGTGAATTTCCTCACCGAGACGCTGCCCAACAGTCTGTCGGTGCTGGCCATGTTCATCGGCGCATTCGTCTACCTCTTTCTCATGGACAAAGTACTGGCGCTCATCACCGTGGCCATCATCCCGCTGTTTGTGGTACTGAGCAAATTCTATGTTGGCAAGATGCGGTCGCTGACCCGCCAGGTGCGCGATAGCGACTCGAAGGTGCAGAGCGTGCTGCAGGAGACTATTCAAAACCGGATGCTCATCAAGACCATGGAGAGCGACGACGCCATGGTCGGCCGGTTGGAGAGCACGCAGAGCGAGCTGCGACATCGGGTGGTGAAACGCACCGTGTTCTCCGTGTTCTCGCATCTGATATTGAACTTTGGCTTTGCGATGGGCTACCTGATAGCCTTCCTGTGGAGTGCCGTCCGCATGTCGGAAGGTACGCTCACATTTGGCGGCATGACCGCTTTCCTACAGTTGGTGAACAGAATACAAGGTCCGGCCCGCTCGCTGACCAAACTGGCACCAGCCTTCGTCAGCGTGTTTACCGCTGCCGAACGACTCATGGAACTGGAAGAGAACCCGCTGGAAGAGCAGGGCGACCCCATCGAGCTCGACTCACCATGTGGTGTGCGTTTCAGTGATGTGACGTTTGCCTACGACGATGATGCCAGCAAGCCCGTCATCAGCCACCTGTCGTTCGATTTCCGTCCGGGCAGCTGCACAGCTATCTTAGGCGAGACAGGTGCCGGCAAGACCACGTTGGTGCGCCTCATCCTGGCATTGTTACACCCCGATAGTGGTAAGGTTGAGATTTACGACCGCCACAGGACACAGCAGCTGAGTCCGCTGATGCGCTGCAACTTTGTATATGTACCCCAAGGTAACACCCTCATGAGCGGCACCATACGCGACAACCTGCGGCTGGGCAAGATCGATGCCACCGACGATGAGATGTTCGAGGCACTACGCACAGCCTGTGCCGACTTTGTAAGCACACTGCCCGACGGTCTCGACAGTCTCTGCAGTGAGGCTGGCGGCGGACTGAGCGAGGGACAGGCTCAGCGCATCAGCATTGCGCGGGCGCTGCTGCGCAACCGCAACATCATGCTCTTCGACGAGTCGACCAGTGCCCTCGACCCCGACACCGAGCGGCAGCTGCTGCAGAACCTGCTGCACGACCATACCAAGACCATCATCTTTATTACTCACCGGCCGGCTGTGGTTGACTACTGCGACCAGGTGCTCACACTCACTCCATGATGAAGCATTTCCAACTTGTCTTACTGCTCGTTCTAGCCCTGTCGATGCATGTTGGGGCTGCGAACAAGACGAGGGTGTTGCAATACCACCCCGACGGACACGACATTGTTTGTACCAACGGCACGAACCGCTACACACGTGCGCTCTACGGCGGATATACCGAGTTCCGGGTAGAGACCAGCGACCGGCCCATCTTTGCGACCTATCGCAAGCGGGCTAACCGTAACATCCGCTTTCGGCTGACCGTCAACGGAAAAACCGTAGCACTGGAAAATACCGCTCATTGCGAAGCCCGCTATCGGGCAGGCATGCGCACCTATCGGCTGACCGACCCTGCTTTCGGCCGTGGCACACTATCCATCACTGCCCTGGCCATGCCCGACAGCGAGGCTGCCCTCTGGCGGTTTCAGACCAAGGGGTTTGCTGCCGGAACCAAGCTCGAGTGCATTGTCTGCGACACCAAGGTACAGAAGTTCCAGCGGGCAGGCGACATGAATGCCGACCCTCGCGACAGCTTCGACCCTGCCCCCAATGAGACCAATAAGCAGACGGCAACATGGACAGCAGGCACTGCCGCCACCTATGTCATGGTGGCAGTCAACGAGAATGGTGTCTACACCATCAGCACTCCCACCGGCAGCGACGCTCAAGCCTGCTACGACCGGGCCTTGAGCCATCACCAATGGCTGGACAGCCAGATTGTATTCCATACACCCGACCCATATATCAATACCCTCGGCGGTGCGCTGATGGCCGCTGCCGATGGTGCCTGGGACGGTGAGGTATGGCTGCACGGAGCCGTGGTATGGCGCATGCCCCTCAATGGCTGGCGTGCTGGCTATTTGGCCGACGTGCTGGGCATGCCCGCTCGTGCCCGTTCTCATTTCTCTGCCTATGCCGCCAGTCAGGTGACTCATGTGGAGCCTGTCATTCCTCATCCCTCGCAAGACCCCGAGAAAGGGATGGCGCGGGCCGTGAAGAAGTGGGGCACACAGATGTACTCCAACGGTTACATCTGTCGCAATCCCCGTCGCGACAACCAGATGCACCACTACGACATGAACCTCAACTACATCGACGAGCTGCTGTGGCATTTCCAATACGATGCCGACACAGCCTATATGCGACAGATGTGGCCTGTGCTGACCCGTCATCTGGCATGGGAGAAGCGCAACTTCGACCCCGACGACGACGGGCTCTACGATGCCTACTGCTGCATCTGGGCCAGCGATGCCCTCTACTACAATGGTGGTGCTGTCACCCACTCGTCGGCCTACAACTATCGTGCCTTCACACTGGCGGCGCGCATGGCCGAACTCATTGGCGAGAATCCCGACTACTACCGCCGCGAGGCAGCCAAGACCCTGGCCGCCATGAACCAGCGGTTGTGGCTCGGCAACCGTGGCCATTGGGCTGAGTATGAGGACCTGATGGGGTTAAGACGCACGCACAACCATGCAGCCCTATGGACCATCTACACGCCCATCGACTGTGGGGCGGCTACCGACGAAATGGCCTTCCGCGCCACCCAGTATGTCGACTCGTGCATTCCCCACATTCCCGTTGTCTACGAAGGCATGTCGCACAAAGAACCACGTCTCTACACCCTCTCTACTTCCGACTGGCTGCCCTATGACTGGAGCATCAACAATGTGGCAGGCGAGGAGGTGATGCACATGGCACTGGCCTATTTCCTGGCGGGGCGCAGCGACGAAGCTTTCCGTCTGATGAAGGCCAACATCATGGATTTGGCCTTCCTCGGCGACAGTCCTGGCAACTTCGGACAGATCAGCTACTACGACAAGGCTCGTGGTGAGCTGTATCGCGACTTCTCCGACAACACGGGCATCTCGGCCCGCACACTCATACAAGGACTTTATGGCATTCAGCCCGATGCTCTCAACGGCCGTTGCATCTTGCGCCCCGGTTTTCCGCAAGAATGGACTCATGCCGAGATCTCCACACCTTATTTTAAATACACCTTCCGCCGCAAGGGGAATAAGGAAATCTACGAGATAGAACAGTATTTTGCCCGTCCGCTGCAGATTGTGCTCCGCCAGAACACTGGTTATGGCTATGTGGAGACGCTGGGAACGAGCCAGAAACGACAAACCATCGTGGTAGAGCGTCCCCGACGACAGGCCGCACCCCGTCCGCTCGTCACCGCCGACCGTTCAGACGTCCAGCCATGGGGCAATCTTTTCGACGATGTGCAGTCCAACCATCTGCAACCAGTCGACATCAGCCGATGGTTCAACAGCCAAGTGTCTGATATCTTCAAAAACCGTTACCTCTCTCCCCGTCCGCCCTACACCACGCTGCAGATTCCCGTACAAGGCATTGGCGACTGGTGTCACCCCGACCACACAGCCACTGTCGACGAAAGTGTGATGCGCCAGCATGCCGACAATGGCACGCTCACAGTGCAGATTGGCGGGGGCATCCCCTTCTTGTTCCCCCAACAAGGACGCAACATTGTCTATACATCGCTGTGGGATAACTATCCCGACGCCGTTGAGGTGCCGCTCGCAGGCCGTGCCAGTCATGCCTACCTGCTCATGGCCGGCAGCACCAACCCCATGCAGAGCCGCATCGACAACGCCATCGTCACGGTCAGCTATACCGATGGCAGTTCCGATACGTTGCACCTGCAGAATCCCCACAACTGGTGTCCCATCGAGCAAGACTATTACGAGGACGGACTGGCTTTCCATGCAGCTCAGCCACGCCCCTACCGTCTCGACTTTGCCACGCTGCGCGTCTCGCGCCAGCTTATGGCTATGGGCGATCGCTACGGTTATCAGCAGCGCTACTTCGCCAAGGGTGCCGGCATCGTGCTCGACATGCCGCTTCATCCGCAGAAAACCCTTCAGAGCCTTTCGCTGCGCACGCTCTCCAACGATGTTGTCGTGGGATTAATGGCGGTCACATTGCAAGTTGATGAATGAAGGGACGGTATTTCGAGATAACGATATTTCGTCATATCGTCCCCTCGAAACATCACTCCCCCGAAATTTTGTTGCTATTCTATAAAAAATGCAAATGCGCGAAACTTTTTCTGGCTGAGCACGTCTTATGTATAAAATTGCATAAAATATGTTCAGACATTACGCATTCGGAGCCATTCTCATGTGGCTCATGGCAGCCATGCCGCTCATGGCAGCCAACAAAAAAGCACTACATATCAAGGCACAACTGCAGGGTGTGGGCGACACGCTGGTGGTGATTCACGGTGAGGAACAGACGCTCTTCACCGGACACGACGGCACGTTCGACTTTCTCCTTCCACTGCCTCATGCCATGTATATCGAGGCAGCCACACCCGCCTCTTTCCGTGGTGAGGAACAACAGTTCTTCCGTCTGCCTGCCGTTCCTGGCGAGACCGTCGAGATAAAGGGCACACTGCCTGCCGACTGGACAGTCTCGGGCAGTCGATTCTATGCCGACTACCAAGCGCTCATCACAGAGGTGATGGTGGCCGAACAGCCTCTTTCCGACCTGACGGCCTCCCTCAACCAGCAAATCCTTGACGGTGGTAACCGCGACTCGCTGCAGCAGGTGTACAACCAGATGCAGCCCGCCATGCTGAAGACACAAAACGACGCCCTGCTGGCCATTGTCCGGCGCCATGCCGACAACCCTGTGGTGGCGGTGATGACAGCCGAGATGAATGGCGACATCCCCATGATGCAGCAGGCCATCGCCCTCATGGCGCGCCCTGTGCGCGAAGGAAAGGTACGCCAGTTGGTATATGGTCCGCTCGAACAGGCAAAGATGCAGCGCGACAGCGAGGAAGCCTCTGCCCGCAAGCAGGCTGCCGGCGTTGAGGTTCCCGACTTCACGCTCACCGACATCCACGGACAGCCGCTACAGTTGTCGTCGCTCCGTGGCCGTTATGTATTGCTCGATTTTTGGGGCTCGTGGTGCGGCTGGTGCAAGGAGGGATTCCCACAGATGCGCCGTCAGTACGAGCAATACAAAGACAAATTCGACATTCTGGGCATCGACTGTCGCGACAGCCAGGAGGCCTGGCGCCAGACGGTGAAGGAGTTTGACCTGCCATGGCTGCACGTCTATTGCCCTGACGACAGCAGCGTGTTCGAAGCGTATGGCATCATCGCCTTCCCCACCAAGATTCTCATCGGCCCCGACGGTAAGATTGTCAAGACCTTCGTGGGCGAAGATCCGCTCTACTACTCGCTCATCGACGAACTGTTCGGTGAGTGAGCATCGAGCCGCACAAAGACATCCCCTCTCTGAAAAGTTTCAATAAATTTGGCTTTTCCCCCATTTCTTTGTATCTTTGCAGCGCTAGCGCATCAGAATTGCGCACACGACATATTTTTATACTAAACCTATTACTGCAAAGGTATGATCAACAACCATCGTTTCATCCGTCCTGTGGCATTACTGGCCGTGGTGCTATTCACCCTCGTCCTCCATGCTCAATCCTCCATTCTCCAGTCTCCATCCTCGAAATACGACCGTTGGGGTGGTGTATACTATGCATACCATGCTCCTGAAAATGTAAAACTGACGCCGGCTCCCGAAGGTTTCAAGCCTTTCTATATCTCGCATTACGGGCGCCACGGCTCGCGCTGGCTGCCGTCCGACAGCCGTTACGAGTGGGTGAACCAGCAGTTTGCCGACGACAAAAACCTGACCAAACTGGGCAAGAGCGTAAAGCGACGCCTGAAGAAGATATGGAAAAACGCCCAAGGCAACGGCGGCAAGCTCACGCCCCTGGGAGCGCAGCAGCACCGTGGCATTGCCCAACGCATGATGGAGCACTACCCCGAGGTGTTTGCCGACAACCGGAAGATAGAGGCGCGCAGCTCCGTCTACGACCGCTGTCAGAAAAGCATGCAGGCGTTCTGCGGAGTTCTCAATCCTCCATCCTCAATCCTCAATCCTCCATCTATAGAGATGATTACCGACTCGGCCGATATGGCATGGATAGCCTATACGTCGTCTGAGCTGAAAGCCTTCGAGGCCACTGTCCATCCACGCGGCTGGCTCACTGGCGACCGTCTCTGTAGCGCCCTCTTCAAAGACCCCTCGCAGGTAGCCGACAAGAACAAGCTGCTGTCAGAGCTGCACACCATTGCCAGCGACATGCAAGATGTACAGCTGGACATCTCGTTCAACGATGTGCTCACCGATAGCGAGTGGCGCTCGGTCTACGACCAGAACAACCTGCGCATGTGGACCGTCAACGGCATGTGCCCCGACAACTACGGCATGGCCGCCCGCTCGGCCATATCACTGTGGGAGCGCATTGTCAGCGATGCCGACGAGGCCATCAAGAGCGGCACCATTGCTGCTCACCTGCGCTTCGGCCACGATACCAACCTCTATCGTCTGCTGGCTCTCATCGGCGACGAGACGCTTAGCGACGAACGCACCGACAAGATGGACGAGGTGCTGCCCATGGGTGCCAACCTGCAGTTCATCTTCTATACCAATGGCAAAGAGGTCATCGTCAAGGTGCTGAAAAACGAGCGTGAGGTGAAACTCGGCCTGCGTGCCACCAAGATGTATCTGCGCTGGAGCGACATGAAGAAGCTGGTGCGCCAGCGTATCATCGACTATGTGAACCAAGGGCGCCTGCAACACATCAACACCATGATTGGCACCGACTATGCCGTCACCGCATCGGCAGGCCGCTACGGCAAAGGCACAGAGGAACACGGACAAACCATCCCCGCCGTATTAGAGCCCAACGGCATGAACTTCTGGACACCACAGACACGCGACACAGAGCGCAAGTGCATTGCACCTTATTATTATAGAGACACCCACCTGCAGGGATTCCGCAACAGCCACTGGCTCACCGGCGGCTGCACACAAGACTACGGCACGTTTACACTCATGCCGCTGATGGACCGTCTGCGGCTGAAACCCGAAGAGCGTGCCAGCCGCTTCAGCCACGATCAGGAAGTGTCGCATCCCGACTACTACTCTGTTGTGCTGCCCGACGAGCATCTCAAGGCTGAGATGACGGGGCTGAGCCACTGCGCCTTCTTCCGTTTCACCTATCAGAAAGACGGCAAGGCCTACTTCGTGGTCAATCCCAATAGCGACGAGGGCGAAGGCTTTGTGGCCGTCGACACCGCCCGCAACTGCATCTACGGCTACAACCCTGTGCACCGCATCTACCAGGGGTGGGGCGAAAAGGCCGGCTTCAACGGTTGGTTTGCCGTTCAGTTTGAGCAGCCCATCGAGGAATACGGTGTCGAGGACACGGTGGCTTGGGTAGCCTTCCCCGTAGAAGAGGGACAAGAGCTCCTTGTGAAAGCCGGCAGCAGCTTCGTCGATATGAAGGGCGTGATGAACAACATCGCTCAGGAAATTCCTCACTGGGAGTTCTACGACACCCGCTGTCGTGTGGTCGAAGCCTGGCAGAAAAAGATGAAAAGAGCGATGATAAGTGACAAGTTACAAGTTACAAGTGACAAGTATGATTACTCTCAAGGCAGTGGCTCAAGCTCGAAAGGTAATCACACTTCTCACTTCTCACCTCTCACCTCTCAATTCTATAGTGCCCTCTATCGTGCCAGTTTCCTGCCACGGGCCTTTAGCGACAAGGACGGGCGGCACCCGGCGTTTGCAGGCGGCAAAACCATTGAGCAGCACTCGCTCGGAAAGATTGGCGGAAAGCCCATCTACCAGCGCACCTATATGGACTTCTCGATGTGGGACACCTACCGTGCGCTCCATCCGCTTAACATCCTGCTCGAACCCACCACCAGCAGCATGATGCAGAGCCTGCTCTACATGTACGACCAGGGCGGATGGCTGCCTATCTTCCCCTGTTGGAACAGCTATACCGCTGCCATGATTGGCGACCACTGCACCGCCGCTCTCGCCGACGCCTTGGTAAAGGGCGTGAAGAACATACCCGTAGAGAAAGCCTACGAGGCCATGCGCAAGAACGCCTTCACCGTAGCCTCACCCGAGGAATACCGCGACGGCAAGGGACGACGTGCCCTTGACAGTTACCTGAAATACGGTTACATCCCTTTGGAAGACAGTGTGCCAGAGGCTTTCCATACCCACGAGCAGGTGAGCCGCACGATGGAATATGCCTACGACGACTTCGCGCTGGCGCAGGTGGCTAAGATGCTGGGTAAGACTGCCGACTACAAAGAACTCATGCGGCGTGCCGCCAACTGGCGCAACGCCATCAATCCGCGCACCGGATGGGCCGACGGACGCTATAAGAACGGGCGCTGGCTCAACAACAACGACCAGACCCACCGCGTGAAGTTCATCACCGAGGGCGCTGCCTGTCACTACACATGGTATGTGCCTCACGATCCCTACGGACTGATGCAGCTGATGGGTGGCCGCGAACGCTACGTGAGCCGTCTCGACTCAATGTTCACCGAAGGACTCTACTGGCATGGTAATGAGCCTTGTCATCAGGTGGCCTACATGTTCAATTATGCCGGCGAGCCCTGGCGCACACAGAAGTGGGTACGCCACATCCTCGACACCGAATATATGGATGCGCCCGGCGGACTGAGCGGCAACGACGATGCCGGACAGATGTCGGCATGGTATGTCTTCTCTACTCTGGGATTCTATCCCGTATGTCCGGCCACACCTTATTATATTATAGGTACACCCACCTTCCCGCAGGCACAACTGGGGAACTTCGTCATCCTTGCCGACGGTGTGAGCCACGACAACTGCTACATCCAGAGTGCCACCTGGAACGGACAACCCTACACCCGCAACTACATCACCCACGACATGATCAAGCAGGGCGGTGTGCTCCGCTTCGTCATGGGGCCGCAACCCAACAAATCGTGGGGCAGCCGTCCCGAGGACTGTCCACCCGACGTGATGAAATAGATTGAGAATGGAGGACGTTTTCTAATTGATAATTGAGAATTGAGAATTAGCCTAGCGGAATTCCAATTCTCCATTCTCAATCTTCAATTTGCTAACAAATAAAGGTGCGATTTCTTAAGAAATTAAGATGCGATTTGTTAACAAATTGGTGTGCGATTTCTTAAGAAATTGAAGTCTAATTTGTTAACAAATTGAATTGTAATTTCATAACAAATTGAAAAGTCACTTGTTTCAAGGCCCAGATACAATAAAAATAGGATGGTCTCACGACTATCCTATTTTTATTGTATCTGGCTTACTTTATGTATGTCCGGATAGCTTGAGAGGTGGTCAAATGCTCCATCCTCCATTCTCCATTCACATCAATTGGTTTTCGGACATAGACGAACTATGTCCCTACAGCATGTTGGTGGTTAAAGCCTGTATAATCCCATAAAAATGCATCATAAAAGTAGCTGTTACTAGGGTATAGAAGGCATCATTAGAGTTGCAGAAGGCTACTTTACGATTGCAGAAGGCTACTTGAAGATTGCAGAAGACATGTTTACGGTTCGTAAACGATATATTTAGCCAACGTAAACGATATATTTACGCATCGTAAATACCATATTTGCGAGGCATAAAAAGCCATAATGCACGCGGCTGAAAATTAGGTGGGTCTAAACTACCACTTGTAACGTACCAAACTACCACTTGTAACGTACCTAACTACCACTTAGGTTGGTTGCAATTGGACAGCTGGAAAAACATGGAAAAGATGCTTACGCCATCAGCACGGTGATGAGCGTGAGCATAGAATGGTTGTTGTGGAATTTTTCGCGCAGCATGCTAATCATTTTTGCCTTTCGCTTGTTGAACCCGTTGAGGGTGAGGTTCATCAGCCGGGCAGCCTCGGCATTGCGCAGGCCCTGCTCGAAGTTGAGCTCGAACACCTGGCGCAGCTCGTCGGGCAGTTCGTCGATGGCAGCATGCAGCATGTCGAGCGTCTCCTGCTCGATCATGGCCGCCGAAATCTCGGGTTCGATGTCGTCGGTAGCGATGTGGGCAAGGTATTTTGTCTGCGTGCTGCCGCGTCGCATGAGCGAGATGCACTGGTTGTGCACACAGGTGAAGAGGAATGCTTTCATCTGGAAGGGAGAGGTGAACGAGTCGCGCGTGTTGTAGGCTTTGACGATAGCCTCTTGCACGCAGTCCTCAGCCATCATGGCATAGCTGTCTCCCAGTGTGCGGGCGGCATATGCCATGAGCGACGACCATGCCTGGGCATAGAGGCTGTCGATTTCACCACGCTTGAAATCGTGGTATATCTCTTCAGTGATGTTCATCTCTCACGATAATTCGTTCGCAAAAATAATCATTTTTCTGTGAAATAGTAGAAAAAACGAAAAAAAAGTGCGTTTTATGTTACATACTTTTCGTTTGTCTGCGTATTAGCAACAAAAAAGAAACATTCACTTTAACCTTTAAAACAAATATGAAACATTCAAGACTCACCCGAATGGCAGTGGCATTTGCCCTCATCACCATGCCATCGCTGGCACAGGCACAGTTGCTGAAAGGCAAACTGGTGAATATCAAGGAAGACATCGCCCTTAATTACGCTCCCGACGGTAACATTATGTTTTCGCAGTATCACGACCTGAAGGTTGCTGACGATGGCACATTTACCTTCGACATGGAAATGCCTCAACCAACAGCCGATGTGATTATCTATGTGGGAGAGAAAGGAACCCTAGGCGCACAGTTGGTAAAAGGCAAGACGGTGGAAATGACCGTCACAAAAGTGGACGGTGACTTACAGGTCACATTCAAGGCTCCGAACACAGACGTTTGCCGTTTCCTGAACCAAAAGGCAAAATCTTTCGACATGGCCAACTACGACGCTATGGATCCTTCGCAGCGCAAGCCAAACGCAGAGTACCGTGCCTTGTTAGAGAAAGAAAACGTGAAGGTGAAAGCCCTGCTGCCCAAGATAAAAGACAAGAAGTTGCGCGCCTATTACAGTCAGTTGGCTGAAGCAGAATACAAATGGCTGAAAGTACGACTCATTGCTGACGACTGCGAACACAAGAAAATAGACCGCAGGACGAATGCCGAGTTGCAAGAGTTGTTGAAAGGTCTTGACGTGAATGACCCCATCAACTACCAGACGAACCTCTCTCTTTGGGTCCTTCTCAACAAAGCCAAGAGCGACATGGCAGGTAGCAATGAGGCATATTGCTATGAGCTGATGGAGGTAACCAATCAGCTGGTCAGCAACCCCAACCTTCGCAAACAGATGGTACAGGTTATCGGGCAGAACTATTATATTTATGGTGACGGCTCCGGCAACTATGAGGAGTTTAGCAAGCGCTTCAGAGAGTTCGCCGGCGAGCATGCAAATATCGCTGATGGCATGTACAAACAATTCATGGAAGTGAAGAAATCGAAGGAAAAGACGGCCACAGGCACCCCGGCGCCCGACATTACCCTCGACCTCCCTGACGGCAAGCAGGTACAACTGAAAGATATCTGCAAGGGAAAGTTCACCTATATCGACGTGTGGGCCACCTGGTGCGGACCCTGCAAGATGGAGATTCCCCACATGGCAAAACTCGTAGAGCGCTTCAAGGGTAACGACAAGGTGCAGTTCATCAGCATCTCGGTGGACGAGAACGTGGAGGCCTGGAAGAAGATGATTGCCGCCGACAAACCGCAGTGGGCACAATATAACATTCATGGCAAGACCAACCAGCAGTTCTCTGCCGACTGGGGCATCACGGGCATTCCGCGCTTCATCATGATCGACAAGAACGGTAACATCTTCGCTGCCGATGCCACACGACCGTCGAATGAGGAGACCGCCAAAACGATTGAGGAACAAACAAAATAGGCAACACATGAAGAGAACATTTATTATAGCACTGTCTGCCCTCTTTGCGCTACAGACACCGGCTCAACTGCTGAAAGGCAAGGTTGAAGGAGTAAATTTGAAGAGCATCACCATTGAGTATTCGCCCAAGGGCGACGTCATGGAGACCGAATATAAAGAGATTCCCGTGAAAGACGGCGTGTTCGTCTTCGAAACCGTTCTGCCTGTTGAGACCGTCGATGTGGGTGTCTTGGCTGAAGGACGCAATGCGCTGGGCGCACACCTGACAAAAGGTGAGACGCAGGAAATGACCATTACAGAGAAAGACGGTCGTCTGGTTGCTTCCTACAAAGGTGTGGGAGCCGACGTGTCGCCAGTGGTGAGCCGCATGAACGAGGCGTATGACATCATGCGCTACTTCTCGCTCGACCCTTCTCAGAAGAAGACAACAGAGGAATTTCTCCAACTGCTTGACCATGAGTATGCCGCAGTGAAGCCGCTTCTGAAGAATATCAAGAACAAGCAGCTGCGCTACTTCTACACACGTCTGAACGATGCGAAATGCAAGGAGCAAAAGGCTCGCATCATGAGCAACGACATCTATGAGAAGAAGCTTAACCCCAAGGACGATGCCGAATACAAAGCTCTTTTAGCGGATGTTGACATCAACGATGAGATCAGCCGCATATCCGGACTGTCACTCACAAAACTATTGTCAATGACAAGCAACGGTGTGGAATTCAAGAGCGACATGGGCCCGTACTGCACAGAACTGATGCAGTTGACCGAGAAGCATGTCACCAACCCAGCTTTTCGTAGACAGGTAGTGAATTCCGTTGGTTACAACTACTTCACATTCGGTGACGACTCGGGCGACTATCATGCATTCTTCGATGCCTACAAGAAATTTGCCGGCGATGAGAATGCCGATATCCCCAAGAAATATGAGAGTAAGATTGCTGCATGGGACAAGACCCACAAAGGTGTGCCTGCGCCTGACATTACGCTCGACACGCCCGACGGCCAGCAAGTGCAGCTAAAGGATATTGCCAAGGGGAAGTTCACCTATATTGATGTGTGGGCCACCTGGTGCGGACCCTGCAAGAAGGAAATCCCGTTCATGGCCCAGCTGGTGGAGAAGTTTAAAGGTAACGACAAAGTGATGTTCGTCAGCATCTCTGTCGATGAGAATGTGAATGCATGGAAAGAAATGATTGCCGCCGACAAGCCGGCATGGCCGCAGTATAATATTAATAAAGATACAGCCAAGCAGTTCATGACCGACTGGGGCATCACGGGCATTCCCCGCTTCATCATGATCGACAAGAACGGCAACATCTTTGCTGCCGATGCCAGCAGGCCCTCGGAAGAGAAGACCGCCAATACGATTGACGAACAGACAAGGTAACACAGCGAAAAGTGAAAAAGTGGAAAAGAAAAAGAGCAGAAGTGAAGTCATATCTCTAGCTTCTTACTTTCTTGCCTCTTATTTTCTTGCTTCTTACTTTCTTGCTTCTTGCCTCTACAAAAAAACAAAAGATATATGGCACAGATGGAAGAACAAAATCTGATTTCGTGGCTGATATGCAAACAGACCATCGGAACAATTACGGAAGAGGAACAGCTGATACTCAGTGAGTGGCGAAAACAGAACGAGCACAATGAGGCCGCTTACCAGCGGCTCATGGACACCGACCGTCAGGCACTGGAGTTCCGGCGCAGCCAGATGACAGACTATCACCGTCCGCTTGAGGACATGAAGCGCAGACTGTTTGGCGAGAATGCCGGAGCCGTTCAGGGTTCCAGACCACAGGCCACAAGTTCATGGCTACACGGCTCAGGCTCGAAATATATGTATCTGGCCGCTGCTGCCCTGCTCTTCCTTGTGGGTAGCGTGTTCTTCTATCGTGCTTATCAGAATATGGAGCAGGCGGCAACGCAGGCGCAAGTGGCTCAGGCCGACATACAACCAGGCCGCACGCAGGCTGTGCTGACACTCGACAACGGCGAGACCGTAGAACTGGGTGCCGACCAAACCATTAATATGGAAGCCATTGCCCAGGCACAGAAATCGGCGGATGGCGAACAGACAGCGCCTAACACTCTGAGCACTCCGCGTGGCGGCGAGTTCAAGATCACGCTCGAAGACGGTACCGAAGTATGGCTCAACGCCGAGACCACACTGCGCTATCCTGAGACTTTCGACGGCGATGAGCGGCGCGTGGAAGTGTCGGGCGAGGCATATTTCAAGGTAGCCAAGAATGCCGAAAAGCCTTTCTATGTGGTGAGCGGCGGCCAGGAAGTGCGCGTGCTGGGCACTGAGTTCAACGTGCATGCATACAACGACGAGCCTGCCATCTTCACCACATTGGTGGAAGGCAGTATTGCATTGAAGCCCGTGAGTGGCAATGGCAGCGAACTGATGCTCACACCCGGCAGTCAGTCGGTGTTCACCCGCAGCGATGCCTCCGCCCGCGTAAGGAAAGTAGATACCGATGTGGTGACCAGTTGGCGCAGTGGCGTGTTTGTGTTCGAGAACCAAAACCTCGAGCAGATTATGCGCACACTGAGCCGTTGGTATGACTTCGAGTATGAGTTTGCCAACGCCAAGGTGGCCAAGACCGAGTTCATGGGCAGCATTCCGCGCTACGGCAGCTTCAGCGAGGTAATCGACATCTTCCAGAAGATAGGCGGCATACGGCTGGTACAACATGGCAACAAGATTGTCATCTCGGAGAATTGAGCATGGAGAATGGAGAATTAAAAAAACGTAATACAATTATTTACGACATGAAGAAAACACAAATCATCTTTGCGATTGTAGCGTGGCTGATGCTCGTTCCGCTGACAGCGGTGGCTCAGACCTACAGCGTGAACTACAAAAACCAAACTATTGAGCAGGTGACGAAAGACCTGCGGAAGAAAACTGGCTACCAGTTTGTGTATAAAAAAGAGGTGGTAGAGGGTGTGCAGCCCATCACCTATGTGTTGAAAAATGCTACGCTTGAGCAGTTGCTCAACCGTATCTTCTATGAACAGGCTGGCCTGGACTACGAAATTACAAAAGGAACGGTCATCTTGCGAAAGGCAGGGAGAAACCGCCCTTTCTTCAAAAGAAACATCACGGGAATAGTGATCGACGAGAACGAGGAGTCGCTGCCGGGCGTCACCGTGAAGCTGAAAGGCACTGACACTGGCGTGACTACCGACCTCGACGGACAGTTCACCATTCTGGCCGAGGGCAAACAGCCCATCCTGGAAATATCGTATGTGGGCATGAAAAGCAAGACGGTGCGCGTCAGCCCGAAAGAGACATTCGTCATGGTGACCCTCGAGGCCGACGAGAACCTGCTCGACGAGGTGCTCGTAACGGGTTATCAAAACATCAAGCGCGAGAATGCAACGGGTTCTTACCAGCTCATCAGCTCGAAAAAACTCGACGAGCGCCACACCGGCACTATCGTAGAGAACCTGGAAGGTCAGATACCAGGACTGATGAGCTATAACAACGGACTGAACGGTGGTGGCGAGAATGCGCTGACCATCCGAGGCATCAGCTCGTTCCAGGCTAAGACCAACCCATTGGTGGTGGTCGACGGACTGCCCATCGAAGGCAGTATTGAGACTGTGAACCCCTACAACATTGAGAACATCACCGTGCTGAAAGATGCCTCGGCTGCCGCCATCTATGGTGCCCGCGCATCGAACGGCGTGATTGTCATCACCACCAAGCGTGCCCATCAGGAGAAACTCGAGGTGGACTTCAGCACCGACATCACCATCAGCGAGATGCAGAAATACGACAACTACGGCTGGGCCAACGCGGCACAGGTCATCGCGTTGGAGAAATACAACTTCAACAGCATGCGCAATGCCGTGCAGGCCAAGGCTGCCGCCGAGGCCGAGGCTGCCAGGACCGGACAGGATGTCGACAAAGTCGTAAAACCCTGGATGAGCACTGGCGCCAATGCTTTTGAATCGCTGCTGAGTACTTACAACACCAACCTGCTCGCATTGAGCCCAGTGGCACGCCTGCTCACCAACAATTATCTGGGCACACTGAGCGACAGCGACCTGCAGTCGCAGCTCGACCGGCTGGCAGGCAACGACTACCGCCGCGAGTGGCAGGACGCCTACGACCGCAACCGCATTCTGCAGCAGTATAACCTCTCGCTGCGCACACGCGGCAAATATCTCAACTCGACCATCGTGTTGAACTACAAGGGTGACAACATGGGAGCCGTGAAAGAACGCAACGACGCCCTGACATTCAGTTACCGCGGCGACCTCGATGCCACCAAGTGGCTGAAACTCTCGTTTGGCACAAACGTCATCAGCGAGCGTGCCAAGCAGCATGTCAGCAGCGAGGTGTCGGGACGCAACTTCTTCCAACCCTACATGAGCATGTATAATGCCGACGGCACAGAGGCTGCGATGGAGGGATACATCGGACTCTACGAGCCTACCCTCTCCAATCCCGACCTGGGACTGAAAGACGCTGCCTACTATCCGCTGCAAGAGCTGAACATGAACTTCAACAACAGCCGTCGCACCAACATCCGCTCGTTTGCCAGTGCCACAGCCACCATCCTGCCGGGATGGACTGCCAGTGCCCACTTCCAGTATGAGGACATCTACTATAAGAGCAACAGCTATCTGAAAGCCGACTCTTACGACATGCGCTACCTCTACAACATCTATACGGCCGAGGGCATTGAGATGATGGAGGACTACGACCCCGAGACATGGGAGCCTATCCAGGTGCCTGTATCGGTAATCAAGCACTATATCCCCGAGGGCGGACAACTGCGTACCACTACCAATGAGGGTGCCTACTATACCTTCCGTGCACAGACGGGCTATCAGAATGTCTTCGCCGAGAAACATGCCATTGAGGCACTGGCCGGTTTTGAGTTCCGCGAGTCGCGCACCAAGTCGAACAGCAACCTGCTGGTGGGCTACGACGAGCAGACACAGACCAACCGCAACGCGCTCATCAACCTGGGCGAACTGAAGAACCTCGAGGGCAGCGCATCGGCCGTGGGCATCAACTACACCATGTCCGGCGCACCCGAGTCATCGTCGTTCACCACCTCCGACGTGCTGCACCGTTTCTATTCGCTCTATTTCACCGGCAACTATACCTACGACAGCCGTTACTCGGCCAGTTTCTCCTACCGTGTGGACAAGACCGACCTCTTCGGTGCCGATCCAGAGTTCCGCGGCCGTCCGCTGTGGTCGGTAGGTGCCAGCTGGAACATCCATAATGAGGCGTTCATGAAGAAATATGCATGGATTGACGCCCTGAAACTGCGCGCCAGCTATGGTCTCACCGGTAATATCGACTCTTCGGTATCGTCGTTCCTCACTGCCACTCTCGAGAATGAGTTCATCTACGGCAATCTCGGAGCCACGCTCAACACCCCGCCCAACGATCAGCTGCGCTGGGAGAAGACTGCCTCGTGGAACCTCGGACTCGACTTCTCGCTGTGGAGCAACCGACTGAGCGGTTCGCTAGACTACTATCACAAGAAAGGCACCGACCTGCTCACCTCTACCGACCTTGACCCCACCACAGGATGGACATCGCTGACCATCAACAACGGTGAGATGACCAACAATGGTGTGGAACTGCAACTGAATGGTGAGATTCTGAAACCTGCCACACGCAAGGACCTGGGCATCAATGCCGCCTTCAATATCTCGTACAACAAGAATGAGGTGACAAAGGTGAACCACGAGCCCACTTCGGGCTATCAGAATCTCAGCGCCTGGACCCTGCACAAGGGCTATCCCGTGCACTCGCTGTTCTCGGCCCGCTATGCAGGCATTGCTTACGACGAGGACACCCACATCCAGTATATCACCTGGAACGACCAGGCCGGCGAGACACACAACTCGGAGATTACCACCGACGACTTTAAAGTGGAGGATGCCGTATATAGCGGCTCGCTCGACCCAAAGGTGATGTCGAGCTTTACCCCTGAGATTACGTGGAACGGATTCTCGCTCTCGGCCATGTTCAGCTATTATGGCGGACACCACATGCGCGCCAATGTGAACAACTGGTCGACGAGAGGCAGCGAAATAGGCTATAACAACCGTCTGGATGTGGTTCCTGCCAGCATGCTGGACTACTGGACATCCAACGACCCCACACAATATGTGGCCAATGGCTACCTTGGACAGAACAACGTGATTGGCACCTATAGCATTCCCTATCTGGACTGCAACGTGGTGCCTGCCGACTACCTGAAACTGCGCAACGTGGTGCTGGGCTACAACTTCCCGAAGAATTGGTGCAAGAAGTTGGGCATGAATGCCATCCGCCTGCGCGTGCAGATGAACAATGTGTGCACCTGGGTACGCAACAAGTTCGACATCGACCCCGAGGCTAACTCGCCTATCGACGGCACTCCTCTCAACAAGGCTCCGCGCAGCTACACCATGAGTCTGCACGTAAACTTTTAATAATGGATAGTTGACAATTGACAATTGATAATTATGAATACAAAAGCCATCATATATAATAAGGTAAAGAATGCCGGAGTGAAGGCATTTCTGCTGCTCCTTGCCCCCTGTTCTCTGCTGCTGAGCAGTTGCGACGACAAACTCGACATCGTGCCCAAGGGCATGACCACACTCGAGAATGTAGACGACCTGGAGTCGCTTCTCAATCAGGAGTATATGATCAATGTGTCTCCTGCATCCGACCTGGGCATCATCTGCAACGAGAGCTATGGCTCGTTCCTCAACGTGGCCGAGGTGATGGCACAGTCCAACACGTTGAACTATGCTTACACCACCTACGACGAGAGCATCGACCGTGCCGCCCTCGCTACCGATGACGCACGTTACCAGAACTGCTATAAATACATCAACTATATGAATGTGGTCATCTCGAAAATGGACGACGCCACAGGCAACAGCGCCAACAAGGCGCGCTACATTGCAGAGGCACGCATGGTGAGAGCCTATCTGCACTGGCTGCTGGTGAATATTTATGCCAAACAGTATGATGATGCCACAGCCGAGGACGAAGGCGGCATTCCATACGTTGTCAATACCGACGTGTCGGAAGAGAAAACAAAACTATCACTAGCAGAAACATACCGCCGCATTCTCGAAGACTGTTCCGACGAGGTGATTGCACAACTGCCACAAAAGAACACCAATGTGGAACGCGTCGACCAGGCTTTCGGCAATGCAGTGCGCGCCAAGGTGCTCATGCAGATGAAACACTATGCAGAGGCGCTTCCCTACGCACAGGCTTCGCTCCGACTGAACAACACCATCGAGGACCGCTCGGCCATTGTGGAGTCGATGACATGGTCGCTGCCACAAACTGCAGAGAACAACCTGCTGTATATCGGGGCGGGTACACGCGTGTCGCCAACTTTTACCACCATCATGCCTGAGACCTATGCATTGTTTGAGGAGGGTGACTATGTCATCAACTACGATCTGATGGGCGGATGGTCTGTCATGATGGGCGAGATGTTCTCAGGAATCTCGGGTTCTGCACTCTATCAGGGATGGGACACCTGGGGCAACCCCTGGGGCATCGTCACCGACCACATGTACTATGTGGCTGCCGAATGTCTGATCCGAACAGGCAAGATACAAGAAGGGTTGCAGATGGTGGACCGCGTGAGAGCCAAACGCGTAGAGAACTACGAGCCGTTTGCACAGGGCAATCCTTCTGAACAGGAAGCCATGGCCATGATGCAGCGCGCCAAATGGGTGGAGTGCATTGCCAGCTATGAGAACTTCTTCGACTGCAAACGCTGGAACACCGAGGCCAACTATAAGCGCACTATCACCCGCAATCTGGGCAGCTATGGCACTTTCACGCTCTCGCCCGAGTCGCCACTATGGGTATTGCCGTTCCCAGCCAATGCCACAAGATATAATCCATCGCTCACGCAAAACTATTAATCATGCATAATTCATAATGCATCATTCATAATTCATAATAAAAGATGAAAAACGGACTGAAGAAAATAATGATGATGCTTGTCGGGGCAGCCTTCGTGCTGCCCACACAGGCACAGTTGCTGAAGGTCACCATCAAGGACCCGGCATTGCAGAAGAACAGTATGTTGTCTGTCAAAGGTGACTTTGAGCAAATGAAGTTCGACGAGAAAGGTGTATGGACGTACAACAACACCGACAAAATCAAAGAACCCACAGAGATGGGTATGTTCATCGGTGGGGGACACATGGCCGACGTGTTCTTAGAGCCAGGCAAGACCATCTGCATGGACATCAGCTTGAAGAACGGTAAGCTACAGACCAAGTTCAAAGGTGACAATGCGGCTGAGTCACGTTTTCTGATGGAAGACATGAGCCTTACCCCCGAGCGTTATGCCCCACGCACCCTTGACCCCGAGGACCTTGAAGAGATGTCGGAAAAAGAACTCAACGAGTATAAGGAGAGGATAGAACGCGAGAAACGCGACACCATCTCTTTCGATGAGGCTTACCGTCGACTTGAGCAGCACTATGCAGCCACGATGAAAGCAGCCAAGGCCGTGAAGGATGCCGACCGCAGGAATCAATTCGTGCATCGTGCCGAGGTACACTACCTTGCCGCCCAGCTTGACCTCACCGAGACCAGAGCTCATGCATGGAAGATGGACCTGAAGAAAGACGAGTTGTACAAGCAGCTCCTCAGTCGCATCGACCCAAACGATGTGTTTGGCGTCGACCAGCTTTACCGTCTGCCGCAGCGCCTGTTGGAGAGCAAACTCACCACCAACAAGCGTGATGTCGACCAGACTGCCTATGCGCTCGACTATATCAGCAATGTGGATAAGACCTTCACCAACGAGACCATTCGCCATCGTCTGCTCAGCGACTTAGGAATGCAGGTGTTCAACAGCAGCTATAGCGGCCAGGTGTTCGAGATGGATAAGTTCTGGCAGGCCTTCAAGAAAGCATCGCCCAAGCAGACTCTCGACTATTTCCAGCCCATCTACGACTCGCGCATGGCTACGAAGGCCGGTGCCAAATGCCCCGATGCATCGTTCTCCGACCTGCAGGGCAACAAGCACAAGCTCTCCGACTATTTCGGCAAGTATCTCTTCATCGATATCTGGGCCACATGGTGTATTCCCTGCTGTGCTGAGATTCCTTATATCGAGAAGCATGTTGCCCACTACAAGGACAATCCAAAGATCCAGTTCATCAGCATCAGCATCGACCACAACCACAATGCATGGGTGAAGAAACTGGAGAACGACAAGCCCGAGTGGCCGCAGTTCATCTGTGATAAAGAGGAGTATCAGCAGATCAGCAAGCAATGGGGCGTGACGGGTATTCCCCGTTTCATCATCATCAACCCTGATGGGACCATCAACCAGAGTGAGGCTTTCCGTCCCAGCGCTGCTGATTTCCGTGAGCGGATTGACAAAATCATAGGGAAGTAAACCTATTGTAAAGAGAAATACTAACAAACGGTGCTTGTCTTTGGTGTCGCTAGCGAGGCCAAGGGCAAGCACCGAATGTGTTTTATGATGGATGTGAACATGCCCTGAAAAACACTTATTTCCTGTCTTTTATCAGAGAAAATGATGGCAATTGGCAAACTTTTTGTATATTTGTGCCGTAAAAAGACATAAAATAGATGTAGATATGAAGAAAGTGTTTATGTTTCTGGCTAACGGCTTCGAGGATATCGAGGCCCTGATTCCACTGGACGTACTGCGTCGCGGTGGCGTGGACGTGAAAACCGTAAGCATCACGGGATCGCTAGTTGATGAATCGGCTCATGGCGTGAAGATAGAGGCCGACTTGCTGTTTGACGACGCCGATCTGCAGGATGCTGACCTGCTGATGCTGCCTGGCGGCATGCCGGGAGCCTCGAACCTGAACGAACACGAAGGACTGAAAAAGGCGCTAGTGGAACAGGCCGAGGCAGGACGACTGGTATCGGCCATCTGTGCGGCTCCGCTGGTATTGGGCGGACTGGGTCTTCTCAATGGCAAGCGCGCCACCTGCTACCCCGGATTTGAGCAGACACTCATTGGTGCTGAATACACAGCAGCCCTATTCACCGTGGATGGAAATATCGTTACGGGAGAAGGACCCGCAGCAGCCTTCCCCTATGCCTACACCCTGCTGGCAATGCTTACCGACGAAGAGACGGCCAGAGGCGTGGCCGAAGGCATGCGTTACCTGCACTTGATGGAGGGATAGATGGACTACGTGATTATCGTGGCGGGTGGCAAAGGCCTGCGCATGGGATCGGACGTACGGAAGCAGTTTCTGCCCATCGGAGGACGACCGGTGCTGATGCGCACCATGGAGTGCTTCAGAGCATACTCGAAGGAGTTGAAAATCATTCTGGTGTTGCCCGATTCACAGCAAGACTACTGGCGGGAACTGTGCCGCACGTACCACTTCGACATGGACTATCTGCTGGCAAACGGCGGCGAGACACGTTTCCACTCGGTAAAGAACGGGCTGAGCCTGATTGCTGACAACGAAACGGGCGTCGTGGGAGTTCACGACGGCGTGCGCCCATTTGTGAGCACCGATGTGATAGACCGCTGCTACGAGGCGGCCCGCACAGACGGCGCGGTGGTGCCTGTGGTGCCTGTGGTAGAAACGCTGCGCCACATCGTTGAGGGCACAAAGCCACGCGCCGACTACCGACTGGTACAGACACCCCAGACTTTCGACATTCAATTGCTGAAGGCAGCCTTCCAACAGCCGTACTGCGATGCTTTCACCGACGATGCGTCGGTGGTGGAACATTATGGCCATTCCATAACGCTCGTTGAGGGCAACCGAGAGAACATCAAGATTACCACCCCTTTTGACATGAAGGTGGGAGAGAGTTATCTGATGGAAGATTGAAGATGGAGGATGGAGAATGGAGGATTCTTTCAAGTTGATAACTGAAAACTGATAGTTGAGAGGTGTGATTCGCTTTCGAGTTTGAGCCTCAGCCTGGAGGGTAATCATACCTCTCAGTTATCAACTCTCAGTTATCAGCTATCATCTATCAACTAGAAAAATGTACGATATACTCAACCAGGACATCAAATACTTGCCGGGTGTCGGACCACGACGGAAAGAGATACTGAGCAAGGAATTGGGCATCAACACATTTGGTGACCTGCTGGAGTATTATCCTTATAAATATGTAGACCGATCGAAGATCTACCAGATCAGCGAACTGACTGGCGACATGCCGTTCGTGCAGATAAAAGGACAGATACTGAGCTTCGAGGAATTCGACATGGGGCCACGACGGAAACGGGTGGTGGCACACATGACCGACGGGACGGGTGTGGTAGACCTGGTGTGGTTCAGCAAGGCACAATATGTGACGCGCGACTACAAGGTGAACACAGAATATATTGTGTTTGGAAAACCTACGGTGTATAACTACCGCTATCAGTTTGCACACCCCGACATGGAGAAGGCTGCCGACGTAAAGCTTTCGGAAATGGGCATGCAACCCTACTACGTGACGACGGAGAAGATGAAAACCATGGGACTGACATCGAGGGCCATCGAACGGCTCACGAAGAACCTGGTGGAGAGCATCAGCACACCGTTGCCCGAGACGTTGCCGCCCTTCATCACCAACAGACTGCGACTGGTGGCGCGCGACACGGCTCTCCGACACATACATTACCCGAAGACACTGCAGGACGTGCAACATGCCCAGCTGCGACTGAAGTTTGAGGAATTGTTCTACGTACAGCTAAATATATTAAGGTATGCCAGCGACCATCGCCGCAAATACCGTGGCTACGTGTTCGAGCATGTGGGGGCACTTTTCAATGGTTTCTACCACAACAACCTACCGTTCCCACTGACAGAGGCCCAAAAACGGGTGATGCGCGAGATACGTGCCGACATGGGTAGTGGACGGCAGATGAACAGATTGCTGCAAGGCGACGTGGGTTCGGGAAAGACGCTGGTGGCACTGATGTCGATGCTCATCGCCCTTGACAACGGTTATCAGGCATGTATCATGGCACCCACGGAGATTCTGGCTGAGCAGCACCTGACAACCATCCGCGACTTTCTGCAGAACATGGACATCCGTGTGGAACTGCTCACGGGCATCGTGAAAGGTAAGCGACGCGAGGCTATCCTGCAAGGACTGGCCGACGGCAGTGTGCAGATTCTGGTGGGCACACATGCAGTGATAGAAGACTGGGTGCAGTTTCGCAACCTGGGCATGGTGGTCATCGACGAACAACATCGCTTCGGTGTGGCACAGAGGGCCAAGCTGTGGGGAAAGAGTCAGAACCCACCCCACATTCTGGTGATGACGGCCACCCCAATACCACGCACACTGGCCATGACCATCTATGGCGACTTGGATGTGAGCATCATCGACGAGCTGCCGCCAGGCCGTAAGCCTGTGGTGACCCTGCATAAGTACGACAACCAGACAACAAGCCTCTATCAGGGCATCCGCCAACAAATCAACGAGGGGCGACAAGTATATATCGTGTTCCCCCTGATCAAAGAGAGCGAGAAGAGTGACCTGAAAAATCTGGAGGAAGGCTATGCTGCGTTGCTCGAGGTATTTCCGGAGTTCCGCCTGAGCAAAGTGCACGGTAAGATGAAATCGAAAGAGAAAGAGGCCGAGATGCAACGGTTCGTCAGTGGCGAGACACAAATACTGGTGGCTACCACAGTGATAGAAGTGGGCGTAAACGTGCCCAACGCTTCGGTAATGGTGATACTCGACGCACAACGTTTCGGACTGTCGCAGTTGCACCAACTGCGCGGACGCGTGGGTCGTGGCGCCGACCAGAGCTACTGCATACTGGTGACCACTCCACAGCTGAGCACCGAGACTCGCAAGCGCATCGATATCATGTGCGACACCAACGACGGCTTCCGCATTGCCGAGGCCGACCTGAAACTGCGCGGGCCTGGCGACCTGGAGGGAACACAACAAAGCGGTATGGCCTTCGACCTGAAGATAGCCGATATTGCCCGCGACGGACAAATTGTGCAGATGGCCCGCGACGAGGCGCAAAAGATTATTGACGACGACCCGACCTGCCAGAAACAGGAGTACAAAATGTTGTGGGACCGCCTGCGCGAACTGCGGAAAACCAACATCAACTGGGCTGCAATATCTTGATTTTGGACGCATTACAAAACTTCGTTTATGTTAAAATCGCAATAAAAACTGTTAACGCGGACACGTTTTAAAAAGTTTTTTATTACCTTTGCAACGAATTTTTACCTCAAAGAAGGCATTTCTGGCTTTCATTGAGCAAGAAACAAGGGATTAGCCAAGCCCTTTTACAACCCAAACATGAAATTAAAAATAAGGATGATGAATTTAAGAAACAAAATAAAAGCCATTGCTGTTACAGTGCTCATGTCTATGAGTGCCACATCAATGTCGGCTCAGGACCTGCTGGCCCGACAAGCACCCGTAGACCGGAAGATGAAAACCGTTGACACATTGGCTCTGCGTGACCTCTTAATCAAAGAATTGGCTCAGTCGCCATCGGCCGACCTCTACGAGGACTGGAACAACCAGTATGCCCATCGCGCCACGGCTCTGCCCGACTCGTTTACAATTCAATTGAGCAACTTCTGCATGCCCACACCGAGCCGCGTGGTGACCTCGAACTTCGGTGCAAGATGGGGACGCATGCACAAAGGACTGGATATTAAGGTATATATCGGCGATACCATCCGCTCGGCATTCAACGGCAAGGTGCGCATCGTGCGCTATGAGCCTGCAGGATACGGTAAGTATATCGTCATTCGCCATAACAACGGTCTGGAGACCATCTACGGTCACCTGTCGAAGCAACTGGTGACAGAGAATCAGGAAGTACGCGCTGGCGACGTGATTGGACTGGGTGGTAACACCGGACGAAGCACTGGCTCGCACCTGCACTTCGAGACACGTCTGTGCGGTGTAGCTCTCAACCCGGCCGTATTCTTCGACTTCCGCAACCAGGACGTGACAGGCGACTACTATGTATTCACCAAGCGCACTTACGACAGAGATGCCCGTGAGGCCACACGCATGCGCGGCAAAGTGGGTAACGGAGGCTATACTCCTGATATGGTGCGCGGTACCTCGAGTCCTAACACCGACACAGCTGCCCGCGAGGCAGAGAAGTCGATGCGCAGCAGCAGTGCCAAGCAGTATCATAAGGTGGCCAAGGGCGAAACACTATACTCGATTGCCCGCAAGCGCGGTACTACAGTGGAGGCTCTTTGCAAGCTGAACCGCATTGGCAAGAACAAGAATGTGCGTCCAGGACAAATGCTAAGATATTCATAAGATAGTAAATTTCTATACGTTAAAAAAGCCCGATGAACAATTTGCTCACCGGGCTTTTTTATTTTTATTGTCCTCCCAAACGGTCGAAGAACTCGATGATGTCTTCCCACGTCTTAAACGTATCGCTGCCATAGACAATGTGAGTGCCCATGAAATCGGAGGCACCATAGAGCGACGACGACGTGATGAGGTAATCGCCATACAACAGATGCAGCTGATTGGTAAAGAGCAGATGGTCGTAGGCCGGCACATTGATATACTCCATGGCCCATGCCACCGTCTGTCCCATCAGCTGGGGCTCGTTGGTGGTGGAAGGCGCAACAAAGAAGACACGATAATGCTCGATGAGACGGCGAATGGCTTTCTGAGCACTGCTGGTGGGTTTCTGCCAGGCATCGCGCAGTGTGTCGAGACCCACATATACGATGGGACGCTCACGATGCTCCTGCCGGTCGTCGAACCATCGGATGACTGGTAACACCGAGTGCATAAAACTCTTGTCGTTCATGCGGTGCTCGCCATGAAAGCGGATAGCATGTGGATAGTGGCTGGCAAACAAATCGTAGGTATCGACGGTAGTGTCCTCGTCGCCAAAAAGGCCCACCACACGGTGCAGCCGTTCTTCGTCGTTCACCCCGCTGAAACATTGCTGGGTCATCTCCTTATACTCTTTCACCAGTGCCTTGGTCACGATAAAGTCCTGCACACCATCTTGCCGCGGATTCTGGAAGTGCTGCGCTCCCACCATATTGTGGCTCACCATGGTGTCGCCCATCTGCAAGGCAGGATTGATGACGATGCGGTCGTAGCCATAAAGCATCTCGGCAAACATACCGCCCATCGATGTGCCAATGATGAGATCGGGTTGCTCGGCCGTACACGTGTCGCGCAACAGTTGTATGGCCTCTTGCGGGTGAAGGGGCAGATCGGGAGCGATCACCACAGCCGAGGGCATCACCGTGCGCATGCGAACCACGGTGCCCGACTGTCCCGAAGAAGCAAAGCCATGCACATAAAGAATTTTCTTGCCCGACATCAAATCGGGGAATTGCTTGATATAAAGATTTTCCATGAATGCAAAAATAATGTTTTTTTCACAATTTATTTCTATTTTTGAATGATAATTTTCCGTTTGGTTGCTATATTTTTTCTATATTTGCACGCAGAAATCTAAATAAATAAAAATATTTTCTATGAGAAGACAATTATTCATCATGGCTTTAATGGGTCTGGCCGTCACGGGAATGACCGCCAAGACCGTGAAGAAAGTAAAAAAAGCGAAGGCAAAGACCGAGCAGAAAAAGGTGACGGAGAGCGTGACGGCACCCACACCGACGTTTACCGAATGGAAAGACATGCAGGTGAACGAGGTGAACCGGCTGCCTCTGCATGCCACCTTCTTTGCCTATGAGAACGAGAGCACTGCGCTGAAAGGTGAGATGAAGAACTCGGAAAGGTTCGTCTCGCTGCATGGCGACTGGAAGTTCAAATGGGTGGAGAATGCCAATGAGCGTCCCACAGACTTCTGGAAGACCGATTTCGACGATTCAGCATGGGGCAAGATGCCCGTTCCCGGCATGTGGGAGCTGAATGGATTCGGCGACCCTGTATATGTGAACATCGGATTTGCATGGCGTGGTCACTTTAAGAACAACCCGCCTTTGGTGCCCGAGAAAGACAACCACGTGGGTACCTACCGGCGCACCATCAACATTCCGGCCAACTGGGACGGCCGGCAGATTGTGGCCCACTTCGGATCAGTGACCTCGAACATGTATCTGTGGGTGAACGGACAGTATGTAGGCTACACCGAAGACTCGAAGGTGGCTGCCGAGTTCGACATCACCCCCTACGTACACCCTGGCGACAACCTCATTGCCTTCCAGGTGTTCCGCTGGTGCGACGGTTCGTACTGCGAAGACCAAGACTTCTGGCGACTCTCGGGCGTGGCACGTGACAGCTATCTGTACTGCAAGGACAAACAGGAGCGGCTGGTGGACATTCAGCTCACTCCCGACTTGACCGACAACTATCAGAACGGCGTACTGAACATCAAGAAGAAGGTGGCTGGCAATGTGCGTGTAGACTACTACCTCTTTGATGCCAAGGGCGAACTGGTGACAATGACCAACAGCGACACCATCGTAGTGAACAACGTGAAACGCTGGACTGCAGAGACACCTTATTTATATACGCTGCTTGCCAAAGTATGGAAAGCCCCGCTGATGCGACAGGTGAAGGGCGGTGTGAAACGCAAAGACGTGGCTGCGCTGAGCGAGGTGATTCCACTGAAGGTGGGATTCCGCAAGGTGGAAATCAAAAACTCGCAACTGCTAGTAAACGGACAGCCCATCCTCATCAAGGGTGCCGACCGCCACGAGATAGATCCCGACGGAGGATATATCGTTTCGAAAGAGCGTATGATTCAGGACCTGCAAATCATGAAGCGACTGAACATCAATGCCGTGCGTACCTGCCACTATCCCGACGACCCTGTGTGGTATGACCTATGCGATCAATATGGTATCTACCTCTGTGCTGAAGCAAACCAAGAGAGCCACGGATTCGGCTACAAGGCCGACTCGGAGGCGAAGAAAGAACTGTTTGCCAAGCAGATTCTTGAGCGCAACCAGCACAATGTGGCTGCCCACTTCAACCATCCTAGCGTCATCATGTGGTCGCTGGGCAACGAGACCGTAGACGGTCCGAACTTCACGGCTGCCTATAAGTGGATTAAACAGAACGACCCCTCACGGCCCATCCACTGGGAGCGTGCCCAGGGTGGCGACAACACCGACATCATGTGCCCGATGTACGCCTCGCACAAGTGGTGTGAGAATTACTGTAAAGATGCATCGAAGACCAAGCCCCTCATCCAATGCGAGTATAACCACACCATGGGCAACTCGAGCGGCGGCCTAAAAGAGTATTGGGACCTCATCCGCAAATACCCGAAATATCAGGGCGGATTCATTTGGGATTTTGTCGACCAGGCATTGCATGCCCCACAGAGCAAGGGCAGCTTCGACAACAGCAAGATGGACAACTATGCCTATCTGAACACCATCCATTATAAATATGGTGGCGACTACAACAACTATGATGCCTCTGACAATAACTTCAACTGCAACGGCATCATCGGTCCTGACCGACAGCTGAACCCACATGCCTACGAGGTAGCCCACCAATATCAGAATATCTGGGCAGAACCCGTCGACCTGAAGAATGGCGTGATCAGCGTGTACAACGAGAATTTCTTCCGCAACCTGGCAAATGTCAGCATGCAATGGCAGCTTGTGGTAGACGGCAATGTGGCCAATAAGGGAACTGTGAGCGAACTGAACTGCGAACCGCAACAACGCGTGAACATCACCCTGCCCTATGAGCTGCGCAATATCTCGGGAGCCAACGACATCTACCTGAACGTATGCTTTGTGCTGAAGAACAGCGAGCCCCTGATGCAACGTGGACAAATGGTGGCCTACAACCAGCTGACCGTGCAGGAGGCTGAGCGCAACCAGGTGGCTACACGCACCATCACGGGCAAACAGGTAAAGGTAGTGAACAAGAAAAACGAGCCGACCATTACTCTCTCTGGCAAGCATTTCAGCGTGCAGTTCGACCGCAAGACGGGCATGATGAGCCAGTATGTAGCCAACGGCAAGAACCTGCTGGCCAACGGCGGAACACTGAAGCCTATCTTCTGGCGCGCCGTCAACGACAACGATATGGGTGCCGGCATACAGAAGAAATACAGCGTATGGCGCAATCCTGCCCTCAACTTGGCATCACTCACCATCGACAAAAAGACCAAGAGCGTACGTGCCGAATATGACATGCCCGACGTAAAGGCACGTCTGGTACTGAATTATCAGGTACGTCCCGATGGAAGCATCGACGTGACCGAGCAAATGACAGCCGACAAGAGCACACAGGTAAGCGATATGTTCCGCTTCGGAATGGTGATGCAGCTGCCATACCAGATGGATCATAGCGAATACTACGGACGCGGCCCCATAGAGAACTATGCCGACCGGAAGAGCTCGCAGCTGATGGGTATCTATAAGCAGACGGCCGACGAGCAGTTCTATCCCTACATCCGTCCGCAGGAAACAGGCACAAAGAGCGACATGCGCTGGTGGAATCAGACCGACCGCACAGGTGAAGGACTGCGCGTGATGGCTGACAAGCCTTTCTATGCATCGGCCCTGCACTACGACATCGAGACACTCGACGAGGGCACGGAGAAAGCACAGCGCCACAGCCCCGAGGTGAAGAAATCGGCATTCACTAACCTCTTCATCGACTTCGAGCATGCTGGTGTGGGTGGTGTGAACAGCTGGGACATGGATGCCATCGCCCTTCCGCAGTACCGCGTGAACTACGGTGATAAGACATTCAATTTCACACTGTCTCCTCTCCGATAGTCTTAATATATCAAAAAAATCCACCTTATCAAGCATAAAATCCACCTCAAACGAGGTGGATTTTTGTATTTTTGCAATCAGAAACATCATTATAAATCTAAAGTATAAACTAACCACATGAGAAAACTAAAAATTTTCACCCTTGCATTGGCCGCTATGATGACGGCCATTACCGCTGGTGCACAACATCAGTACATCGTGAACGCAAAAAAACTGGGCGCTCCCGTGCAGCCTACCATGTATGGAATCTTCTTCGAGGACATCAATTTCGGTGCCGACGGAGGCCTCTATGCTGAGTTAATAGAGAATCGCTCATTCGAGTTTCCACAGCAACTGATGGGATGGAACACTTTCGGTCAAGTGAAAGTAAACGACCAGAACCCAGCTTTCGACCGCAACCCACACTATGTGACCTTATCGGATGCTGGCCATAAGGAGAAATTCACCGGTATTGAGAACCATGGATTCTTCGGCATCGGGCTGAAGAAAGGCATGGACTATCATTTCTCTGTGTATGCCCGCACAAAGGGAGATGCAAAAATCCGCGTCGAGCTGATTGGTGCCGACGATGAGGTGCTGGTGAAGAAAGGTGTAGCCATTAAGGGCAACCAGTGGAAGAAATACACTGCTACCATCAAATCGCCGAAAACCGATGCCAAAGGCTTCATGCGCATCTACCTCGAGTCGAAAGAGAGCGTTGACCTTGACCATGTCAGCCTCTTCCCTGCTGACAACTGGAATGGCCTGCGCGCCGACCTGGTGAAAGATTTGAAAGACTTGCATCCCGGTGTGTTCCGTTTCCCTGGTGGTTGCATTGTGGAAGGTACTGATCTTGCATCGCGCTATCAATGGAAAAACAGCGTGGGACAGGTGGAGAACCGCCCGCTGAACGAGAACCGCTGGAACTATACCTTCCCGCATCGTCTGTTCCCCAACTATTATCAGACCTACGGCATGGGCTTCTATGAGTTCTTCCTGCTCTCCGAGCATATTGGTGCACAGGCACTGCCCGTATTGAGCGTAGGACTGGCCTGCCAGTTCCAGAATCCTGACGAGAACGCCGCTACCTGCCACGTGGCTCTCGACGATTTGCAGCCATATATCGACGATGCACTCGACCTCATTGAGTTCGCCAATGGCGGAACAGACACCAAGTGGGGCAAGCTGCGCGCCGACATGGGCCATCCCGAACCCTTCAACCTGCAACAGATTGGAATCGGCAACGAGCAGTGGGGTCCTCTCTATCCCGAGCGCCTGGAGAAATTTGTGAAGGCTATCCGCGCAAAGTATCCTAAGATGAAGATTGTAGGTTCCAGCGGTCCGAGTCCTGACGACAAAGATGGCAAGCAGTTCACCTATGGCTGGGAGCAGATGACGAAGTTAAAGGCCGACCTTGTGGACGAGCACTACTACCGCAATCAGGACTGGTTCATGGAGAATGTCACCCGCTACGACTCTTATAGCCGTAAAGGCCCGAGAGTGTTTGCCGGTGAATACGCCTGCCACGTGAAAGAGAAAGCCGTCGACGTGCCCGAGGGTAAGAACGTGTTTGAGGCTGCTCTCTGCGAGGCTGCCATCATGACAGGTTTCGAGCGCAATGCCGACATCGTGCACATGGCCACCTATGCACCTCTCTTCGCCCATGAGGAAGGCTGGCAGTGGCGTCCCGACCTCATCTGGATGGATAACCTCTCTACCGTTCGCACACCGAACTATTATGTACAGCAGATGTATGCCTGCAACCCAGGTACCCACGTGCTGCAGCTCACCGAGAACAAGAAACCCGTCACCGGACAGGATGGACTCTGCGCTAGTGCTGTTTACGACAAGACCACTAACGGTTACATCGTAAAGATTGTCAATACAGGTAATGCTGCCAAAGACATTGAGATTACCTTCAAGGGCGTGAAGACACTGGGCAAGGGTAAGGTGACAACGCTACATGCCGACCGCATGGATGCCGTGAACACGGTGAAGAACAAGAATGTTGTTACACCGAAGACTGCCGACGTGCAGGCCGATGGCAATGTATTGAAAGTCAGCGTTCCAGCCAAGACTTTTGCTCTATATCGCTTTTAAGCTGATAACGTGCAAGGATAGCCCTTGCTGATGAAACCACCAAGAATAGATTTCGCATCCGGGCGGATGACACACATTCATCCCCATGCGGAATCTATTCTTTTCTTTTTTCCATCTGTTGGCCATATGAGAAAAAATGTGTATCTTTGCAAAAACCTAAAAACAGACCACATGATGAGAAAAACTAAACACAAAAACAAACTGACAAAATGGGCGCTAGTACTGATGATGATATTGTTGAGCACATCACTTAGCGCACAGCCAAGAGAGGGATGGCCTATGGGCAACCGCGCTTGGCGAATGAAGATGAATGAAACAAAACCTGCTTTCTTTAAGACTGAAGAGGCCCGACATATCGGAGAGCAAATCATGCTGTGGCAACGCTGCACTGGCGGATGGCCCAAAAACATAGATATGGTAACAACGATGAGCGACGAGCAAAAAAAGCAGGTTCTTGCCCAAAAGCAACGCACCGACGATTCAACCATCGACAACGGGGCTACGTCGCAGCAAATGAAATTCCTGGCAAGACTGTATCAGCAAACAGGTGACAAGAAAGTACGCGAGTCTTTCCGCCAGGGAGTTGAGTTTCTGCTCAGCGGACAATACGACAATGGCGGATGGCCCCAGTTCTGGCCTCATCCACAAGGCTACCAAGAGCACATCACCTTCAATGACGATGCCACCTATAACACCATGGAGATGCTGCGCGATATGGTGGCGCTGAAAGAGCCTTACCAAGGGAAACTGACTGATAAAAAACTGCGTCAACGCATGCAAAAGGCTTTTGACAAAGGCATAGAGTGCATCTTGGCCGCTCAAATCAGGGTGAACGGACAACCCACTATATGGTGCCAGCAACACGACCATATTACCTTGCAGCCAGCAAAGGCCCGTGCCTACGAACTGCCATCGTACGGACCACAGGAGAGTGCATCGCTGGTACGCTTGCTGATGCAACTGCCTCATCCTGACGAGCGGGTGAAACAGGCTGTACACGGAGCCATGCGCTGGTTCGACAAATATAAACTAACGGGATGGCGTGTGGTGCGAAGAGGATGGCGCGAGAGAAATCCCGACACGCGACTGGTAGCCGATGCGAATGCCGGACCACTGTGGGCTCGGTATTACGATTTGGAGTATTGTGAGCCTTATGTGTGCGACCGTGACGGTGTGCCCCGCAAACGTCTGGACGAGATCGGGCCAGAGCGTCGCAATGGTTACAGCTGGTACGGAAGCCGCCCCGCCGAGCTCTATCCACTCTATGAGGAATGGGCAGAGCGCCATGATCCAGCCCGGAAGGTCCACATCAGTCTGACCACAAAGGGTGCGAATGAAAATGGAACGCTTGAGATGTTTCGTTACCGAAAGCCAGAAAAACAACTGTTTGATGCCATAGTGCGACCCGGCGAAAGCATACAGAAAGCGATAGAGCAGGCTCCCCAGCAAGCAAAAGAGCCTTATAAGATTCTGATTACAAAGGGTGAATATCATGAAAAAGTCATCATCGACCGGCCCAACATCGTGTTGGTAGGCGAGCAGCGTGACAGTACGGTACTGATTCTAGCTGAAACCGCAAAGACACAAACCATTCGTGAATACCACGGAAAGCCTGTAGGCAATGGAGTCATTGTACTGCAAGAGGGAGCAGACGACTGCCTCATCAGTGGGCTGACCGTCTATAACAATTACGGAACAACCGTCGAAAACACCACCACCCACCAGATGGCTATTTTCGGACGGGCCACACGCACCATTGTCATCAATTGCAACGTATGGGCCGATGGCAACGATGCCCTTTCGTTATGGGCCCGGGACAGCGGCGGCATGTACTATCATGCTGACCTCAATTTGCGCTGTCCGGGTGTTGACTTCCTATGTCCTCGCGGCTGGTGTTATGCCACACGATGCCATTTCTATGGCGACGGACGGGCCATCATCTGGCACGACGGGCGTGGCAACAAACAGAAAAAACTGGTTATCACCAATTCCACCTTCGATGCCAAGCGCCCCACCCCACTGGGACGTTATCACCACGATTCGCAGTTCTTCCTGATAAACTGCCAGTTGAGCAAACAAATCATGGATGCGAACATCAGTTATGCATACACCGACAAGGTGCTCGACCCCTGTCCGTGGGGGCAGCGTGTTTATTATTATAATTGTACGCGCGAGGGCGGTCATAGCGGATGGCTCAACAACAACCTTCATGAGGCCGAAGATGCACCCGACTTTTTCGGCATCACCGCCACATGGACATTCGACGGACAGTGGGATCCTGAGAAACGCATTCGCGAACTGTGGCCCGTACTGAGATACTGACAAATAAAAACACCAAATGTTTCACCCATTACTCACCGATATCCAGAAACCCGAAAGGATGAACAATCCTTTCAATTATGAACCTCATCCCCTGTGCCAACTGGCTGCAGAGAAGGTCATTCAATGGCTAGAGAGCAATCCTGCAATAAAGGAAGACGCTGACCGGGGCAAGATGTTCGGCGTGTTGGTTGTTGAGACGGACAAAGACTTTGTCATCGAGAATTCGGTTACCCATAAGACGGCAGAACTCGGATTTATTGCCGCCTATTCGGGACTGCTGGCTGGACGCAACGACTGGCCACAGTTCGTTCCGCCCGTGTTTGATGCCCAACAACCCGATGGGCATTTCAAGCAGACAGAACGGAAGATTTCGGAGATTAACAAAATCCTTTCTTCTCATTCCACGACTCTCAGTTCGGAGTCCTCAGATGGAAAAGGTGAACATACTTCTCAGTCCTCAACTCCCACTCCTCAATTGGAGAAGTTGTATGCCCTCCGCAAACAAATGTCAGAGGATTTGCAATTATGGTTGTTCCACCAATATCGCATGCTGAATGCACGTGGAGAGGAGAAAGATTTGGTGGATATTTGGCACGACTATCACACCAAGCCTAAAGTCAGGAAGAAATATCCTCTTCCTCCAGGAGGATCGGGCGACTGTTGCGCGCCAAAGCTTCTGCAATATGCCTATCAGCATCAACTGCATCCTGTGTGTATGGCTGAGTTCTGGTGGGGAGCCTCGCCGAAAGCAGAGATACGCCACCACCTGCAGTATTACCCAGCCTGCCGGGGTAAGTGTCTGCCCATTCTTACCTGGATGCTACAGGGGCTCGACTACGAAAGCGAACTAGGAGCATGGGGGGAATTGACGCTACAGAAAGCTTACAACACCCACCATAAACAGTTGCAGATAGTTTATGAGGACGAATGGCTGTCGGTCGTTGTGAAACCTGCAAACCTGCTCACCATACCAGGACGCGAGGTGAGCGAATCGGTGATGACATTGATGCGTGAGCACTATCCCGACTACGATGGACCGCTGATTGTTCACCGCTTAGACATGGCCACATCGGGCCTGCTCATCATCTCGAAAGACCGACAGGTGAACACTCTCCTGCAGCAACAATTCGAAAGAAGAGAAGTAAAGAAGAAGTATGTTGCCCTGCTGGAAGGTGATTTACTTGCTCAACAAGGTAAATCTCTCACGAAAGAAAACAAACTACTCCATACCATATCCCTCCCTCTGAGAAGTGACCCGCTTGACCGTCCACGACAGGTGGTGGACTGGGAGAATGGCAAAACAGCCGTCACAGAATATAAGATTCTTGGCGTAGAGAATGGACATACGCGTGTAGCCCTTTATCCACAAACAGGCCGTACTCACCAGTTGCGTGTGCACTGTGCACACCACGACGGACTCAACTGTCCTATACTAGGCGACGGATTGTATGGCCATAAGGCTAACCGCCTCTATCTTCATGCTGCCGAACTATGGTTCACACACCCGGTTACAGGCAAGCCCATGCATATATCAGCAGAGCCAGAATGGTAAGGAAGAAGACAACAAACACGAACTGAGAGTTGAGAACTGAGAATGGAGAGGTTTGATCGCCTTTCAAACCAGAGTCATTGCCCTGTGAGTGATCATACCTCTCAGCGCTCAACTCATAATTAGTAATTAGTTTCATGTAAAGTCGGGCCATGAGCGTCCCAATGATAGCACCGATAGCCATCCCCACGAGAATGTCGCCTAGGAAATGAACTCCCAGATACATGCGTGAGTAGCAAACCAATACCATCCAGCCTACCATCAGCCACACTATTGCGCGCCTGCGGAACAACTGAATGATAAAAAACAGCAAGCCTGCCGTATTGGCAGCATGACTCGACGGAAATCCATAAGAGCCTCCACGATAACCCTCTACGACATGCACCATAGCCGACAACGGGTTGTCAAGATTAGAAGGACGCAAACGGCACACCAGCGGACGAATGAATGATGCCGTGATTTGGTCTGTCAGCAGAACGGTCAAAGCAATAAACAATAGCGCCAGCAATGCCTTCTTTTTGCCAAAGGTGCGGATCAGCAGCAGAAATAACGCCAGATAGAAAGGAATCCACACATACTTGTCACTGCACGCTTCCATAAAATAGTCGAAAAACGTACAGTGCAGACTGTTGACAAACAACAGTATGTTATGATCCAACTGGATAATCTCTGTCATGTTGCTTTCTTTGTTCTTATTCTGACAGGATTATCTTTTGTCGATATCGTCGTAAAGCTTCTGCAGATAGGCCTTGCCTGATGCCAGATTCTTGCCTTTTTTCTTTCCCTGGTCGAGCACCACTTTCTTGGTCTCGTTGTTGAAAATGACCTGATTGTCGCTATCCACCAGTCCGAAAGCATCGGGCACCGTAAAGAAGGCGAAGTGAGGCGACTGCGGGTTGAGCATGTCCTTACTGAAGGTGAACTCCTTGTGAGAGATACCCAGCTGTGCCAAAAGGGTAGCGGCAATATCGGTCTGAGAACCATAGATATCGATGTTGCCCGGTCCCTTCAGAGCCCCGCCAATCATGATAAGCGGAATCTGGTAGCGCTCCAGCGTCAGGTTGTCTATGTTCTCGGGATAACAGCCCAAATGGTCGGGCACCAACACCACGAGCGTGTTCTTCCACTGTGGTAATTGCTTAAACTGTTGTATGAAACTGCCAATGCAACTGTCTGCATAGGCAAAGGCATTCAACCGCTCGTTCGCCAGGCGGTGGTAAGGTACGTCGTATGGTTCATGACTGCTCGATGTCTGCAACACGCGGAACCAGGGTTTCTTTGTCTTTTCACGTTTCAGTTCACCCAACAACCTATTCAACACAAGATGGTCGTGAACACCCCATTTGCTTAACCGCTCAGTAACAGGGAAATCCTTGTCGCAGATAATGCCTTGGAATCCCGAAGACATCAGGTATGAGCGCATGTTGGTAAAGTCGGCGTCACCCCCATAATAGTAACCTGCACTATAACCTGCCTTGCGCAAATGGCCTGCGATAGAAGGCAGCGACTGGGTCTTCTTCGGATATTTCATAATGCTGGTGGTGGGTTGTGCGGGATAACCGCTCAGTATGCTCACCAACCCGCGGTCAGTGCGGAAACTGGTGGCATAAAAATGGCGGAAGAGCAGTCCCTCTCTCGACAGTGCGTCGAGGTTCACCGCCACATTCTTCTCACCTCCTAACGTAGCCATCAGCTTGTTTGAGAAGCTCTCCATAATGATAAACAGCACGTTAGGTCTTTCGGTATTCAGCACGTTGATGTGCTTTTGTGCCGTAGAGTCGCCATCGGCTATAGCCTTCACGCTACTGCCCTCCACCTGCGGGTCAAGCATCTTGGCAAACAGATTGTCTGCATCCTCAGCTTTCTCAAAACGGTATTGGCTGCCGAAATCCTTCTGTTTCGACAGAGACTCCAGCAGACTGAAGATGGGATTGGTAGCGGCATGGTTCAGGCGGATGTTATCGCTGAAATACACTTTGCCCACATTCATGGTCGACACGGTTACCCCTCCGCGTATGGGCAGGATGAGCAATGCCAGCACCAACACGAACAACAACGTAAAGAGGAGCGGATTGAGCGGCAGCAACTTGCGCTCCAACTTATTGCTTCGCAACAGGCACAGCCAGAAGATGAAATAGATCAGAAGGGCCAACAACAGAACACCCACCACACAACCAATCACGGTCCACACACTGACGCTGGCAAAAGCATCCTTGGGCGAAGAGAAGAAATAGAACAATGGTGTGGCGTCCAAGCGGAAACCCCAATATTTATACAATACCAAGTCAACGATAAAGATCATCGCCATCAGGAATGACACGATGAAAAAATAAACCTTGGCCGTACGTCGCACCCAGCGACGGCGTGTCCAGATGCTCACGATGAGCAACAATCCTGGAATGATGCACAGATAACCTGCCACCGAGAAATCGAGCGGCAGCCCATGCCAGATAACCTTCAGCCAGTCGAGCAACGGACATTCCTTGTAGATGCCTAGATAGCGCAACATAAACAATGGTTTCTGCAGGGCAAACAGCAATACCAGCAGGAAGAAAGTCAGAAAGTAGAGTTTGAATCGTGTCTTCATAACTTATCTATAGGAAAAACATTAGTACCATTTGAATGATAATCACACGGGCAAACATGCACAACGGATACACCGTGGCATAGCTCACAGAGGCAGTATCGCCTTCCAGCGTGTCGTTGGCATAGCTCAGGGCCATGGGGTTTGCCATACTGCCACAGAGAATTCCGCAGATGGTGCCGTAATCAAAACGGCTCATCCGCAGCATCACAGCACCCACCAGTAATACAGGAAGCACCGTAATGAGTCCGCCCAGACCTATCCACAACAGACCTTCTGGACGTACGACGGTCTCGAAAAAATGAGCGCCCGACTCCAGACCAAGACAGGCCAGATAGAGGGAGAGGCCCAGTTTACGAAGCATCAGGTTGGCACTTCGCGTGGTGTAGGTCACCAAATGGAATCGGGGGCCGAAGGCTCCTACCAAGATGCCCACCACAATAGGACCGCCTGCCAATCCCAGTCTGACGGGTATCGTCATGCCTGGCACGTGTATGGGAATAGCTCCAAGTGCCAGACCGAGTATGATGCCAATAAAGATAGCGCCTAAATTGGGTTCATTGAGAGTTTGCACAGAGTTGCCCAGGAACTTCTCCGCATGGTCGATGGCATCCGCCTCGCCCACCAGCGTCAGCCGGTCGCCATATTGTAAGCGTTTGTCGTATGTAGCCAAAATCTTTACGTCGCCTCGCAGGATGCGGCTGACATTTACTCCATACGTATTGCGAAGCTGCAGCTGTCCTAGTTTTTTTCCGTTCAACTCAGGACGGGTAATGACGATGACCCGGCTCTCCACTTTTGCGTCGAGTGCATTCCAATCCACATCGTTACGATTCCAGTCCTCTTTCTCGCGCTTACCGAAAAGTATCTCGACCGCATCCACCTCGTTTTGGTCAGTCACAACCAGCAACCGGTCGTTTTTCTGCAAGGTGGTGGCACTTTTCGGAACAATCACCTCACGGTTTCTCCAAATGCGGGAGACAATAAACTCCGTATGGCACATCTGCTTGATTTGCGCCAAGTTCTTACCATAGAGGGCAGGATTCACCACCTCGAAGCGGGCAATGAACGTTTCGTCCTCGCTATGTGTGGGGTGGCTCTTCAACTGTGCCGGGCGTACCAACAGCTTTCGTAGCACGACCATACCCACTATCACACCCACCACGCCCAGTGGATAGGTCACGGCACATCCCAGTGCCGCACCACTGGCGGGAAGTCCCAACTGCTGCAGTGTCTGCTGTGCGGCACCAAGTGCCGGGGTGTTGGTAGTGGCTCCGCAGAGTATTCCGGCCATGTCGGGTAATCCCACCGGGGTTATTTGCGCAAACAGCAATGCCATCAGTGTGCCCACAATGACAACAGCCAGTCCCCACCCGTTCAGGCGTAATCCATCATCCATGATTGATGCGAAAAAGCCTGGTCCCACCTGCATACCTAATACATATACAAACAAGATGAGACCGAAGTTTTCTGCATAGTCGAGCATCCGTGCGTCGACCGACAGTCCCAGGTGACCAGCCAATATGCCAATGAAAAACACGAAGGCCACGCCTAACGACACGCCCCACACGCGGAACTTGCCAAAAGCAAGCCCCACAGCACATATGAGCGACAGCACGATGACTGTCTGCATGGCCGAATGGATGGCAAAAAGGCTGTTAATCCACTGCATAAATCCTAAATTGGTGCAAAGATACGAATATTTAACCATTTTCAATGGACTATTCTCATTTTTTTCGTACCTTTGCCTCCCAAAATGATAAAAGTCAAGATGATGAAGAAACAACTCATAATATGCTTGATGCTGCTATTGGCATCTGCCGCTCAGGCACAAAGCACCCTCAAGGTGGTTCCTGTCATGAAAAAGGGCGAGGTCAGGAGCTATGTGTCCGAAACTATAAACAATACGGCAGGGAACAACATCAAAATTACACAACAGACAGACTACACCATCGTCGACGTAACCGACAGTGGCTATGTGGTGGACTTGGTGTGCACAAGCATCAATACGGAGGCTGATGTAGATAATATTACTAAAAAATTGCTCAGCCTCAACGAGTCGATGATGCAAAATGCCCACATCCGATTAGCAACCGACAAAGAGGGCAAACCCATCAAGATACTTAACTATGAAGAAGTCCGCCAGAATACGGAGAACGTCCTCAACAAGATTGTCAACGAAATACTGGCCGAACTACCTGATATGGGCAATCTTATCTCTAAAGAGGCCATGCTGGAAAAAGCACGTGCACAGATGGATGAAGAAAAAATCCTCTCGGGCATACAAAAAAGCGCCAGTCCCCTGGCCCTTAATGGCAAGACGCTCAATAACACCACCGAGGAAGATTATGTCAATGCCATAGGTCTGAAAATGAAACGCCGCTACACCGTGAACGGCAACTCCGTCATAGCCAAGTCGGTGATGAACATGGACAAAAGCGACCTGAAACAACTCATCCTCACACAGATGAAGGCTGCAATACCTTCCATGAAAGAAACGGAGATACTAGATATTGATATGCTGATGGACAGTGGCATGCTGACTTTCCAGATGGACGAAGAAGCCACCTACGAACTGCTCGACAATGGATGGGTAAAATCTATCAAGACCATTACAAACAATAAGATGATGGGGCAGTCATCATCCATCACTTGCACCGTCACTCTGAAATAAGCAATAAGGAGACCCTTCTCACTTCTCACCTCTCTCCTCTCACCTCTCACCTCTAAAAAATATGCGAATGATGTGGATGATGCTTTTTCTGGCACTACCTTTGCTAGGTGTGGGCTATGCCGCATGGCACGTGTGGCAGATATTGCCATGGTCACCTGTATGGAAATGCGGTGTACTCGCTGTGGGGCTGCTGGCCTTTGCTTGCATCTTCTTGAATTTCAGCGGCACACTTGAGCGACTGCCTCTCAACATGGCTTCGATGCTCTACGACTTTGGCAACTCATTCCTCATGATTCTGCTCTATCTCGTCATGCTGTTCTTGCTGCTCGATTTCGGACGACTCGTCCATCTCGTACCGAAGGACTGGCTCACCCACAACGCCATATCCTCACTTGCCATCTTCCTGTTCATGCTGTCGGTGTTCGTCTATGGCAACATACACTATCACCACAAGCACCGCCAGCCATTGCAACTGACCACAGCCAAGGACCTTGCCAAGCCCATGCGCATCGTCATGATGAGCGACCTGCACCTTGGTTACCATAACCGTCGTGCGGAGTTTCATAAGTGGGTCGACATGGTCAACAGCGAGCATCCCGACATGATTCTTATCGGTGGCGACATCATCGACATCAGCGTCAGACCCCTCTTGGAAGAAGATATGGCCGAAGAGTTCCGCCGCCTGCAAGCACCTGTCTATGCCTGCCTGGGCAACCACGAGTACTATAGCGGTGAGCCTCGCGCACAGCAGTTTTACCACGATGCCGGCATCCATCTGCTTCGCGACACGAGTGTTGTCGTGAACGACGTGTGCATCATCGGCCGCGACGACCAGACCAACCCGCAACGAAAGAGCGTGGCAGAGCTAGCCCGCCATACCGGCAACACCCACTATACCATTCTGCTCGATCATCAGCCTTATCATCTTGACCGCACCGAACGTGCCGGCATTGATTTCCAGTTCAGCGGACATACTCACTATGGGCAGGTATGGCCTATTTCTTGGATTACCGACCGCATCTACGAGTGTGCCTTCGGGCCATGGCAGCGCGGCAACACCCGTTATTACGTCAGTTCGGGCATCGGCATCTGGGGAGGAAAGTTCCGCATCGGCACCCGCTCGGAGTATATTGTCGCGACTTTAACGAACGAGAAATAAGGGATAAATTTCGTGGTCGAAAAAGCCCATTTTCAATTTGCTAATAAATTAAGATGCAATTTGTTAACAAATCGCGTCTTAATTTATTAACAAATCGAAGTGTAATTTGTTAGCAAATGAAAAATTGACGGTTTTCTCGCTTTTCAACAACGCATTTTTCGAGGATTTCGAGATGAACAGACACCCCCAAATTCGACACATTCTTTGCCACTTTCGGCATCTGGAAGATCCATTCAAGCCATTGACTATTCGAGTCATTCGATCAATTCGTGGTCGTGTAAACATCCGGCAGTCCTGCCAATGAGCATAGCAACAAGGCACAAAGGAACCAGATATTTCCCGTTAAAGGCTTGAAAACCAAGAGGTATGATTTCCTTCAAAATAGGGCCAAAGCCTTGAAAGAAATCATACCTCTCAGTTTTCAATTCTCAGTTCTCGACCAGAGAATCTCCTAGTTTCTTACCTGCGTCCACCGAAGTTTCCATGTGTGGTCGTTCCGGTGCGTCCGCTGTTGTTCTTAGCAGTAACCGTTCTGGTGACAGAAGCGGTGCGATTGTTCATTTCCCGAGCCGGAGCAGAGTTGATCATTCCCGTACGGCGCCCGTTGCTGATGGTTGTGGTCTTGCCGACAACAGCCACCGGTTTGTTGTTGTGAACCGTCACGTGATTGACTTTCACCACTCTGTTCGTGGCATGCCTGTTAGCGTAGTGGCTGCTGCTGAGACGGTTGTTACCGCCACGGTAGCTGACAAACACTTTCGGATGCGCATTGAACATGCGGCCAGAAGCATAGTGACTGTAGATGCCGAACACCCAGTGGCTCTTCTCCCATGTCAGCGGGCGGAAGAAGTAGGCCGTTGCCATGTAACGGTCATACTGCCAGCTGGTAAGCACGAAGCGCAAGTCGCTGTTGCGGCGCTCCCAATAGAATCCAAACACATCGCTATGGTTGCTCACGCTCATCATATAGTCGAGATTGATCTCATACACGTCCTCATACTGTGCACTGCTCAGGTTGAGCTCGTAGGCCATCTTGTCAGAGAGGAAGAGGGCCTCGTTGCGTGCCTCAGTGAAAGTCATTCCCTTTGCAGCGACGACTATCGTCATCAGAACTGCCATCATCATCATCTTCTTCATAGTCGTACATCTTTTAATTGTTAAACATCCTTTTCTTATTCTCGAAGGCAAAATAACAACAAAATCTGCATGTACGAAAAGGATTATACCTAAAAAGCGGGAGGATTTTCCCTAAATCCAATTAGGGTAATCCTCCCTTCTGGTGGGTGGCAGCCAGCTAATGGTAGTGCTTCATGCTGCCTGCGCAGTGCCTGCGAGTGCCGATGTGCTGAACTTGCGCCGTGAACCGGGCATTCATTGATGCCCATATCCGCCGTTCCGAACAGACCGATCGTAAAAGATGTTTTAGCTCACCCTGCCATCCCAGCCAGTATGATGATTGCATTAAGCGTTGCGGTTGAATGCTCTCAAATCAGCTCTGTCGTGAAATTCAGCGATTGAATCTCAATGTCCAATTTGCGCAACTGCTGGGAGTAACGGTCAATTTCGCTTCCCAGGTTTTTCACGTCAATTGTCGTAACCATTTTAATTTCAGAGCGTGAGTAGCGGTCTTGTTTCGACGAGGCATGGTCGAACACCCCCCGAAGAGTCTCGATGCGCTTTGTCAGCACATCCTTCTCAGCCATCATCTGCGTAAGTGTCTTCGTGCCGCTCATGGTTTGCATGTTTGTGGCATTGATACGGAATATCAGTTCCTCCAACTGCTTCAAGCACGCATCCAACTCTGCGAACAAGTCCTTTGGCTGCTCGTCAGGCTCGTCACCCTCCTGCACCTTCACATTGTTGTTCATTCTCACTTTCAGCTGTTCTATTCTCTTCTGCAAGTCTTTACGCAGACTCAGTGCCTCTGCCAGTTTCATACTTCTGATGTTTAAGTTTAACAAATTTGATTTCCGTTGCAAATATACTATTTTATTGTCATTCGGCCACAAAATGGGATGGAAAAACGACAATAGATTTCCTATTGGCACAAACTTTTATGCCAAGCGGGTGAAAAATCATACCAGACAAAGACTCTCAACAACCCTTACCAGTCGCTGTCATCCTCCCAAAAGCTATTTTGTTTGGCTTGTGGCGTGACATCTTTTGGCGGGAAATCGTCGTCTTCCGGATTACCGTGTGGAATGGTCTCAGTAGTAGGTGAAGCTGCTAGAAAGGCTGTATCCATATAGTAAGCAAATACTTTTACCTTAGGCGGTAAATATTTATTCATAGCAGTGATATTAAAAATTGGTCTGCAAAAGTACAAATTCTTTCACTGACGACAAAATTTTTTCACAGAAAAAGCAAAAAAAATATTTCAGCCCCCATGCTTCACCTTATAGGATGGCTACTGCATATCGGAAACGTTTGGTTTAATACATCAAACAACGACTTATGCCCGATACCAGTCTTACCACATCGGACATAAGTCTAAAAATAACAAAGAGTTGTATTCTGAAAAAACAGAAACCAGGGGCCTAGTTCTTCTCTAGAGGCTTACGAAAGGCTGAAAGTTTCTCGCCATAGCAAAGGTCGCCGCAATCGCCGAAGCCCGGAACAATGTATTTCAGGTCGTTCATACCCTGGTCTATGGCAGCACACCAGATGGTGGAACCTTCGGGCAGGGCTTCTTTGACAACCTCGACACCCTCAGGAGCAGCTATCACACAACACACGTGAATCTTCTTGGGTTTGCCGGAAAGAAGCAACGAGTCGATAGCAGCGGCAAGACTGCCACCTGTGGCCAGCATGGGATCGACAATCAGGAGCGTCTTGCCCTTGACACTGGGCGTGGCGATATAGTCGGTCTGGATGCCAACCTCGGTATGCTCGCGATTGATATACATGCGGAAAGCAGAGACAAAGGCATTGTCGGCCTTGTCGAACACATTGAGGAAGCCCTGATGGAAAGGCAAACCGGCACGGAGCACGGTGGCGATGACCATGTCATCTTTGGGCAGGGGAATATCGATAGTCCCTAGCGGGGTGGTGACTGTCTTCGGCTTGTACTCAAGCGTCTTTGACAGCTCATAGGCCATCATTTCGCCAATACGCTCTACGTTACGACGAAACAACAGACGGTTCTGCTGTATTTTCTTATCACGCAACTCAGCCATATACTGGTTGATGATGCTGTTTTGATTGCTAAAGTTAATGATTTCCATAGTTTTTACTGCAAAAATAGTCATTTCTTTTGTTTTTTTGCCAAGTCCGTTTTACAAAGTAATGCACGGCGCACATTATTTTAAATAATTTAACGAAAAAAATACCACTCTCCTCTTAAAAAACTGCCAATACCTACCTCTTAACTCCTAACTTTTTTGTACCTTTGCGGCAGTTTTTAAGGTAAGAATAAGTAATTCACAATTTTAATCGATATAAACATTATGGCAAAGTTAGATTTGACACAGTATGGCATCACGGGTTCTACCGTGATTGCTCACAATCCGTCGTATGAGTTCCTGTTTGAGGAAGAGATGAAGCCAGAGCTTACTGGTTATGACAAGGGCCAGAACACTGAGCTTGACGCTGTAAACGTGATGACTGGTATCTACACCGGTCGTTCGCCTAAAGATAAGTATATCGTGGACGATGCCCAGAGCCACGACAAGGTATGGTGGACTACTGAAGAGTATAAGAATGACAACCACCCCATGAGCGAGGAAGTATGGGCTCAGGTGAAAGATATCGCCATCAAGGAGCTTTGCAACAAGAACCTCTACGTGGTTGACGCTTTCTGCGGTGCCAACGAAGCTACCCGTCTGGCTGTGCGCTTCATTGTGGAAGTTGCTTGGCAGGCCCACTTCGTGAAGAACATGTTCATTCAGCCTACCGCTGAGGAACTGGAGAAATTTGAGCCAAACTTCGTTATCTATAACGCTTCTAAGGCAAAGGTTGAGAACTACAAGGAACTGGGTCTGAACTCAGAGACTTGCGTAGCCTTCAACACCACAAGCCGCGAGCAGTGCATCATCAACACATGGTACGGCGGTGAGATGAAGAAGGG
>DEJV01000045.1:75443-76054 GCA_002353525.1 Prevotella sp. UBA2739
AACCTCGAGGGTGGCTGCTATGCAAAGGTGATCAACCTTGACAAGGAGTCAGAGCCCGACATCTACAACGCTATCCGCCGCAACGCTCTGCTCGAGAACGTTACTGTTGCTGAGGACGGCAAGATCGACTTCGCCGACAAGAGCGTTACCGAGAACACCCGCGTAAGCTATCCTATCGAGCACATCGAGAAGATTGCCAAGAAGGTGAACGGCAAGAGTGCCGGTCCAGAGGCCAAGAACGTTATCTTCCTCTCTGCCGACGCTTTCGGCGTACTGCCCCCAGTGTCTATCCTTACTCCGGAGCAGACAAAGTACTACTTCCTCTCTGGCTTCACCGCTAAGCTGGCTGGTACAGAGCGCGGCATCACCGAGCCTACACCTACCTTCTCTGCTTGCTTCGGCCAGGCATTCCTCGAGCTGCACCCCACAAAGTATGCTGAGGAACTGGTAAAGCGCATGGAGAAGAGCGGCGCCAAGGCATATCTCGTAAACACTGGCTGGAATGGCACAGGCAAGCGCATCTCTATCCGCGACACCCGCGGTATCATCGATGCCATCCTGGGCGGCGCCATCCTGAAGGCTCCCACAAAGAAGATTCCTTACTTCGACTT
>DEJV01000045.1:76179-76396 GCA_002353525.1 Prevotella sp. UBA2739
GAGGCTGGTAAGGCTCTCGTAGCAGCAGGTCCGAAACTCTAAGCAATAGCTAACTATAAAGTGAACAGGCCGGGAGCAGACAAATGCTCTTGGCCTGTTTCTTTGTATAGGACAAATAAAAAAGGCAGTTCACCAGGAACTGCCTTTTTAGGAATTTCTTTGACAAAATTACTGAATTGCCTCAGCGAGCTCAACACCAGCCTTGAACTTAGCAACC
>DEJV01000004.1 GCA_002353525.1 Prevotella sp. UBA2739
TCCCAGTAAGCCTTGTAGCCATTATACTCCTTGGGGTTGTGCGAGGCAGTGACGTTGACACCAGCCTGGGCGCCCAGCTGACGAATGGCAAACGAGATCTCGGGTGTAGGACGCAGGCTCTCGAAGAGATAAACCTTGATGCCGTTGGCCGAGAAAATGTTGGCCACAGTCTCTGCAAACAGACGACCGTTGTTACGACAGTCGTGACCCACCACTACGCTGAGGTCCTTACGACCAGGGAAAGCCTTGAGGATATAGTTGGCAAAGCCCTGAGTGGCCATGCCCACGATATATACGTTCATACGGTTGGTACCGGCACCCATGATACCACGGAGTCCGCCCGTACCAAACTCGAGGTCGCGATAGAAAGCATCGATGAGCTCGGTCTTGTCATCGTTGTCGAGCATAGCCTGAACGGCCTTGCGTGTCTCTTCATCAAAAGCGGGGCTTAACCACTTCTTTGCTCTTTCTTCGCACTGAGCAATAAGTGCTGCGTTATTTTCCATAATTCTGTAAAAATATTAAATTGTTAAAGTTGTCTATCGTATTTTAGTACTTGCAAAGTTACTAAAAAAATTTTATATTCATCACAACGGGAGCGTATTTTGCATTTTTTATAAATAAGAAAATTGTTTTTCGAGTGCTTTTTCGTACCTTTGCACGATAAAATTGAAAAATTGATTCATGGAAATACATTTTACGGGCGTGATTATCGCCATATCGACCTTTCTTATCATAGGTTTCTTCCACCCCATTGTCATCAAGGTGGAGTATCATTGGGGCACCCGTTATTGGTGGGTGTTTCTGGTGTTGGGCATCCTGACGATTGTGGGTGCCCTGTGCGTGGAAAATGTCATTCTCTCGTCGGTGATGGGAGTTGTGGGAGCCTCGCTTCTCTGGTCGATAGGTGAGCTGTTCTCGCAGAAGAAGCGCGTGGAGAAAGGCTGGTTCCCCATGAACCCCAAGCGCAAAGACGAGTATTCGCCCATCGATCCCGACGAGACGCTCTGCCCCGTGCATCATGGCAAGAGCAAATATGCCAGAAAATGAAGACCGAGCTGATCATGGTGGGCAAGACCACCAACAAGCATTTTGCTGTGTGCATAGACGACTATGTGGAGCGCATTGGCCACTACATGCCATTTGGCGTGACCGTCATTCCCGAACTGAAAAACACCAAGAAGCTCTCCGAGGCTCAGCAAAAACAACTGGAGGGAGAACAGATATTGCGCCTGGTGCAGCCTGGCGACACGCTGGTGCTGCTCGATGAGCATGGCGCAGAGATGCGGAGCGTGGAGCTGGCCTCGTGGCTGCAACGCAAGCAACATGCCGTGCGCCGACTGGTATTTGTCATAGGAGGCCCTTACGGATTTTCCGACGATGTATATGCCCGTGCCAACGAGAAAGTGTCGTTGTCGCGCATGACTTTTTCCCACCAAATGGTGCGTCTGGTATTCACCGAACAAATCTATCGTGCGTGCACCATTATCAAGGGTGAGCCCTATCACCACGAATAGAAAGTGTTGCGTATGTATCTTTTTCATATCTGATTTGTCGCTTTTCTGAAAAAAGTCAGGTATTTTTGGTCTATTCACGATGGAAATAGCTATCTTTGCGAAAAAATAATCAATCATTAAAAACAACAAAATAGATTTATGGAAAGAACTTGGAGATGGTTTGGCAAGAACGATAAGATCACACTTGCCATGCTGAAGCAGATTGGAGTGGAAGGCATCGTTACCGCCTTGCACGACGTGCCACTGGGTGAAGTCTGGACACGTGAGAAGATACGCGACCTGCGCGAGTATATAGAAAGCTACGGCATGCGATGGAGCGTCGTGGAGAGTCTGCCCGTGGTGGAAACCATTAAATACGGAGGTCCGGACCGCGACCACCAGATAGAGGTGTACAAAGAGTCGCTGCGCAACCTCTCGGCCGAAGGCATTCACTGCATTTGCTATAACTTCATGCCCGTGCTCGACTGGGCCCGTACCGACCTGTTGCATGACAATCCGAATGGTGCCTCGAACCTTTATTTCAACTATGCCGAGTTTGCCTACTTCGACATCTATATCCTGAAGCGTGAGGGAGCCCGCGAGGAATGGGCCGCCTTCCAATTCCCCGAGGGTGTGGGCGAAGGACGTAACGTACTGGCAGAAGCCGACGAGCTGGCTAAGACCATGACGCCAGAGAAAGACCACCAGCTGGTGGAGAATATCGTCATCAAAACTCAGGGATTCGTGAGTGGCAACTTCAGCGAGAACGACGAGGCTCCCATACAGAAGTTCCGTGAGTTCCTCGACCTTTATAAAGGCATTGACAAGAAGCAGTTGCGCGCCAATATGAAATATTTCCTTGAGGCCATTATGCCTACCTGTGAGGAGTGTGACATGAACATGTGTGTGCACCCTGACGATCCACCCATCGAGATACTGGGTCTGCCTCGTATCGTGCGCACGGAAGAAGACATAGAGTGGTTCCTTAATGCCGTACCCAACAAACACAACGGTCTTACCTTCTGCGCCGGAAGTCTGTCGGCTGGAGCCTATAACAATGTGGTAGAGCTGGCCCGTAAGTTTGCGCCACGCACCCACTTCGTACACCTGCGCTCGTGCCACATCTTCCCTAATGGCGACTTCACCGAAGCATCGCACCTGGGAGGCCGTGCCGACATTGTGGAGCTGGCCCGCATCTTCGAGAAAGAAAACCCACAGTTGCCCATGCGTGTGGACCACGGTATGACTATGCTCGGCGATGAGGACAAAGGTTACAATGCCGGATACTCGTTCCTGGGACGAATGTTCGCACTGGGACAGGTGCAAGGCATACTGGCCACCGTAGACCGTGAACTGGGCATCGAGTATAAGCAACCCGGCTTTTTCGACTAACAAAACCTTCTAAAACCACAGAAACAATGAAGTTAACAGATATTTTCTCCAGTAGTTTTGATGCTGCTGAATGGGAAACCAAAGGGTATCAGCTACCCAAGTTTGATATTGCCGCAGTACGTGAGAAGACAGCCAAGGAGCCCACATGGGTGCATTTTGGAGGTGGAAACATCTTCCGCGCCTTCCCCGCTGCCATTCTGAACGATGCCCTTAACACGGGTAAATACGACCGTGGAGTGATTGTAGCAGAGACTTTCGACTTTGAGGTGGTAGACAAGGCCTATGCGCCCTACAACAACCTCTCGCTGCTCGTGAGTCTGCAGTCATCGGGAACCATTGAGAAGAAAGTCATCGCCTCAGTGACCGAGGCGCTCAAGGCCGACTACCAGTTTGACGACTGGAAACGCCTGACCGACATTTTCCGCAATCCTTCGCTGCAGATGATCTCGTTCACCATCACCGAAAAAGGATACGGCTATAACGATGCTGACCTGGCACGTGGGCTCAAGCCCGTGTTTGCCATGGGTAAGGTGGCCGCCCTGCTCTATGAACGCTATCAGGCAGGACAGCTGCCGCTGACCGTGCAGAGCATGGACAACTGCTCGCACAACGGTGACAAGGTGCGCAATGGTGTGTTTGCATATGCCGAGCGTTGGCTGGCCGACGGACTGGTGCCTGCCGGTTTTGTGGACTACCTGAAGGACGAGACAAAAATCACCTTCCCCTGGTCGATGATAGACAAGATTACTCCCCGTCCCCACGAGAAGGTAAAGGAAATGCTGGCTGCTGATGGTTTTGAGGACAACAACTATATTGAAACCGAGAAGCACACCTTCACAGCCCCCTTTGTCAATGCCGAGGAAGTGCAGTATCTGGTGATAGAAGACCACTACACCAACGGTCGTCCCCCACTCGATTTGGGCGGAGCACTCTACACTACACGTGAGACTGTAGATAAGGTAGAGACCATGAAGGTGACCACCTGTCTGAATCCGCTTCACACGGCCATGTCGATTTATGGCTGCATGCTGGGTTACACCCTGATCTCGGCAGAGATGGCCGATGAAGACCTGCGCGCCTTCATACAGAAGATAGGCTATATGGAAGCTATGCCAGTAGTAACCGATCCGGGTGTGCTGAACCCCTATGAGTTTATTGGAGCCGTCATCAACCGTCGTCTGCCCAACCCCTTCATGCCCGACGCACCGCAGCGCATCGCCATGGATACCAGTCAGAAACTGCCCATTCGCTTTGGCGAGACCATCAAGAAATATATTGCCCGTGGTCTTGACATGAGCAACCTGCAGCTCATCCCACTGACACTTGCCGGATATGCCCGTTATCTGAAAGGCATCAAGGATAATGGTGAGCCGTTTGAGCCCTCACCCGACCCAATGCTCGAAGAACTGCAAGCCATCGTTGCGCCATTGGAGATAGGAAAAGCCGATCAAGACTACAGTTGTCTGCATGCCCTGTACATCAGGAAAGACGTGTTTGGTCTGGATCTTTATGAGGCAGGTCTTGGCGAACAGATAGAGGGCATGGTGAAAGAGCTCTTTGCCGGTGTAGGTGCCGTGAGGGCCACACTGCACAAGTATGTCACTGCCCGTTGACACGAAGCGCCATAGCGTGGCTTTGCTACTGCTTTTGCGCTAGTATAAAAGCTATATCTTATGGCGCTAACATAAAAAACCATCGCTTTTGGCTCTATAATAAATACAAAAAGAGCGGAGGTAACCAATTTTACCTCCGCTCTTTATATGATGCAATCGCTCAATGGCTTCTTAAAGAATTGTCTTCACTGCCTCGAGCATACCCTTTTCCTGAATCAGGTCGAGGTCTTTCTTCACCAGTTCAGCAAGACCTGCCACACCGTGCAAATCCTCGCCCCAGATGAAATCGGCAGAGAGAACACCGTCGGTCACCTTCTGTGTGTCGCCAGTAGCCCACAGATCCTTCAGCAGGTCCATAATCTTCTGGTCGTCGTTAGGTACAATCTCAGCGCCATCGGCACGCTTGCCACCCTTATAGTAGGTGATGATGGCTGCCAGACCGAACACAAGACCCTGAGGCAGTTCGCCCTTACGCTCGAGATAAGTCTTCACGCCAGGCAGGTCGCGGGCGCAGAACTTGGGGAATGAGTTAAGCATGATGCTGGTAACCTGATGGTCGACAAACGGGTTGTTGAAGCGCTCGAGCACATCACCGGCAAACTGCTTCAGCTCGTCCATAGGCAAGTTGAGTGTCTCCATGAGCTCCTCGAACTGCACCTTGTGAATGTACTTGCCCAGCACCTCGTGGTTGCAAGCATCGCGAACGATGTCTACACCAGAGAGATAAGTAACCGGTGAGAGAACGGTATGCGGGCCATTAAGCAGAGTCACCTTGCGCTCGTGGTAAGGCTTTTCGCTCTCAGCAATCAGCACATGCAGGCCAGCCTTCTCGGCAGGGAACTCCTCGCGAAGCTCCTCGCATGTCATGTTCTCAGCCTTCTCGATCACCCAGAGGTGGAAAATCTCAGCCTGAACGACTAGGTTGTCCTTATAGCCAATCTTCTGCTGAATGTCAGCAATCTCCTTGCGGGGGAAACCAGGAACGATACGGTCAACGAGCGTAGCGCAAACATAATTGTACTTGGTGAACCACTCTTTGAAGCCCTCGTAGTCGGCACCGAAATCGTCTTTCCACAACTCGATATACTTATAGATGCACTCCTTCAGGTGGTGACCGTTCAGGAAGATGAGCTCGCAAGGCATGATGATAAGACCCTTCTTAGGATCGCCATTGAAGGTCTTATAGCGATGGAAGAGCAACTGAACCAGCTTGCCTGGATAGCTGCTGGCAGGAGCATCGGTAAACTTACATGTATCGTCGAAAGCAATACCAGCCTCAGTGGTATTAGAGATAACGAAACGAATCTCAGGCTGCTCTGCAAGGGCCATGAATGCCCAGTTCTGTGTGTAAGGATTCAAAGCACGGCTGATGACGTCAATACGCTCGAGTGTATTCACGGCCTCACCGTTCATGCGTCCCTGAAGATTCACATGATAGAGACAGTCCTGACCATTGAGCCAGTCTACCATACCACGCTCAATAGGCTGCACCACAACCACACTGCCATTGAAGTTGGTTTTCTGGTCCATGTTCCAGATGATCCAATCCACAAATGCGCGGAGGAAGTTACCTTCACCAAACTGAATAATTTTCTCAGGCATCACGCTCTTCGGAGCAGTCAGCTTGCTTAATGACTTTAAATTTGACATGATTTGTTTTATGCTTTTAGTTATATAAATTATTGTATCAGATTTTTCGCTCAACAAAGCCAAATTTCATTTTGTCTTCGTTTTCGTATGCAAAGATACACAAATTATCAATAACTTATATAAAAAAAGGACGCAAAAAAAACGTAAACCTTTGCGTGCTTACCGATTCTTGTGATTGATATACCAAGAATGGGTCACAAAATTGTAAAGCAAGAGGTTCGCAATTGCCAAAACTACCCCCACCTGATAGAGAGCATTCAGGCCCGATACAGAATTGTCAAAGAGGGCAAAACCCAAGAATAATCCAAGGCCAATGCCCAGCTCCCACGCCAGCATGAAACTGCTTTGCGATGTACCGCGCTGACAGTGCCGGCTGAGCTTGATAAAGAACAAAAGAAAACGGCTGCCAATGATGCCTATGCCTAATCCGAACAACACTGGAGGAACAAACTCGCTGACGGGGGCATGGGCAATATGCATGCTACGCATGACCAGCAAGGCTGCTCCGATGAGTATCAGTCCGCTTATCACCTCACTCTTTAAGTCGGCATCGGCAAACACAAACTTCTCTGCCAGCAAGGCCAGGAAGAAACCTACCATCAGCATGCCATAGAATACCATGGAGTGAGTGACCGAGAACAACATGCCAATGATGACCGTAATGAGCACCAGATTCAGAAACAACGGCCAACTATCGAGCAAGATGAAACGATCGAGACTGACAATGTGCTGATTATCGTCGGGAGCTCGGAAAGGAAAATCGACAAGCTGAATGAGCAAGATGCCCGCCAGCGTAAGAGCCGCCATTAGGAGGAACATCATGTCGGCAGACAGGTAACGATAGGAAACCACCGCCACCAGAGGGCCTAATGACAAGGCAAACCTGTTGAACCATGCCACGGCATAGTTGGCCTCAGTACGCTGAAACGACTCGCAACAATCAATGATCAGGGTAGAACAAAGAACCATCTGCGACAGGCCAAACAAAGCTCCCAACAGAAGGCGTAATAGAATAAAGAGATTGTCGGCATTCTCTTTACCAACAAGCTGCATGACGGAAGGTTGCAACAGGGCATAAAAGCCAAGATAGGCAAGTAACATGCCTAATAAGGCCATTACGCATACATGGTTGCGACGGTAATGCTGAACCCAATAGCTGCAGAACGGTCCTAAAAGGAAAACACCAATCCCAAATACGCCCATTGCGCCTGCCACAAACAGGGCCGACATGCCATGGCCTAGAAGCCATGCCGGAAGGATGGGAAGCATCATGTAGACAGAGATGCTCACCAACAAATCGGCAATAGCCAAAAGCCAAAAGCCCCTGTGCCAAAGATTCACATGTATGGGCGTATTCTGTGTGTCCATTTAATCGCTCTTAATAGCTCTCGCTCTCGTTGGGGAAATCACCGCTCTTCACGTCTGTCACATAGTTACCAACGGAATCGGTAATGACAGCATTCAGGTCGGCATAACGACGAAGGAACTTGGGAGAGAAGCCTTGAGTCATACCCAGCATGTCGTCGATGACCAGCACCTGACCGTCGGTGCCATTGCCAGCCCCAATACCAATAGTAGGACACGACACCAGCTTAGTAACCTCTGCGGCAAGCTTGGCCGGAACTTTCTCAAGTACAATGGCAAAGCATCCTGCCTCTGCCAGCAACTGAGCGTCGGAAATCAATTTCTGGGCTTCAGCCTCTTCTTTAGCACGAACAGCGTAAGTGCCGAATTTATTGATACTTTGAGGTGTGAGTCCAAGATGTCCGCACACGGGAATACCTGCTTCGAGAATACCCTTAACGGTGTCAATAATCTCGACACCACCCTCCAGTTTCAGCGCATCGCATCCTGTTTCTTTCATGATGCGTATGGCATTCTTCACACCTTCTTTCCGGTCTACCTGATAAGAACCGAAAGGCATGTCGCAAACCACCAAAGCGCGCTTCACGCCACGCACCACCGAACGGGCATAGATGATCATCTCATCCACCGTCATAGGAAGTGTTGTAGCGTTTCCTTCCATCACGTTGGATGCAGAGTCGCCTACCAAAATGGTATCAACGCCAGCTTTGTCGACAATACCTGCCATGGTATAATCGTATGATGTGAGCATAGAGATTTTCTCTCCATTTTTTTTCATTTCCATTAAGCGAAGCGTGGTAACCTTACGCGTATCGCTCACCAAATATCCAGCCATTTGTTTTGCTATTTTATGAATTGTTTTTGAAAAATCGGGCGCAAAGGTACGAATAATTAATGAGAAAGCAACAGAATATCGGTAACTTTTTTCATCGTAAGCCCATCGTAGTTGCTAATCACCGCATCCGAGAGGGGACGAATTGTTTCTGCCGGATTGGTAGTGGCAAGCCCAATGACACACATGTCGGCCGCCCTACCCGACTTCAGTCCGTTGATGCTGTCTTCGAAAACCACACACTCCGACTTGTCAGCGCCAAAACGCTGAGCTGCCTTCAGATAACAATCGGGATGGGGCTTGCTATGCTCAAAGTCTTCAGACGTAAGAATGGCATCGAACAACGACTTGAACTCTGGGCGCTGACGATAGACGCTTTCCATCTTCGGTTGATTGGAGCTGGTGACAACAGCTGTCTTTACACCCTGCGCTCTCAACAGTTCCAAGAACTCCCTCAGCCCCGATATATACTCAAAATGCATCTGTTGCTCAAAGTCGTTCAGACGTTGAGTAATCAATTTTTGCTCGTCCTTCAGCTCATCAAAATACTTATTGTAGATCTGTACCAGCGTCTGTCCTTTGATCATATTCTCCAGACCAGGAATGTCGGGACGGAACTCACGGCATTGCTGGTTCCAAAACACAGTATATTGGGGCTCTGTATCAAATACGACGCCATCTAAATCGAATAGCGCAGCCTTCAACATCTTTTTCACCATCTTTCTTTTTACCTTATCACCTTATTTAATAATGCATATTACCGATTTATGTACCATATAAACGATTTCAGTTTGCAAAATTACAAAAAAAACACAACTAACAGGAAAAAATAGTGCATTATCAGTTATTTTTCTTAATTTTGCATCTAATTATGAGAAGATTTTCGACTTGTATGGTTGCCATGGCACTCCTGATGAGCGCCTGTGGCGGAAGGAATGAAACACAGACCGTCAGCATGGACGGACTGGAGTTTGACAGTGTCGTGGTCGACACGACGATGGCGCTTGGTACGAGCACCGACGCGCCTCAATGCCATATACGCCTTAGCGTGCAATATGCCAAAGGCAAAAACGAACAACAGGTGAACAACGCCATTGTTCATTCCGGAATATTGGTTCCCGACTATTTTGCCATTGGCCGTGAGAATCTGTTGATGGAGCATGTGGTAGACTCGTTTGTGGGAAGATATCTCAATGACTACCAGAATGTCTATGGCGATTTCTATCGTATGGACAAAGAACATGCATCACTCTACAACAACGATTACATTCTCTCAACGCATACGCAGAAGGGGAAAAAAGATATCGTTATCTATCTGGCCAACAGCTATCTTCATGCCGGAGGCTCGTACGGTTCGGCCATCACTATAGCCAAAAACATCGATGTCGAGAAGGGAAGAATTGTAGAGTTGAAGGATGTGTTTGTTCCAGGTTATGAGCAACAACTGTGCGAATTGATAGAAGAGAAACTGCTCAAGCGCTTTGACGTGAAGACGCTCGACGACTTGCACAAACAATCTGTCTTTAGCGGAATAGACATCTATGCTCCTGAGAACTTTATGATGGAGGAAGACCAGATGACGTTCATCTACGTAGAGGATGAGGTGGCACCCCATGCACTTGGTGAGATTCGTGTCAGTATTCCATATAATGAGTTGAATGGCATATTAAAGAAATAAGAAGAAACAACGATGATAGAAACGATTCTGAAATATTTCCCCGACCTGACCACTCGTCAGCAAGAGCAATTCAGTGCGCTCTACGACTTGTATTCCGACTGGAACGAGAAGATTAACGTCATTTCGCGCAAGGATATCGTCAACTTGTACGAACACCATGTGTTGCACTCACTGGCTATTGCCAAAGCTGTTCGCTTCAAAGAAGGTACAAAGATACTCGACTTTGGCACAGGTGGAGGGTTCCCCGGCATTCCCTTAAGCATCATGTTCCCCGATAGTCAGTTCAAGCTCATCGACGGAACAGGCAAGAAGATACGTGTGGCCACCGAAGTGGCCCAAGCCATAGTGCTGACCAATTGTCATCCCACTCATTTGCGCGGTGAGGATGAGGACGGGAAGTATGACTTCATCGTGAGCCGTGCTGTGATGGCACTGCCCGACCTGCTGAAGATTATACGTAAGAACATTGCAAAAAAACAGATGAACGCATTGCCCAACGGACTATTATGCCTCAAGGGGGGTGACATTCAGCAAGAGATTAGTCCAGTAAAGAATATAGCTAAAGTGAGCCATCTCTCCGATTGGTTCGATGAGGAATGGTTTGTGGAGAAACATTTAATTTACGTACCATTATGATGAACATCCGACGATTTGTTTGTAACATGCTTCAAGAGAACTGCTACGTGGTGAGCGATGACACCCGCGAATGCGTGATCATTGATTGTGGTGCCTTCTATCCCGAAGAGCGTACGGCCATTGTGGACTATATACGCACTAATCAGCTGACTCCCACACATCTGTTGGCCACCCACGGGCATCTGGACCATAATTTTGGCAACAACACTATTTTCGAGGAATTTGGGTTGAAGCCGGAGGCCTCAGAGCAGGACGAGTATCTGATGGACTCGCTCGTCAGACAAGGAGAGGCCATGTATGGCTTGCGACTGGAATACGACTTACCCTCGGTTGAAAACTATCTTCAGGCCAACCAAATCGTTACCTTTGGTAATCATAAGCTGAGGGTGCTAACCACACCCGGTCATTCGCGTGGGTGTATATGCTTCGTTTGTGATGCAGAGAAAGTAGTATTCACTGGCGACACGTTGTTTCGCATGTCCATAGGCCGTACCGATTTTGAAGGTGGAAGCACCCAGCAGATTATCGACAGCCTGCATCGTCTGGCCAAGCTGCCCGACGAGACCGTTGTCTACCCCGGACATGGTCCACAGTCGACTATTGGCGACGAGAAGAAGTATAATCCGTATATGAAGTATTAAGAGCCTATCGGCACAATGACAACGAAGAAAGCAACAGAGAAAATCATACTTGGCATAGACCCTGGCACCAACGTGATGGGTTATGGACTGCTGAAGGTGATGGGTAATAAGGCAGAAATGATGGCGATGGGGGTCATCGATATGCGCAAGACCAGTGATCCCTACCTGCGGTTGGGCAAGATTTTCGAGCGTGTCACAGGCATCATCAACGAGTTTCTGCCCGACGAGATGGCTATCGAAGCCCCTTTCTTCGGAAAGAATGTACAGTCGATGCTGAAACTGGGCCGTGCCCAGGGTGTGGCCATTGCCGCTGCCATCCATCATGACATTCCCATTCACGAATATGCCCCGCTGAAAATCAAGATGGCTATCACGGGTAACGGTAGTGCCAGCAAGGAACAGGTGGCTGGAATGCTGAAGCGTCTGTTGAATCTTGATGACGACAGTATGCCTCAGTTTATGGATGCTACCGATGCCCTTGGTGCCGCTTATTGTCACTTCCTCCAATCTGGCCGGCCAGAGTCGCAGGCATCCTATCGCGGATGGAAAGATTTTGTGAACAGAAATCCAGGAAAGGTAAAAAGATGAATCCCATAATAAAGATAGAACAAGGCATCACCAGAATGCCTGAATGGCGAATGGCTGCCCCCGTAGACTTTGAGTTGAATAAAGGTGAGCATTTGGCTATTGTCGGTCCTAATGGAGGTGGAAAGTCGATGTTTGTAGACATGATCACCGGTAAGCATCCGCTGTTCCCGCAAATGCTGAACTACCACTTCGATACGTCCGCAGACACTCTTGTGAGCGAGATTATGAAGTATATCACGTTCCGTGACACCTATGGCGGTGATAATGACCGCACCTACTTCTTGCAACAACGGTGGAACCAAATGGAGATAGACAAAGACACACCCACCGTAGGGCAACTGCTGGAAGAGGCTTTCCTGCTTGCCGGGAAAGACACGCAAGAACGCCGAGAGCAACAGAGTCGCATATACGATTTGTTCAACATGCACTACCTGCTCGATAAGTATATCATCCTGCTTTCCAGTGGAGAGTTGCGCAAGTTTAAAATCGCATCATCGCTATTCTCGCAACCTAGAATACTCATCATGGACAATCCGTTCATAGGCCTTGATGCCCAAATGCGCCAGCAGTTGAAGGATTTACTCTCTACCCTGTCAGCCGAAACCACGTTGCAATTCATCTTCGTGCTGTCTAAAAGTGATGATATACCCGCATTGGTCACGCACGTGGTGGAGGTGAACCATATGAAAGTGGGCACAAAGACCACCTTGAGCGGCTATCTGCAAAACCGCAAGCCTTTACCATCGCACATTCTTTCAGAAGAGCATCGCCAGGCTATTCTCAATTTGCCTTACAGACAGGACGAATATCAGTCGGAAGAAATCATCAGAATGAACAAGGTCACCATCCGCTATGGAAAGCGCATCATCCTGAAGGACCTCTGTTGGACCGTACGCAATGGTGAGCGTTGGGCTTTGAGTGGTAAAAACGGTTCAGGTAAGTCAACCCTTCTCAGCCTGGTTTGTGCAGACAATCCACAGAGTTACGCATGCGATATAACCTTGTTTGGCCATCCACGCGGTAGTGGTGAGTCGATATGGGACATCAAGAAACATATAGGCTACGTGTCGCCCGAGATGCATCGTGCCTACCAGCGCGACATGCCTGCCATACGCATTGTGGCCAGTGGTCTGAAAGACTCTATTGGACTTTATGTGAAGCCCGATGACGATGATTATGCAAGATGCCGATGGTGGATGGACATCTTCGGAATCTCCCATCTGGCCGACTGTTCGTTCATGAAACTGTCTAGTGGTGAGCAACGACTGGTGCTTCTGGCACGTGCTTTCGTGAAAGATCCCGAGCTGCTTATCCTTGACGAGCCGTTGCATGGACTCGACAACACCAACCGCCGGATGGTAAAAGACATTATCGAGACATTCTGCATGCGACATAACAAAACGCTCATCATGGTCACCCACTATCAGGAAGAGTTGCCCGACTGCATCACCCACCATCTTACGCTTGGTGGGCATGGTATTTCATAAGGAGGAAATGGAAGACAAAACTTACTGGTAGTCGTAGTAATACCAGTAAGTTGTGCCAAAGGTGCCGCGCAACATGTTCATCCTGACAATCGAGTCGGTTGTCTGACGCTCCATTCGCTGATAGTCAGAGTAATCGGCCTCCAGCACATTGTTACGATAGATAATAACAGGATTAGAGCGCAGATGGGTTTGCAAGAGCAAAGCCTCGCGATAATGCCTGGGGAGTGAAGCCGCTTCGCCGTGATAATACTGGGCAATGTGACGGGCAAACTGGTCGAGATCCTTATCCATCAAGTCACCGCAAAGAATACGGTCTTTGTCGTCGGCTGGTAAACGGTGCAGGGCCTCTGCCCCACCCGACAAAGGATAAGTGAACAACTTGTCGCCTATATTACCTTGTTTATATAACGCATAAGCACGCCACGAAGAGAGCTCGTCGTTGGTCTTTGTGCTTTTCTTTCCCACCGTCAAAGCCTTGGCATAATCGCCTTTGTCAACAGCCCGTTTCGCTTTTTTGCAATAATAATCCAGTTCATTAGGAACGAATACTATGCCGACGATGAAAAGAAACACCGTCAGGCATAGTAGTCGTTGCCACGTATGATGCAGATCGCAAGGTATCATCAGTTCTTCTTCAGCACTACAGCCGAGCGGGCTGGAATATAGAGTTTCAGCCACTCCTTATGATCGTTCACATAAACCGGATCGTAGTTGGTGAAATGCGTCATGGTGTCGTCAGCAAGGCCATTTCCGCCAAACTTTTCAGCATCCGTATTCAGCACCACATCGTAACTTCCTGTAGGTACGAGGAAACCATAATCGGTGTAAGACTTCGACGGGCTGAAATTAAACACAAAGATCAGGTCGCCACGCATGAAGGCCAATATCTGGTCACTATCGTTGTGCCATATCTCCTGTATTGCCGTACGGGCGAAGTTCTTCTGTCCCTTCACCACACTCAGCATCTCACGGTCGAAATCGCCCAGCCAGTGATAGCAAAGCTCCTTGTTGTCGACAAGGTTCCACTGGCGACGTGCATACTTATAGCTCCATCCGTTGCCCTCGCGTGGGAAGTCAATCCACTCGGGATGACCAAACTCATTGCCCATAAAGTTGAGGTAACCACCATTGATAGCCGCCAGCGTCACTAGACGAATCATTTTGTGCAGGGCAATGCCTCTGCGTGCCACTTCGTTCTCGTCGCCCTTCTTGAAATGCCAGTACATGTCAGCGTCAATCAGACGGAAGATGATGGTCTTGTCGCCCACTAGTGCCTGGTCGTGGCTCTCGCAATAACTGATAGTCTTCTCGTCTGGCCTGCGGTTCTTCACTTCCCAGAAGATAGAGCTGGGTTTCCAGTCTTCGTCTTTCAGTTCCTTGATGGTCTTAATCCAATAGTCGGGTATGTTCATCGCCATGCGATAGTCGAAACCGAAGCCTCCGTCCTCAAACTTGGCAGCCAGTCCGGGCATACCGCTCACTTCCTCGGCAATGGTAATAGCGTTGGGGTTCACCTCGTGGATGAGCAGGTTTGCAAGAGTGAGATAGCAGATAGCTTCGTCGTCCTCATGGCCATTGAAATAGTCGCCATAGCCTCCGAAGGCCTCGCCTAGTCCGTGGCTATAGTAGAGCATAGAGGTGACACCATCGAAACGGAAACCGTCGAAATGGAACTCCTCAAGCCAGTATTTGCAATTAGAAAGAAGGAAGTGCTTCACCCCGTCGTTTCCATAGTCGAAGCAGAGCGAGTCCCAAGCCGGATGCTCGTGACGGTCGCCAGCACAGAAGAACTGGTTGGGATCGCCCGCCAGATTGCCCAGGCCTTCCACCTCGTTCTTCACCGCATGCGAGTGCACAATGTCCATGATGACCGCAATGCCCAGGCGATGGGCTTCGTCGATGAGGGCCTTCAACTCTTCGGGTGTACCAAACCGGCTGCTTGGAGCAAAGAACGAACTCACGTGATAGCCAAATGATCCATAGTAGGGATGCTCCTGAATGGCCATGACCTGAATGCAATTGTAGCCGTCTTTAGCCACTCGTGGAAGCACATTCTCGCGGAACTCGTTGTATGTTCCCACCTTCTCGGCATCTTGGCCCATGCCCACATGGCATTCGTAGATGAGCAATGGATTCTTCTGGGGTTTAAAGCCAGCCTTCTTCCATACATAGGGCACTACGGGATTCCATACCTGAGCAGAGAAAATTTTTGTCTCCTCGTCCTGCACCACGCGCCGGCACCAAGCAGGGATGCGTTCGCCTTCGCCACCATCCCAGTGCACCTTCATCTTGTAGAGCTGTCCGTGCTTCAGGTCTTTCTCCTTCAGTCGCAACTCCCAGTTGCCTGTTCCCTCAATGCGCTTGCACTGATACTTCTCATCTTCTTTCCAGTCGTTGAAATCGCCAATGAGATAAATAGCCGTGGCATTGGGCGCCCACTCGCGGAACACCCATCCGCGTGCCTGCTTGTGCAAACCGTAGTAAAGGTGTCCGGTGGCAAAATCAGAAAGAGTCCTTTTGCCATTCTGTGTCAGCTGGTTCAGTTTCCACAGGGCATGGTCGTGACGCCCCCTGATGGCATCCTCAAAAGGTTCCAGCCACGAGTCGTTTTTCACCAGACCAATGTGTGCCGGAGCTGCCGACCTTCTGGTAGCAGTCTTTTTCAGCACAGGCTTATTGCTTTTTTTGTTCACCATTTCTCAAATCGTTTAAGCTTTAACCTTGAATATTGCCTTCTTAATGCCAGCCTCCATCGAGATGCAGGGAGCATGTCCGTCTTCAGGGAAGAAGATAGCAAACATGCCCGGATTGCAGGTGACATAGTTTTGAGCTATCACACCAGGTATCTTTGTAATGTCCTTCGCCTCGTTGTATTCTGCCTTGGGCAGTTCCACACGTGGTGTGTAGCCATAGGTCTCAGGCGTATTCAAAGGAATCTGAATGTCGAGCATTTTGTTGTGTGTCTCCATCACAGCCTCGTCGGGAGTCTTTCCTTTTGCCGTAGTGAGGTTCAAGAAAAGGTTTTCGCCACAAATGGGATATTTTCCTTCTTCCATTTTGTTGAGGTCGTTTTCCTGAAGAAACTTTATCACTTCCTTAAACAGAGGATTCATTGCCTCATACTTGCTCAGATTGTCGAGAGTGTCTACTACCATAATTGAATGATTTATTTTAAGTTGTTTGTTATTCAGCTATCTTCCGGCCACGCTCATAAATGCCGCTTTCTTTCATCCGGCCGTTCTTGTCTTTTATCACGTACTTTCCGTCGCGACGGTCGTCCACATATGTACCTTCAAAGCGGTTTCCGTCCTTATCTTCCTCAATGGCAGGACCATTGCGCTTGCCATCGCGGAAAGTACCCTTGAACTTCATGCCGTCCTTAAAGTGGATGATCACCTCGCCGTGCACCTTTCCGTTGTTAAAGTTGCCGTCGAACACGTCGCCGTTTTTCTTCGTCAGCTTGCCACGACCGTTTTGTTTGTCGTTTTTCCACTGACCTGTATAGACATCGCCGTTTTTCCATACCAGCGTGCCTTGTCCCGACTTGTCGCCTTCGCTGAAGTGACCGGTGTATTTGTCGCCATTGGCATATTTGAAAATGCCTTCGCCAGTGCGCTCTCCTTGCACATAATCGCCCTCGTAGACGTCGCCATTCTGGAACTTATAGATGCCTTTGCCGTGCTGGATGTCGTCCTTCCAGTCGCCCGTATAGACGTCACCGTCGGCATATTTGTTGGTTCCTTTGCCGTTTCGCTGGTTATGGGCCCACATGCCGTTATAGGTGGTTCCGTCGTTCCAGTCGAAGAGTCCTTTTCCCCACTTCTCGTCGAACTTCCATTCGCCGTCGTAGTAGGCACCGCCGGCATAGGTGTACTTTCCCTTTCCGTTGCGGTGGTCCTGATACCAGTTGCCCTCGTACTTGTCACCATTATAATAATACATGATGCCGTGGCCCTGCTGATAGTCGCGGAACCACAAGCCTACATATTTATTATTGTTCATGAAATAGAAGGTGCCCTGACCGTGCTGCTGGTCCTGAAACCACTGGCCTTCATACTTCTCGCCATCCGAAAAGGTATAAACGCCGTAGCCCTGACGCTTTCCGCGTGCATATTCACCCTCGTAGGTGTCGCCGTTCTTAAACACTGTGTTGCCTTTGCCGTGGGGTTTTCCGGCAACCATTTCGCCTTTATACTCTCCACCGTCGCGTGTGATGCACGAGCCCAGAGAGATTTTCTGGGCGCCTCCGCTCAACGGGAGAAATAACATAATAACAGATAGTATTTTTACTTTCACTATATCTTCGTATTTTGTTTCGACTGACAAAAATACGAAAAAAACACAAGAGTTCAAAATCTGTTTACAAAATTTTTATTACTTTTGCACAAAACATCATAAAACGCATGAAATTTATAGGAATTATACCAGCCCGATACGCCTCGACGCGCTTTCCGGGCAAGCCATTGGCTATGCTGGGAGGAAAGCCTGTCATCCAGCGTGTGTACGAACAAGTGAAGGGCATTATGGACGAAGTATATGTAGCCACCGACGATGAGCGCATCTACCAGACGGTGGAGGCTTTCGGCGGAAATGTGGTCATGACCTCCAACAAGCATAAGAGTGGCACAGACCGCATTTGGGAAGCTTATGAGAAGATAGGCAGCCACTTCGACGTCATCGTCAACATTCAGGGCGACGAGCCGTTTATCCAGCGCTCGCAAATAGAGACCGTATGCCGTTGCTTCGAAGATGCCTCTACTCAGATAGCCACCCTCGGCATAGAGTTTAAAGACATGAAGGGCATTGAGAATCCCAACTCGCCGAAGATTGTGGTCGACAACAACAGCTATGCCATGTATTTCAGCCGTTCAGTGATTCCCTATTGTCGTGGTATTGACCGTAATGAGTGGCACACCCACTACCCTTATCTAAAGCACATTGGCCTGTATGCTTATCGCTCGGAAGTGCTGGCCGAGATTACCAAGTTGCCCCAGTCGTCGCTTGAGCTGGCCGAAAGTCTGGAGCAGCTCAGATGGTTGCAAAACGGGTATAAGATAAAGGTTGGACTGACCGATATCGAGACCATCGGCATCGACACGCCCGAAGACTTGCAGAAAGCCCAACTCTTGGTATAATGAAGGCCGCCCTTAGCGTAGTTGAGACTTGCACATTGTGTAGATATGCCATATTCATGGCGTAAATAGGCTTTTTAGAATCGCTAAAATGCCTTTTGTAACTTTAGAGTAGCTTTCTACGATTCTAGAGTAGCCTTCTACGATTCTAAAGTAGCCTTCTACAATTCCAGTATAATCGTTTCGACGCAATATACTGATACAAAAAAATGCTGAGCCTCGTATTGAGTGAGCTCAGCATTTTTTGTATTTAATCAATCTTCTCGCAACCCGTAGTCACGAGTTGTTGTTCACCGAGGGCTCGTCATCAGAACGAATAGTTGAAGCCCAGCGAGAAGTACTCCTTAAACTGCCAGTAACCAAGGTCGCTGTCACGTACATTGGCATCGTCGAAACGTGGGAAGAGGAACAGGTTGGCAGAGATGTATTTCGACACACGAAGGGCAAACGTATTCTCCCACTCCAGCTCAGCGCGGTGGTAGCTGGTGAATCCGTACAGACGTGTTTTCCAACTCACGTTCTCGTTGATTTTCCACTCCAGAGCAGCAGTAATCTGCGAACCGAAATCGATGAGCGTGTGCGAGTGCTTGTCGGTTTTCACACCAAAGCTAGAAGCCAATGCCCTGCGCGCCACATAGCGATAGTTTACCGCAATGGGCGAAAGGTTGATGGTTCCCGTCAGTTTGTTGTTCAGCCAGTTTACCTTGTAGTCCATACCGAGACCCACGTTGAAGTTGAATGGTGACATGAAGTCGGAGAATGTTTTCTCGTTGTTAGCCTTGAAACCACGCGAGAACTGGGTGTAGGCCAGCACCTGCAACGTGTAGTACCAATTCTTCGAAGCCTGCAGGCCCACCTTTCCGGTGTAACGAATCAGGTCTTCGTTGGCCTTGAACTTATGAATAGAGTCGGAACGCGAGGTGAGGAAGCCCAGTTTCATCTCGAGTTTGTTCTCCCACTTCCACTTCGACTTGTTGTCGTAGTTGGCCTCGAGCGTCAGCGAGCCAATGGCCGAGTAGGTGCTCTCACCACCTTTATACCAGTTGCCCGACACATAGTTTTGCATGAACTGCAGATTACCGTCGCCCTTGCGTGTCCAGAAGTTCGGTTTCTTCACATCGACCACCACCGTGTCCACCGGATCGGTTTCTACCGGCACGGGAGCCACCTTCTCGACCATGGCTATTTCCTGCTTTACAGGTGCCACAAACTCGTTGGTAATCTTGCCCGACGATTGTAAATTGTTTTCGGTAACCGTAACTAAATCAGGGCGATTTAAGTATACATTCATCAATGTTTCGTCAATCTCTTTGCTTACAGCGTCTTGCGATTCAGAATCATTGAAGATGCTAAGATTGTTAGCTGCGATAGAATGATAAAAAGTTGTTGGAATAAACAGCCGGTAGAAACGGGCATCCACAACACCATTGTCATTGACAGGCAAGTTGGCAGGACTGTAGTTGGTTGTCGGTAGCAAACTCAACGCATGAGGAACAGCCAGTCGGGCATGAGCCGTGGCGAACAACATGGCCAGCGCCATGATAAAAGTAAATCGTTTTTCCATATATTTGTGCTATTTTTCTTGCAAAGGTAAGAATAATATCCGAATATTTTTTATTATCTCGGGGATTTTTTGTACTTTTGCGCCTTGTATTAATAAAATATTAATAACTTGCCATATTATTGTGACAGAAAAATCAAAGTAGTTTAAAAACATATTAATTTTAAGAAATGGATAAAAACACGATTATCGGCTTTGTTCTGATTGCCGCCGTATTGATTGGATTCAGTTGGTGGCAGCAGCCTTCGGCAGAGGAGATTGCCGCACAAAGAACTCAAGATTCTATAGCTCAAGTGGTGAAGGCTAAAGCCGAGCAAGACAAGAAGGCTGCACAGGCAGCCAAAGAGGCCCAGGCTAAGGCTGCGGCCCAAAACGACTCAACTTCGGCATTCTTTACGGCCATGAAAGGTACGGCACAGAACATCGTGCTGAAAAACAAAAAGGTTGAGCTGACGCTTTCCACCAAGGGAGGCACCATTGTGAAAGCCATCGTTAAAAACTTCAAGAACTATAAAGGCGACCAGGACGTAACGCTGTTCGATGAGAAAGACCAGAGTCTGCGTTTCTTACTTGCCGGCAAGGAGACGAATATCATCACCAGCGACTTGTTCTTCACCCCATCGAACGTCACCGACTCGACCGTCACGATGACTGCTGTTGCAGGAGAAGGTAAGCAACTGACACTGGACTACACCCTCGGCAAAGACTACATGCTGCACATGAGCATGCAGGCACAAGGCATGAGCGGCATGTTCGCCCCCAACTACAGTCAGATGGATGTGGAGTGGAGCGACCGCTGCCGCCAGCAAGAGCGTGGTTTCAACTTCGAGAACCAGCGCTCGGCGCTGACCTACCATTTCACCGATGGAGGTACCAACTATCTGAACGAGCAGAAAGAGTATGTGGACAAGGAGATTGACAAAGAGACTGACTGGGTGGCCTTCAAGAACCAGTACTTCTCGGCCGTAATGATCACCAAAGGTCACTTTGCCACCAACGCTCTCATGACCAGCATGCCGCTGGAGAAAGAGTCGAAATATCTGAAGCAGTATGCCGCCAAGCTGAAGACCCAGTTCGACCCCACCGGTCAGACTCCCTCGGAGTTTGAGTTCTATTATGGTCCCAACGACTTCCGTCTGTTGCAGGAGGTGGAGAAGCAAAGCACCTTCGGCAAAGAGCTTCAGATGGAGCGCCTGGTGTATCTGGGATGGCCACTCTTCCGCATCATCAACCGCTGGTTCACCATCTACGTGTTCGACTGGCTCACGTCATGGGGATTCTCTATGGGCATTGTGCTCATCCTCATCACCCTGCTGCTGAAGGTCATCACCTTCCCGCTGGTGAAGAAGAGCTACATGAGCTCTGCCAAGATGCGCGTGTTGAAACCTAAATTCGACGAGGCTACCAAGCAATTTGACAAACCCGAAGACCAGATGCAGAAGCAGCAGGCCATGATGCAGATGTACTCGCAATATGGTGTCAGCCCGCTCGGAGGCTGTCTGCCTGCCCTCATCCAGATGCCTATCTGGATTGCCATGTTCAACTATGTGCCTAATGCCATTCAGTTGCGGGGCCAGAGTTTCTTGTGGATGAAAGACCTCTCTACCTACGACCCCATCATCGAGTGGGGCAAGGACATCTGGCTCATTGGCGACCACCTCTCACTCACCTGTATCCTGTTCTGTGTGGCCAACGTGCTCTACTCATGGATGACCATGCGCCAGCAGAAAGACCAAATGGTGGGTCAGCAGGCCGAGCAAATGAAGATGATGCAATGGATGATGTATCTCATGCCGCTGATGTTCTTCTTCATCTTCAATGAGTATTCGTCAGGTCTGAACTTCTATTACTTCATCTCGCTGTTCTTCTCGGCTGCCATCATGTGGACGCTGCGCAAGACTACCAACGACGAGAAACTGCTTGCCATTCTCGAGGCTAAGTATCAGGAGAACAAGAAGAATCCGAAGAAGCAAGGCGGACTGGCTGCCCGTCTGGAGGCCATGCAGAAACAAGCTGCCGAGCTGGAGCGTCAGCGACAAAACGGTTATAAAAAGTAATCATTGATTAGATTGAAGTTATGAAAATAGGATTCGACAACGAGAAGTATCTCAAGATACAGTCGGAACACATCAGAGAGCGTATTGCCAAGTTCAACGGTAAGCTCTATCTGGAGCTCGGTGGCAAGCTTTTCGACGACCATCATGCCTCGCGTGTGCTGCCCGGTTTCAAGCCCGACTCGAAGTTGCGCATGTTTGCACAGTTGCGCGACCAGTTGGAAATCGTCATCGTGGTGAGTGCCGAGGACATAGAGAAGAACAAGATACGTGCCGACCTGGGCATTACCTACGACGAGGATGTGTTGCGACTGCGCGAGGAGTTCATGAAGCGCGACTTCATGGTGGGATCGGTGGTCATCACCCACTACGACGGACAACGTGCCGCCGACCAGTTCCGCCATCGTCTGGAGCGCATGGGCATCCGCTCGTACATCCACTACCCTATCGACGGCTATCCTCACAACGTGGAGCTCATTGCCAGCGACAATGGATTTGGAAAGAACGACTATGTGGAAACCTCGCGCGAGCTGGTCATCGTAACCGCTCCCGGACCAGGCAGTGGCAAGATGGCCACCTGCCTGAGCCAGCTCTACAATGAGAATAAGCGTGGCATTCAGGCCGGCTACGCCAAGTTTGAGACATTCCCCGTGTGGAGCCTGCCCCTGAAGCATCCTGTTAACATTGCCTATGAGGCAGCTACGGCCGACCTGAACGATGTGAACATGATTGACCCGTTCCATTTGGAAGCCTACGACAAGATTGCCGTCAACTATAATCGCGACATTGAGATATTTCCCGTGCTCAACGCGCTGTTTGAGGGCATCTATGGCGAGAACCCCTATAAGTCGCCAACCGACATGGGTGTCAACATGATAGGATTCTGCATTAGCGACGATGAGGTGTGCTGCCAGGCCAGCCGCGAAGAAATCATCCGCCGCTACTACGATGCCACGAACAAAATGGCCGACGGTGCCGACAACGAGCGTGAGGTGAACAAGATTCTCATGCTCTTCAACCAGGCTAAAATCACCACGGCCTACAGGCGGGTCACCGTAGCAGCTACAGCCAAACAAGAACTGACCGGCCACACGGCCGCTGCCATCGAACTGGAAGACGGCACCATCATCACCTCAAAGTCGAGTCCGCTGCTGGGGTGCAGTGCCGCGCTGTTGCTGAATGCCACCAAACACTTGGCTGGCATCGACCACGATGCGCGCTTGATTCCGCAAAGTCTGATAGAACCTGTACAAAAAACTAAAATAGAATATCTGGGTGGCAAGAACCCCCGCCTGCATACCGACGAGGTGCTGGTGGCGCTCAGCGTGCTCTCGAAAGACGACGAACTATGCCGTAGGGCACTCGAGCAGCTGCCAAAGCTACGTGGATGCCAGGTGCATAGCACCGTGATGCTGAGTGAGGTAGACCGCAAAATATTTAAGAAACTAGGATGCGGTCTCACATGCGATCCTGTAAGAAAAAAATAAAAATCAACGAATAACCTTATCATTATGAAAAAAGCACTAACATTGATTGCTGCTGCCATGTTCATGCTAGGTGGTGGTAATGCGCAAGCGCAAGAGACTATGAAAATAGGAAAACAAAACATCAGCGTGAAAGACAGGCGGATGACGCCCGAGGCGCTGTGGGCCATGGGGCGCATTAGCAGTTATGCTGCATCGCCCGACGGCAAGCACATTGTCTATCAAGTGGGATACTACAGCGTGAAAGAGAACAAGAGCCATCATGTGCTCTACATGATGAATGCCGATGGTACCAATCAGCAACTGCTCACCAAGAGCAATAAAAACGAGACCGATGCCACATGGCTTTCTGCCGACAAACTTGCCTTTCTTTCGGGTGGTGAGATTTGGACTATGAACATAGACGGTTCGAACCGCCAGCAGGCATCACGCACCAATGGTGCCGTTGAGGGATATAAGTTCTCGCCCGACCAGAGCAAAGTCATCATTCTGAAGTCGATGCCCTTCCATGAGATTATCAAGAAGAACCCCGACGACCTGCCTAAGGCTACTGGCCGTCGTGTCACCGACCTGATGTATCGCCATTGGGACCACTACGTGGAAAGCATCATGCACCCCTTCGTTGCTGAGGTAAGCAACGCCAATGGCACCCTGGCCATCGCCAACACCATGACCGACATTCTTGAGGGAGAACCCTACGAGTGTCCCATGGAGCCATTCGGCGGCATTGAGCAACTGGACTGGAGCAAAGACTCTAAGCAGATTGCCTACACCTGCCGCAAGAAGACCGGACGCGAGTATAGCATCTCGACAGATTCTGACATTTATTTATATACAATTAGTACGCGCGAGACAACCAATCTCTGCAAGCCTGCCGGTTACAAGGCACCAGCCTTCGACGCTACCAAGTCGCTGAAGAACCAGCCTGTGAATGCGCCTGAGAATTTGAAGAACAACGTGGGCTACGACCAAAATCCGAAGTTCTCGCCCAACGGAAGGTTCATCGCATGGAAAAGCATGGAGCGCGATGGCTATGAGGCCGACATTAACCGCCTCTGCGTCTACGAGCTGGCTACCGGTGTGAAACGCTATGTCAGCCAGGCGTTCGACTCCGACGTAGATGATTTTTGCTGGAGTGACAACAAGGATGCCCAGATTTACTTCATCGGTGTATGGCACGGAACAGAGAATCTGTATGCCATCAACTGGAAAGGCGAACTGAAACAACTCACCAACGACTGGGCCGACTTTGGCAGCCTGCAGATGCTGAACGACGGTAAGCGCATCATTGCCGAGCGCCACAGTTTCCTGGCCAGCGCCGACTTGTATGTCATTACGCCAAACTTCAAAAAGACCGATATCACCAAACCACAGAAGAAGGGACAGGGCACAACCGTTCAGCAAATCACCTTCGAGAACAAGCATATCTTCGATAAGCTCGACATGCCGAAGGTGCAGCAGCGCTGGGCAAAGACCACCGATGGCAAGGAACTGCTATACTGGATTATTCTGCCACCAAACTTCGATGAGACAAAGAAGTATCCTACCCTGCTCTTCTGCGAGGGAGGTCCGCAGAGTCCTGTCAGCCAGTTCTGGAGCTACCGCTGGAACTTCATGATCATGGCCTCGCAAGGCTATGTGGTCATTGCCCCCAACCGTCGTGGCCTGCCTGGTTTCGGACATGAATGGTGCGAGGCCATCTCGGGCGACTGGACCGGCCAGTGCATCCGCGACTATCTGTCGGCCATTGATGATGCCGCAGACAACCTGTCTTATGTGGACCGCGACCGTATGGGTGCAGTGGGTGCCTCTTTCGGAGGTTTCTCTGTCTACTACCTGGCTGGTCACCACGACAAGCGCTTCAAGGCCTTTATTTCTCATGACGGAGCATTCAACCTCGAGTCGATGTACACCGATACAGAGGAGAACTGGTTCTCCAACTGGGAATACGACGATGCCTACTGGAACAAGAACTTAACCGTAAATGCCAAGCGCACCTACGAGAATAGTCCGCACAGGTTTGTCAACAAGTGGGACACCCCCATCCTCTGCATTCATGGCGAGATGGACTATCGCATCAATGCCAACCAGGGCATGGGCGCATTCAATGCAGCCCGCATGCGTGGCATTCCTGCCGAACTGCTCATCTTCCCCGATGAGAACCACTGGGTGCTGAAGCCCCAGAACGGTATACTCTGGCAGCGTACCTTCTTCAACTGGCTCGACCGTTGGCTGAAATAGTTACGTCGGCACGACCAAAGAAAAAGGCATTCATTTTATTTGATCATGAAATGATAAAACAACAACAATAAAGAAATAAAAACAAAACAATGACACAAGCAATTCAAAAGACTCTGAGAGACTCGGCCGCCATGCGCTGGACAGCTCTGCTGCTGCTGGCATTGGCCATGTTCTGTTCATACATCTTTATGGACATTCTCTCGCCCATCAAGGACCTCATGCAGGAAACCCGCGGATGGGACTCTACGGCTTTCGGAACCATGCAGGGTTCGGAGGTTTTTCTTAACGTATTCGTATTCTTCCTTATCTTTGCAGGTATCATCCTCGACAAGATGGGCGTTCGTTTCACTGCCGTGCTCTCGGCTGCAGTGATGCTCATTGGTGCTATCATCAAGTGGTATGCCGTCAGTGAGAGCTTCATGGGTAGCGGACTCGAGACATGGTTCAACAACAACCTTAACTACATTCCCCTTTTTGATGAGTTAGGCGTATCGCCTTTCTATAAGGGAATGCCTGCATCAGCCAAATTTGCTGCTTGCGGCTTTATGATTTTCGGTTGTGGCTGTGAAATGGCAGGTATCACCGTAAGTCGTGGAATTGTGAAGTGGTTCAAGGGTCGTGAGATGGCATTGGCCATGGGCTCTGAAATGGCCTTGGCACGTCTGGGTGTTGCCACCTGTATGATTTTCTCGCCCTTCTTTGCGAAGTTGGGTGGCCAGGTTAGCGTTACCCGTTCGGTTGCCTTTGGTGTAGTGCTGTTGTGCATCGCCCTGATCATGTGTATTGTTTATTTCTTCATGGATAAGAAACTGGACGAGCAGACTGGTGAGGCAGAAGAGAAAGACGATCCGTTCAAGATTTCAGATATCGGACAGATACTTACCAGCAGTGGATTCTGGTTGGTAGCCCTGTTGTGTGTGCTGTATTACTCGGCCATCTTCCCCTTCCAGAAGTACGCGGTGAACATGCTGCAGTGTAACCTGACACTGACCGAACCTGCCGCCGACTCGTTCTGGGCCAGCTCGAGTGTTACCATCGTTCAATACGTGATCATGCTTGTGGTTGCCGCAGCTGGATTTGCAAGTAACTTCCAGAAGATTAAGAGTCGCCAGTATGCATTGCTTGGAATCAGCATCGTTGCCTTGATTACTTATTGCTATATGGGCTACATGCGCCAGTCTGCTGAGTCAATCTTTGCAGTGTTCCCCTTGCTGGCAGTGCTGATTACACCTATTCTGGGCAGTTATGTAGACCACAAAGGAAAGGCAGCTTCTATGCTCGTGCTGGGTTCTTTACTGCTGATAGCATGTCACCTCACCTTTGCCTTCATCCTGCCCCTGTTCAAGGGCAGCGCCGTTGGAGGTATAGTTATTGCGTACGTCACCATTCTCGTGCTGGGATCTTCGTTCTCGCTGGTGCCTGCTTCGTTGTGGCCAAGCGTTCCAAAGCTGGTCGATGCCAAAGTCATTGGTTCAGCCTACGCACTGATCTTCTGGATTCAGAACATTGGTTTGTGGCTCTTCCCATTGCTCATTGGCAAGGTGCTCGACAGCACAAACCCAGGCGTTACCGACCCCACACAGTTCAACTATACCGCTCCTCTCGTTATGCTGGCCTCACTTGGCGTTGCAGCATTAGTATTGGGACTGGTATTGAAAGTTGTCGACAAGAAGAAAGGTCTTGGTTTGGAAGAACCAAATATTAAGTAAAATCCCGTTTACCATCAATACACGAAAGAAGCAGCTACCATCGATTGTAGCTGCTTCTTTCTTTTCAGCAACATATACTGAATAATTCATTTTGTCTTCTTTATTCTCCAGCCTAATGCGGCAACCAGAATACTCGTGAGAGGCGAAAGAATATTGAAGAAACAATAAGGAAGATATGTCAGGGTGGCTACACCCAGCACGGTGCTTTGTGTTAATCCACAGGTATTCCAAGGAACCAACACCGAGGTAACAGTTGCACCATCTTCACACGTACGGCTAAGAAGGCGTGGCTCATACCCATGCTTTTGGTAAACATCCTTGAACATATTGCTTGTTAGCATGATGGAAAGATACTGGTCGGCCGTGACAATATTGAGGAATATACTTGTACCGACAGTAGATGCAACCAGTGACACGGTACCCTTTACAAGTTTCAGAATATAGTTCATGATATCCTGTAAAAGGCCTGTGGCAGTGAGTGCACCTCCAAACACCTGACAACAGATAATCAGCCAGATGGTAGGCATCATGCCCGCCATTCCACGTGTAGCTACCAACTCGTCGAGCATAGGCACTTGTGTAGCTACATGAGTGCTGCCATAACACGCCCGGATGATTCCTTCATAAGAGAGGAGGAACGGCGACATCTCTGACGAGTGATCCGAGACTGCCAATTGCTTCACCAATTCAGGCTGGAAAACAAGTGCCACTACAGCCGCCAGTAATGTAGCCAGGAACAAGACTACCAATGCCGGCCATCTACGGGCAATCATAATTCCGGTCAAAAGCGGAACAAGTAACAGCCAGGGCGAAATAAAGAAAGTGTTGCCAAGTCCTTCCATGAACATGGCCACATTTCCCTGGCCAGAGACGTTCATGGTTAATCCAGCAACAAAAAAGATTGTCAGCGAAATGAGGAAAGAGGGAATCGTGGTGTTCATCATATAATGTATATGAGTGAACAACGGCGTACCCGAAACGCTGGATGCCAGCACAGTGGTGTCGGATAATGGAGAAAGCTTATCGCCAAAATAAGCACCCGTAATAATAGAACCAGCTATCCATCCGTCGTCAAAACCGTGAGCCTTGCCTATTCCCATCAAGGCCACACCCATAGTGGCTACAGTTGTCCAAGAGGAACCCACCAGCAGACTAATGATAGCACACAGCAGACTGCTACTCACCAAGAACCACTCTGGCTGGAGAATCTGCATGCCATAGTAAATCATCGTGGGCACAATGCCCGAAATCATCCATGTGCCGCTAATCGTACCTATCAGCAAAAGAATAATGATGGCAGAGGTACAACTGCCCACCTTAGAAGAAATTTCCCGTTCCAAGTCCTCCCAATCAAGCCGCTTCGTCAGATGCCCAATCAACACGCAGACACCTGCAGAAATCATCAATGAGACTTGACTGGCTCCATCGAGTGTGGCATTGCCAAACACAGCAATGCAACACCCAATGAGAGCAACAAGAACTAGGAACGGGATAAATGCCAACATGGGCTTCAGCTCATATTACTTGGCAACTTTTTCCAGACGCTTCATCATGGCAAACATGAAGAGTGCAGAGAGGATGCAGAGCACCAGGAATACAGCCCATACAATCCACAATGGGAAGTCGCCCCAGAGCAGACCACCTACGGCAACGAGGAAGTTACCAATGGCAGTGGCAACAAACCATCCGCCCATCATCATTCCTTTATACTTTGGAGGAGCCACTTTCGAAACGAAAGAAATACCCATCGGCGAGAGCAACAACTCAGCAAAAGTGAGCACGAGGTAGGTTCCAATCAGCCAGTTAGCAGAAGCCAACGGACCTGTCTGGCCGGCATCAGCAAGCGCTTTCTGCTCATTCGGAGTAAGCAATCCCTGAGAAGCCCATATCATCATGAAGAATGCCACGGCAGCCACCAACATACCATAGGCAATCTTACGGGGTGCAGAAGGCTCCTTGCCCTTGGCAGCAAGGCTGCCGAAGATGGCCATGCTGACCGGTGTCAAAGCTACCACATAGAAAGGATTGAACTGCTGGAAGATAGGAGCACTCAGATCGATGCTGCCATTGAGGCGGCTGTACTTCCATCCCAACAGAGCCAGTGCAATGAGAATCACTATGCCCGAAATGCCTTTTGCCTTAGAAGACTTGCTCTGGAAGAGAGAGAATCCTGCATAGACAATAATGATAATCAGGAACAAGTTGATCACATCGAAGGCCATGCTCTGAATGCCCTCACTGCTCTTCTGAGTAAACTCATTGGCAAAATATGTCAACGAAAGACCATTCTGATGGAAGGCCATCCAGAAGAAGATCACCACGGCAAATACAAGGCAAAGGGCAATGATTCGAGCCTTCGTGTCGGCAGGCGAAAGTTCTTCCTCAGCCTGAAGGGCTGCGTCTTTCTTGCGCTCGCCACCCTCTACATGCTTGAAGGTAGAACGGAAAGCATAGTAAATCAAGATAGAGAGAACCAACGACAGGCAAGCCACGGCAAACGAGAAGTGGTATGCATCGTTGCCACTGAATCCGAGACTGTTCTCTGCCCACTCCTTAATCTTTACGGCTGCGGTAGGAGCAAAGAGTGCACCAATATTGATGGCCATATAGAAAATAGAGAAACCAGAGTCGCGCTTGTCGGCATACTTAGGATCGTCGTAAAGGTTACCTACCATCACTTGCAGATTACCCTTGAACAAACCAGTGCCAAAGCTGATGAAAAACAGAGCAGCCAACATCACGATGAGTGCAGGTGTGGCACCGCCAAGGGGTACCGACAACAGCAGATAACCGGCAAACATGATGAGGATGCCGAGTGTTACCATACGGCCAAATCCAAACTTATCGGCCAACATACCGCCGAAGAGTGGCATGAAATACACCAAGCCAAGGAACGAGCTGTAAATCACACCAGCCGTACCTGGGTCTAGTCCAAAGTTAGCACGCAAGAATAATGCAAACACAGCTATCATCGTGTAATAGCCGAAACGCTCACCGGTATTAGCCAGTGCCAGCGCGAATAAACCTTTCGGTTGTCCTTCAAACATAGTATTATTTTTTTAATTGGTTATTGAATAAATGAATTATTTTCTAGTTACGTTTTTTGTTCGCTTGATATCAAACAACCATGAGAGCTTGATCATGATGCTGCCCATATTCGACGAGGCAAAGAAGTCTTTCTTCGTGTCGCCATAGATATTGCCCAGACCATAATAGTAGCGCCCCTCAAGGATGAAGTGCCCCACGCTGGGGTGAGAGAACTCAACACCCACGCCACCGGCAATGCCATAGTCGAACTTGTTCTCAACGGCCATGGTGTCTTGCTCGATAACCTGATTCACACGGTCGGTGGTGTTACGCTTTTCGAGTTCGAAGTTCATCTTTGTCTTCTCGCTCAGGAAATAGCCGAACTGAGGACCAGCCTGTACGAAGAATTGCACACCCTTCACTTCCCTGCCCCATCCCAGACGGGCAAAAACAGGTACTTGCACATAATTGATGGTGCGGCTATACTTCTCGGCCAAACCAGTTGACTCGTTGATGACGGGATTGTCGTCGTAATCTAAGATGCTTTCCTTCCATCCCATCTGCGCATAGTTCACTTCGCCGACGATGGCACAAATAGAACTGAAATATTTCTCGCACGTATATCGCCACGTTAATCCTCCCATCACGCCACCATGCAATCCCTGGTTCACCTTCGGCGTAAAACGGAAATTAGTAAAGGCATAACCTCCATTCACTCCGATAGCGAAATCCTGCCGATAATTACCTATCTGTGCGGCAGAAGGTAAAAGCGACAGCATGAAAAGCACGAGGGTTAGCGTTTGTTTTCTCATTATAATCTTCAATTCTCAATCAATCGCAGATGACTGCCTGTATGATTTAATTCTCAATCTTCACCACACTCTTTTTGGGAGTAAAGTGAACCAGCATAAACTCTTGGTTGATCATGCCTCCACCCTGACCAATTCTCTTGAAATTCAATGGGGTCTGAATAGCCTTGTAATCAGATTCCGCACGCGTACCGTTAAAGTTCTTGCCTTTGTCGTGCAATCCTTTCAGGAAGAAATACGCCTGATCGAAACCAGTGATGGCAAACCGGGGAAGCGCATACATCATGTCGGTGCCAAACATCTGACGGTATTTGGCCTCGATGTGCCACACGTCACGCGATTGCGGGTCACGATAGAAAGAGCTAGGGATGAAAGTGTCGTATTTGTAGAACAGTTCCTGATAAGGCTTTGTATACATCAGCCACTCATTGTAGCCAAACATCGAGATGACGATGCCAGGTGTGGCAACCGTCATTTTATTCAATCGTGCAAAGGTGGCGTTTAGCTCGGGTGAGCGTCCCGTATTGAGCACCACCACATTCGGCATGTTCTTGCTGAATGCCTTGGCAAAAGCCTCGTCGCTAGACTTCAGGTTCGTAATGCTATATTTCATGCCTTTCGCCTCCATCTGCTTGCGCAGGTTCATGGTGAACACTCCCTTGCGACTGGTCGTATCGTTACAGTCGATCAACACGGTGTGGTGATTAGCGAAACGCTTCATGAAAGCCTGGATGGCCGCCTCGTTAAGGGTGGCAGGCGATTGGTAGACCTGATAGATGTTAGGATTGAGCGACACATCGTTGCCGGAGATAGAGAACGGTATCACCAACTTAATATTATAGGTACGTACGAAATCGCTCAGCGCCTTCATCTGCTTAGTATATAACGGGCCGAAGATGATGTCACACTTGCTGGCATCTTTCTCCAAGAGCGTCTGGCGGATATCCGCATCGATAGGCACATTCCACGCATGCACATCAACCGAGATGCCCCGCTTCTTCAGGCTGTCGCAAGCAAGCAGAACGCCCCGATAATACTCCACCATGCGCCGTCCGTCGCCATCCACATTGTGCAAAGGCAACATTACTCCTACGCGAACAGCCCGTTTGCGCACATCATCTTGTGCAGATGTGCGGTTCAACGGTGCTTGGGTGGTCGTCTTCGTGGTGGCCGAAGCAGGTGTCACGGTCGTGGTGGCCGGTGTGGCAGTTTTCTTCTTATCCGCATCAGCGTAAGGGATGAAAATGAAGTCACCCTTCTTCAGCTGATAGTCCGGCTGCCCCATCTCGGGATTGGCCTTTATCAATTCCTCAACCGTCAACCCGTAGTCACGGGCAATGCCAAAAATGGTTTCTTTTTTCTTCACTTTATGCATTTCGCGCCACTGGTTGATTTGTGCCACGGTCTGCATGGAAAAGGTCACAAGGACCAAAAATAATGCATATCTAATGATTCTCATCGTCAATGATGTTTGAATTTTCCATGCAAAGATAATGAAAACCCCTTACAGCACAAAATAAATTCATTTATTTTTTCATTTTATTACCTAGTTTCATCGAAACACGCGAACATCGAAAAAAAACAATAAAAAACGATGGGAAGTAACAAAAAAGTTGTATCTTTGCATGATAAACCACTTTTTAAAATGAAGATAAGACAAATCATCAGTTTCATATTGCTGCTTTTTAGTGCCGGTGCAATGGCCGATGAATATCCCACAATCGCTCCCACGGCCACCTATATCACGAAAGACGGTGAAGAGGAGAACCCGGCAAAATCTGGTTCGGCCCCTTTGCAAGCCATATTCAAGGCCAATCCGGAGAATGTGGGCCTTTATTCTGCCACTTATGAATGGCGGTTCTATCATAACGACATGCAAGGAGACCCCTATCTCACTCGTTATGAGGAAAATACCGAATATACTTTCACCAAAGCTGGAGGCCACTATATAGTTTGTTATGCCACATTCATTCATGGCAATGACACGATAGCTTATACAAAAGAGTATTGGGAAACAGAAGGTCAGCCACTCACCTGCACCGTAAGCCAGAGCCGTTTGGAAATGCCGAATGCCTTCTCACCGAATGGCGACGATATCAATGATGTCTACCGTGCCAAAAGCAATTATCAGAGCATTACCGAGTTTCATGCCTACATCTTCAACCGCTGGGGACAAAAGCTCTACGAGTGGACCGATCCAGCAGGTGGCTGGGATGGCAAATACAATGGCCATGACGTGAAGCAAGGAGTTTATTATGTGCTTGTCAAGGCCAAGGGTGCCGATGGTATTCACTATAATATCAAAAAAGACGTGAACCTGCTACGTGGCTTTACGACCCCTGGCAGCAATAACTATTAAAAACACATGAGTGACGAAAAGATAAATGTATGGGGTGCCCGTGTCCACAATCTGAAAAATGTGGATGTGGAGATTCCCCGCAACTCGCTGACGGTCATTACTGGATTGTCGGGTTCCGGAAAATCATCATTAGCCTTCGACACCATCTTTGCCGAAGGGCAACGACGATACATTGAGACCTTCTCTGCCTATGCCCGCAATTTCCTGGGAGGCATGGAAAGGCCCGATGTGGATAAGATTACGGGGTTAAGCCCGGTGATCAGCATTGAACAGAAAACCACAAACAAGAATCCGCGCTCTACCGTTGGCACCACCACTGAGGTGTACGACTATCTGCGTCTGCTCTATGCCCGTGCCGGTACGGCCTATAGCTATGCCACGGGTGAGCGTATGATAAAATATACGGAAGAGAAAGTGGTCGACATGATTTTCACCGACTATGTGGGCAAGCGCATCTACATTCTGGCGCCACTGGTGCGCTCGCGTAAAGGACACTATCGTGAGTTGTTTGAGAGCATGCGCCGCAAGGGCTATATCTATATGCGTGTGGATGGCGAGATTGTGGAAATCACGCAAGGCATGAAGGTGGACCGCTATAAGAATCACAACATCGAGGTGGTGATTGACAAGATGGCTCTCCCCGAAAAATTAGACCGAGAGAGCACGTTGGCCGACCGTCTCAGACGAAGCATTGACGTGGCGATGCGCCAAGGTGAGGGTGTGCTGATGATACTAGATCACAACAGTGGTATCATCAAGAACTATTCGAAGCGCCTGATGTGCCCCACTACGGGCATTTCGTATGGTGAGCCAGCTCCCAACACATTCTCGTTCAACTCTCCAGAGGGTGCCTGCCCTCATTGCAAAGGACTGGGATATGTGAACGAGATAGACCTCGACAAGGTGATACCCGATCGCCATGCAAGCATCCACGAGGGTGCCATCGTGCCATTAGGCAAGTATAAGAACCAAATGATCTTCTGGCAGATTGATGCCATCTTGCAAAAATACGAGTGTACGTTGAAAACTCCCGTTTCGGAGATTCCCGAAGAGGCCCTCAACGAGATACTCTATGGCAGTCTGGGCAATATTAAGATTAGTAAAGAGCTGATCCATACCTCCAGCGACTATTTCGTGGCTTTTGATGGCGTGATTAAATATCTGCGCAACGTGATGGACAACGACGACTCGGCCAGCGGTCAGAAATGGGCAGACCAGTTCCTGGCAGAATGCGTATGTCCCGAATGTCACGGCCAGCGCCTGAACCGCGAGGCACTCTCTTATCGTATCTGGGACAAGAACATTGCCGAGGTCGCTAACCTAGACCTGAGCGAGCTCTACGAATGGCTGAACGAGGTGGAAAGCCACATGGAGCCCAAACAACAGAAGATTGCCGCCGAAGTGTTGAAGGAGATACGCACACGAGTGAACTTCCTGCTGGATGTGGGACTTGACTATCTGTCGCTCAATCGTCAGTCGGCAAGTCTCTCTGGCGGTGAGAGCCAGCGCATACGCCTGGCCACGCAAATAGGCTCACAACTGGTCAATGTGCTATATATTCTCGACGAGCCCAGCATCGGACTTCATCAGCGCGACAACGAACGGCTGATTCGTTCGTTGAAGGAATTGCGCGATTTGGGCAATACGGTGATTGTGGTTGAGCACGACAAAGACATGATGCTGAATGCCGACTACATCATCGATATAGGTCCGCGTGCGGGGCGTAAAGGCGGTGAGGTGGTGTTTCAAGGAAAACCTGACGAAATGCTTGCAACCGACACCATTACAGCTAAATATCTGAAAGGTGAGCTACACGTGGAAGAGCATCCCGGTGAGTTTAAAAGACGAACGGGCAATGGCCAGCAATTAGTGATTCATGGTGCCAGCGGCAACAATCTGAAACATATTGACGTGGCGTTCCCCTTGGGCACACTCATTGTCGTCACCGGTGTGAGCGGTAGCGGAAAGTCAACCCTTATCAACGAGACCCTTCAACCCATTCTCAGCCAGCATTTCTACCGTTCGTTGAAACGGCCTATGCCCTACGATAGCATCGAGGGAATGGAACATATAGATAAGGTGGTGAATGTAGACCAAACGCCCATTGGCCGCACGCCACGTAGCAATCCGGCCACCTATACGGGTGTGTTCAGCGACATCCGCTCGCTCTTTGTCAACCTGCCCGAAGCTAAGATCCGCGGCTACAAGCCCGGCAGATTCTCCTTTAATGTGAAAGGTGGCCGTTGTGAGGCATGCGGGGGTAATGGCTATAAAACCATTGAGATGAATTTCCTGCCCGACGTGATGGTGCCGTGCGAGGTATGTCATGGCAAGCGATACAATCGCGAGACGCTTGAGGTGCGCTATAAAGGCAAGTCGATAGCCGATGTGCTCGACATGACCATCAATCAGGCGGTGGAGTTCTTCCAGAATGTGCCAAACATTTTGCAAAAAATAAAGACCATTCAGGATGTGGGCTTAGGCTATATTAAGCTGGGACAGCCCTCTACGACGCTCTCGGGTGGTGAGAGCCAGCGAGTAAAACTGGCCACTGAGCTTAGCAAGCGCGATACGGGACGCACCGTATATATACTCGACGAGCCCACTACCGGTCTTCACTTCGAAGATATTCGCATTCTGATGACGGTCATACAGAAGCTGGTGGATCGAGGCAATACGGTCATCATCATTGAGCACAACCTTGACGTTATTAAACAAGCCGACTATATCATCGACATGGGACCTGAAGGTGGCCGGGGTGGTGGCACCGTGCTCTCTACCGGTACGCCTGAACAGGTGGCTCATAGTGCGCAAGGATACACGCCCGCATTTTTGCTGAAAGAGCTGGAACCAGTAGAAGAATCCCACTAGCCCATCAATAGCTTCGGATGGTTTTAAATGTGGAGCAATCCCACTAGCCCATCAATAGCTTCGGATGGTTTTAAATGAGGAGCAATCCCACTAGCTCGCCTATAGCTTTAGATGCTTTTAAGTGAGGAGCAATCTCACCAGCCCATCAATAGCTTTCGATACTTTTAAGTTATGGTTTTTCATTTTTATGGAAAAATATCTGTGAAATTATTTTGATTTGACATGTTTTTCCATTAACTTTGCACGCCGAATGGAGAAAGCCCAGGTTGTTTCTGGGCTCCAAACGACTAAAAAGAATCAGAAATGAAAGTATTGAAATTCGGCGGAACATCCGTAGGTTCCGTAAAAAGCATTCTTAGCTTAAAACGTATTGTGGAAACAGAGGCTCGTAAGCAGCCTGTAGTAGTGGTGGTTAGCGCGCTTGGCGGAATTACCGACCATCTAATCGCCACATCCCAGATGGCTCTTCGCGGTGATGAGCGCTATAAAGACGAGTTCGAGGCTATGGTAGACCGTCATCACCAAATGATCGACACGATTATCAACGACCCGAAGAAACGCGAAAACTTGTTCAATACGGTTGACTCGCTCTTCGAACAATTGAAGAGCATTTACTATGGAGTTTATTTGATACACGACCTTAGCCGGAAGACCGAGGATGCTATTGTCAGCTATGGCGAGCGCCTTAGCTCGAATATCGTAGCCGCCTTGGTAAAGAATGGCCGGCGCATGAATGCGCGCGACTTCGTGCGCACCGAGCGTAAGAACGGTAAGCATGTGCTCGACTCCGAGCTTACCAATCTGCTGGTGCGCGAATATTTCCGAGGTGTGGGCAACACGATGGGCCGAAACAACGAGATTCTTGTTGTGCCTGGCTTCATCAGCCGTGACAGAGATACCGGCGAGACCACCAACCTAGGTCGTGGAGGAAGCGATTATACCGCGGCCATCATTGCCGCCGCGCTCAATGCCGAGGTGTTGGAGATATGGACCGACGTGGACGGGTTCATGACGGCCGACCCCAAAGTCATCAAGTCGGCTTATACCATCAACGAATTGTCTTATGTAGAGGCCATGGAGCTTTGCAACTTCGGTGCAAAGGTCATTTATCCGCCTACCATCTACCCCGTATGCGTAAAAAATATACCGATTAAGGTGAAAAACACCTTTAACCCCGACCATCCGGGCACGCTCATCAAGCAAAAGATAGACGACGACCGGAAGCCTATCAAAGGCATTTCGAGCATCAAGGGAACCACCTTGATCACCGTGACGGGTCTGTCGATGGTGGGTGTGATAGGCGTGAACCGCCGCATCTTCACCACGTTAGCCAATAAAGGCATCTCGGTGTTCATGGTGAGTCAGGCATCGTCGGAGAACTCTACGTCCATCGGTGTGCGCGATGAAGATGCCCAGGCGGCCGTAGACGTGCTGAACGAGGAGTTTGCCAAAGAAATAGAGACGGGAGCCATGTTCCCCATGTATGCCGAGAGCGGCTTGGCCACAATAGCCATTGTGGGTGAGAACATGAAGCACACGCCTGGTATTGCCGGAAAGTTGTTCGGCACATTAGGACGAAGTGGTATCTCGGTCATTGCCTGTGCCCAAGGTGCTTCAGAGACCAACATCTCGTTTGTGGTCGACGGGGCTTTCCTCAGAAAGTCGTTGAACGTGTTGCACGACTCGTTCTTCCTCTCAGAATATAAGGTGCTCAACCTCTTTATTTGCGGTGTGGGTACGGTGGGTAGCAAGCTCATCGAGCAAATACGCTCACAATCGGAGACGTTGAAGCAACGCAACGGCCTGAAACTGAACGTTGTGGGAATAGCCAGCTCGAAGGCAGCTATCTATAGCCGCGACGGCATCGACCTCGACAATTACCGACAATTGCTGAGCGAGTCGGAGCCAAGCAACTATCTGAAGTTGCGCGACGAGGTGCTGGGAATGAACATCTTCAACTCGGTGTTTGTAGATTGCACGGCCAGCAAGGAGATATCGTCGCTCTATCAGGTGTTTCTCGAGCATAACATCAGCGTGATAGCCGCCAACAAGATAGCCGCATCGAGCAATTATGCCAACTATCAACGGCTGAAAGAAACCGCCCGCTCGCGTGGCGTGTGGTTTAGATTTGAGACCAACGTGGGAGCCGGATTACCCATCATAGGCACCATTAACGACCTATGTAACTCTGGCGACAAGATATTGAAGATAGAGGCCGTTCTCTCGGGTACGCTCAACTTTATCTTTAACGAGATAGCAGCCGACGTTCCCTTCTCTGAGACCGTTCGCCGGGCTAAGGAGCAAGGCTACTCTGAACCCGATCCGCGCATCGACCTGAGTGGTACCGACGTGATTCGCAAACTGGTCATTCTCACCCGCGAGGCCGGATATCAGATAGAACAAGAAGATGTGGAGAAGCACCTGTTCGTGCCCGACGCATACTTCTCGGGGTCGGTAGACGACTTCTGGAAAAATCTGCCCGCACTCGACGCCGACTTCGAGAAGCGCCGCAAGCAATTGGAAGACGAGGGTAAGCATTGGCGCTTTGTGGCCACGATGGATCATGGCAAGGCCGATGTGTCGTTGAAAGAAATATCCAAAGAATCGCCCTTCTATAATCTGGCGGGAAGCAACAACATTGTGTTGCTCACCACAGAGCGCTACCGCGAATACCCCATGCTCATTCAAGGCTATGGGGCCGGTGCGAGCGTGACGGCCGCCGGCGTGTTTGCCAACATCATGAGCATTGCTAATATTTAAGTGGTATGAAACACATTATTATATTAGGCGACGGCATGGCCGACCTTCCGGTTGAGCGCCTTGGCGGGAAGACGCTTTTGCAAGCGGCACATAAGCCCATGATGGATTTTCTGGCCAAGGAAGGCCGATGCGGCCGGTTGATTACCATTCCCGATGGTTTTCCCCCAGGCTCGGAGGTGGCCAACACGGCCATTCTTGGTTACGACCTGAACGAGGTGTACGAAGGCCGTGGCCCTCTCGAGGCGGCCAGCATTGGCTATGAGATGGCCGAAGACGACCTGGCATTGCGATGCAACATCGTGTCGCTTGCCGACGGGCGCATCGTTACGCACAACGGTGGCAACCTGGAGACGAACGACGGAGCAATGCTGATAGACTATCTGAACGAACATCTGGGCAACGAGCGCGTGCGCTTCATACCAGGTATTCAATATCGGCACCTGCTCGTCGTCAAAGGCGGAAACAAGCACCTGGTGTGTGCCCCACCCCACGACCATCCCGACGAGCTTTGGGAACCCTTGCTGGTGAAGGCCGAGACGGCCGAAGCGCAAGAGACGGCCAACCTACTGAACCATCTGATTCTGCGTTCGCAAGAACTATTGGCCAAGCACCCCTTCAATGTGGCCAGAGCCCAACGCGGAGAGCGCCAGGCTAATAGCATCTGGCCTTGGTCGGGAGGCTATAGGCCATCGATGAAGACGCTCATGCAACGCTATCCGCAAGTGAGGTCGGGCTCGGTGATCTCGGCCGTAGACCTGATTCGGGGCATTGGCCATTATGCCGGACTTCAGATTGTAGACGTGGAAGGCGCAACCGGACTTGCCGACACCAACTACGAAGGAAAAGCCGAGGCCGCCATCCACGCTTTGCGCACCCAGGACTTCGTGTTTTTGCATGTGGAAGCCAGTGATGAGGCCGGCCACGACGGCGACTTAGAGCTGAAGATGAAAACGATAGAGTATCTGGACCAGCGTCTGATTACACCTATATATAAAGAGGTGTCGCAATGGGAAGAGCCCGTTTGCATAGCCGTATTGCCCGACCATCTGACGCCCGTGGAGAAACGCATCCACGTGGGCGAGCCCGTACCCTTCGTGATATGGTACCCGGGCATTGAGCCCGACACGGTGGAACGCTACGACGAAGTGGCGTGCGTAAGCGGAAGCTACGGCCTCCTGCGGCTCAACGAGTTTATGGAAACGCTGATGCGCATTTCGTAAGCAAACGGCAAGCCACCGAGAGCATTCCAAGGAGAGTGTAGACACACTCCAGTAACAACCACAAAAACCAAAAAACAAGAATAACATGCAATACTATAGCACCAACCATCAAGCCCCCCTGGCCGACCTGCATAAGGCGGTAGTGAAAGGATTGGCCGAAGACAGAGGCCTCTACATGCCCGAGGTGATTCATCGGTTGCCACAAGAGTTTTTCGACCACATAGCCGACATGTCTTTTCAAGACATAGCCTACAATGTGGCGAGTGCCTTCTTCGGCGAAGATGTCGACCTCGACGCCTTGCAAGAGATCGTCTACGACACGCTGCCCTTCGATTGTCCCGTGGTGAGCGTCACCGACCGCATCTATTCGCTGGAGCTTTTCCACGGCCCCACCCTGGCGTTCAAAGACGTGGGTGCGCGTTTCATGGCCCGTCTTCTGCAATATTTCATCCGCATGGACGGCGAAGAGCAGGTGAATGTGCTGGTGGCCACTAGTGGCGACACGGGCTCGGCCGTTGCCAATGGTTTTCTGGGCGTAGAGGGAATACATGTCTATGTGCTCTATCCCAAGGGGAAAGTGAGCCCCATACAAGAGTGCCAATTTACCACCCTTGGACAGAACATTACGGCCATCGAGGTAGACGGTGTGTTTGACGACTGCCAGGCCATGGTGAAGTCGGCATTCATGGATAAAGAGCTGAACGAGCACATGAAGCTCACCTCGGCCAACTCTATCAACGTGGCCCGTTTCCTGCCCCAGGCCTTCTATTATTTCAACGCATACGCGCGCATGAAGAGAGAGGGACGGGCCGACCAGTTGGTGATGTGCGTGCCCAGTGGCAACTTCGGCAACATCTGCTCGGCACTCTTTGGCCATCGTATGGGATTGCCCATTAAGCGGTTCATTGCCGCCAACAATGCCAACGACGTGTTCTACCATTATCTGATGACCGGCAACTACGAGCCCAAAGCGTCGAAGCAGACGCTGGCCAACGCCATGGACGTGGGTGACCCATCGAACTTTGCCCGCATCTACGACCTTTTTGGCGGTTCTCACGAGCAGATTTCAAGCCTTATAAGCGGAGCCACCTATAGCGACGAGCAGATACGCTCGACGATGCGTGCCTGCTACGAGGCTACTGGCTACATGCTCGACCCTCATGGAGCATGCGGCTATCGGGCGCTCACCGAACAACTCGAGGAAGGCGAGACGGGAGTGTTTTGCGAGACGGCCCACCCCGCCAAGTTCAAAGAGAAGGTGGATGAGATTCTAGGCATCTCGATTGATATTCCCGATCGTCTGCGCGCTTTCATGCGTGGCGAGAAGCAAAGTGTCGCCATGCCCAACAATTTCGACGACTTCAAGAGCTATTTGTTGGGAAGAAGCTAGAGAAGGATTCGAGGGATGCGAAGGATGCGAGGGATGAGAAGGATGGGAAGCCCTAGGAATGCCTAGGAAATCCTAGGAATGCTTAGGAATTCCTAATAATTCCTAGGAAAGAGATAAAAAATCAAGCGGGGAGACTCAAGAGATTCTTGGGCTCCCCGCTTGCTGATATGAAAGTACAAGGGGCCTTATGATGGAAAATCGATATCGGCCGACTTGATATAAAATAACTTTTTTACACTTTTTCTTAATTTTTTCTTTCATTTTGTTTGTTATTTCAATATTTTGCTTTACCTTTGCAAGCAGTTATCGTACACAGTACCAACACAACGATATATTTTCAAAAGGTATTAATAACAAAAAAAAGATTGAAATTATGAATGCAGCTAAAATCGTAGAAGATCTCAAACAGAGATTTCCCAATGAACCTGAGTATATTCAGGCCGTTTCGCAAGTGCTTCCCACCATCGAGGACGAGTACAACAAGCATCCCGAGTTCGAGAAGGCTAATCTGATAGAGCGCCTTTGCATACCCGACCGGGTGATGGAGTTCCGCATTACGTGGGTTGACGACAAGGGCAACGTGCAGACAAACATGGGTTACCGCATCCAGCACAACAACGCCATTGGCCCGTACAAGGGTGGTTTGCGCTACCATAAGTCGGTGAATCTGGGAATCCTGAAGTTCCTCGCGTTCGAGCAGACATTCAAAAACTCGCTGACCACTCTGCCCATGGGTGGAGCCAAGGGTGGATCGGATTTCTCGCCACGCGGTAAGAGCGATGCCGAGGTGATGCGCTTCTGCCAGGCTTTCATGAACGAGCTTTATCGTCATATCGGTCCCGACGAGGATGTACCGGCAGGTGACATCGGCGTGGGAGGCCGCGAGGTGGGCTATCTCTTCGGTCAGTATAAGAAGCTCACTCATCAGTTCCAGGGCGTGCTCACCGGTAAGGGCATTCAGTTTGGCGGCTCGCTCATCCGTCCCGAGGCTACGGGCTATGGTTGTGTGTACTTCCTCACCTCTATGCTTCAGACCCGCAACATCGACATCGCCGGCAAGAAGGTGCTCATCTCGGGTGCTGGTAACGTGGCTCAGTATGCCGCCGAGAAATGCCTGCAACTGGGTGCAACGGTGCTCACCATGTCCGACTCTGACGGTTACATCTACGATCCCGACGGCATCGACCGCGAGAAGCTCGACTACATTATGGAGCTGAAGAACATTGAGCGCGGACGTATTCGCGAGTATGTCGACGAGTATCCCACGGCCGTTTACCACGAGGGTATGCGCCCCTGGTACGAGAAGGCCGACATCGCCCTGCCATGCGCCACTCAGAACGAGATTAACGGCGACGAGGCTGCTGCCCTCATCAAGAATGGCGTGATTGCCGTGGCCGAAGGTGCCAACATGCCTTCATTGCCCGAGGCCATCAAGATTTTCCAGGACGCCAAGATTCTCTATGCTCCAGGCAAGGCCAGCAATGCAGGTGGTGTGTCTGTATCGGGCTTGGAGATGAGCCAGAACTCCGAGCGCCTGAGCTGGACGGCCAAGGAGGTTGACGACTATCTGAAGCGTATCATGAACGATATTCACGAGAATTGCGTGAAGTATGGCACACAAGAGGATGGCTACATCAACTACGTGAAGGGTGCCAACGTGGCCGGATTCATGAAGGTGGCCAAAGCCATGATGGCTCAGGGCATCGTATAAACAAACGAACAAGATTTCGAGTTCATTCATAACGGGGTTTCCTCCATTCGATTGGAGGGAACCCAACTTTTTTTAATTGATAATTGACAATTGATAATTGATAATTGAGAGCCCCCACCAGCTCCCCCGAGGGAGGAGAGCACACGCTTTAATTGATAATTGATAATTGACAATTGATAATTGAGAGCCCCCACCAGCTCCCCCGAGGGGGGAGAGCACACGCTTTAATTGATAATTGATAATTGACAATTGATAATTGAGAGCCCCCACCAGCTCCCCCGAGGGGGAGAGCACACGCTCTTTGAGGATGGAGGATGGAGGATGGAGAATGGAGAATGTAGAAGCCCGCTTAGTTCTTTCTCGGCAATTTACATGATGATATAAATAGAATGCCCAAAAACAAAAAGAGGAGACTCACATCTCCTCTTGCGGTGCGTACGAGACTCGAACTCGTGACCTCCTGCGTGACAGGCAGGCATTCTAACCTACTGAACTAACGCACCAAAAACTCTCTTCAGAGAGCGGCCTAGCGGCCTATTACTGATTTGCGGTTGCAAAGGTATGAATATTTTTTGTTATACCCAAACTTTCTGCCAACTTTTTTAAAAAATTTTTTGCATCACCACGGCATCATGGTATTTTTTCCCGTCGTAGAGCCAGTCTTGCAAGGTGGAAGCATGGCTGAAACCGCACTTTTCGAACAGGCGCAACGATGCGTGGTTGTCGGCGCCGATGTAGGCATAGAGCTGGTGCAGGTGCAACACTTGCAGGGCATACTTCTCTATTTTTGTTACGGCCGCCGTGCCATAATGGCGGTTGCGCCACGGTTTCTGAATCACGATGCCCACCTCGGCACGCAGGTGCTGAGGGTCGAAGTTCATCACGTCGATGATGCCTATCACCTCGTTCTGGCCGTCCTCTATCATCAGCCGCACCTGCTTGTCCTGGAAGATGTCGCCGGCCGAATGGGCCACAAAGTCGTGTAGCGCATAGCGTGAATAAGGCACATTGGTGGTGCCAACGTTCCACAATTCCTCGTCGTTCTCGATGATGTAGAGTGCGTCGAGGTCTTCGGGCTCAATGGCCCTGATTCTCACTTCGGGCAATGTCGTCATGTGTATACCTCCTTGTCAGTAATCAAAGCGTTCGACTTCATGCTATAGGTGGCCAGCGTGAACTGGCGCTCGTGGGCCGCCATCTCGTCTAGTATGTCGGCAAAGGCCATGTGGTCGATGTCGTAGACGAGATAGTGCTCAGAGTGGTCGTAGCCCTCATCGGCGGCATTGACAGCCGTAGAGAGCCCTTTGCGGCTCATCAGGCGCTGGCACTCTAGCTTCATCTGCTCGGTGCCTGCCAGCGTGAACGCCACGCGCTCGCGCCCGCGATCGTCGGCAAAGCCCATCATGCGCCGCATCTTATGCATCTGCATGCTGACGAGTGCCATGGCCGCCTTGGCATAAACGGCCACGCGGATGGGAATGCCCAGAAGGAAACCCAGGTGGCCGTAGTGCTTGCGAATGAAGATGAGCATGGCCTCGTAGAACACGTGCACATAGCGGAACGACGACTTCTGGGTGCTCTCGCCCTTATAGTGCAGGATGCGTGCCGGCACATACCAGTTCTCGTAGCCCCCTTTCAGGATGCGGTACGAGAGGTCGATGTCCTCGCCATACATGAAGTAGTCCTCGTCGAGCAGCCCCACCTTATCTAATACGCTCTTGCGCACCATGAGGAAGGCACCGCTGATGACTTCTATCTGCCCTGGCTCGTCCCACGGCAGATAGCCCATGTAGTAGTGTCCCAGCCGCTTGTGCCTGGGATAGCGTGCGCAAAGGCCCGTCATCTTGTAGAATGCCGTCATCGGCGTGGGCAGTCCGCGCCTCGACTCGTTGGCTTTCTCGCCATTGGCCTTCAGCATCTGCACACCGGCGGCACCTGCCTTGGGGTGGCTGTCCATGAAGGCGATCACCTCTTTCAGCGTCTGCTCGCCCACGATGGTGTCGGGATTGAGCATCAAAACATACTCCCCCCGACTCTGCCGAATGGCGATGTTGTTGGCACGGGCAAAGCCCAGATTGTGGTTGCTCTCGATGAACGTGACGTGGGGGAAGCGCGGCTTCAGATAGGCTAACGAGCCGTCGCTGGAATGATTGTCCACCACCGTCACTTCGCCCTCGATGCCCGCAAAGGCGCGCTCCACACTGGTGAGGCACTGCTCGAGGTAGTACTTCACGTTGTAGTTTACTATGATGATGCTCAGTTTCAATTCTCAGACGATGTTTCGGCTAAACATTTACTTAAAGTGGGAACTACAAAACACATGCACAACAGCAAGATAATGGCCAGATAGCCGAATGCTGCCTTCATGAACAGATAGTAGCACAGGGTGCACACCACCAAGGGCACGGCCAGCATCGTCAGCCTCAGGGTGCCCAGCGAGAGCAACGCTTCTGCCGGAGAGGCCAGCAGGCGCTTGTGCACCTTCTCAAACTTGAACAGGCGCAGGCTGACGGGAATGGCGGCCAGCACCAGCAGCTCCATCAGCGAGAGCACCAGAAACTCGGTTTGCGGGCGCGTAGCCCATACGCCAGGCTCGAGCACTTCGGTCTCGAAGAGCACCACCATCGCCACGCACACCGCTATGGCTGCCACAAATTCGGCCATTAATATCTTTTGTGTCCGTTTCATATCTTTTTTTTCTTTATTCAGTTCTTATATTTTAGTCGTTGACTTATTGCAAGTTACATTTAAATGCTAAAGTAATTGATTGAACATTTACAACTTCTTTGCTATTTTTTACGACCACGAATTTATCGAATTCATCGAATTTTTCAAGCCCTGTTGGAGCCGATTGCCATAAATGTCGCTACGCGACGTTCGAATTTATCGAATTTTGGCAAATCCTCCATCCTCAATTCTCAATTCTCAATTTACTCCGTTAGGCAGTTATCGTTAACGTTAACGTTATCGTTACATCCCTGTCAGCCTCTGAACAAGGTGCGGTTGAGGATCGACCTGCCGAGCGTCACCTCGTCGGTATACTCAATCTCGTCGCCCACGCTGATGCCCCTGGCAATGACGCTGATCTTCACGTCGGCATCGGCCAGCTTCCTGAAGATGTAGAAGTTGGTGGTGTCGCCCTCCATGGTGGAACTGAGCGCAAGAATCACCTCATTTATACCCCCTGCGGAAACCCGTTCCACCAGCGAGTCTATTTCGATGTCGCCAGGGCCGATACCGTCCATCGGCGAGATGATGCCACCCAGCACATGGTAGAGCCCGTGATATTGTTGCGTATTCTCGATGGCCATCACGTCCTGAATGTTCTCCACCACGCACACCGTAGAGTCGTCGCGCTTCGGGTCGGCGCAGATAGGACAGACGTCGGTGTCGCTCACGTTGTGGCAGATGCGGCAATACTTCACCTCCTGCTTCAGCCGGTTGATGGCCGAAGTGAAACTCTCCACGTCCTGCTGCTCCTGTCTGAGCATGTGGAGCACCAGCCTGAGAGCCGTTTTGCGCCCTATTCCAGGCAGTTTTGCGAACTCAGCCACGGCTTTCTCGAGCAATTGCGAGGGGTATCGTTGAATCATTTCGTTCTTTTTGCCGACAAAGTTACGAAAAATCGAGAGCAGAACAAAACAAAACTTGTTTTATTTTTTATGTTGAGATGGAGCCACTTATGAATTGATATTCGGGCAAACGTCCCTCTGTCCCACCGTCCCATCGTCCCATTAAGGAGGGGGCCAAATATGCAAAAAAAGAAAGAACAAAATTTTATTATATATATTATTATAATAATATATATAATAATTATATTATTACTTATCTTCTTCTACATTCTGCACTTGGGCACATGCTTAATGGGACGATGGGACGATGGGACAACGGGACATTCGGGACAAACGCAATGTCTACGACAACCAGAACAGCACACTTCGCGAGGCAAAGGTCTGTATGGTGAAGAACAACCCTAGCACACTTCGCGAGGCAGGGAATGTTTGACAAGGGTACCCTAGCACTCTTCGCGAGGGCAAACGTAATGCCTGGCGAAGGCAAAGTTATGCTTTGCGAGGGCAAACGTAATGCCTGGCGAAGGCAAAGTAATGCTTGGCGAAGGCAACGTAATGCTTGGCGAAGGCAAAGTTATTGTTTGGCGAAGGCAAAGGGACAATTTGACGCGGCCAACACACCGTTAGAAATTTTAAGACGGCCCATGCCGCCTCTTAACAGATTTTCACACTGCACGAGCCCTCGTTTTTGGTCAATCCAACAAAACTTCGTACCTTTGCAACTGATGAACGGCACGACGAGCCAAGAGACCACAATGTTGGGCCGCGAATATAATAATTCAACCACAATTGCGTTATAATGATAATGAAACAATTTATATCCTTCCTCATTTGCTTCTCCCTGGCATGCATAGGTGTCAAGGCGCAGACGTTTACGCTCAAGGGAAAGGTGGTCGACCAAGAGATGCAACCACTCGAGCTGGCCACGGTGAGCTGCGTGAAGCAGGGGAAGGTGGCCATGACCAACCTCAAGGGCGAGTTTCAGATGCAATTGCATAGTGCCGACAGCGTGGAGATACGTTTCTCGATGATTGGCTATAAAAGCAAGACGCGCGTGCTTCGCCATCCGCGTGGCACGCAGACACTACAGATACAACTCATCGACGACAACAGGCAACTGGACGAGGTGACCGTCACCGAGCGCCGCCGCCAGACGGGCACCACCCAGCAACTCGACACCAAAGACCTCAAGCAGACTCCCTCGGCTACGGGCAACGCCGTAGAGGAACTCATCCAGCAGCAGGCAGGCGTGTCTACCCACAACGAGCTCTCGTCGCAATACAACGTGCGAGGCGGGTCGTTCGACGAAAACTGTGTGTATATAAATAAGGTAGAAGTCTATCGCCCGTTCCTCGTCAGGAGCGGCCAGCAGGAAGGTCTCTCGGTGATCAACCCCGACATGGTGGAGAAGATCGGGTTCTCCACGGGCGGCTTCGAGGCCCGCTTTGGCGACAAGATGTCGTCGGCGCTCGACATCACCTATCGCAAGCCCAAGCGCTTCGAGGCCACCGCCGCGCTCAGCCTGCTCGGAGCCAGCGCCTATGTGGGCATTGCCAACAAGAAACTGGCGTGGACCCATGCCGTGCGCTACAAGACCAACAGCTATCTGCTGGGGTCGCTGGAGACGAAAGGTGAATACCGCCCCAACTATCTGGACTATCAGACCTACCTGAGCTATACGCCCAACAAACGATGGAGCATCGACCTGATTGGCAACATCTCGGAAAACCACTTCACCTTCGTGCCCAAAGACAGGGAGACGAAATTCGGAACGCTGAAGAACGTGAAAGACTTCAGGGTGTATTTCGACGGACAAGAGAAAGACGTGTTCCGCACCTATTTCGCCACCGCCAGCATCACCAACCACCTTACCGAACATACCGACATCGCCCTCATTGCCAGTGCCTTCAGCACCAAAGAGCAAGAGCGATACGACATTCAGGGGCAATACTGGCTGACGCAGACCGAGACGAGCGAGAACCTGGGCGTGGGCACCTACATGGAGCATGCACGCAACTATCTGAAAGCCCACGTGGAAAGCTTCAAGCTGATGATGACCCACAAGACACGCAAGCATGAGGTGGAGGCCGCCGTCACCTACAAGATGGAGCACATCACCGAGCAAAGCCGCGAATACGAGATGCGCGACTCGGCCGGATACTCCGTGCCACACACCGGCAAAGACCTGCACCTGATCTACACGCTGAACGCGCACAACCGACTGAGCGCCAACCGCATAGAGGCCTATCTGCAAGACACCTACAAGTTCACGTCGGGCACCGAGCGGCAGACCTTCTATACACTCAACTATGGCGTGCGATTTGCTCATTGGAACTTCAACCGCGAGACGCTGCTCTCGCCACGCGTGTCGCTGGGCATTGTGCCCGCATTCAACAACGACGTGACCTTCCGACTGGCCGCCGGCATCTACTATCAGGCACCCTTCTACAAGGAGCTCAGAGACACCGTCACCACCGACGGAGTTACCACCGCCCTGCTCAACACCCACATCAAGAGTCCCCGAAGCATTCACTTCATTGCCGCCTACGACTACCGCTTCCGCATGAACGAGCGGCCCTTCAAGTTCAGTGCCGAAGCCTACTTCAAGGTGCTCTCCAACCTCATCCCCTATAGCGTGAACAACGTGAAAATAGTCTACTACGGAAGCAACAGCGCCACCGGCCACACCGCAGGCGTCGACCTCAAGCTCTATGGCGAGTTTGTGCCAGGCACCGACTCGTGGGTCTCGCTATCGATGATGAACACGAAGATGCGGCTCAACGGGCGCTCTATGCCCCTGCCCACCGACCAGCGATGGGCCATGAACCTGTTCTTCACCGACTATTTCCCCGGGACAAAACGATGGAAGATGTCGCTCAAACTGGCCTATGCCGACGGATTGCCATTCGGTCCTCCCCACCGCGAAACCGACATGCAAGCCTTCCGCGCGCCAGCCTACAAGCGCGCCGACATCGGCATGAGCTTCCTCGCGTTCGGCAATGCCGACCGCCAGCGCAAAAGCCCCGTGAAGAACGTCTGGCTGAGCCTCGACTGCCTTAATCTGCTAGGAATCAACAACGTGAACTCGTATTATTGGATTACCGACGTGACCAACCAGCAATATGCCGTACCCAACTATCTGACAGGCAGATTGCTGAATTTCCGTGTGCAAGTGGAGTTTTAGAAAAAAAACACGAAAAATATGCGGCAAATTGAAAATAATATTGTAACTTTGCGCCGTATTTCTACAAACCATTAAAATTCAAATAATATGAAGATTTCACACATCGAGCACATTGGAATTCCTGTTCCTAGCATCGAAGAGGCTCTGCCTTATTTCAAAAACATTCTTGGCCTTGACTGCTATGCCGTCGAGGAAGTAGCCGACCAGAAAGTAAAAACAGCCTTCCTGAAGTGCGGAGACGTAAAAATTGAGCTCCTGGAGCCCACATCACCCGAGAGCACCATTCAGAAGTGGATGGACAAAGGCAACAAGGGCGTGCATCATGTGGCCTTCTGCATTGAGGACGGCGTGGCCGAGGCTCTGGCCGAGTGCGACAGCAAGGGCATCCGCCTTATCGACAAAGCTCCACGCAAGGGTGCCGAGAACCTGAACATTGCTTTCCTGCATCCGAAAGACACTTGCGGCGTTCTGACCGAACTTTGTGAGCACTAAACAACAACAAAACAAATATTCATTCTAAATAAAAGTCGAATAAAGACCTATATTCGTCAAATTAGAACAAACAAATGAGCAAACAATTAGAAAAAATTAAGGCTCTGATCGCCAAGCGCGAACAGGCACGTCTGGGTGGCGGTGAAAAAGCCATTGAGAAACAGCATGCACGTGGTAAGTATACAGCTCGCGAGCGCATTGACATGCTGCTTGACGAGGGAAGCTTCGAAGAGGTTGACATGTTCAAACTGCACCGTTGCACCAACTTCGGTATGGAGAAAAAGCAGTATCTCGGCGACGGTGTCGTAGCTGGTTCGGGAACCATTGACGGCCGTCTGGTCTACGTCTTCGCACAAGACTTCACCGTGAACGCCGGTTCGCTCTCTGAGACTATGTCGCAGAAGATTTGCAAAGTGATGGACCTCGGCATGAAGATGGGCGCACCTGTCATCGGCATCAACGACTCGGGCGGCGCACGCATTCAGGAAGGCATCAACGCACTGGCTGGCTATGCAGAGATTTTCGAGCGCAATATTCTTGCTTCGGGTGTCATCCCGCAGATTAGTGGTATCTTCGGCCCATGCGCCGGCGGTGCCGTATATTCACCTGCCCTGACCGACTTCACCCTGATGATGGAGAACACCTCATACATGTTCCTCACAGGCCCGAAGGTGGTGAAGAGCGTTACCGGCGAGGACGTTGACCAGGAGTCACTCGGAGGCGCTTCGGTACACTCTACGAAGAGTGGTGTGACCCACTTCACCGCAGCTACCGAGGAAGAGGCCATCGAGATGATCAAGACCCTGCTGAGCTACATCCCCAGCAACAACATGGAAGAGGCTCCTCGCAAAGAGTGCACCGACCCCATCAACCGCATGGAGGATATGCTCAACGAGATTCTGCCCGACGACCCCAACAAGGCTTACGACATGTACAAGGTGATTGCCGCCATTACCGACAACGGCGAGTTCTTCGAGGTGCAGCCTAAGTTTGCCAAGAACATCATCGTGGGCTTTGCCCGCTTCAACGGACAGAGCGTGGGTATCGTGGCCAACCAGCCTAGCTGCTACGCCGGTGTGCTCGACGTGAACGCATCGCGCAAGGGCGCACGCTTCGTTCGCTTCTGCGACGCATTCAACATTCCTATCGTGACACTCGTCGACGTGCCCGGATTCCTCCCAGGTACAGGCCAGGAGTACAATGCCGTTATCCTGCACGGAGCCCAGCTGCTCTATGCATTCGGCGAGGCTACCGTGCCCAAGGTGACCGTCACCCTGCGCAAGAGCTACGGTGGAAGCCACATCGTGATGGGTTGCAAGCAGCTGCGCACCGACATCAACTACGCTTGGCCTAACGCCGAGATCGCCGTGATGGGTGCTAGCGGAGCCGCAGCCGTTCTCTATGCTCGCGAGGCAAAGGCTAAGAAAGAGGCAGGTGAAGACGTGAAGGCCTTCATCGCAGAGAAAGAAGAGGAATACAACGAGCTCTTCGCCAATCCGTATCAGGCAGCCAAGTATGGCTACATCGACGATGTGATTGAGCCGAGGAACACTCGTTTCCGCATCTGCCGCGCCCTGGCTCAGCTCGCTACCAAGCGTGAGGGTCTGCCCGCTAAGAAACACGGAAACATTCCTATGTAAAATCAGGTGGAGGTATGGGCGGCTGTCGTATTCTTCAGCTGCCCGCTACCCTGCCGCTCATATAAAAACAGAGTATGAAACAAAACGAAGTTTATGCTGCCATCGCCCTGGCACTTCATGAGTTTGAGGGTAACAATGTGCACGACATAGAGTCGGGCATCATTACCATTAAGCCTCGTCAGACCGAGTGGAACAGCAAGATGATCACCATGACCGATCGTCCAAGATATTAATTCCAGAAACAAGCTATGAAAGAATATAAGTATACCATTAATGGAACAAAATACGAGGTTGCCATTGGCGACATCGTTGAGAATATCGCTACCGTTTGCGTGAACGGTGAGGAATTTAAGGTGGAGATGGAGAAAGAGCCAGAGCCCGAGAAGAAGAAGGTGGTGGTGAAACCTGCCGCCGCCGAGGCTCCTAAGGCTGACGCTCCTAAGGCCGCCGCTGGTCCGGTAGACGCCAAGAACGCCATCAAGGCTCCGCTGCCTGGTGTGATTACCGACATCAAGGTTGCCGTAGGCGACGAGGTGAAGGCTGGCGACACCGTGATTGTGCTCGAGGCTATGAAGATGGCCAACAACCTTACTACCGACCGTGCCGGTAAGGTGACCGCCGTTTGCGTAGGCGTAGGCGAAAGCGTAATGGAAGACACTCCGCTCGTAGTGATCGAGTAAGAGCGTTCGTCTATATAATAAAATAATAAAGCCTCCTGCTTCATTGCGGGAGGCTTTATTGTTTTGTTTTTATTGATGATTAAAATGTAGTGTCAATATAAGAAAGTGAAGTGCCATTATTCAAAGTGAAATTTCACTAAACGTCACATTGTCCCAACGTCCCATCGTCCCATTAAGGTGGTCCCGATTAGGAAAAAGAGAGAATATAATTCTATTATATATAAACTATATAAGGAGTGAAGTGTCACTATAAGCAGACTTGCGGAAATGACGGAATGCCAAGCGCTTACTTCACCACCCTGTTGTTCTCGGGGAATACCACGGAGGGCTTAAACGTCTTTGCTTCCTCAAAATCCATCAGGGCATACGACATGATGATCACCACATCGCCCACCTGCACCTTACGGGCAGCTGCTCCGTTCAGACAAATGCAACCACTACCCCGCTCACCTTTTATAATGTAAGTGTCGAAACGCTCACCATTATTATTGTCCACTATCTGAACCTTCTCGCCAGCTATCAGGTTGGCTGCGTCCATCAAGTCCTCGTCAATCGTGATGCTGCCAATATAGTTCAGATTAGCCTCGGTCACCTTCACGCAATGTAGTTTGCTCTTCAGAACTTCTATTTGCATTTTCCTAATCAATATTCTTAGTTGTAACGAATATGGTCAATCAAGCGGATGGGAGTCTTACCACAATAAACCGTGATGCAACCCACCACGTAAGCGGCATCTTCCCAATTCTTGATAGAAAGCAAGGTGTCGCCATCAACAATCTCGAAATACTCCACCTCAAGACCGTCAACGGCATTGATCTCGTCCACCACATGGTCGTGGGTCTCGCTTACGGTGTGCGTCTTGGCATAGTCTACACTCTCTTTCAGCGCCTGATAGATGCGGGGCGCAATGGCACGCTCGTCGGGAGCAAGCAACGTGTTGCGGCTGCTCTTGGCCAGTCCGTCGGCATCACGCACAATAGCACACTCCACAATCTGGACTTTCACGCCGATGTACTTCACCAATTGCTTCACCACAGCAATCTGCTGCCAGTCTTTCTCGCCGAAATAAGCACGGTCGGGACGAACGATGTAGAACAGGCGGCTCACCACCTGGCATACGCCGTTGAAGTGGCCCGGGCGCTTGGCACCTTCCATCACGGTGCTCACCGGCGGAAACTCAAACTGACGGGTGTCGGGCGTAGGATACATCTCCTTGACCGACGGAGCCAGCACATAGTCGGCACCTACCGATTCGAGCAACGCACAATCGGCATCGAGCGTACGAGGATAACGGTCGAGGTCGCCCTGGTCGTTAAACTGAGTAGGATTAAGAAACACCGAAACAACAGTAATGTCGTTTTCAGATACACTTCTCTTCACCAACGAAGCATGACCCTCGTGAAGAGCGCCCATCGTTGGCACAAGACCTATTGTCTTACCTTGCTTACGTGCATCGAACAACACATTTTGCAGGTCGACGATTTTTTCGAATACTTTCATAACGGGGTGCAAAATAACAACTTTTTTCTTAAATAAGAAAGAATATATTTAAAAAATTGCGAAGAATGACCCATTTTGGGCATTAAAATTTCGTAAAAAGCCCGATTATCAATATTTTTTTTGTACCTTTGCATCTAAATCAAACAATTCTGAAATGGCCAAGAAAGTATTATTCATCAACCAAGAGATAGCTCCTTTCGTTCCTGAAAGCCCAATGGCAGTGATGGGACGCGATTTGCCACAAGCGGTACAAGAGCAAGGTTTCGAAATCCGCACGTTCATGCCCAAGTGGGGAACCATTAACGAACGCCGTGGGCAGTTGCACGAGGTGATACGCCTGTCGGGAATGAATCTCATCATCGACGATACCGACCACCCGCTTATTATTAAGGTGGCCTCAATACCCACATCGCGCATTCAAGTCTATTTCATCGACAACGACGACTATTTCATGAAGCGCCAGATGGCTGCCGACGAGAGTGGCGAGGAATATCCCGACAATGGCGAGCGTGCCATCTTCTTTGCTCGTGGCGTGCTCGAGACCGTGAAGAAGCTTGGCTGGAAACCCGACATCATTCAATGCCAGGGATGGATGGCCGGAGTGATACCCTTCTATGTGAAGACCGCTTATCACGACGAACCGTCGTTTGCCGAGGCAAAGGTGGTCACATCTTTGTTCAACAACACGCTGAAGGGCGATTTTGGCACCAACTTCAAGAAGTGCGTCAACTTCCGTGAAGCTAAGGCAGAACTGCTCGACAAGTACAACGAAAAGTTTGATTTTACGGAATTAGGCAAGATGGCCATCGACTATTCCGACGGTGTGGTGGTGGCCGCCGACAATGTGAACGACGAGCTGCTGACATATGCCCGCGACAAACAAATACCCATTCTTAGTGAAGTGGCCGAGAGCTTAGGCCAGTCATATGGTGATTTCTATAATAAGATAACAGAATAATGAAAATGAAATTTGTGGCAGGCCTGGCTTTGATAGTTCTAGGCCTGTCGTCATGTGATGACACAACCGACACGATAGGCACATCGCTCACCGACACGATGGACTTTGTGCATATCTCTACCGATACTTTTGATGTGCATTCCCGATCGATTGTTGCCGACTCCGTATTGTCGCGTAGCAACATGGGATATTTAGGCAAAATCAAAGATCCGGAGACGGGAGCCTATATTACGGGCGATTTCATGGCTCAGTTCCACACACTCGAAGGCATGGGAGGCTATCTCTTCCCCAAGAAAGATAGCATTGCCAGCAAGATTGACGGTGAGGTGGTGGCCGACTCGTGCGAGATCAGACTCTTCTACACCTCGTTCTATGGCGACTCATTGGCCACGATGACACTTCGTGTGAACGAGATGGGCAAGCCCATGGAGGAGAATGTGAACTACTACTCGAACTTTGACCCGGCCGCCAGGGGCTATCTCCGCGACGGAGGCATCAGCCAGCAAAAGACTTACACGCTGAAGGATTTAACCGTAAGCGACTCGCTGAGGGCTACGAGCGACTATACGGCCAACATCCGCATCAAGCTCAACGACGAATATACCGATGCCGAGGGTAACACCTACAACAACTACGGCACCTACATCATGCGCAAATATTATGAGCATCCCGAGTATTTCGAAGACTCTTATTCGTTTATTCATAAGGTTTGCCCTGGATTCTACTTCCAAAATGTAGGCGGACTGGGTAGCATGGCTTATGTAAGCGTATGCCAGCTGAATGTCTATATGCGCTATACGCCGAAGGCCGACACCACCAGCGTGGGCGTCGTCTCGTTTGCCGGTACCGAAGAGGTGTTGCAAACTACTCACATCGCCAACGACAAAAACACGCTGAGCAAGCTTGTGGCCGACAACTCGTGTACCTATATTAAGAGTCCGGCAGGCATCTTTACCGAGATGACATTGCCCGTAGACGAGATTGTGTCCAACCACCAGAACGACACGCTGAACACGGCCAAGATTGTTCTCTCGCGCATCAATAACAATAGCCATACGGGCTACGAGCTGAACATTCCCAGTTATCTGCTGATGGTGCAAAAGGATAGCCTCTACACCTTCTTCGAGAAGAACAGCTTGCACAACAACAGAACGTCGTTCCTCGCCTCACGCGACTCATACACCGACAGCTATAGTAATGTGCACTATTACAACACCTATACCTTCCACAACATCTCTAACCTGGTAAGGGCTATGGCCGAGGCTAAAGAGAATGGTGGCAGCAACTACACAACGTTGCATCCCAATTGGAACAAGGTGGTGCTTGTGCCCGTCAATGTGTCGACCACCCAACCATCGCAAGGCTCTGTAGCTTACAATAGGATTACGAACGACATGTCGCTGACCAGTACCAGATTGGTGGGTGGCGACGACAACCAGCACGAATCGATTAAGATTAGTGTGGTGTATAGTAAGTTTAACCCGAAATAACAACCGTCATGGCAGATAACTTCCTGGAGCGCCATCGTGAGGAATACGAGAAACGCAAGGCCGACTGGCTGAGAAAGAAGAAACATCTTCCGGCCAATAGCAGGAAGTTGCAACGGCCCGATGATGAGGCACTATAAAAACAGGGAACTATATACCTGTTGTCCTCGATGAACTATACACCTGTCACCCTTGATAACGTTTATTATAAATAAGTATATAAGGAAAAGAGCAGAATTGACACGATTCAATTCTGCTCCTTTCTTTGTTGGTATGCGTCTTACCAAGTTTCTATCTCCATCGCTTTGCATTCAGTTTTCCATAGGAATTGAGCATCACTAGAATGCATGCATAGATTGCCATCAAGTTGATTTACCCAATCACCTTGAATTTTGCAAACTTCAACAATAGCTGCTTGGTGCCGGTGTTTTTAAACTGAACGGTAGCCTTGGTGTTCTCGCCAGTACCCTCAACTTTCACAACGGTTCCAACGCCAAAACGCTCATGCTCGATCATGGTGCCTTCGGCCAAGTTGCCGTTAGCCGATGAGGAGGGTGCGGAACTCGTGTTTTGAATAACAGATGACACTCGCCTCATGTTCCCACCAGCACTCGAAAGTGTTCGCTTAAACCGCTCGGAGAATGGATCAACGGACTTCTCTTCGGTATGTTGCACTATGCGGGGCTTGGGATCGGCCTTGAATTGCGTGGCTACGGGCCGGTTGTTCTGGTAGCCCGACGAATAACTTGGTTTCCGTGAATAGCTGTTACCTTCGTCGTAAACCTCAGAGTCGGTCGTCATAAAGTCTGAAGAGATGTCACGGACGAATCGGCTCGGAGCGCTGAATTCCATCTTCCCATAACGCCAACGGCTTTTGGCACAGGTCATAAAGCAATGTTTCTCGGCACGCGTGATGGCTACATAGAGCAAGCGTCGTTCCTCTTCCAACTCGCGTTTGCTATTGGTGCTCAACGGACTTGGGAAGATGTTCTCCTCCAAACCTACAATAAACACCGTGGGGAACTCCAGTCCCTTAGCGCTATGGATGGTCATCAACGAGACGCGGCTTTGTTCCTCGCCATCGTTACTGTCCAAATCGGTCAGCAACGACACCTCTTGCAAGAAGTCAGAAAGCGACACCTCGTTTTCCCTGCCCTCTTCTCTCCTACTCTCCACAAAGTCGGAAATGCCGTTAAGAAACTCTTCCAGGTTCTCTTGTCGTGAAATGCTCTCTGGTGTTTTATCCGAATAAATGTCGGCACTAATGCCACTTTTCATAATGATGTGATGGCCGAGCACATAAGCGTCGGTATCGTTGAATTGAGAGATAAAACCCTCTATCAACTCACGAAAAGCAGATATCTTGTTCAGAGTGCCGGCATTGAGTTTCAACCCATATTGCAACGGTGATTGCATCACGCTCCATAGGCTCACCCCATATTGTGTGGCGGCCGCGGTGATTTTAGCTACGGTTGTGTCGCCGATACCCCTTGCCGGATAGTTCACGATGCGCTTCAACGCCTCTTCGTCGTTAGGATTAGCCACCAAGCGGAAGTAAGCAATCACGTCTTTTATCTCTTTCCGCTGGTAGAAGCTCAGACCGCCATAGATGCGATAAGGGATTCCTTCTTTGCGCATGGCCTCCTCGAAGATTCGGCTTTGGGCGTTGGTCCGATAAAGAATGGCAAAATCATGATAGTCGGCATGCTCTTTGCGCTTAATGCGGCTGATCTCATGACAAACCACCATGGCCTCTTCTTTGTCGCTATATGTTTGCTTGAATACCACTTTCTCGCCCTGCTCGTTCTTGCTATAGACATCTTTCGGTATCTGTCGCTCGTTCTTATGAATCAACGAGTTGGCCGCCTGAACTATGAGCTGGGTACTACGATAGTTTTGTTCCAGCTTGAAGAGCTGGCATCCTTTGTATAACTGCTGGAAATCAAGGATATTATCAATATTTGCTCCACGAAAACCGTAAATGCTTTGTGCGTCGTCGCCTACCACGCAAACACGCTGGTGGTCTTTGGTGATTTGCCATACAATGCGTTGTTGCACCGAGTTGGTGTCCTGGTACTCATCCACCAACACGAATTGGAATTTCTTGGCATATTTCAGTCGCACCTCATCGTTGTTCTCGAACAACACAAAGGTGTTCACCAGCAAGTCATCAAAGTCCATCGCATTCGCCTGCTTGCATCGCATGCAATACGTGTCGTAAATTTGACTCATGGCTGGCATCTTGCTCTCCACATCGCGTTGGATGAGCTGGTTGTTATGGGCATAATCCATGGGCAGTATCAGGTGGTTTTTGGCCATGCTGATACGGTTATGCACGGTTGCAGGCTTATACACTTTGTCGTCGAGTTTCATCTCCTTGATGATACTCTTCACCAACGAGCGTGAGTCGCTTTCATCATAGATCGTGTAGTTGGCGTTATATCCTATCCGCTCGGCTTCTACCCTAAGAATCTTCGAAAACACCGAGTGGAATGTTCCCATGTGTATGTGTCGTGCCTTATCGTCACCTATCAGCTTGCCAATACGCGTTTTCATCTCGTTGGCAGCCTTGTTGGTAAAGGTAAGAGCCAGTATGTTCCAGGGATACAAGCCGCATTCGGTCAACAAATAGGCAATCTTGTAAGTCAGCACGCGTGTCTTACCCGATCCGGCACCAGCAATCACCAGCGATGGCCCGTCGTTATAGACAACGGCGTTGCGTTGGCTTTCATTCAGATGTTCCAGCAGATTCATTACTGTTTATTCTTATATACACCGCCCGCGACGGTATTCGGATTGATGTCCTCTCCTTCTTTTGGGAATGAGGGGATAAACTTCATTTCATGTTCTATTTTCGACTGGCGTTTCCGCATATACGAGCCAGGATTCTTTGATGAGTAGACACGCGGATTAGGTAAGGTGGCAGCAATAAGCGCACACTCCGCACGACTCAGATCCTTCGCTTTCTTGTCGAAATGATACTCGGCCACGGCATCGACACCATAGATGCCATTGCCCATCTCGATAGAGTTGAGATAAACTTCCATAATGCGCTGCTTGCTCCACATGAGTTCTATCAAGGCGGTGAAGTAAACCTCAAATCCCTTTCGCACCCATGAGCGCCCTGGCCATAGGAATACGTTCTTAGCAGTTTGTTGCGAGATGGTGCTGGCTCCTAGTTTGCGTTTGCCCCCTTTCATATTTCGCTTGGCCGCTTTCTCGATGGCATCGTAGTCGAAACCATGATGCAATAGGAAACGTTGGTCCTCGCTGGCCATGACGGCAACAGGCATGTGGGGCGAGATGCTACTCATGGGCACCCAGTGATGATGCCAAAGAATGCTTCCCCCCTCGTTCAGATGCTCCACACTACGGATAAACATAAGTGGTGTGGCATAGACAGGAACAAAACGATACGCCACAACAGCGAGGATCGTTGAGCCGAAAAAGGCTGCCAATGTCCATCGGATGATGTGGCGTATCTTCTTAATAATGTAGTTCAATTGCTAATCTTCAATACTAATTTCTTAATATCAGTTGCAAATGATAAGTGGTTGATTACTGGAGTGTACCGGCGTTAGCGGCATCAATCATAGCCTGGCTGGCATACATGTAAACCTCTACACGGCGGTTCTGCTGACGACCGGCAGCTGTTGAGTTGTCAGCAACAGGATTCGACGAACCGAAACCAGTAACGTTCTTGAACTGGCTGCTGGGCACACCGCACTGAGTCAGATAGGTAGCTACAGACTGGGCACGATTCTGGCTCAACGGATTGTTGATAGCGTCGTTACCAGTAGAATCGGTATAGCCCTGGATGTCAACAGCCAGCTGAGGATCGCTCTTCAGCACGTTGGCAAAGTTAGAGAGCTCAGCCTTCGACGAAGCGTTCAGAGTAGCCTTGTTGGTAGCAAAGAGGATACCGCTGTCGAAAGTAACCTTCACGGCCTTCAGACCGTTAGCGTCGGTGATTTCCTCAACCTTGGCATTCTCAAGAGCCTGAGCCCTAGCCTTCACCTTATCCATGTGCTTGCCAATCAGCGCACCAGCACCAGCACCTACAGCACCACCAACGGCAGCACCAACGGCTGTGTTACCAGCAATCTTACCGATAATAGCACCGAGCAGAGCGCCGCCGCCAGTTCCGATAAGTGCACCATTCTTCGTGGCCGAGCCACAACTTACGATCATTGCGAGACACATACCAAGTGTCATCAATTTCATTTTTTTCATACTTGTTTATTTTTTGGTTTGGTAATAAAATTATCAATCATTGGTACAAAGGTACTCTTTTTTTCTACATATTCGTCTTTTTCCCAACATTTTTTTGTAATTTTGCGGCAAATTTAGACAAATATCGTTATTTTGACGACGGGATTTTCCTAAAACCGAATATGGATTTCCCTAAAACTTGACAAATATCAAAACAGATAACAAAATTTATGGCAAAAGAACTGAAAGAAATGACCAAGCGTGCCGACAACTATAGTCAGTGGTACAACGACTTGGTGGTAAAGGCCGACCTTGCTGAGCAGTCGGCAGTTCGTGGTTGTATGGTCATCAAACCTTACGGCTACGCTATTTGGGAAAAAATGCAACATCAACTCGACCAGATGTTTAAGGAGACGGGTGCTCAGAACGCTTACTTCCCCCTGCTCATTCCAAAATCGTTCCTCTCGCGAGAGGCCGAACACGTGGAAGGCTTTGCCAAAGAGTGTGCCGTGGTGACTCACTACCGTCTGCGCGCCAAAGAGGATAAGAGCGGCGTTGAGGTTGATCCTGCCGCTAAACTTGAGGAAGAGCTTATCGTTCGTCCCACCAGCGAGACCATTATCTGGAACACATATAAGAACTGGATTCACTCATGGCGCGACCTGCCCCTGATGTGCAACCAATGGTGCAACGTCATGCGTTGGGAAATGCGCACTCGCCCCTTCTTGCGCACCTCCGAGTTCCTGTGGCAAGAGGGACATACGGCTCATGCCACCCGCGAAGAAGCCGAAGAGGAAGCAAAGAAGATGCTGAAGGTATATGCCAAATTTGCCGAGGAATGGATGGCTGTGCCCGTGGTGCAGGGCGTGAAGAGCGAGACCGAGCGTTTTGCCGGTGCGCTTGACACCTATACCATCGAGGCCATGATGCAAGACGGCAAAGCCCTCCAAAGCGGCACATCGCACTTCCTTGGTCAGAACTTTGCCAAGGCTTTCGAGGTTACCTATTTAAATAAGGAGAACAAGCCCGAGTATGTGTGGGCCACATCATGGGGAGTTTCCACCCGACTCATCGGTGCTCTTATCATGACTCATTCCGACGACAACGGTCTCGTGCTGCCTCCACGTCTGGCTCCTATCCAGGTGGTCATCGTGCCCATCTCGAAGGGTGACGACCTCAAGCATATCACCGAACGTCTCACACCAGTTATTGATGAGTTGCGCAAGGCAGACATCAGCGTGAAGTACGACGATTCCGACAACAAGCGTCCGGGATTCAAGTTCGCCGACTACGAGCTGAAGGGTGTTCCCGTGCGTCTTGTCATGGGTGCCCGCGATCTGGAGAACGGCACCATTGAGGTGATGCGCCGCGACACACTCGAGAAAGAGACTCGCCCCATTGAAGGTATTGTAGAGTATGTAGAGCAATTGCTCGAAGATATTCAGAAGAACATATTCGAGAAAGCCAAGGCCTACCGCGATGCCCGTATCTACGAGTGCGACAATTACGAGGAGTTCAAGGAGCGCGTGAAAGACGGTGGTTTCTTCCTCTGTCATTGGGACGGAACGGCCGAGACCGAGGCCCGCATCAAGGAAGAGACACAAGCCACCATTCGTTGTGTGCCCTTCGGTGTAGAGCAGACTCCCGGCGTAGACATGGTAACAGGCAAGCCTTCAAAGGCAAGAGTTATCATTGCACGAAGCTATTAAAAACAAATATATCCGCAGACTTCAACGTTTAGGAGTCTGCGGATTTTTTTGTCGATTCCGTTAGAAAAGTGGGGCCATACTATTACGTTAGCAAATATGCCTTTTACGTTAGCTAAATATGTCTTTTGGAATGCGTAAATATGCTTTTTACAACATGTAAATGTGTCCTTTAGATTCATAGAGATGCCTTCCTGTTTTTTAGAGTAGTCTTTTGTATATTCAGAGTAGCCTTTTAGATTCTTAGAGTAGCCTTCTAGGTTTTTAGAACAGCGTTTGAGAGAAATAACCTTGTCATTTTGTTTGGTTCAAAAATGGGTCGTAGCATGCATATATATATATAATAAGGTGGAAGAAACAAAGCATAAAAAGCCCCGAAAACGACTTTCTGCGGACGATGTTTGAATAAAAAATACAAAAATCCTTTGCAAATTCAAGAAATTGTAGTAACTTTGCGCCCGATTTAGTCTGTCCGGGCTCAAAGAAGTATGTGCACGGTGCGCATCGCCTGGCAGAAAAAACCCGTTTTACAATCAAAAATAAATGTACGCAATTGTAGAAATTAACGGTCAGCAGTTCAAGGTAGAGCAAGGACAAAAGCTCTTCGTCAACCGCATTAAGGATGCAGAGGCTGGCAAGACTGTTGAATTTGAGAAAGTGCTCCTCGTAGACGTTGACGGAGCAGTAACGGTAGGTGCACCAACCGTAGAGGGTGCAAAAGTAGTATGTGAGGTAGTGAACCCACTCGTAAAGGGTGAGAAGGTTATCGTGTTCAAGATGAAGCGCCGCAAGGACTTCCGCAAGAAGAACGGTCACCGCCAGCAGTTCACTCAGGTAGAAGTTAAATCAGTAATCGCTTAAAGAAAAGGAGGACTAAGAATGGCTCATAAAAAAGGTGTCGGTAGTTCGAAGAACGGACGCGAATCAGCAGCTCAGCGACTTGGTATTAAGATTTTCGGCGGTCAGAAGTGCATTGCAGGCAACATCATCGTTCGCCAGCGCGGCACAAAGCACAACCCTGGCAAGAATGTTGCCATCGGTAAGGATGATACGCTGTATGCTCTCGTAGACGGTACGGTGGAGTTCCACAAGGGACGTTATGACAAGAGCGTAGTAAACGTCATTCCCGAGGCTGAAGCCTAAATAATTATTAAAAAAACTATTCCAAACAAACAACAAAAATCCCAATTCTCTCAGGAGATTTGGGATTTTTGCCTTTTTATAGCCCTATTCAAAAAATATTTTGTACTTTTGCAGACAATAATTGCAAAAAAACAATATTACAAAATAAAAACATCACAGATTATGCTTACACTAAAACTCATCAGCGAGGAAACCGAACGAGTGATTAGCGGTTTGGAGAAAAAACACTTCCATGGTGCCCGAGAGGCCATCGAGAATGTGCTTGCCGTGGACAAGCACCGCCGCGAGACTCAACAAAAACTCGACTACAACCTTTCGGAAGCCAAGAAAATGGCTGCTCAGATTGGTATGCTCATGAAGCAGGGCAAGAAAGAAGAGGCTGAGGGCATCAAAGCTTCCGTCTCGGAAATGAAAGAAAACAACAAACAACTGGAGGCAGAAAAGTCGAAGGCCGAAGAAGAGCTGACCACGCTGCTATGCCAGATTCCAAATATTCCTTACGACGAAGTGCCTGAAGGGTCTTCAGCAGAGGACAACCATGTGGTGAAGAGCAATCTGAAGGAATGCCACGAGGGCGACACCGTGGGCAACTGGGATGTAAATCCGTCGCTGGGCATGGCCAATCCCCTGCCCCATTGGGAATTGGCAAAGAAATACAATCTGATTGACTTCGACCTGGGTGTGAAAATCACTGGTGCCGGATTCCCCGTATACATCGGCAAAGGTGCACGCCTGCAACGTGCGCTCATCAACTTCTTTCTCGACGAGGCACGCAAATCGGGCTACACCGAGATTATGCCGCCGACAGTTGTCAATGCCGCTTCGGGATATGGCACCGGACAGCTGCCCGACAAAGAAGGCCAGATGTATCATTGCGAGATCGACGACCTTTACCTCATTCCTACGGCCGAGGTACCTGTCACCAACATCTATCGCGACGTGATTCTCGACGAGAAAGACCTGCCCATCAAGAACTGCGCTTATACAGAGTGCTTCCGCCGCGAAGCAGGCTCATACGGTAAGGATGTACGTGGATTGAACCGTCTGCATGAGTTCTCGAAGATTGAGATTGTGCGTATCGACAAACCAGAACACTCGAAGCAGAGCCACAAAGAGATGCTCGAGCATGTGGAAGGACTGCTGAAAAAACTTGAACTGCCCTATCGCATACTGCTGCTTTGCGGTGGCGACCAGTCGTTCACATCGTCTATCTGCTACGACTTCGAAGTATACTCTGAGGCTCAAGGACGCTGGCTGGAGGTATCGTCGGTGAGCAATTTCGACAACTATCAGGCCAACCGACTGAAGTGCCGCTATCGTAATGCCGAAACAAAGAAGACCGAGTTGTGCCACACACTCAATGGCTCAGCCCTGGCTTTGCCGCGCATCGTAGCTGCCATTCTGGAGAACAACCAGACCGAAGAAGGCATTCGCATACCGAAGGTTCTGGTTCCCTATACCGGTTTCGAGGTGATTGATTGACCATATAATGGAAAGCCGCGAAGAGGCCGAAAAGGTGATTAAGAAAGTAGACGAAATGCGCGAGGCTTATGTGAAGAAATATGCCGGCACATCACGCTACGACACCCGCAACTACGACCTTGTGATCAACATGGAGGTAAGACCGAGGACGAGGTTGTTGAGCTGATTCTGCAATACATCGCTTAAGCAGATATTTGGTTGCCATACCAGTATCTTTACCATAAAGCAAAAGAAAACGCCTGTTTTCTTTTGCTTTTTTGTTTTGATTTAGTAACTTTGCACGCAAAATTGAAACACAAAACAAAGACATATGAATAAAATCGTAAGGAAAGAACAGTTTTCTGAAAAGGTTTTCCTCTTCGAGATGGAAGCCCCGCTGATTGCCAAAAGCCGCAAGGCCGGCAACTTCGTCATCGTGCGTGTTGACCAAAAAGGCGAGCGCATGCCGCTCACCATTGCTGGTGCTGATATAGAAAAAGGTACCATCACGCTGGTTGTACAGCAAGTAGGCCTCTCATCGAAGAAGCTTTGCATGCTGAACGAAGGCGATTACGTGGCCGACATCGTAGGTCCGTTGGGTAATCCCACGCATATCGAGAATTTCGGAACCGTGGTTTGCGCTGGCGGTGGTCTGGGAGTGGCTCCCATGTTACCCATCATTCAGGCGCTGAAAGCTGCCGGCAACCGTGTACTCTCGGTAATGGCCGGACGTTCGAAGGACCTGATCATTCTGGAAGACAAAGTTCGTGAGTCGAGCGACGAGGTCATCATCATGACCGACGACGGATCGTACGGAGAGAAAGGTGTAGTGACCGTCGGCATTGAGAAGTTCATTGAGCAGGAGCACGTCGACAAGGTGTTCGCTATTGGCCCTCCCATTATGATGAAGTTCTCAAATCTCACCGCTCAGAAACACAATATTCCTTGCGAAGTAAGCCTGAACACCATCATGGTGGATGGTACAGGTATGTGTGGAGCATGCCGACTCACCATCGGAGGCAAGACGAAGTTTGTCTGCATCGATGGTCCGGAGTTTGACGGTGCCTTGGTTGACTGGGACGAGATGTTCAAGCGCATGGGTACCTTCAAGCGTGCCGAGCAAGAAGAGCTGGAGCACTTTGAGGAGCATCTTTCCGACAGCTCTGAAAAGCCCGAATGCACCAAGCAGTCTGAGTCTTCCGACATCGTGCTCGACAACGATACAACCAACGACACCATCGAGGTGCTCACCGACCGCAACGCCGAATGGCGCAACGAGCTGCGCAAGAGCATGAAACCCAAAGAGCGCACGCAGATAGAGCGTGTGGTGATGCCCGAACTCGATCCTGTCTATCGCGCCACCACCCGTACCGAGGAGGTGAACATTGGCCTGACTGCTGAAATGGCAATGACAGAAGCCAAGCGTTGTCTGGATTGTGCCAAACCTACATGTGTGGAGGGATGCCCGGTAAATATCAATATACCTTCGTTTATTAAGAATATTGAGCGCGGTCAGTTCCTTGCCGCTGCCAAAGTGCTGAAGCAGACCTCTGCCCTGCCCGCTGTTTGTGGTCGGGTATGTCCGCAAGAAAAGCAATGTGAGAGCCGTTGCATTCATCTGAAGATGAACGAGCCGGCTGTGGCCATTGGCTATCTGGAGCGTTTTGCCGCCGACTACGAGCGCGAAAGCGGCCACATCTCTTTGCCCGAAATGGCTCCTGCCAACGGCATTAAGATTGCGGTGGTCGGATCAGGACCCTCAGGACTCTCATTTGCCGGCGATATGGTGAAGAAGGGTTACGATGTCTATGTGTTCGAGGCGCTGCACGAGATTGGCGGTGTGTTGAAATATGGTATTCCTGAGTTCCGTCTGCCCAACGCTATCGTTGACGTGGAGATAGAGAATCTCCGCAAGATGGGCGTGCACTTCCAGACCGACGTGATTGTAGGTAAGACCATCTCCGTAGACGACCTTGAGGAGCAAGGCTTTAAGGGCATCTTCGTGGGTTCGGGCGCCGGTTTGCCCAATTTCATGAATATTCCTGGCGAAAACAGCATCAACATCATGTCGTCGAATGAGTATCTCACTCGTGTAAACTTGATGGATGCAGCCAATCCTACTACCGACACACCTATCAATCTGGGCAAGAACGTGCTCGTGGTGGGCGGTGGCAATACGGCCATGGACTCTTGCCGCACGGCCAAGCGTCTGGGTGGCAACGTGACGCTGGTTTACCGTCGTTCTGAAGCTGAGATGCCCGCACGACTGGAAGAGGTGAAACATGCTAAAGAGGAAGGCATCAACTTCCTTACGCTCCATAATCCTATCGAATACATAGCCGACGAGAACGGAGCCGTTTGCAAGGCCATTCTTCAAGTAATGGAATTGGGCGAGCCCGATGCCAGCGGCCGTCGTTCTCCTGTTCCCGTTGAGGGTAAGACCGTCGAACTGGATGTCGACCAGGTGATTGTGGCCGTTGGTGTAAGTCCCAACCCGCTTGTTCCGAAGAGCATCGAAGGACTTGAGCTGGGACGAAAGAACACCATCGTGGTAAATGAGGGCATGCAGTCTAATCGTCCTGAAATCTTTGCTGGTGGCGACATTGTGCGTGGAGGCGCCACCGTCATTCTGGCCATGGGCGACGGCCGTCGTGCCGCAGCTAGCATGGATGCGCAAATTCAAAATAAGTAATGAACGGATTATATACTATTATCTTGCTCGTACTAAGCAATGTCTTCATGACATTTGCCTGGTACGGGCATTTGAAATTACAAGAGACGGGCACTTCCAGCAACTGGCCGCTCTTTGGTGTGATTGTTTTCTCGTGGGCTATTGCCTTTTTCGAGTATTGTTGTCAGGTACCTGCCAACCGCCTTGGCTTTATTGGTAATGGCGGCCCCTTCACACTTGTCCAGCTGAAGGTTGTGCAAGAGTGCATCTCACTGGCGGTCTTTGCCGTGGTGGCCAACATTCTCTTTCAAGGCCAGAACCTGCATTGGAACCACATCCTTGCTTTCTTGCTCATCATCTGTGCCGTGTATCTTGTCTTCATGAAGTAAATGCAATTAAGTGAAGAACAAAAACTCGAGCGAAGAATCGTAAGCCGCTTTCGCAAAGCTATTTCCGACTATCAGCTTATCTGCGATGGAGATAGTGTCTTGGTAGCGCTCTCAGGTGGGAAAGACTCTCTTTGTCTGCTCGAGCTATTGGCTCGCCAGTCGCATGTCTACCGGCCCAAATTCCGACTTGAAGCCGTTCATGTGCGCATGGACAACATTCATTATGAGACCGACACCTCTTATCTTGAGCGTTTCTGTAAGCGTCTTGACGTGAAGTTGCACGTCCTTACTACCCGATTCGAAACCGAAAACCGAGGCAACAGCAACGAAACGGGAAATGTATCAGCCAACGAGCCGGCCAGCGGCGACGGACTATATGCGTCAAAGGCTGCCTTGAGAAAACAGAAGACTCCTTGTTTTCTCTGCTCATGGTATCGGCGAAAGGCCATTTTCAACCTTGCCCAGACCGAAGGGTTCAACAAGATTGCCCTTGGGCACCATCAAGACGACATTCTTCACACCACTCTTATGAATCTCTTTTTCCAAGGACGTTTCGAGGGTATGCCGGTGGCATTAACCATGAAAAAAATGGCTCTTACCATCATCCGTCCTCTTTGTCTGGAATTCGAGAGCGACTTGAAAGCATTTGCTTGCATGCATCACTATGAGCGACAACTGAAAACATGCCCATATGAGCATGACACGCATCGCTCCGAGATTGCTCAGCTATACCAACAGGTAGAACAGATGAATGGCGAGGCACGCTATTCCATTTGGCATGCTTTGGCAAAAGCCGGCAAACTGACAGAGGTGGAAGAACCCAAGGAGTATTAAAATGAATTAAATTGTCAGCTACCTTAAGCCTATTGTCAAGTTTTTATTGTATCTTTGTCTATCAATCAAGAATTCATTAGCAACTATGAATAGAATCAAACTTCTCGTTACCCTCATGCTCATCGTTGTGGCCATACCCACTATGGCACAAAAACGTAAAGCCGCTGCCAAGGCAAAAGGCAAAGCCAAGACCGTTGCTCCGGCACCGCCACAGAAGACGGCTGCAGACTTGCTCTACGAGAACATGTTGCCAAACACGCAACGCATCTTCGTGATCGATAGCATCGTGGTCGACAAAAGCCAGGTTCTTTCTTGCATTCCAATCCAGCGCGACAACGGCAGTTTGAGGGCATATAACGACTTCTTCGGTACCGACAACCAAGACGGGCAATATGTATTTGTGAACGGATTCCGCAACAAATGCTTCTACTCTGAAGCCGATACGGCTGGCAACGTGCGATTGTTCACACGCGACAAAATTGCAGGCAAGTGGTCGAAACCACAGCCTCTCGAAGGCATTAGTGGGTTTGCTTCTGCCATGGCCTACCCCTTCATGATGTCAGACGGAACGACTTTCTATTTCGCTGCAAAAGGAAAAGAAAGCATCGGTGGATACGACATCTTCATCACACGCTACGATGCCGAGAACCAACGCTATCTGAAACCCGAGAATATCGGTCTGCCCTTCAATTCAAAGGCCGACGATTTCTTTTATGTAGAGGACGACATGAACCAATTAGCATGGTTTGCCACCTCGCGCAACCAGCCCGAAGGCAAAGTGTGCGTCTACACGCTTGTACCTTCTGAGAATCGCCAGAACTACGACATTGGCGACATCGACGAAAAACGCCTGGAACAATTGGCAGCTATCACGCGGATACGCGACACATGGCCATCGGCTGCCAAACGTAATCAAGCCATCAAACGACTGAAAGAGCTCAAAGAGGGAGCAAATGCGAACAATGGCGATGCCTCCATCTACTTCCCCATCAACGACAACCTTGTCTATCGCTCGACTTCCGAGTTCCACAACATTGAGACTCGTACCACCTTCGAGCGTATGCAAGCCCTGCAAGCTGAGGTCGATAAAGAGATTCACCACCTTGACCTCATCCGCAAAGAGTATCGAAACACAACCGGAAGCACGCGTCAGCGATTGGCCGACGACATTGTCGACTACGAACGCATCATCCAGCGCCAGCAGGCTGAAATCAAAGCCATGGCCAAGCAAATACGCAATGCGGAAAATCAGGCTATCAACTAAAAATCTATCATAACTATGAGCAACAAGAAGAAGTTTTTTCCAGAGTCAGAACTCATTATCAATTCCGACGGATCGTGCTTCCATCTGCACCTCCGCCCAGAGCAACTTGCCGACCGCGTGATTCTTGTTGGCGACCCTGCAAGAGTAGACACAGTGGCTGCCCATTTCGACTCGCGCGAGTGCGAGGTTAGCAGCCGTGAATTCCACACCATCACCGGAACCTACAAAGGCAAGCGCATCACCTGCCAAAGCCACGGCATCGGGTGCGACAACATCGACATCGTAATTAACGAACTTGACACCCTGGCCAACATCGACTATAACACACGCATGGAGAAACCCCAGCACCGCACACTCACCATGGTGCGTATCGGCACCTGCGGAGGACTTCAGCCCGAAACCCCAACAGGATGTTTCGTGGCCAGCGTCAAGAGTCTGGGCTTAGACGGTCTGCTCAACTACTACGCACGCCGTAACGAAGTATGCGACCTGCAACTCGAAGAAGCCTTCAAGAAACATATGAACTGGGATCCCGTCAAAGGTTCACCTTACGTGGCCATTGCCGACCCAGAACTCACCAATCAAATCGCAGGCGACGACATGGTGCGCGGCTACACCATCTCGTGTGGTGGTTTCTATGGTCCACAGGGACGCGTGCTTCGTGCCGACATTGCCGATCCCAAACAAAACGAAAAGATTGAAGCGTTCGAATACGACGGTTTGAAAATATGCAACTTCGAAATGGAGTCGTCTGCCGTGGCCGGAATGGCCGCACTCCTCGGACACCGTGCCACCACATGCTGCATGGTCATTGCCAACCGATACACCACCGAGATGAACACCGACTACAAAAACTCCATCGATAAGCTCATCTTGAAAGTGCTCGAACGTATATGATGACATCACAAGCCGATCAATTCCCCTTCCCCATCAACGGGGCTGGGGAGGTTTCTACCATCTGCGCCCTTGCTACAGCTCCGGGAGGAGCCCTTGCCATCATCCGCATCAGCGGCCCCGAAGCCCTGACCATCGTCAGTCCTGTATGTCGCTGTATCACAGCGACCACCTCCGCTAACACCGTCCACTTCGCCCGTATTACCGACGGAACCGAACTGATCGACGAAGTCATGGTAAGCGTTTTCCATGCCCCCCACTCCTACACTGGCGAAGACTCCGTAGAAATCTCCTGCCACGGCTCTACATACATCACCAAGCGCATCATCAACTTGCTTATTGCCAAAGGATGCCGCATGGCAAACCCTGGCGAATTTACTCAACGCGCATTCCTCAACGGCAAACTCGACCTCTCGCAAGCTGAGGCCGTGGCCGACCTCATTGCATCTACAAACCGTGCCACCCACCAAATGGCCATGTCACAATTGAGGGGAAACTTCTCTACCGAACTGGCTAAACTACGTGAGCAACTTCTGAACCTCACCTCCCTGCTCGAACTAGAGCTCGACTTCTCCGACCACGAAGACCTTGAATTTGCCGACAGAACCGAGCTTAACGACTTGGCGAAAACAATTGACAATCGAATAACTCAACTAGCTCAAAGTTTTGAGACAGGTCAAGCAATCAAACAAGGCATTCCCGTGGCAATCGTCGGAAAAACTAACGTAGGAAAATCAACACTTCTCAACCGATTGCTCAACGAAGAGCGTGCCATCGTCTCAGACATTCACGGTACCACACGCGACACCATAGAAGACACCATCGACCTCCGTGGTGTCACTTTCCGCTTCATCGACACCGCCGGCATTCGCCAAACCGCCGACAAGGTGGAGCAAATAGGCATAGAACGTACTTATGCAGCCATCAGCAAAGCCCGCATCGTCATCTGGATGATCGACCACGAACCTACGGAAACTGACATTAAAGAAATGCGTAAGCTTTGCAAAGATAAATCGCTGATTATCACACACAACAAAATAGACAAAGAAGTCTCTATTAATCCAATCCCTTCTACCCTATTCCAAGTCCGCCACTACACATTCCTGCAGATTTCCGCCAAGCACAATCTCCACGTCGATGAACTGGAAAAAGCTATTTATGAAGCAGCCGACATCCCTACCCTTTCCGACACGGATGTAGTAGTCACTTCTGCCCGTCATTACAATGCCCTTCTTCGTGCTCACGAAAGCATTCAACGCGTACTCATTGGCCTGGAAATGCAGCTCAGTGGCGATCTCATAGCAGAGGATCTTCGTCAAGTCCTTTCCATCTTGTCTGAAATAACAGGTGGCGAAATCACAACTCACGAAGTATTAGGAAATATTTTTAAACATTTTTGCGTGGGCAAGTGACCCCTTATAAACAACTCTGAACAACTTGGAGTAATTTGAACTAAGTCCCTCTAAATGAGGGACTTTTTGTATTTTAACACTTCAAG
>DEJV01000011.1 GCA_002353525.1 Prevotella sp. UBA2739
GAAATGCAAAAGGAAAGCTTGCTTTTCTTTTCATTTCCGAGACGGAGTAACTTATTTAAAGTTACGAAAAGTTGAGTGAAATGCAAAATTATTTGGGCTTTTTGGTAAGGTACGAGTTTTTTATCGAGGGTACGAAGGTACGGAGGTACGAGGGTACGAGATTAGTCTCGCTCGCTGAGTTTTAGAACTGCTATTGGTGCAGAAAGGGGTATTCTCGCACCCTCGTACCCTCGTACCTTCGCACCCTCGATAAATCAGTACCCTCGTACCTTCGCACCTTCGTACCCTCGTTTTTTTTATATAAATAATGACGCTATCTCGAAATAATTATCTACCTTTGTGGAAGAAAACCAGACTTATAAAGAAAAATATGAAGAAAATCATCTCGTTAGCCTTTGCTCTCATCATGATGGGAGGAAGTGCCCTTGCCCAAGAAACCATCCAGTTGCCACAGCCGGATATGAAAATGCTGAAAATGACGGTTGCCAAAGCCATGCAACAGCGCCGTTCAGGGCGTGAGTATGTGAAAGGAAAATCCATCTCCGACAAACAACTCTCTACCATCCTCTGGGCTGCCGTGGGCATCAACGACCCCAAGACCGGACGTCTGACCACTCCTACAGCGGTGAACATGCAGGACATTAAGGTGTATGTGTGCAACGAGAAGGGTGTGTGGCTCTATAGTGCCAAGGCTAACAACCTGACGCAGGTGAGCACCCAGGATCTGCGGCCCAGTCTGACGGCCCGGCAGATGTTCGTGATGGATGCGCCCGTCACGCTGCTGCTGGTGAGCGAGCAGAGCAAAAACCGCCGTCCCAACGAGCGCTACGGTGCCATGGATGCTGGTTATGTGTCGCAGGACATCTATCTGGCCTGTGCTGCCATGGGACTGAAGACGGTGGCCCGCGCCATGATGGATCAGGAGGCGGTGAAGAAAGCACTGAACCTGAAAGAGGGCGACTATCCCATGCTCAACCATCCCATAGGATACGGGAAGTAAAAGCCCCCCTCCGGCTCCCCCCGAAGGGTGGAGAGTGCTTGTCTAATTGATAATTGATAATTGACAATTGATAATTGAATAGAGTTTCGAATGGGTTGGAATCTCATTCAGAGCGCCCCGAAGGGGCAACAAGCATTTAGCCCAGGGCAACACCCTGGGTGGCAGGAGAAATGGAAAAACGCCCTGAAAGGGCAAAAGCCCTAACGCCACAAAGATTGAGGATGGAGGATGGAGAATTCAATACACTCCGTCAGGCCATTCTCCATTCTCCATCCTCCATTCTCAATTAAAATCTAATTCCGTGTTCCTTGCAGTAGTCGATGGCGGGCTGGTAACACTGGAAGGTGGCCTTGCGAATCCACCATACTCCCTTGCGCTCGTCCTGCGGCACGCCCGTACCCGTCATCAGGAACCAGCCCGTGGCAAACTGTGCCTGCGCGTCACCGCCATTGGCTGCCAGTTCATACCAGAATACACACTCCCCGAGGTTGCGCTCCACGCCGTCGCCGTTCCAGTAGGCAGCACCCACATTCTTCTGACTGAGAATGTGTCCCTGGAAGGCAGCCTCACGATACCATAAAAACGCCTTGTGGTGGTCTTGTTCCACGCCATTGCCCAGATAGTAGGCATTGGCCACGTTCACCTGCGACTGCATGTCGCCCTTGTCGGCAGCCTTCAGATACCACTCGAAGGCCCGTTCGGGACTATTCTCCACCCCCTTGCCGTGGTGGTAGCACTCGCCCACGTTGAAGCAACCATACACATCGTCGAGTTCAGCCGCGCGCATATACCACTCGAAGGCCGTCTCGAGGTTCACCTTCACGCCTGTGCCACGCTCGTAGCACACCCCCAGGTTGTTCATGGCCCGGGTGTCGCCCTGATAGGCTCGTTCGCGATAGGCATCCGCTTGGTTTCGTTCTTTTGGCATGGTTTTCGGTTTGGATGCTGCAAAGATACACATTTTTATCCGAATTGATGGCAATTTTTATATAACGATAACGATAACGTTAACGATAACTGAGCCCCCTCCGGCTCCCCCGATGGGGGAGAGAAGTGGCGCCACTCCGAGTCCGTTAGGCCAGTTAATGTTATCGTTATCGTTAACGTTATAGTACTATTATGCATTATGCATTATAAATTATGCATTATGAATTATGCATTAAAAAAAGGCACCGCCTCATTCGCAGACCAAAGGCGGTGCCCAATGGACATCTAGTATCGTCTATTAGCTTCGTGTTGGTTTTTTTTGAACTATTTATTTACATAATTTCATTTTTTTTTGTTATAATCATTACCGATGTCCAATAGAGTGATGCGTACTAGCTCACGCCAGTTTGATTCCATGCACACCATCGCTCAGCTCCACCATGTGGATGGCGGTGCTGATAACTTTCTATGCTTCCACCCTGAAGCGGAATGCATATGTCGGTAGCCGACGGAACATAGAGTCTGCTCATCTTTTATAGTTTCAATTATACTCTTTCATTCACGTAAAAACTGCACGATGCCGCTTTCATCATGTTTCTTGCGACATTCTGCCAAATATTTTCGTTTACAAATATACAAAGAATCTGAATACAATGTACACATTCTGTCCCGTTTTTTTTGTTCCGTCTGCCGTTTTAACTATCTTTTAACCTTTAGGGCGTAAAATCTGGCAGCTAGTTATGCAATTCCTTATTTAATCAACACTGTCGCTAACGGTAACGTTAACAGTCTTGCGACCTTGAGTTTTGTTTCCGCAATTCTAGAAGACATATTTACAGGTCGCAAAAGACATATTTATGAGTCGTAAAAGGCATATTTACGACTTGCAAATAGCATGTTTAGCGCATCGCAAAAGTAACATACTCAAGTTTATACATTATGCTCATCAGCAAGAAAGCCGCATTCGTTTCATGCTTTTGGGAATTTATTTTACACTCGTCCATTTAATCTCTGAGCTGAAATGCAGGGTTAGACAACTTTCCTCACGATGTAAAATCATTCCGATTGTCAATATAGCAGAGTGTTTTGGTGCTAAAAACACGGTGTTTCTCAGACAAAAACACTTCGTTTCTATCATATAAACACGACGTTTTTATGATGAAAACACAACCAATTTGATAGCTAATAAGCGGTCTTATAGCAAGTTAGGGCTGTTTTTCATTTGCCACAGCCCGATTTGTTGTGATTATTTATCAAAATCGAGCTTCTCATCAAGTGACAGTTAGGTGACAGTTTGTAAACAAACTGTCACCTCCTAAGCCATTAAGCCTCTGATGGTTACAGAGAAAGTGACAGTTCAGGGCATTTTTCGCACAAAAATAAATTTGTTGTAGTTTCGGGAGCTCTCTTCAACAATAAATTTGACAAATTTTTATAATGCATAATTCATAATTCATAATGCATAATAATTACGACAACGCAGACAACTAAAACAACTCTTTCTGGAAGCGCGCCAGTAGCGACGACGTCGCTTAAGTGTTGTCTTTGTTGTTTGAGTTGTCGTTTTTAAATACAGGAAGAAAACTAATTATTCTAATGTGAATAATTTTGACCGCAAATTCTTATTTCCGTTAAGTTACAACCGTTCGATCTACCAGTTACAACGTACCTAACTACCAGTTGCAACGTACCTAACTACCAGTTATGTTGGTTCAATTTGATCCGCCAGCCAGTTATCGTTATCGTTAACTTTAGCGTTAAAAATAATCCTTTTTTCCATTTGCTAACAAATTACACTTCAATTTGTTAGCAAATTACACCTCAATTTGTTAACAAATCGCATACCAATTTCTTAAGAAATCGCACCTTAATTTGTTAACAAATCGCATCTTAATTTCTTAACAAATTGCATTTCCGTTGTTTTTCACTGCCATTTTGCCATAAAAAAGGCGACCTCAAGAGCTCGCACTCTCGAGGTCGCCACCTTCTATAGCGTTATGAATGATTAATCCTCATAATCGTCGTCCCAGAAAGATTTCTTGGCACCAGCACCGACATCTTCACCATCGCCGATGTCTGATCCTGGAGTAACTCCTGTTCCATCGGTCAGCGTTGTTTCCATTTTCAGCGACTGCTCAACGACCATCAGTTCAGATGCGAAAGGTATGTTCAATACCTCTGGCTTGATATAATTCTTTTTCATAATCAATGTCCTCCTCTCTATTTATTTTTTCAATACTTTCTTACCATTCATGATGTAGAGGCCTGCGGGCAGTTCTTCCTGCTTCACCTCAATTCTGCGTCCGTTCAGGTCGTAGATAGCCTCTATTTCCAGACGTGGCTCTGTCTCTATGCCATTGATAGCTGTGGTACTGCTAAACTCGTCTTCATCGAAGAAACCTAGCTTACTGTTCTGACCACCAGTGCTTGAAGAGCCATGCAACATAATTCTCCACCAGCACTTACAAGGATTAGCATAAGCGTGGCCATCCACCAACTTCCTGAAGGTATACTTGTAAGAGTTGCCATTCTTCGTCGCACTGAAAACGAAGTCCCACTGCTTTAGAGGATCCTCCTTCATATACTTACCCATCATGATAACAATTGCAGGGTCGTTAGACGATGGCTGGTTCAGGCGGTGCTCATCGCTCATGTCTTTCATGAAGTTTCTGTCAGCCTGATCGTCAGCGCCGAACATCGTGAATGTGACATCCTCATTTCCTGGTTTGATCATCAGAGGAACACCGCAAGGAATCTCAGAGAGGCGTGTGAATGTCAACTGATAGGTGGCCTCGTCAGTATCTTTATGCTTTGCTCCGGTCATTTTGGCAATATGAGTGCCCTCACCAAAGATAGCTTCAATCTCAGCCTGCGTTGTGGCAATCTTGTCAGAAGTATAAGATATGCGCTTCGGGAAGATAACTGTTGCCCACATGCCAGCCTTGAAGGTTATCGTTTCCTCAGGGATAGGGAGAATTTGGTTGCCGTAGTTATTTTTCGGCTTATCTAATTGCCCCCAAACAGCATGGTTCTTATACTCATTCAATTGTTTAGCAGAAACCCAGAATGTAGCATTGTTTACATGGCTACCGCAGTTAGTGTGGTTAGCATCAAAGGTTGCTGACTCATCATCCCAGCCCTGTAAATCAGCGGGTTCTCCAAGTACATAGACATTGGTCAGACTCTCGCAACCATGGAAGCAAGCACCATCAATATATGTGACAGAAGCTGGAATAGTCAATGTCTGAATTCCTGTGCAACTACAGAGGAAGTGCGGGCCAATATACGTCAATGTGTTAGGCAAACGAACATAGCTCAATGCATCCATATACTGGAAAGGCGATCCATAACTTTTGCCCTCGATACGTGTAATGCCATCTGCAAGATAAACATTTTGCAGTCTGCGGCAGAACCAGAAAGTAAAGTCCTCTATAGTTCTGATTTTTGTCTTACCGAAATTCTCCGTGTCATTGGTATTAGGACATTCCAGAAGCTCCACCTCTGTCAGATTCATGCAGCACTCAAATGTACCCTGTCCAAGATAACTAACAGTCCAGGGTATTTTAATTTGAGTCAGTGCATCACAACTCATGAAAGCATAGTCACCAATCGACTCGATTTTACTGTCATTCGTAAAAGTAATTGTAGCAAGATATTCATTCCTATGGCTGTTAATGTTGTTGTGAACGGCAAACTTACCAGACTGCGTCGGTTGCGTCCCTTCACTGGCATAATTGTTATTACAATAATCCAGATCATTCTGAGCTGACTTGGCGTAACACATACCCCACTTCTGGATTGCTGTCACATCATGCGAATTGCCATCAGGGTCTGTAACACTTGCAGGGATATTAACTGAAGTTCTGTCAGAGTATTTTATTGTATGTTTACGTTCATAGAAATATAAAGTACTTGGCTGTACTCCACCGACAGCAACATTTGTTCCGTATTGATGATAATCCAATCGTCCTAAACATTTGTAGTCGGCAGTAGTGCCGGCACCGTCACCATCACTGTCAACTTGGTTGGTAGAAGTGCGACCAGTAATAGTGGTTAAAGTAGTTGTTGTGTTAGGGATTCGTCCATTGGTATATGCTACCGTATCTGTCACTTGTTTGGTCTTATCCAAATATAGTCTCACTGCGACACCACCATTAGGCGCAGCCTCTGTAGAACTACCTGTTCTATTGTACCTTGTTGAAAATTCGAGACCAAGTTCAGTGTCATACCACGTAGTTTTCTGCGTATCAACCCATACCTTTTCGGCCGACACATTGCTCACTCCTACCACTAGTAGGGCAAGCATCATAAAGAGTTTAGTTTTTTTCATAATTGATTATTTTTATTGTTATGTTTTTTGCGTAAGTTTCGAAAAAAATAGTTCAATATAACCACATGATGATCCAGCCGAGAACGATACGTATCTCAGCCAAACGGAACAAAACGTTACGTCTTAAATGCTACTTTCATTGTCTTACTTTTTATAGTTCTATTATACTTATTAGTTGCATATCGCATGAAGCGGTAATCAAGAGACGGCCTTATATACCTTATTATATATAATATAGACCCCCAAAATCAGGACCCTATTGGCCCTTCAATATATACTACGCTGCAAAAATACAAAAAATATTTTTACCCTCCAACATTTTTGCAAAAATTTTTAGCGGAACCCCGTTTTTTAGTAACGATAACGTTCACGATAACGATAACTGCCTAGCGGACTGAATCTATTTTTTAAGAAAAGAAATTAGCATAATGTGAATAATTTTATTCATAAATTATAATATTGTTTTTTTCATTCTTGCTTGAGCGTGGCGACATTGAAAATTAGCAGAAATGAATGGCCATAATGGCCATGCCCTAGCGGAATATGAACGTTAACGCTATCGTTACAAAACAACTCTTACATGCGCGACTGTTCGGAATGGTAGCTAGAGTTCCGGCGCACCTGAGCGCGCTTGTTGCCCCATTGCAGCAAATAGCGGGCCGTGACCCCTATGCGATGAAACGCTATGTCGGGGCGCTGGGTTTGCTGGATGCCCTCTACGTGATAGTCATGGCGGTTTTTGGCCATAAACATGTAACTGACCGAAAGGGTGAGCGCATCGTGTAGGAACGAACGGCGCAGACCGGTGCCGAAACCAAACTGCCCCTCGCTGGTGCTGTAAAGAGATGGTTGCGATGAGGTGTACGATGCATTGAGTGAATAGCTCAGACCCAATGGCAACTGGAATGAGCCGTAGGCACGGGCCGACCAGCTGTTGTCGCGTACATACTCGTCGGCATAGCGCCAACGTTGGAAGTTCTGATTGACGTTGATGTTCACGATGGCCCGTTTGCCCAATGGCACCATGGCGCTGGCTCCCAGCCGCCAGCCGTGGTTGCGCACGCCATTGCGATAGGTGGTGACAACAACCTCGCTGCCGGGCATTGGCTCCATTACGCTCCTTTGGTCGCCTCCCTGAGTGTAGGTGGCTGTCAGTGAGTAGTTGCGCCAGAGCGTGAGGTGGGCGTTTGCCGATTTGGAGAACTCGGGTTTCAGCATGGGATTGCCCACCGTGTAGCTGTATTCGTCGTTCCAGTTCTCGAAAGGATTCATCTGCCTCATCATGGGCATGACGCATCTGCGCGAGAGAGCCACTCGCAGGTTGTGGCCGTGGCGCTGGCTGAAGGCATAGTTCAGACGCAGGCTGGGGTAGAGGTTGTTGTATGAGTTCCAGTTGTCGGCACCGTCGTGTGCTTTGGGATTCACTTCGCGGTGCTCGTAGCGCAAGCCGACCGACGACGAGAATGCCCCTCGTTGCCAGTCCCAGCTGAGATAGGCGGCCTCGGAATGTTCGCGATAGCGGTAGTGCCAGGCTTTGGCATCGTCGCTGTTGTGCCATGCTGCCACCGATGCTCCCGCCCGCAGTGTGCCCCATTTGTCGGAAAGTTTCTGCTGATAGTCGGCATTGGCGCTCAACAGTCGGTCGTGATTGTCGTTGGCAGTATGGAGGAGAGGCTGCGTGGTGATGTCCTGTCGCTGTAAGTGCATCTCGCTATTATTGCTCATGTCGAGCCAGAGCGATGACAACGATAGCGATCCCTTTGCCCAGTTGTGCACATATTGAGCCGAGAGGGTGCAGTGGCGCTCGTCCGACTTGTCGTTTGAAAGCGTCACATGCTGCTCAGTGTCAGGCTGTTGCTGGCGCGTCACGTCGTAACGGCCGTTGCCTGTGGAACGGTTGCTGAATAGTCCTGCATCGACAGTGAGATAGTCGTTGGGACTGAAGTCGTAGGCAATGCCAATGTTGGCAGTGGGCCTGTGGTGGTTCACGGTGACGTCGGTTTTCTCCAAGAGCGATGTCTGCGATTCGTCGTAGTGCATTTCCCACTCTCGTTTGAGGTTGCTGTGGAAATACTCATAACCGCCCACGGCATTGACAGACCATCGGCCCGAACGCTGTTGCAGGTTCATCTGCCCGCGGGTATTGCGGCTGTCGGGCCGCCAGTTGGCCTCGGCAGAGACGTTCAGGCTGCCGCCATCGTCGAGTTTGCGGGTATAGATTTTGATGATGGCCATGCCTCCGCTGGTGGCACTTACTTCCGATCCCGCCGACTCTATCACCTTGATGCTCTGAATGGTACGCCCGTCGAAGGTTGACAAGTATTGCAGCAACTCATTGCCCGACAGCCGCACCCGTTTGTTGTTGACGTAAACCTCGCCCACACGGTTGCCAAAAACCTTCATGTCGGTATCACTGACAGTCATTCCCGGCAGATAATTCATCATCTGACCGAGGTCCATGCCTTGCAACTGGGGATAGTGTCCCACGTTGATGCGATAGCCGTCGGCATCGTGACGAATCTTTTCGCCAGTGATTACCACCTCTTTCAGCGTGTCTGCTTTGCTGACGGAAATGGTGTCGGAAAGATTGGGAGCGGCTTGCGCCCCCAATACAAAACAAAAGAGTGACATGAAAACTGCCATCATGATTAATGGTTTTAATTGTTTGTTCATACACGATAAGCTATGGTTTCTTTGCTAAGTTGCAGCAAAGATAAAATGAAATTAGAGAACGGAAGCAAAAAGCGCATTACACATTTTACATGTGCAATGGAGGTATTGGTTTGAATAAGAGTGATTTGTGGGAATTTTACACGCTTTTACACGTTGGCGCCAAGCGTGTGAATCTGTTGGTCAAAGTGCCGTGTGCCGCCCTCTTTCTTGAACAGGCGCTTCAGCAAACGGGCTTTCCGGTTGGTGATGACTTGCGGCGACTTATCCAACAAAACAGCTAATTCGGAGGGCAGGAAGCGAAACTTCGTGAGAATACAGACAACCAGATTGTCATCATCGAGCGTAGCGTCCATTGACGACAAGGCTGACATAAACGACGGAACCACGTCGTGGGCAAATGCTTTCAATTGATGAATGTCTGAGCGGTCGGCTTTACGTCCGATAGATGCTTTCTTATGCAGCGTCTTCAGAAATGCCGAGGTAAGAATGTCGCCAGAAACATTCCAGACCGATGGGTGTTGCTTGTCGTCTTGCTGTCCTTTCAGCTTTTCTTGCAACTCGTCTAATTGACGTTGTTTTTCAGCCATTTGCTGTTCGCTGAGATTTGATTTCTGGCGCAGAGTTTCCATTTCGGACATTATCAATTGGTAATTGGCTAAGTCGATATTATATTGTGTATTTAGCTCTTGAATGAGGCGGCGGGCTTTGTCGCGCTTCATCCGGTAGAGTAGATAGCCTGCCAATAAGAGTAATGTGAGCAGCAGAAGGGTGATAATCAGATAGGTGTTGTGGCGGTTTGTTGAGGCTTGGGCATGCAACCGCATGTCAACATACGACAAGATATTGCTCAGCGCAAGGATGCTGTCTTCGTCGGTAGGTTTCTCCAAGGCATGGCTAAACCCTCCTCCCACTGAATAATGATTGGATTTTTTTGCTTCCTCAGGAATAGATGTGGCTGGAATATAATACCATACCTTTACTTCTTCCCATTTGTTAGAGGTGATGGGGGTAGAAGGTTTGAAAGTATTTGAATACCAGAAACTGTCGGCGGGCTGTTTCTCCCACCACCTGAAGAGACGATTGTAAAACTCGGGGTAATACACTCGCAGACTGTCCCATTCGCCTAAACCGCAGAATGCATTGCCAACGAGACAACGACAGATTCTCTCCATTGGCTCGCTGTCAGCCTGTTTTGCATAGCGAAGGGCTTTCTTGGCATATTTCAATGCCAGCGAGGGACGCTTGTCGAAACAGCCTTCAAACAGTTTCGATGAGTGGGCGTATGCCCGGCTCAGCGTTTCGTAATCGATGTTGGCGGCGGTGGTGTCGGCCTTGTCGATGGCCTCATGATAAAAACGAAGGGCAAGCACAGGATTGTTTTTGCAATCGTAGGCACGCCCTAACAGATAGTAGGCCCGCATTTGGTCGCGGGCCGTTCCGTGTTGTGTGAAATAATCGATAAGCTGCAAGGCGATGCTGTCGGTCTGGAAGACTGTCTCCTGTCGGTCGTCCTCCAGGTTTTGCTCCATGAGTGCCTGCATCTTTTCTTGCTGTGAGCAGGAGCAGAGGAGCAAAAGCACCAACCATATATAACCTTGCAACCGCCGCATAAATCGCTGATTATGATTTGTTTGCTTTCTTACGTTGGTCGTGGTCGAGAATAATCTTGCGCATACGCATGGACTTGGGGGTGACCTCCACCAGTTCGTCGACCTTGATATACTCGAGGCATTCCTCCAGCGACATGACGGTCTTGGGAATGATGCGGGCTTTCTCGTCGCTGCCGCTGGCGCGGACATTGGTGAGCTGCTTGGCCTTGGCCACATTGACAACGAGGTCGTTGTCGTGGACGTGCTCGCCGACGACCTGTCCCATGTAGACATCCTCGCCGGGATCGATGAAGAACTTACCACGGTCTTGCAGCTTGTCGATGCTGTAGGCATAGGCCGTACCGGTCTCCAGGGCTATCATAGAACCGTTGACACGGCGCTCGATATCGCCCTTGTAGGGCTGATACTCCTTGAAGCGGTGGGCCATGATGGCCTCGCCCTGACTGGCGGTGAGCACGTTGGTGCGCAGTCCGATGATGCCGCGCGAGGGTACATCGAACTCTATGTTGGTGCGCTCGCCCTGGCTCTCCATGGAGGTGAGCTCGCCCTTGCGGCGGGTGACCATATCGATCATCTTGGAGGCAAACTCGTCGGGCACGTTGATGGTGAGTTCCTCGACGGGCTCGCAACGCACACCGTCGATCTCTTTGTAGATGACCTGCGGTTGGCCCACCTGCAGCTCGTAGCCCTCGCGGCGCATGGTCTCGATGAGTACGGAGAGATGGAGCACGCCACGGCCGGAGACGATCCATTTGTCGGTGGAATCCTCGAAGGGCTCCACGCGGAGCGCCAGGTTCTTCTCCAGCTCCTTCATCAGGCGGTCGTTGATGTGGCGCGAGGTGACGTATTTGCCTTCACGGCCGAAGAAGGGTGAGTCGTTGATGGTGAAGAGCATGGACATGGTGGGCTCGTCGATGGCGATAGGTGGCAGCGGCTCGGGGTTCTCGAAGTCGCAGATGGTGTCGCCAATCTCGAACTTCTCCAGGCCGATGACGGCACAGATGTCGCCGCACTCTACCTGGTCGGTGCGCACATGGCCCATTCCCTCGAAGGTGTGGAGCTCCTTGATGCGGGTCTTCTCCTTGGTGCCGTCGCGGTGGGCTATGGTGATGTTCATGCCGTCGCGCAGGGTGCCGCGGTGGACGCGTCCCACGGCTATACGTCCGGTATAGCTGCTGTAGTCGAGCGAGGTGATGAGCATCTGGGGTGTGCCCTCCAGCTGTTTGGGGGCAGGGATGACCTCGACAATCTTATCGAGCAGATAGGTGATGCTGTCGGTGGGGGTGTTGTAGTCCTCGCCCATCCAGCCGTTCTTGGCGGAGCCGTAGACCACGGGGAAGTCGAGCTGGTCTTCGGTGGCATTGAGCGAGAACATGAGGTCGAACACCATCTCGTAGACTTCTTCTGGCCGGCAGTTAGGCTTGTCGACCTTGTTGACGACGACGATGGGTTTCAAACCGATCTGGAGGGCTTTCTGCAGCACGAAGCGGGTCTGCGGCATGGGTCCCTCGAAGGCATCGACGAGGAGCAGGCAGCCGTCGGCCATGTTGAGCACGCGCTCCACCTCGCCTCCGAAGTCGCTGTGCCCCGGGGTGTCGATAATATTGATTTTGGTTCCCTTATAATGAATAGAAACGTTTTTCGAAAGAATCGTGATACCCCGTTCGCGCTCGAGGTCGTTGTTATCCAGCACCTGGCTGCTGAGGTCCTGTCCCTCGCGGAAGAGATTTCCAGCCAGCATCATCTTGTCTACCAATGTCGTCTTGCCATGGTCCACATGGGCAATAATTGCGATGTTCCTAATATCTTGCATACGTAAATGGATTAAATCGGCTGCAAAATTACGTATTTTTTCTGAGAAAAATTTGCTATATGGAAAAAATATTGTAATTTTGCACCCGATTTCGGAAATACCGAAGCATCCGACGACGTAATCCGTTGTGATTAAGGCGGAAAGGCGTCAGACAGATGTAATTAATCAAACAACAAATTAATCACTTCAAAATCATGTATTTAGACAAAGCTAAAAAAGCTGAGATTTTCGAGAAGCATGGCCGCAACGGTGTTGCCGATACCGGTTCACCCGAAAGCCAGATTGCACTGTTCACCTATCGTATTGCTCACCTCACTGAGCACCTGAAGAAGAACCACAAGGACCACGTGACTGCCCGCTCGCTGACCATGATGGTTGGTAAGCGCCGCAAGCTGCTTACTTATCTGAAGGAGCGTGACATTGAGCGCTACCGCGCCATCATCAAGGCACTTGGTCTTCGTCGATAATCTCTCGAAGTGGAACCATTACGAAATCCCTCTCCTGCATCAGCGGGTGAGGGATTTTTAGTTCGGGCTCATCGACGGTCCAATCGTCGTAAAGAAGGATGTCGATGTCGATGGGGCGGTCGTGATAGACTCGTTTCTTAGAGGTGAGAGGTGAGGGGTGAGAGGTGAGAGACTGGCTTTGAGTTGAGAACTGAGAGTTGAGAACTGAGAGGTGTGATGTGCTATTGTCTGCACTTCTGAACTCCTGCACTTCTGAACTCCTGATCGGAGTCATCTTCTTCTTTCGCCCCATATCGCGTTCAATCTGCTGGGTGACACGAAGCAGCTGCAGCGGGGTGAGCTCAGTAGCTACACGCACCACGGCATTGACAAACATATTCTCCGACTCGAAGCCCCATGGCTCCGAGTCATAAAGAGCTGACTGGCGCTCGACGACACCAACCAGCTCTCCTATTTTCTTGATGGCCAGGCGGATGTTGGCTTGCTTGTCGCCCAGATTACTGCCCAGGCCGAGATATACTGTGTGCAACATTTCAAGTAACAAGTTATAAGTGAAAAGCTATAAGTGAAAAGTTAAAAGTGAGAAGCTTAAACAAGTGAAAAGTGACAAGTATGATTACCTTTTCTTGCTGGAGTCACAGCCATGAGAGTAATCACACTTGTCACTTCTCACTTAATAACGCTTCTCACTTGGTTAGTCGTTCACAATGAGCATGGCGTCGCCATAGCAGCCAAACATATAGCCATTCTTCAGGGCTTTGTCGTAGGCTTCCATCACCAGGTCGTAGCCTCCGAAGGCTGCGGTCTCCATGAGCAGGGTGGACAGGGGATGATAGAAATTGGCTATCATCGAGTCGGCCAGTCCGAACTCGTACGGCGGGAAAATGAACTTGTTGGTCCATCCCTCATACTCCTTCAGCAAGCCGTCGGTGCCCACAGCAGTCTCTGTGGCCTTGATGACGCTGGTGCCTACTGCGCAAATGTGGTGGCCGGCCTCCTTGGTGGCGTTGACGATGCGACAGGCTTCGGCATTGACGAACATCTGCTCGGAGTCCATCTTATGCTTGGTCAGGTCTTCCACCTCAATGTCGTGGAAGTTGCCCAGTGCACAGTGCAGGGTGATATAGGCGAAGTTGATGCCGCGAATCTCCATGCGCTTCATCAGCTCGCGGCTGAAGTGCAGGCCCGAGGCTGGTGCGGTGACGGCTCCCTCGTGCTCGGCATAGATGCACTGGAACTCGTCCTGGTCTTCGGGAGTGGCGGGACGGCGGTCAACGATGTAGTGGGGCAGGGGAGCCTCGCCCAGTGCAAACAGCTCGCGCTTAAACTCATCGTGGGGACAGTCGTAGAGGAAACGTAGCGTGCGGCCGCGGCTGGTGGTGTTGTCGATGACCTCGGCCACCATCGGTCCGTTTTCGTCGAAGAAGAGTTTGTTGCCGATGCGTATCTTGCGGGCAGGCTCTACGAGCACGTCCCACAGGCGCATCTCCTCGTTCAGCTCGCGCAACAAGAACACCTCGATCTTGGCGTCGGTCTTCTCTTTGGTGCCATACAGACGGGCAGGGAACACCTTGGTGTTGTTGAAGATAAAGGTGTCGCCCTCGTCAAAATAGTCGAGCACATTGCGGAAGTCGAGATACTCGCCCTCGATGGGGTTGCCATCGGCGTCTTTCTTGAACATATCGATGGTCTGCGACTGGCGGTGCAGCACCATCAGCCGGCATTCGTCGCGGCGGGTAATGCGGAAAGTCTCGTCCTCTCCGGCTTCATTCTTGAATGTGCGCTCAATATAATGCGGATACAGAGCGACCTGTTCTTCAGGCAGTTTAAACTTAAATTGTGAAAGCTTCATATATTATTATTTGTTCAATTTTCGTATTTACTCAACTTCTGACAATCTCCTGCTGGTCGAGCCATTCCTGGAAGTGGTCGAAGTCTACGCAGTCTTCCACGCGGAAGTCGCCCACTCGGGTGCGGCGCAAGGCCGTCAGGTAGGCGCCACTGCCCAATGCCTCACCGATGTCGCGGGCCAGGGAACGGATGTAGGTGCCTTTCCCGCATACTACGCGGATGGACAGTAGCATCTTTTCGGCATCGAAATGGGTCACCTCAATCTCGTCGATGCGGATGGGCTTGGGCTTCAGCTCTACCTCCTCGCCCTTGCGCGCCATTTTGTAGGCCCGGTGACCGTCTACCATGCAGGCGCTGAACACCGGCGGAATCTGCTGAATGTCACCCTGAAAGCGGGGCAGCACCTCGTCGATCAGCTCGCGCGTGATGTGGGCGGTGGGGTAGGTGGCGTTCACCTCGTGCTCCATGTCGTAGCTCACCGTTGTTGCCCCCAGCTGCAGGGTGGCGGTATACTCTTTGGTGTGGTCCTGCAGTCGTTCTATCTGCTTGGTAGCCTTGCCCGTACAAAGAATGAGCACTCCCGTGGCCAACGGGTCGAGTGTGCCGGCATGTCCTGTCTTCACCCGTTTCACTCCCACCTTTTTCGAGATGAGGAACCGCACATGTGCCAATGCTCCGAAGCTGGACATGCGGTAGGGTTTGTCGATGGCAATAATCTCTCCTGCGTTGAAGTCCATGCTGTCTAGATGTTGGTGGCAATGACAATGGCACCCACAATGGCGCAATAGATGGCGAAATAGATGAGCTTGCCGCGCTTCACGATGTTGATCATCCACTTACAGGCGATGCAGCCCGCCACAAAGGCAGCGATGAATCCTACGGCCAGTGCCGACAGCGAGATGTCGCCCACGGCTGCCTCGGCTCCACCCTTGACAGCTTTCAGCACGTCGAGCAGGGCCTCGCCGAGAATGGGCGGTATCACCATCAGGAAAGAGAACTGTGCCAGACGCTCTTTCTTATTGCCCAGCAACAGACCCGTGGCAATGGTGCTGCCCGAGCGCGAGAGGCCCGGCATCACGGCGGCAGCCTGTGCCAGCCCGATGATGAACGCGTCTTTCACACTGATTTTCTCTTTCTGGCGCGGTTTGGCGTAATAGGAGAAGGCTAGCAGGGTTGCTGTCAGCAGCAGCATGAAGCCCACGATGAGCAGGCCCGAGCCAAACACTTCTTCTACCTTATCTTTGAAGAACACACCCACGATGCCCACTGGAATCATCGACACCAGGATGTTGATGACGTAGCGCGTCTCGTCGTTCATACGCCCGGCAAACAGTCCCTTGAAGATCCATGCGATCTCTTTCCACAGGATGACCAGCGTGCTGAGCACCGTAGCCACATGTACGGCCACAGTGAACGTCAGGTTTTCTTCGCCATTCAGCCCAAAGAGAACCGCGCCAATGGTCAGATGACCGCTGCTGCTCACCGGCAAATATTCTGTCAGGCCCTGGATGAGACCCAGGACCAATGCTTCAAACTCTGTCATGTCCGCTTATTCCTCCGTATCTTTTGGCTTGCGGATGATGGCATAAATGATAGAGGCAAAGCCCACGAAGCATACTGCGGGCGCCACCTTGATGCGCATGGGGCTGAAGATGTCGGGATTGTAGTTAGTTGCCGTAGAACCCGGGCCACTCATCAGAATGAACCCGATAATCACGACCAACATACCCACAGCCAACAAAATGAAGTTGACCTTGCCAAATGCTAAATTTCTTCTATCCATATTTTTTATTCTTTATTTTCAATTTCAATTTTCAATACTCTTTTTTCGATGGTTCGATGGTAATCCTCCATTCTCCATTCTCAATCCTCCATCCTCCATCCTCAATTAAAATCAGTCCGCTAGGCAGTTATCGTTATCGTTAACGTTAGCGTTGAAGAAATCTTCAAATCTTATACAGTTCCGAGGCTTTCATCTTCAAGAACTTGTTCACCGAGAAATAAGAGCAGAGCGTGGTGATGATGATGCCAAACAGCAATACCGCACCAGCCGTAATGGCCAGCACGTCCCATGTGATGACGGTCATCACGTCGGGCTCGTAGCTGTAGAGCAGATAGACACCGCCCGCCAGCACGGCTATAGCGATGAAACTGGCCAGAATGCCCGTCAGCACGGCGTTGCGTACGAAGGGCTTGCGAATGAAGTTCCACGACGCACCCACCAGCTTCATGGTGTGGATGGTGAACCGCCGGGCATAGACGCCCAGCCGCACCGTATTGTTAATCAGCGAGAACGACACGAAGGTGAGCAGCACGGCCAGCACCAGCAGCACAATGTTGATTTTCTTCAGATTGCTGTTCACGCTGTCCATCAGCACCTGCGGATAGGTGAGGTCGGACACCTTCGGATTCTTCCGCAGCTCTTTCGATATCCATTTGATGGAGTCGGAGTTGGCATAGTCGGAATTCAGCTGCACCTCGATGGAGCCAAGGAACGGGTTGAAGCCCGCAAACTCCGACGGGTCAGTGCCCATCTCGCGCGACTGCTCCTTCAGGGCCTGCTCCTTGCTGATAAAGTTCAGATGATGAATATAGTGCTTTTTGCCGAGGTCTTTACACAAGAGTCTGGCCTCCGAGGTGGTCATGTCTTCACTGAGAATCATCGTCAGCGTGAGATTCTCTTTTACATAGGCAGACAGGTTTCGGGCAGAAAGCACCGAAAAGACCACCATTCCCAACAAAATGAGCACCATGGAAGTGCTTATACATAGAGTTATAACCTGCAAACCGCGATGGTTGCCGGTCTTTTTACGTTTCTTTCCCATTTCAAATAGGCCTATTACACCAAATTTGCTGCAAAATTACTGAAAAGTTGGCATTTTAAGGAAACAATTTATTGTCTTTTTTCCGTCGTTTAACCTTTTTTACTATATCTGAGAAAAAATTCCTCGGCTCAACCCTTCAAACTCCTCACTTTTTATTACTTTTGCAGCCATGAGTACAATTATCTATCCTTCGCCCATCTTCGGTCCTGTGCACAGCCGCCGGTTGGGAGTGTCGCTCGGCATCAACCTGTTGCCCGGCGATGGTAAGGCATGCACCTTCGACTGTGTGTACTGTGAGTGCGGATTCAATGCCGATCACCGTCCAAAACAGAAACTGCCTACCCGCGAACAGGTGGCCCTGGCGTTGGAGGCGAAGCTGAAGGACATGCAGCAGAATGGGCCCACGCCCGATGTGCTGACCTTCGCCGGCAATGGCGAGCCTACCAGTCATCCGCACTTTCCCGAGATTATAGACGACACGCTGCGTCTGCGCGACCACTATTTCCCCCAGGCCAAGGTGTCGGTGCTGAGCAATGCCACGTTCACTGGCCGCAAGGCGGTGCACGACGCCTTGATGCGTGTGGACAACAACATCCAGAAACTCGACACTGTGGATGCTGCCTATATAAATAAGGTCGACCGTCCTACGGGTCAGTACGATGTGCGCCAGATTATCGAGCATCTGAAGGCTTTCAACGGTCGTGTGGTTATTCAGACCATGTTTCTCAAGGGACTGTCAGAAGGTAGCGACGTCGATAATACCGGCGAGGCGTATGTAGGGCCGTGGCTTGAGGCAGTGAAATACATCCAGCCGCGCGAAGTGATGATTTACACCATCGACCGCGAGACTCCCGACCACGATCTGCTGAAGGCTACCCACGAGGAGCTCGATGCCATTCGCGACCGTGTTATTGCCGCCGGCATCCCCTGTACGGCAAGCTATTAGGTAATTGATAATTGATAATTTTTTATCAACGATAACGTTAACGCTAACGATAACTGTCTTACGACCTTGAGTTTTGCTTCCGCCAGACAGTTGCTGCCCCTGCTCGGTCGGATTGCAAATCCTACTGAGCGCAGACTTGGGTGCCACTAAGGAACGGCCTGAAAGGCCAATGAGCCCATAGCCCAGGGCAACACCCTGGGTTGATAGTGCATGTCCCCCTATCGCCCTGTATGGGCAAAAGCCCGATAACAGTAGGGAGGATGTTGCCCTTCGGCGCGTTATGACTAAATGATTATTATAGTATGATTATTATAGTATAATAGTTATCTGCTTGGTCGGATTTGCAAATCCGACCAAGCGGAGGCAGGTGTAGTTTACCTGCCCCCTTATATTATGCATTCCCTATTATGCATTATGAATTATGCATTAACAAGAGTAACTCCTTGTGGTGGCCGGGCACGATGATGTGGTGGTTACCTATCGGGTGATTGAGGAAATACGAGGTCTGCGTGGGATCGGCAAGCTGGATGACCTGCTGTGTACGACACAGGTCGGGCTTCGACTCATTGCGCACAAGCTGTCCTTCCGCCACAAAGTAGCGAGGAAGCTGGTGGGATGGGGTGTCCGCATCGGGCGTGAGGTCGGCAGCCACCTTGTAGATGGTGACGGGCCCTTCGTGCATATAGCCACGGATGCCTACGCCGATGCCCGACTCGAAGTGGGTGTCCAGCTCGTAGTGCTCCACCATGTTCAGCGGAATGGTGCAGTGGGCAAAGACCATCGTGCCCGTCTGTGGGTCGATGCTGGCAGGGTTGGCCTGGAAACCGCTCACGCCCGTCAGCGCATGTACAATGGTCATCGAGAGCAGGGCCGGCACATCACCCTCGCAACCCGCCATGATGCCTTCGGCATTCAGACGGGCCAGTGCCAGACAGCCCGTGTTATGTACGGTGCCCAGCAGGTCGAAGCAGCGCAGGGTGAACCCCTGCAGTTGGTGGCGTTGCACCAGTGTCTTCAGCGCTTTGTATATCTGGTTGGCCACCGGCAGCGACCGCCGTATGGCCTCCGTGGGAGCCTTTTCGGTCGTCGTCTCGTCGATGGGTGTGTCGTTGATGGTGTCGAGCAGTTCCTGCATGGGGATATCCACCAGTTCGATGCCCCACTGTTGTCTTACCTTCTTTTTGTCGGCATGACTGGAGATGAGCCAGTCCGAGGGCTGTCCGATGATGCCCAGTCGTGTGCCCTGCAGCTGTTGTCTGGCTTCTGCAACCTTCAGCAGGGTGTTGATGCGCTGGGCGATATACGTGCTCTCGCCATGAATAATCTCCCCCTTCAGTCCCTGTTGCCGCAGATAAGAGAGAATCTCCATCGAGGCGGCGAGCGAGTTGCTCTTGCCCGACGTCAGCAGATAGAAAGGTTTGTTGCTCTTCGCCTGCAACTCGGCTAGCAGACGCAGGAAGATGCCCTCCGTGCCTCCCGTGCGCACATAGATCAGGTCGAGCGGATGACTGCCATAGTTGGTATAGTCGTTGCCCTGCCAGTCGTAGTCGATAGACAGACTGGAAAGAAACTCGCTGGTCACCGTGGCGACCGCCTCTTCATTGTGCAGCTCAGAGGTGAGCGTATAAATCGCAATTTTGTTCATGTCCCTATAAACTGTTCACTATTAACTATTCACTATTAACTATTCACTGTTCACTGTAAACTCTTCACTTCGACCGCTTCTCCCTTTCGGGTGTCCACATCATACTCATACACCTGTTGCAGAGCCCTTTGTGGCAGCTCTTTCAGTTCCGGCGAGTGCAAGGGCGTTTTGATGTCTGCCTGCCGCAGCAAGGGGTTGGGGCATTTGCCGCTGGCCTTGCGCAGGTTTTTGCCTCTCAACGGCACATACGAACGGAGGCGCAACGTGCCGCCGGCAGTAGAGCGCACGGTAGCCTTCAGCAGTTTCCCGTCTTTCCACTCCATGTCGACCACGTAGCCGCCACGCGCCTTCAGTCCTCTCACCTTTCCCTCCCTCCATGCGTCGGGCAGCGCCGGCAGCAGATGCACGGCACCGTCGTGGCTCTGCACCAGCATCTCGGCAATGCCGGCCGCCACGCCAAAGTTCCCGTCAATCTGGAATGGCGGATGCGCGTCGAAGAGGTTAGGGTAGGTGCGCCCGTCGGGATACTCCTTAGCCAGACTGTCGTTGGGCAGCGGGTGCAGCATGTTCGAGATGATGCGGTAGGCATGGTTGCCGTCCAGCATGCGTGCCCAGAAGTTCGTCTTCCACCCCAGGCTCCATCCCGTGGCCATGTCGCCCCGTTGCTGCAGGGTGTTCCCTGCGGCTGTGAAGAGGTCCCGATGGCGGTAGGGCGAAATCTGGTTCGAGGGGTATAGTCCGTAGAGATGCGATATGTGGCGGTGCTGGTCCTTCGGGTCGTCGGCATCCTGCAGCCACTCCTGCAGCTGTCCGTATCGGCCTATCTGCATGGGTGGCAGCGCGCTGAGGGCCTTCTCATACTTCTTTCGGTCGTCCGCCGACACGCCGCTGTCGTCGCCCAGCGCATCCATGGCGCCCACCATCTGGCTCAGCACGTCGAACACAATCTGGTTGTCCATCGTCGATCCGGCCGTCACGGTGGTCTTCTTGCCCCGCGGTCCATGTTCGGGCGACACGGTAGGCACGGTGACCAGCCATCCGTTGCGCGGGTCACGCTGCAGGTAGTCCGTCAGGAAGTCGGCAGCCCCCTTCATCACCGGCAGCCATCGTTTCAGGAAAGCCTTGTCGGCCGTGAAGAGATAGTGTTGCCAGATGTGGGTGGTGAGCCATGCCCCACCCGTAGGGAACATGCCCCAGGTGGCCCCGTCCACGGGAGCGGCGATACGCCACAGGTCGGTGTTATGGTGGGCCACCCATCCCTTGCAGCCATACATCAGCTGTGCCGTGCGGGCACCGGTGACGCTCAGGTCGCCTATCATCTCGTAGAGCGGCTCTGCCGTCTCGTGCAGGTTGCCCACGTTGGCCAGCCAGTAGTTCATCTCGGTGTTGATGTTAATGGTGTATTTCGAGTCCCACGGTGCATTGGGCTTATGGTTCCATACACCCTGCAGGTTGGCAGGCTGTCCTCCGGGTTGCGACGAGCAGATGAGCAGGTAGCGTCCGTATTGGAACATCAGGGCCGCCATAGCGGCATCGTCGCTGTCGGCAAAGCGCGCCAGTCGCTCGTCGGTAGGCAGTTCAGCCTGTGCCGTCTGTGGCAACGTCAGGCTCACACGGTTGTATTGCCGGGTGTAGCAGGCCGTGTGGTTGCGCACCAGCGTCTTCATCGGCAGGTTCTTGGCGGCCGCCAGGGTGCGGTTGTTACGCTCGGTGGCATGGCCGCTCACGTCGTGGTAGTTCACGAAGTTGGTGGCCGCCACCACCAGGATGGTGGCCTCGGTGGCCCCGCTCACCTCTATACAGTCGTTCCCGTCGGTGGTAGTGCCGTCGCTTCTCACCAGCATCTGGCATTCGGCAGTCAGTCCGGCGGCGATGCCCTCATGCTCCACCCCGTCGATGGTGGCCGTCAGCGTGTGGTCCTTCACCGAGTGGCGTGTGGGCAGCACACACTCATGGCCCACCCTCATGCGCAGCGCCCCTTTCCGGCTCGCCTTGATGTGCATCACGATTACGTTGTCGGCCAGCGACGCAAAGGTCCGCCTCGTGTAGGTCACGCCCCCTGCCACGTAGCTCACCTCGTGCATGGCCGTGCCCAGGTTCAGCTCGCGTCGGTAGTTGCTCACCTCCTTCACGTCGGGGAAGTCGACCGTCATGCTGCCCAGCAGCAGGTACTTCATGCCATAAGGCTTTTTGACGAAATACTTGTTGATGAGCTCGTGGGCCTTCTCCTCCTCGTTGTTGAAGATGTATTGGCGCACCTGTTCCAGGTGTTGCCTTGCCTCGGTGGGGTTGTTGTTGTGTGGCGATCCCGACCAGAAAGTCTCCTCGTTCAGCTGCAGTTCCTCGCGCTGCGTGCCGCCAAAGACCATTGCCCCCATGTGGCTGTTGCCGATGGGCAGCGCCTCGTGCCAGTCGGTTGCGGGCTTCTCATACCAAAGTTTGTACTGTTGTGCGTCTGCGTTGAGGCCTATGGCCAGCAGCAGGAGGGCAAAAAGCATTCTACACATGATGTTTGTTTTTAGTTACTGCTGCAAAGATAATAAAAAAGACAGGAAACAACGCAATGTCTCCCGTCTTTCGTGAAAAAAGTAATAATAACAACCGTAATATGTAATTCTTTATAATGTTGTCAGTGTTCTTTTTTCGGGCTATACTATAGTGGGCAGCTAATATATATACGTATTGTAGAACCGGCAGTGGTACATGGGTATTCCGCTGTATCTGCTGATAAGGTTGCAGTTGGCAACGAGCCTGGTCGCCGTCTTTGCTGCGAGTTGTGCGATGGTTTTCATCTTCTTTATTCTCTTCATTGCTCTATCTCCTTTTCTTATTCATTTGAACTCCTGATTCATTGTTTTTTGATAGTGCAAAGATACAGTCCTCCCATGCATGCAGCAAGCATTCATTCTTATTTTCTTCCCAATTAGTTGCGACAACCCCCGATATTTGCGACAAATCCGGCCTTCCGGCCCCAAAATTGTCGCATCCGCTGCCTTATTCTGTATATTTCTATAGATTTCTTTCTACAGACTTTTTTGACTTCATGGACTCTTTCCTTGCTTGACATAGTCCCTAAAGTCCTTTAAGTTCGTAGACTATAATATCTCCGTAGACAGACTACGGATGGCACTTGGAATCCACTTCTAAAGTTAATAAAATGTAAATTGTGGAAGTATGATGCAGTCTTTCCTGCAAAAAGGGGTTTTATAGGAAAGAACCTTCTGGTATGAAAGACAAACAGGCGAAGAGAAACGATATTTCCATCCATTTCCTGATGGCCGTGGGCCTGATGGCAATGCTGTCGTCGTGTGCCACCCTCATCTCTGGCCCTACCGCGAAAGTCTTTATCGACGGAAGGGTGGATGAGCCCGTGACCATCGTCACGAGCAAGGCGGTCTATACCAACGTAAACCTTCCCAGGGAAGTGGAGGTGAAGCGCCGTCGTCTCCACGAGCAGCACATCACCATTACTTCGCCCAGCTATGCGTTCAGCGACATTGTCATCCAGCGGTCACTCAGTACGATGGCTGTAGTCTGTGCCCTTGTGAACCCGTTCTCGCTGCCCGTAGACATGTTCACCAATGCTGTGAGCGAACCCATGCAGAGACATTTTTATATTGAGCCCGTGGCCAGACGTGAGCAGGCCGACTCGGTGTGGCGGGCTGACTCGTTGAGGTATGCTGCCCGTGTGGAGGCTTTGCGCAAGATGAAGGAGCTGCCGGCACGCTATCGTCGTCATGAGCTGAGCGTCGGCGTTGGCTGTGGCGGTAATCAGGCCGACCACGACACACACACGATGGTCCGTGACTATGGCCGCCGATATGGTTTAGAACCTAGCTTTGAGTGCGGTAATATCTTCGGCGACTCTTACCTCTTTGCCGACATGGAGTATCACTACCGCCTGAACCGTAAGTGGGAGGTGGGGGCTTTCACCGCTTGGGGTATATCGGGAGAGAGCTATGAGAAATATCCTGAATACCCAAGTGAACCGGGTGCTCCGGAGCTTTCGCTCTATCAATATGGCGATGGACATGAGCACTCTCGCTATTTTGCCCTTGCCCCATCCGTGCGATATACGTGGTTTGAGAATCGGCAGACGCGTTTCTATTCGCGTGTGGCACTGGGATACTTGCGCCATCATCTTATCTTCGGCTATGGTGAGGTGGCATTCTTTGATCCCGAAGCAACGCAACGGGTGTACTCCTTTCACAAGAATACCGACACCATCAAGCGGAGCATGGCGTGGCAGCTTACCGTTTTCGGCTGTCGTGTGGGAAGCGGCAGCATAGGCATGCAGTGTGAGGTAGGCTATGGCTGCCTGGGGCTGGTGCGTCTAGGGCTGAATGTTTGTTTCTAGCAAGGAGGCTTAAAAATATTTCAACGGCATGTTTTTACCCCATTGTTTGCATTACGCTGAAAAGTGTCAGTAGTGCCACGCCCGCCAGCAACAGCACCACTGGCCATAGGCCCCACTGCTGCCAGCGCTTACGGTTGAAGACATCTGTGACGGTCAGCGACGACACTACCAGCATCAGCAGCATGAAAAGCTTCGGCATCAGCTGCACCCACAGCTTCTGTCCGTCGGCCGACATCAGTTCCACCCGGTTGTTGATCAGGATGAATGTCATCAGCAGGAAACTGGCACCCATGGTCACCATGGCAGCCCAGCGCCACAACGTGCCCCACCAGCCATAGCCAAACAACTGCTTGTAGTCGATGAAGTAAAGCACGGGCACGATGAGCATCACATACAGGTTGGCTACCTCCTGGTCTTCAAAACCTGCCCACGAAAGGAGCAGAAGGCCCAGACACAGGAACATGAGGAACTGCACACAGAAAAGCACCTGGACGAAGAAACCCTGCGGCAGCGTGTGGCGCTCGCAATGGGGCGCTGAGCGGAACACCCACCATGTGGGGAGAATGAAGAACAGCGACAGCAACAGCATGGCCCACTGCATCTGACTGAGAATCTTGTCGAGCACATAGCCCAGCCAGTCGTTGCCCATGTAGCCGCCTTCTTCCCCGCCGGTATCAACAAACCCAGACAGCGACACCAGCAGGGCCACCACGATGAGCATCTTCACCGGAGGGAAACAAACCTGCATCTTTCCGCTGATATAGTCGCGCATCAGATACCCCGGACGCCACAGCAGCTGCCACAGCGAATAAGAAAGAGAACGGCTGCCCAGTCCCCACAGGTCCAGCACGCTCTGCCGCACACTCTTCCATGTGAACCGGCCCGCGCTGGCTTTCTGACCGCAGGTGGGACAGTAATTCCCGGTGAACTGTTCTCCACAGTTCAGGCAATGATGCTGTGTGGTGTCGGTCTTAAAGTCGAGCGGATTTTTTTGCCACTGTCTGAACTGCCTGTATTTTTCTCTGATGCTCATAGGTTTATTCTCCTTTCCCTTTCATTTTTCCATGCAAAGATAGTGTTTTATTTCACTTGTGCAAAATAATTCTCCTGAAGTTTCGAATGAACTTCATTTGTCGGGCTGTTTGTCTTGAAAGATTTCAGCCGCAGCTCAACTTGCGGAAACAAGTCGGGTTGCGGCTGAAACAGATAGTAGGGAGAACTATTACATCTTGGTGATGATGCCTTTCTGGGTGGAATCGAGGAAGGCAATGATGTTGCGGATTTCCTCGCTGTCGGGAACCTGCTCCTTGATCTGATTGATGGCATCGAAGAGGCTGGTCTGACCGTGGAACACCAGACGGTAGGCATTGGCGATGTGCTTGAGCACTTTCTCGTCGATGCCGTAGGTGCGGCACATGGTCATGTTGACGCCGCCATAGCCGACGGGATTGCCACCGGCAATGATGTAAGGAGGAATGTCTTTCGAGAAGGTGGTGCCGGCCTGTACCATGGAACCTTCGCCGACACGGGTGCCGGCATTCTCGATGACCGACGACGAGAAGATGACGCCATTGCCAATCTCGCAGTCGCCGGCAATCTTGGTGCCGTAGCCAAAGACGCACTGGTTGCCCACCTTGGTGTCGTGAGAGATGTGGGCTCCCTCCATGAGGAAGTTGTCGTTGCCGATGACGGTCTGGCAACCGTTGTGGGTGGCACGGTTGATGACTACATTCTCGCGGATGATGTTGTTGTCGCCGATGATGCATTCCGACTTCTCGCCACGGAAGCTGAAGTCTTGGGGCAGAGCACCGATGACGGCTCCCTGGTGAATCTTGTTGTGACCGCCCATTCGTGTTCCGTTAAGGATGCTGACGAAGGGGAAGATGATGCAGTCGTCGCCAATCACCACGTCGTTTTCGATATATACGAAGGGGAATATCTTGCAATTGTCGCCGATTCGGGCCTTTGGGCTGATTTCGGCTTTAGGACTGATTTCGCTTGCCATAATTGTTTTGTTTTTTTTAAGAGGTGAGGGGAGAGAGGTGAGGGGAGAGAGGTGAGAGGTGAGAAGTGAGAGATATGCTTTTTAGAAGCAAGAGAGTAAGAAGCAAGAAGCAAGAGATATGCATATACTAATGCTCCAAATTCTATACTCATCTATCTACTTGTCAACTCGTCTACTTGTCAACTCGTCTACTTGTCAACTCGTCTACTTGTCAACTCGTCTACTTGTCAACTCGTCCACTTGTCTACTTGTCTACTTGTCAACTCGTCTACTCGTCTACTTGTCAACTTACTATTTACTTCGCGCCTCCTCCAAGAGCCTGATAGAGGTTGACCACGGCCTGCATCTTGTAGAAGTCGTCGGCCACCTTGGAGAGCTGGGCGTTGAGCAGGCTGCTCTGTGCCTGGATGACCTCCAGATAGCTGGTGGTGCTGCTCTTATAGAGTTGTTTGGTGTCTTCGACATTCTTCTCGAGCACGGCAATCTGCTTGGCCTCGAGGGCTCCTTTCTCGGCAGAGGAGTTGTAGAGCACCAATGCGTTGCTCACTTCGCTGCCTGCCTTGAGGATGGTGTTCTGCCAGGTGTTGTAGGCCTGCTCGTACTGCAACTTGGCTACCTTCAGTCCGGCCACAATCTGACCGTGCTGGAAGATGGGCTGTACCAGACTGCTTACTGCGCTGAGCAGCATCTTGCCCGGGTTCACCAGTCCGTTCTGGTTGGTGAAGGCGCCTGTGCCGCTGATGGTGATGTTGGGATAGAAGCGGCTGCGGGCTGTCTGCACGTCGTAGAAGCACTGTGCCAGCGACATCTCGGCGGCATGGACATCGGCGCGGTTGTTGAGCAGCTGGATGCCTACACCAGTGGAGAGTTTGGTGGGCAGGCTCTGGTTCTCGAGCTTGCCACGGGCGATGGCCTGTGCGGGCTGTCCGATGAGCAGCGACAGCTGGTTCTCCATCTCGCGGATCTGGCGGCGGATGTCGGCTCCCTGTGCCTGTACGCTATAGTAGGCAGCCTCGGCGCTCTGCACGCTGGTAGAGCGGGCGCGTCCCAGGTTCATCTGCAGCTTCATCATGTCCCACGTATCCTTAGTGAGGCTAGTCATACCGTTGATGATCTCCATCTGCCGGTCGAGCATGAGCAGCGTGTAATAGAGATTGGCAATGCCACTGATGATGTTGGTCTGTACCACCGTCTGGTAGTCCTGTGTGGCCAGCAGCTGCATCTGGGCGCTGCGCTTCTGGTTGAGCAGGTTGCCGAAGAGGTCGACATTCCAGCTGGCCGTGACGGGCAGCGAGTACGACTTGGTGGCGGGAGCACCGTCGAACGAGGCGATGGTGCCCTGCGGTGTGAACGACAACGAGGGGATGAAGGCCAGTTTGGCCACTTTCAGGGCCTCGTTCACCATTTTCACATTGAGTGCGGCATTGAGCAGGTCGGGGTTGTTGGCCAGTCCGCGCTCGATGAGGCTCTGCAGTTGCGGGTCGGTGAAGACGCTGCGCCACGGCATGTTGCCGAAACTGGTGGTATCTTTCACGGCCAGGGTGTCGGTAAGCGACACGGCGTCGCGCACCAGTCCCTTGGTGTTCACCTCGGGGCGCTCATATTTGTTGTAGAGTCCGCAACTGCTCAGCAGAGCAGTTGCAAGGACCATGATTACGATTTTTTTCATACTTATTCCTCTACTTTATATTCAACAGGACGGTGTGCATACTGGGCCAGTTCGGCTGCCACATCGTGGTTCTCGTCGTCTTCGAACTTCATGGGGCGGAACTTCTCTTGCAAGCTCTGGAAGATGACGAACAGTCCGGGCACGACAAGCACCTGACAGATTGTTCCGATGAGCATACCGCCCACAGCGGCGGCACCGAGCGTCTGGTTACCGTTCTTACCTACACCCGAGGCGAACATCATGGGCAGCAGACCGATGATCATGGCCAGCGACGTCATCAAGATAGGACGCAGACGGGCTGCGGCACCCAGGATGGCCGACCACGTGATGGCCATACCCAGCTGGCGGCGCTCAAGGGCGAACTGCACAATGAGGATGGCGTTCTTGGCCAACAGACCAATCAGCATGATGAGTGAGATCTGCATGTAGATGTCGTTGGAGTGGCCGAAGAGCTGTGTGAACAGGAAGCAGCCTGCCAGTCCGAAAGGCACCGAGAGGACTACCGCCAGCGGCAGGATGTACGACTCGTACTGTGCCGACAGGATGAGGTAGATGAAGATGAAGCACAGCAGGAAGATGATGGCGGTGCTGTTGGATGCCTTGGCCTCCTCACGCGTCAGACCCTGATAGTCGTAGGTGTAGCCCTGCGGCAGCACCTCGGCAGCCACCTCTTGTGCGGCCTTGATGGCCTCACCGGTAGAGTAGCCGTCGGCCACTGTTGCCGTCACATTGATAGATGTGAACAGGTTGAAGCGGTTGATGTTGGACGGGCCATAGACACGGCTCAGCTGGCAGAACTCCTGGACGGGCGACATGCCTGCCGGTGTGCGCACATAGATGCTGTTGAGCGACTCGGGCGTCATGCGTGTTTCGGGCGAGCCCTGAATCATTACACGGTAGAGCTTACCAAACGAGTTGAAGTTTGAGGCATAGAGTCCGCCGTAGTAACCCTGCAACGTGGCAAGCACGGTAGAGGGCGAGATGCCAGCCTGCTTACACTTGGCCACATCGACGCTTACCATGTATTGCGGATAGTTGGGGTTGTAGGATGTCTGGGCTGTCTGGAACTCCGGGCGCTTGTTGAGTGCTGCCAGATAGTCTTTCACGATGCCGAAGAACTTGTTGAGGTCGCCACCCGTACGGTCCTGCATGACCAGCGACACACCCGAGTTGGCCGAGAAGCCAGGAATCATAGGTGGTGCGAAGGCCAGAATCTGAGCGTCCTTGATGTGGGCGGTCTTGATATAGATTTGGGCCAACACACCGCTGGCGTCGTAGGGGTTGAGGAAGAAGCGGTAGATGCCGTCGCCCTGCCACAGTCCGGAGAGTTTCCACCAGAATCCTTTCTGTCGCTCCTCGAAGGGTTTGAGCTTGAGGATGAAGGTGGCCTGGTCGGAACCGGCACCGGCAATGAAGTTGTAACCCTGAATCTGCTCACGGCTCTGGATGGCCGGGTCGGAAGCCAGGATGGAGTCTACCTGATTGATGACGGTGCGCGTACGGGCCACAGAGGTGGCGGGAGGCATCGACACGGTGCAGAACACGGTGCCGGTGTCCTCGTCGGGCACAAGACCCGACTTGGTGGTGAACATGGTGACGACGAGCACCGCGATGCCAGCGACAACCGTGATGATCATGGCCATGGGCTTGCGCACCAGTTTCTCTACGCTCTTCTTATACTTGCCAAGGACAGAGTCGTAGGCAGTATTGAACGAGGCGTGGAAGCGGTCGATGCGCGACATCTTGCGCTCGTGTCCCTCTTTGTCGTGCGGCTTCAGGAAGATGGCACACAGGGCGGGCGAGAGCGTCAGGGCGTTCAATGCCGAGATGAAGATGCTCACGGCCATGGTCACACCAAACTCACGATAGAACGTACCAGTGGTGCCGCCGATGAACGACACAGGGATGAACACCGAGGCCATCACCAGCGTGATGGAGATGATAGCTCCCGAAATCTCGTTCATGGCATCGATAGAGGCCGTCAGCGGCGACTTGTAACCCTGGTCGAGCTTGGCATGCACAGCCTCGACCACCACAATGGCATCGTCGACCACAATGGCAATGGCCAAGAGCAAGGCCGACAGCGTCAGCAAGTTGATGGAGAATCCGAATACCGACAGGAAGAAGAACGTACCAATGAGCGATACGGGAACGGCAATAAGCGGGATGAGCGTAGAGCGCCAGTCCTGCAGGAACACGTAGATGACCAGGAACACCAGGATGAGGGTGAACACCAGGGTGAACACCACCTCCTCGATAGAGGCATAGAGGAACTCGGTCACGTCGTAGTTAATCTTATAGTACATGCCCGGGGGGAACAACTTGGCCTGCTCTTCGAGCTCGGCCTTCACCTCCTTGGCAATCTGGTTGGCGTTAGAACCAGCAATCTGCTGCACCATACCCATCACCGACGGGATGTTGTTGTTCTTCATCGACACCGAATACTGCTGACCGCCCAGTTCGATCTTGGCAACGTCTTTCAGTTTCAGAGTCTGTCCGTTGGCATCGCTCGTGATGATGATGTTGCCAAACTCCTCGGCAGTCTTCAGACGTCCGGTGTAACGGATGGCATACTCGTAGGCCACGTTCGACTGCTCGCCGAAGGTACCCGGAGCAGCCTCTACGTTCTGTTCGGCCAGTGCACCGCTGATGTCGCTGGGCATCAGTCCGTGCTGCTTCATCACGTCGGGTTTCAGCCAGATGCGCATAGAGTAGGTTTTCAGACCGGGGCTCTGTACGTCGCCCACACCCTGAATACGCTTGATGGCCGGAACAATGTTGATGTTGTTGTAGTTGGTCAGGAACTTATCGTCGTAGCGACCGTCGGAGGTCAGCGTGAACATGAGCACCTGAGACGTCTGACGCTTCATGACCGTCACACCGATGCGCGTTACTTCGGCAGGGAGCAGGGCCTGTGCCTGCTGCACACGGTTCT
>DEJV01000007.1 GCA_002353525.1 Prevotella sp. UBA2739
GAGAGAATAGCCTCGCCTATTGAGAACCTATGAAGTTGGTGTTGACGAAGACAAGGGTAATCTCGTACCCACGCACCTCCGCACCTTCGAAGGCTTGCAATAGGAGCATATCTCTTGCTTCTTGCTTCTTACTTTCTTGCTTCTAAAATCTATTCTCTCACCTCTCACCTCTCTCCCCTCACCTCTAAATCCTCAATCCTCAATGTTCTCTTCTGCATGCTCGTCGAGGCGGTTGCTCCAGAGGTATTTGTTGGTCTCTCTGACGATGACACCACTGAGGAACAGCAGCGAGAGCAGGTTGGGGATGGCCATCAGCGCATTCATACAGTCGGCAATGTTCCACACAATGTCGAGGCTGATGGCACTGCCCACAAAGAGGCCGACGATGTAAAGCACCCTGTAGATGGACTGGCGTATGCCGAGATACTCGGCGGCTCGCTCACCATAATAGCTCCACCCCAGAATGGTGGAGAAGGCAAAGGTGAGCAGGCCTACGGTGAGCAGAGGCGCACCGATGTAGGGTATCTTGCCGAAAGCCATCTTGGTGAGGATGGCACCATTGTTATAGTCGATGTCGGGGTGGGCCAGGATGCTGCTCACGATGACGATGCCGGTGAGGGCGCAGATGATGACGGTGTCCCAGAACGTGCCGGATGCCGACACCAACGCCTGGCGTACAGGGTTGCGTGTCTGGGCAGCAGCAGCCACAATGGGAGCAGAGCCCATACCCGACTCGTTGGAGAACAGTCCGCGGGCGATTCCGAAACGGGCGGCCATCATGACGGTGGTGCCCACAAAACCTCCACCAGCAGCCTCGGGTGTGAAAGCAGCCTCGCAGATGAGCTGGATGGCCGGCCATACGTAGTTGCCGTTCATGCAGAGGATGACGATGCAGCCTGCCACATAGAACACTGCCATGAAAGGCACAAGCATGGTGCACACCTTGGCGATGCTTTTCACTCCACCCAGGATGACGGCTCCCACCAGCAGACAGAGCAGCAGGCCCGTAAGGTAGGGCGACACGCCGTAGGTCTCGTGCGTGAGCGTGGCGATGGCGTTGGCCTGTACGGTGTTGCCAATGCCAAAGGCGGCAATGGCGGTAAACAGAGCGAACAGTATGGCCATCCATTTCCAGCCCAGTCCGCGCTCCAGGGCGTACATCGGTCCGCCCAGCATGCGCCCGTCGGCTGTGCGAACACGATACTTGATGGCCAGAAGTCCCTCAGCATATTTGGTAGAGATGCCGAAGACACCCGTGAGCCAGCACCACAACACAGCACCAGGACCGCCCAGAGCCACAGCCGTAGCCACACCGATGATGTTGCCCGTGCCGATGGTGGCTGCCAGGGCGGTGACGAGTGCGCCAAACTGGCTGACGTCGCCCTTGGCACCATGGTCGCGTTGGAACGACAGGCGGATGGCTGTAAATATTTTGCGCTGTGGGAACCGCAGACGGACGGTGAGGTAAATGTGTGTGCCAAGAAGCAGGATGATCATGGGCCAGCCCCACAAGAAATTGCTGATGTCGGATAGTATTTGGTTCATGTTCCTAATTTATAATTCATAATGCATAATGCATAATAGTTCTTTCACCTCTCTCATCTCTCCTCTCATTTCTCACTTCTCATTGGGTGAAACTCTTACCGAGACATTTTGGAATCCCATGGTGCGCAGCAGTTTGTAGAACTGTGTGACGGCATTGTCCTCGGCACTTTGTATGTTCTCGGGCGACAGACATCGATTGCGCATGTTGTAGTATGCACGCTTGTAGAGCGTGGCGAGGTCTTTCTCACTCCACGAGCCGCTCTGGAAGAACGACTGGGTGCGGGCCTCGTCGATGAAATCGTTATCCAGCAGTTCTATGGGGGGCAGCTTGACGATGATGGAGTCGCCTTGCTGTTCTATCCATCCTGGCGTCGCCTTTTGCATGTTGATGCCCAGGCGCAGGGTACCGTAATAGATGCGCACCAGTTCGTCGTCGCTGAAAAAGCCGCGGCGCACGGTGTCGACCATCTCCTCGTCGCTGATGGAGAGAAACTCCCACTCGCCGATGGCTTCCATAGCGGTGATCTGCGTGGGGGTAAGCTCTATCTTATTGTCTACGTCGACGCCTACTGATGTCTGCGTCACCTTATACACGGCAACGGCTGCGAGGATGATGACAAGCACCACCACGGCAAGGATGGTGAGCAGCAGCCACTCGCTGATTTGTCTTACCCTGTTTTTGCGGGGTTGGGGAATCTTCTGTTGATTGTCCATTTTCTTCATTCATGTTTTGTGCGCATGAGCGTACGTTGAATCAGTTTTTCAGTCGTTCGATGGTTCCTGTGTCGAGCAGTCGCGGCAGGTCGGAGGCGGTGAACTCTTTCCGGAAGGTGATGGTAATGTCTTGCTCTTTGAATCCCATCTGCACAATCATGGGGATGATGGTGCGTGCCGCATTCTCCTTGGCCATGTCGATGATACCCATCTTTGGCACACTGTTGAGGATAGCCGCGCGGCCCTGTTTCTCCAGATGGGTCAGCTCGGCATCGGTGAAGTTGCTGCGCAGGATGGAGACGTGCTTCTTCACGTTCTCGTGGTCGATGCGGCTGCTCGTCATGGTCACCTCGGGATCGGGCAGGACGATCTCTATTTTCTGTCCGTTGCGCCGGATGTTCTGCTTAGAGAAGTGGCTGAAGTCTACCGATGCTTTCAGCGTAGCGTCCATGGGGATGGCCACTTTTCGGTCGCCGATGGGCAGCTGAATGTTGAACACCTGTTGCAGGATGCTGCCCTTGAGCTTCAGCTGGTCGGTATGCGTGATGATTTTATGCACGTGATACTCGGCGGTGTAGAGCTTCGAGCATTTCTGTATCTGCATAATCATCATGGGGATGGTGTCGACGAGCTGCGTGGGTTGTTTGGGGACTTTTGCCTTGTTGCCACATGCGAGCAGCAACGAGGCCACAGCTATGTAAATAAGTACTCTTTTCATGCCTGTAAATGTTAATATGTTGCAAAGATAATAATTTTTTTGTACGCACATTAAACTTTTATCTGCTTTTTTCGTCCAAATTGTAACACATAAAAACTAAATGCATCATAAATACATATAGATTCCTTAGATATTAGGTTAGCACATAGTAGTAATCACAAACAGATAATTTAAGTTAGATAATTATGTCAGATTGAATTCAGGACCATGGGCGGGGATGATGTGAATCATTCCCGCCTATACCTTTTAATAATATTTGCACGTTATGATTTTTTTCGCTATCTTTGCAATCAAAAATCAACTGAACGATAATGAATAGACTAAAACTGTTTGTTGTGGCAGCTTGTGCAGGATGCCTGCTCGTGGGCTGCAAGGAAAAACCAAAGAGCAATGACATTATTGCGCCCAAACCCGTCAAAGAAGTGCAGACCGGACCGGTGAGAATGCAAGAGATAAAACAGTCGCGCGAGGTAGACTGGGTGGGCAGCCAGTATAAAATAGAGATTGTGCGCTCGGCTGATGATCAACTGGCGCTGACACGCGACGAGTCGGGCAAGAAATACTACGACAATAAGATTGAGATGAAGATACTTCGTAAAGACGGGTCGCAGTTTTTCGGACGTACGTTTACGAAGGTCGATTTCGTGTCCTATCTTGACGATAACACGCGCAAAGACGGCGCCCTGCTAGGCATTGTGCTCGACAAGGCTGAGGAAAACCAACTGCGCTTTGCCGCCAGCGTAGGTTCGCCCGACGTGCTGAGCGACCAGTATGTGCCGATGCTTCTTGTCGTCACCCGTATGGGCGAGGTGAAGATTTCAAAAGACACTCGCCTCGACTCTGGTGCGCAAGAGGAGGAATACGATGAGGGCGTTTGAATAAGTGACAAGTAACAAGTAACAAGTAACAGGTGGTATATGATCAAGTTAGTTTCGTGGAATGTGAATGGCCTGCGCGCTTGTGAGGGCAAAGGCTTTAGTGAGATTTTCAAGCAGATGGATGCCGACTTCTTTTGTCTGCAAGAGACCAAGATGCAGGCCGGACAGCTGGACTTGCAGTTTGACGGCTACCAGTCGTTTTGGAACTATGCCGACAAAAAAGGCTATAGCGGTACGGCCATCTTTACGAAGCATCAGCCTCTGAGCGTGGCCTATGGCATCGGAATAGACGAGCACGACCATGAGGGGCGCGTCATCACGCTGGAGTTGAACGATTTCTATCTGGTGACGGTCTATACGCCCAACTCACAAGACGAACTGCGACGGCTGGACTACCGCATGCGCTGGGAGGATGACTTCCAGGCTTATCTGCAGAAGCTGGACCAGGTGAAACCCGTGGTGGTGTGTGGCGACATGAATGTGGCTCACGAGGAAATAGACTTGAAGAATCCTAAAACCAACCGGCGCAACGCAGGCTTCACGGATGAAGAACGAGAGAAGTTCAGCCAGTTGCTCGGCAAGGGTTTCATCGACACGTTCCGTTGGAAATATCCCGAACAGGTGACTTACTCGTGGTGGTCGTACCGTTTCCAGGCGCGCCAGAAGAATGCAGGGTGGCGCATCGACTACTTTGTGACGAGCGAGCGGCTGGAAAACCGCATTGCCGATGCTATCATCCATACCGAGATATTCGGTTCCGACCACTGTCCGGTGGAACTGCTGCTGGATGAGCATGCATGAAAAAAGTAATTGTGATATTGGCTATGACCATCATTCTGATAACCCTAATCGCTGCAATCATGATGGGACAGACAGACGAACAAAACAACAGACAGACGATTGTGAGACCCGCCACGCAGGCCGGACGCTTCTATGATGGAAATGCCCAACGGCTTAGTCGTGAAGTGGACAGTCTGCTGGCTATGCACCAGACAACCGAAAAAGCCCAGGTGGCAGCACTCATCGTGCCGCATGCCGGTTATTATTTCTCGGGAAGTGTGGCAGCGGCAGCCTATGCTACCCTGCATCCCGATAAACCCTACAAGCGCATCTTCATGCTGGGCCCCAGCCACCACGAATGGCTCGACGGTGCGTCGGTGAATACCGAGGCCGACTGTTATGCCACACCGTTAGGTCAGGTGAGGGTCGACAGAGAGACGTGCCGCAAGCTGATAGAGGCTGACAGCGTTTTTGCCTACCGGCCCGAGGCGCACGACCGTGAGCACTGTCTGGAGGTGCAGTTGCCCTTCCTGCAGCGCAGACTGGGCGATGTGCCCCCCATCGTGCCTGTCATTATCTCGACCAACGACTTCAACAAGCTGGAGAGAATGGCAGAGGTGCTGAAACCCTATATCGATGATCAGGACAATCTGTTTGTCATCAGCAGCGACTTTTCGCATTATCCGTCATACGACGATGCTTGCAAGGTGGATGCCCTGACGGGAAAGGCTGTTGAGAGCGGCGACGTGAGCCAGTTGATTGCGGCCATACGGAAGAATGCCAAGAGCGGTGTCAGGAATCTCGCCACGAGTGCATGTGGCGAATTGGCCATTGCCACCTTGCTGTTGATGCTCGACAAGAGTTACGAAGTGAAGCACTTGATGTACCGGAACTCGGGCGATGTGGATGATCACGACCGTAGCAGGGTGGTGGGCTATCACGCCTTTGCCGTAGTTAGGAAAGATACAACAGGTTTTGTGCTGACCGCACAAGAGAAAAAACAGCTGAAAGAGATTGCCGCAGCAAGCATCCGCGATGCGCTCGACGGAAAGCCTGTCTCGCGTTCGGTGGCGCTGCATGCCGACAACCCTCGGCTGGATGTGAAGTGTGGAGCCTTTGTGTCGCTCCATCGGCATGGACAGTTGCGTGGTTGCATAGGTCATTTTGGCGAGGATGTGTCTTTGCGCGAGATTGTGGCGAGGATGGCCCGTGCTGCCGCTTTCGACGATCCGCGCTTCCAGCCTGTGCGCCGTGAGGAACTCGACGCCATCGACTTGGAGTTGTCGGTGCTCACCCCGATGCGCCGTATCAGCAGTCTTGACGAGTTTGAATTGCACAAGCATGGCATCTATATTCGTAAGGGGCACCGCAGTGGAACCTTTCTGCCTCAGGTGGCGGACGAGGTGAATTGGACGAAGGAAGAGTTTGTGGGGCATTGCTCGCGCGATAAGGCCGGACTGGGATGGGACGGCTGGCGCGATGCCGAGCTGTATGTGTATGAGGCCATCGTGTTTTAGCAAATCGGAGTAATCGGAGTATTCTGAATAATCGGAATCATCAGAATCATCGGAGTAATCAGAATATTCAGAGTATTCAGAATATTCAGAGTATTCAGAATCTTCAGAGTATTCAGAGTAATCGGAATCATCAGAGAATGTGATCATAAAAAAGCCACCTTCCAGTTAGGGAGGTGGCTTTTGCTGTTTTCAGTCTCTGGGAGAGATGTCATTTTTATTTCATCCCAGCCGCTTCAGCTGTACGGTAAAGTGGCGCATCAGGGGTGCTTCCCACTCGATGGCTACACCACGCGTAATCTCGTTGCGGCGGTCGTAGACATTCTTCAGGGCGGCGGCGATGACATTCATGTGATTGTCGGTATACACACGGCGGGCGATGCACAGACGCAGCAGGTCGAGTCCGCCGAAACGGTTCTCGCGGGTTACAGGGTCGCGGTCGGCAAGGATGTAGCCAATCTCACAACCGCGGATGCCAGCCTCAAGGTAGAGCTCGCAGGTGAGCGTCTGTGCGGGGAACTCTTCTTTCGGCACGTTGCACAGCACCTTGTCGGCATCGATGAACAGGGCATGACCACCCACGGGGCGCTGGTAGGGGATGCCATACTCGTCGAGTTTCTTGGCCAGGTATTCTACCTGATGGATACGTGTCTCGAGCATGTCGAACTCGGTGTTCTCGTCGAGTCCCACGGCCAGTGCATTCAGGTCGCGGCCATTGAGTCCGCCATAGGTGAGGAATCCTTCGAAGGGGATGCAGAACTGTTTGGCACCCTCATACCACTCCTCGCGGTTGGTGGCAATGAATCCGCCCATGTTCACCAGTCCGTCTTTCTTGGCCGACATGGTCATAGCGTCTACATACGAGTACATCTCGCGTGCAATCTCCTTGATGGTCTTGTCGGCGTAGCCTTCTTCGCGCTTCTTGATGAAGTAGCTGTTCTCTGCAAAGCGGGCAGAGTCCATCACCACAGGCACATGATATTTGTGGCACAGCTCGCAGGTCTCGCGGATGTTCTTCATCGATACAGGCTGTCCGCCCACGGTGTTGTTGGTCACGGTGAGCACCATGAACGGCACGTTGCCAGGATTCTCCTTCAGCACCTTCTCCAGTTTCTCGAGCGACACATTCCCCTTGAATGGTATTTCGAGCTGGGTGTCTTTGGCTTCGTCGATGGTCACGTCGATGGCCTTGGCCTTGCGGAACTCGATGTGGCCCTTGGTGGTGTCGAAGTGGGCATTGCCGGGCACCACGTTGCCTTCTTTCACCAAATAGGAGAACAGCACGTTCTCGGCGGCACGTCCCTGGTGGGTGGGGATGACATACTTGAAACCGAAGATGCGCTGCACCACCGACTGGAACTTATAGAACGATGTGGCACCGGCATAGCTCTCATCGCCGAGCATCATCTCCGACCACTGGTGGTCGCTCATGGCACCGGTGCCCGAGTCGGTCAGGCAGTCGATGTACACTTGTTCTGCCTTCAGCATGAATACGTTGTAGTGGGCTTCTTTCAGCCACTGTTCTCTTTCCTCACGAGTGCTCTTGCGGAGCGGTTCTATCATTTTGATTTTCCAAGCTTCTGCGAATGGTATTTCCATAGTTGTAATGTTGTTTAAAAAGAATAATGATTTAATGTTGCGGCATAACCGCAACCTACCGAAAAAAAAGGGTAATAACTTGTCAACTCGTCAACTCGTCAACTTGTCAACTTGTCAACTCGTTAACTCGTCACGTCAACTCAGAAATCAAAATGATCAAGTTCCTTAATGTTGATGAACTTGTGTGAAATAAACGCAGTTGTGTTTAACATAGAAATAAGGTAATGGTTGGTGTCTTTAGTGGTGCAAATATATTAAATATTTATGAGAAATCCAAATTCTGAAGTACTTTTTTTCGTTATAAATCAGCCGATTCAATTTGTTTGCGCAAACGGGAGTCGCTGGCATCGACAATCATAATCACCTCGTCGTCGGTTTTACCGTTTTCGGCCTCGCTCAGCATGCTCATGGGCATGTTGCTCACGTCGCCGAAATACTTCGTTTCGCCCGTCTTGGGGTTCATGGTGTAGATGCTGAGCTGCGGACAACCGAACTGGCTGAAGTCTACCATATAGTCCATGTTACAGTAGTTGTATATCAGCGCGAAGTTCTTGCCGCGGCAGGCTGCCACATGCTCGTGTTGTTTTCCGTTGTTGACGATGAGCTGCTGGGCGGGCCTTACCTCCTTCATGGGAAACAGTTCCATCAGCCGGCGCAAGTGTTTCATCTGCCGGCGGCCCGGATCGCCCAGGGCCTGTCGCCACGATTTCACGCAGCCGTTGGCGCCATAGGCTCCTTCCGTCTCGTTCTCGCCAATGAATTGCATGATTTCGTTGTTGCCGTAGGTATGGCCGCATGAGCCCGCAAATACCGACCAGTAGGCGTAGCGGCGCATGTCGCCGTCGTGCCAGCGGGGCTCTTGTGGGTTGTGCAGTCCTTGCGGGATGTTCTCGTAGGAAGGCTCGCCGTCGAGCACCGGCCGCATGGGCGTGTAGCTGAAACAAGAGTCCACATACTGGAAGTTGTCTTCCTCGGTGCCCTCAGGAATAGGGTAGTGCTTGTCGTTGCCCCGCTGGTTGTAGCGCCGATGGCCACTTTGAAACATATTGAAGTCGAGCCACTCACGGTTGTTGAACCACTTGGCAGAAAACGTGCGGCCACGTGGATGGTAGGTCATGAGGTGATGGGTGTCGATGCGCTTGATGTTTGTGGCCAGCGAGTCCCACACCTCGGGATGCACGTTGCCTTCGATGTCGCCCCCCATCATCCATACAATATTGGGGCGTTTGGCGTAGCGATGAGCCAGGAACCGTCCGTAGGCGGCAGCCTGTTCGGCATTCATCTTGCCGCTTTTCACCACCGAGCCCCATACGGCCACCATTCCGATGTATATTCCGCGTTTCTCGGCCTCGCTGACAATGAAATCCATCTTGCGCCAGTTGGGGCGGACGCCGTCGCCCTTGATGACCTGCACCTGCACCACATTGAACCCGTTCTGCCGGCAATCGTCCAGATACAGGCAGATGTCTTTCCGGTTGAGCTTATGGGGCAGCAACCAGCCTGTGTCGCCCAACCAGAAGAAAGGCCGTCCGTCGGTATGTTGCAGCCAACGGTGATTGTCGGCCACGGTGAGTTGCCAGTTGTTGCCGTCGGCATCCGGTGTCATGTCGTTTCCGGCTTGCGATGTGATAGCCGCCAGAGCGAGCCATGTGGTGAGAATGCAGCGTTTCATCATGCCATCATTGTTTGGTTTAGAATGTTACTGGGATAATAACCTTCAGGCCGATGTTGCGGCCCATGTTATAGTAGCCTTGTCCGCCGTCCTCGCGCTCAATGGGCAGGTTCTTCATGCGGCTCAAATGGTTCTGATAGGCTTTGTCGGTCAGGTTCTCGGCGGTGAGGAAGAGCGAGAAGAGTTTGCGCCCTCTCTTGCAAATGTCCGTGCCGGCCGCCATATTTAATAAGGTGTAGGCCGGTGTGGCTGTCTCCGTGCCATAGGCGGCGTGATAGTGGTTCTGACGGAAGTTGCAGTTGAGGCCTATCTTCACAAATGTGTTGCTGAACGTTTTCTCCTGGCGGAAAAAGTCGTAGCGCAGTTCCGAAGTCCAGCGCGGAGCGGGGGTCATGGGCGGATACTTGCTGTCGGCAGGCTGATGCAGTTGCACGGCATTCACATAGCTGAAGGTGTTGAGGAAGTGCAACTGGTCTACGGGGTGGATGTCGAGACTGGCCTCGCCGCCCCACAGACGGGCGTCGCCCTGCACATATTTAAACTCGGGCAGTCCGTCCTTCATCTTGTCGCCATTCTGCTGGGCGAAGATATAGTTGTCGATAAGGTTGACAAACAGGGCCAGCTGTGCCGAGACGTACTCGTTGGTGTAGTCCCATCCGGTGTCAATCTGCCAGCTGTGCTCTGCGCTCAGTTCGCTGTTGCCCACCTCGTAGTGTTGTGTTCCACCGTGTCCGCCGTTCGATGCCAGTTCGCTGAGGTTGGGAGCGCGGAAGCCCTTCGAGAGGTTCAAGCGCAGGTGCATGTCGGTCAGGATGTGGTATACGGCACCCACGCTGCCCGAGAATCCTGTGAAGTTGCGGCTGAAGCGTTCGAACTGTCCTGCCAGCGCAAAGCTGTGCAGGTGGCGGTTGTCGAGGCGCAGTCCGCCGGTGATGTTCCATTTGCCGATTTCTGTGCCGGCCGTGGCGAAGGCTCCGATGTCGAACAGGTTGTAGGCGGGAATGAGATATTCTTCGCCCAGGTTCTCCGACCTCTGGTACATGCCGTTCAGTCCCGTCATCAGTTTCCAGCCGTTCATTTCGGGCAGGTGGTAGTGCAGGTCATAGTTCAGGGTGTGCAGTTTGAAGTACAGCCCCATCTCGTCTTCTTCCTCAAACTCCTTGCGCTGGTTTTGCTGATAGCCCAGCAGCACCTTCATGCTGCCCTCGCCCAAGTAGAACAAGTTGTCGAGCACGGCCTTATAGTGGTAAACTTCTTGATAGGGTATGCCGTGATGATAGCTTTTCCCGTCGAACGTCTCATGCTCATGCTCGTGATCATGGTCCTCGTCAGCGTCGTGGTCGTGGTCCTCGTCGCCGTCGTGGTCGTGATGGTGCTCGTGAGCCTCAATAATACTGGGAGTCACGTTATAGTAGCTTAGTCGGAGATGCGAGTGGCCCCACTGCTTGTTGAGTCCCAGCAGTCCCGACAGGGCGCGTTCGGCAAACTGGGTGTTGGGCACGTAGCCGTCGGCCTTGTTCTTATACGAATGCGCCATCTTGTCGGTGAAACGCCAGTTCCACACAAAGTCGTTCTTGTTTCCGGCAAAGTTGACAGAATAGTCGAAGAGCCCGTTGTTGGTCTGATACTCGCTGGTGAGCGAGGCGCTCATCGTGCCTGCCGGCAGGATGGGCTCGGGATGGAAAATCACAACGCCCGCCATCGCGTCCGAGCCATAGAGCAGGCTGGCCGGACCTTTGATCACCTCTACGCGGCCCACGCTCAGTCCGTCAATCTCGATGCCGTGCTCGTCGCCCCACTGCTGTCCCTCCTGGCGGATGCCGTCGTTGATGGTCACGATGCGGTTGTAGCCCAGTCCGCGAATCACGGGTTTCGAGATGCCGCTGCCGGTGGTAATCTGCGATACGCCCGGCTGCCTGGAGATGGCGTCGATAATGTTGGTGGAAGAGGTGATTTGCAGCTCGCGCTGGCTCAGAATGCTCACCGGAATGGGGAAGTCTTTCTGCTTGGCATCGCCCGTCAGACCGGTTACTACCACTTCGTTCAGCACATGGTGATGCTTACTGGTGATGACGGTGTCCATCTGTGCATACGCACGGTGTGTCGCTCCCAGCCATAATGTGGCGGTGAGCAGCAAAAGAATATGTGTTTTATTCATTTTGTAGCTTACTTTTATGTGAGAATGAGTTCGTTTAAAAAAAGAAAAGTTACAAAACAAATGGTGGCGCGCGTGTAGATTTATAAGCTATGTGTCCTGCTGTCAGCACATATCGGCGGGCGGGCAGAACGCATAGGGTAGGGGTGAGAACAAATAAGGTGGTGAGAACGGTGGCAGCCACATACGGCAGATGGCACAGCTGGCAGATCACGCAGTCATGCACGCCCATGTGTGTGGTGGTGAAGTGGCCTGAGTGCGGCTGGTGGTTCACGCATTGTGCGCACTCGTTCTCATGGCTTGTCTGAACCTCATGGATATGGAAAAACGACGTAAGAAGCATCGGCAAGAATACTGCCAGCAGCACTCTCGACGCAAATGTCCTTCTCTTGTTTACGTTACCCATGAAATGGAATCAGTGTTGGTTTATCGGATGCAAAGGTACAAAAAGTTTTTGGATGTTCGCAAATTTAAGACAATAATTTATACGACACTCACAGAGAGTGCGTATTGCAAATGCTTATATCAATAAAGGCTGAATTTCAAATCTACGCCAGCTTGCTAACAAAAACACAGGCAGGGAGTCTGTCCCTGCCTGTGTGATATTTCAGGCCCAGCTGGCCTTTCCTGATGGAATGTTTGCGGATGGTCCTTTTTACTTCAACAGCTCATCCAGGTATTTGTAGAATTCCTGGCTCTCGCCCACAATAATCTTGTTGATGGTGCCGTCGGGATTGATGATGATCTTGGTGGGATAGCCCTCTACGGCATATTTCTCGGGAGTACCGTCGGCAGCCTTGTTGTAGACGTGCAGCCAGGGCAGCTGGTTGTCTGCTACGGCCTTCTTCCATTTCTCCACGGAGTCGTTGCAGTCAACGCCCACAATCTCGAATTTTCCGCGGTATTTATCGTAATATTTCTTCATGTCTGGCATGCCCTTGATGCACCAGCCGCACCACGAACCCCAGAAGTCTAGCACGACATACTTGCCGCGCAGGGATGAGAGGGTAAACGGCTTGCCGTTGATGTCGTCGAGCGTAAAGTCGGGAGCCAACACACCAGGTTTGATGGCCTCTTTGGCTTCCTTGGCCAGACGCTCGTTCTCGGCATTTTTCAGCATGGCGTCGATGACCGGCTTCATGCGGCCGTTGCGTACGTAGTAGTTTAAGTTTTTGACTACCGACTCCAGACTGTCTGACTCGGCCACCTGCAACAGGGTGGCACTCACCTCGCTGCTTGGATGGCTCTTGATGTAGTCGGTCATCTCTTTCTTCAACTCGGCATACAGTTTCTCCTGCGACTCAATGTAGGCTGCCTTGTTGGCATCCATCTGCTTGCGGTTTTTCTTCTCGTTCTTCACCAGTCTCTGGTATTCCTTTTCGTAGGCATCGCGGTCGTCCGACATCTTGGCCTGATACATGTTCAGTTTCTCGCCGATGGGGGCATACTGCTCGTAGAAGTTCGAGCCGCTGATTTTCATGTCGGCAAAGCTGCCGGTCAGGTTGGCAAACTCGCCTGCCATGGCTGGAATACTCACCGAGTGGTAGTGGTCGCCCGGGCGCATCAGCACCAGGTTTTGCGGCTTGTCGAGCGGCAGGGTGATGTCCAGTTTGCCGTCTTTCAGCGCATACTTCTGGAAGCCGTTGCGCTGCCAGTCACCAAAATACATGGGCATGATGACCACGCTGTCGGTCAGGTCTTCCAGCTGTGCCGTCAGGTGGAAGGTCTCCAGCTTGTTGCCGTAGAGCTTTACCATCTGTCGGTCCAGGCGTGCGTCGCGGCAGTTGGTCTCCACAATCTCGCCCTTCGGGCCGATGAGCACACAGTACGGTATGCCGTTGAAGTTGTATGTCTTTGCCACTTGTCCGAAACCGTCTTTGCAAATCAGCTGTGTCCACTTCATCTGCTCCTCGCCCAGAGCCTTGTGCCAGGCTTTGTTGTCGGTGTCCATCGACACGCTCACGATGTCGAATCCCTGGGGATGATACAGACCATAGAGCTGCTTCAGGTGGGGAATAGAGCCACGGCAGGGACCGCACCACGATGCCCAGAACTCCAGCAACGTGTAGTTGCCCTTGCCCAGATACTCCGACAACTGGTGGTCGCGTCCGTCGGCATCGAGCAAGGTCACGTCGGCAAACTGGGCTCCTTGTGCCGTGCTCTTGATGATGTTGGCATGATTCATCATGTTTTGTCCTAGCTGTGTGGCCTTCATCTTGTCGCTGATGGCTGCCACGAGGCTCTCGATGGTGGGGTTGTCAAACTGGCTGAGCGACTCGTCGAGTGCCACCACACCAGCCAGGTTGTCGCTGTTGCGTGTGATGAAGTCTTTCAGGAACGCGCAGGTGGCAGCCTTGGCAGAGTCCTGGCGGGCCAGCTCTTTCACCACGTAGTCCATCGGCGTCACGCTGTTCTTGTCGTAGTATTGCTTGCTGAAAGCCTCGCTCAGACGGCTTCTGCGCTTGGTATAGTCGGTGCGTCCCTGCTTGTACTCGCGGTACAGGTCGTTCAGGGGCGAGCCGCTAATCTTCGTTCCCTTATAGTCGTAGGTGTCGTAGATGGCCACCATGAAGTCCTCCTGCCAGTCGTTCACATTGCCCTCGACGTTCACTTTCTCGTTGCCCATAAACAACGGCAGTACCGGGCGCATGGCGATGCGTCCGTTCTCCTGGTCACCCCGGTTGTCGTTAGGAAAATACTTCAGCAGCAGCAGGCTAGGCTCAGCGAGTTTGCCCTTAAACGCAAACTGTCCATTGCGGATGATGGTAGAGTCGAGCACCACAGGACGATACTTCGTCTGTTCGTCGGTTCCGCTCTTGCACAAATAGATGGTTTTACCATCTACGTTGCCGGTCAGCTTGCCCGTAATCTTGTAGCCTTTAGCCATTACTGTTGTCGACAGCATCACGGCTAATGCCATCATAATCATTCTGGTTGTTTTCATATTCATGTTTTTTATTAAAGTTATTGTTTCTGTTTTCTACTTATACTATTTTGTGTTCTGTATGTACCCATAAATTTAATTTGCTTTTACTTCTTTTTACTTTGTTAACAATAACAAGTAGTCAACATCGGCTCCTGCTACAAGACGAAAAAAGGTGGACAGCACCGGGGCTGCCCACCAGAACAATTGGAATGAAATAACTTCAAATCAACTTTTTGCAAAGCGTATGCCTACTTCAGGTCGAAGCTAAGCTCCACATCGCGTGGCGGCAGACAGGCATGCTCGTCGCACGTCTGATAGTTCACGGTGCAAGTCACCTTGCCCTTTCCGCTGCCCTTCAGGCGCTGGCGGAACATCACATCACCCTCGTAGATGGTAGTGCCGGTGCTGCCCAGGTTCTTAAACGACGGAATCTGCAAGTCGCCCACCTTCTGGTAGTTGCCCTCGGTCTGAATGTCGAAGGTGGTGGCAATGTAGGGATCCTGGTCGGAGACGAAGCCGTAGATGTGGAAACCGTTGTGCATCTTCACGCGGATGACCAGTTCCTTGTCGCCGTCGACGAGGTTGTTCACCACACCGGAGATGAGCACGGGATTGTCGCGGTTGGTCTCACCGCTGATTTCGGGCGTCTTCTGCTCGGGCACCTCGTTATATTTCAATACCGAGTAGTCGTTGCCCGGCACGTTTTTGTCCTGCGAGTTCACCAGCCATACCCATCCGCCGCTCTCGGTGAAGAACAGCTTGTTCTGGTATTTCTGGTACCAGTCGCGGTATTGCTTGGCTGTCTCGTAGCGCAACAGGGTGTAACGCTCCAGCAGGCGGCGGCCCTTCTCGGCGTCCTGTCCGCTCTCCCAGAGCGAGATGGCCTTGTCGAGCAGTCGCTTGTCGTTGTTGGGAATGCCCAGGCTCTTGGCATCCTCGTCGAGCTGCAGGCCGTAGCTGTTGAACGAACCGTAGAAGTAGGGCGTGTTCTCCTCGTAATATTTGGCGTAGGCAGCCTCGTTGTTGCCGAACTTCTCGTAGAGAGGTCCAGCCTGCTTGCGTATCCACTCGTCGGCGGTGGGGATGGGCTGCGGCTGCCATTGCAGATACATGGCCATCTGGCGGCCAATCTCCTTGCCTGCGGCCTTGGCGGCCTTGAGCGAGTCGGACAGATGTTTGGTCTGTGCGTTGAACTGCTCGATGCTCTCCTTATACTCTTCCCAGCATTTGTGGGTCACGCGATAGGCGCTCTCTTTGGCCTCGATGCGGGTGGCAATGCCCTCAGAGAGCTTGCGGGCGATGACGTGCTGTCCGGCAAACTTCGAGATATAGACAATGGCGTTGGCCAACAGGGGCTTGGCCTCGTCGGTCATGTCCATGGGTGCGGCGGCAAATCCCCAGTGGAAGAACGAGCCGTGGCGGCCCAGGGCCATTGCGTCTATCGACTTGGCACAGTTGCCGCTGCTAATCCATTCGGCCTCGGGCGAGTCCTCAAAGCCCCAAGGACGGCTCACCATACCTACCTTAAAACCTTTGTCGGTCATGTATCCCTTGCTGTTGACGTGCCACATCTTGGTGGTCTCGGGCAGCGTCTCGCCCACCAGGGGCGCAAACTCCTTGGCTCCCTCGGGCGTGGGACGGTCAACGAGCGTCATCTTCACCCGGTAGGGACCTTTGAAGATGGGGTGGCTGGTGCGCATTCCGAGGGCCCACTGGTCGAGACAGAGGCAATACCAGTCGGTCTTCAGTCCCAAGCGGCGGCCTACGCGCTCGCCCAGTTCGGCCATCGTGATGACGGGTCGGTCGAAGTCGTCGGGGAAATACTTGGCCTCGATACGCTTCACGAAGCGCTGTCCGTCCATCACGGTCTGCTGCTGTTCAAGAGGCTTGGGCTGTCCGTCCAGCACGGTCACGTCGTAGTCGTACGACATCTTGTAGTTGTAGTCGTCGGCCATCACTACCTTCACCGTGGTGAAATACTCGCCGAGGAACTGCTCGAACGAGGCGGTACGCTCCTTGATGCTGCGCTCGTTCTCGGCCTTGTCGTAGTCGGTGGCAAACGTCTCCAGGTTGGAGTGTCCGCCCACGTAGAGCACGCGTAGTTTCGTTTTCTTGACGGCACCCATTACGGTGATGCTCATCGTCAGCAGCAAAGTGCTGAGCAGAAAGATTTTTTTCATGTCGTCTTAGTGTTTTTTTGAAAAGATGAAAAGCCAAGGCCAACTTCAAAGAAGAGAGGCTGGCCTTGGTATCATGGTCACAACGATTCTACCAGTTGTTGGTGAGATTGGAGTTCTTCTCGGTAGCGTTGACTGGGAACGGGAATATCCAGAGCTTCGAGTCGGGACGCAGCGTGTAGGTCTTGCCGCCGATGGTGTGGCTCAGCGTGGTGGCCCATTCGCTTTCAACGTTCCAGCGCTTGCGGGTGTAATAGGTCCAGTCGGTCCAGAGATACTCGGCTGCAACCGTCTTCTTCAGCCATTCAATGGCATCGGCCTTAGTGGTGACGGCACCTTCCAGTTTCTCGAAACCTTCGGGCAGACGCTTGGCGCGCAGCTGGTCGAGCCAGTTCATGGCCGTACCGATATTGCCAGAGCGTAGCTCGCATTCTGCGATGAAGAGATACATTTGCGGGACAGAGAGTCCTGCCTTATTCTGGTAGTGGTCGAAGTCCATTGCTGCATTCCATCCCGGCAGGCCGATAGAAGCTCCGTAGTCAGAATAGTCCCTGCCTTGATAGATAAAGCCGGCATATTGTTTCGACATGACATCGGAGGTACCTCTGCGGCCATACTCCTCTTCCATCCAGTTCCACTCAGAGGGAGCAACCCATAAATAGTAATTCATGTCGGGAATCATGAACAGCGTCTCGGGATTGTTGCGGTCGTCGATAGGAACAACAAAATAGGTGTTTCCTAACATGCCATGAGCCTCTTCCACATTAGCGTAATAGTCGAAGAGCGTGTTGGTGATGCCGAGCACCTGCTTGGCCGTAGCCTCAGCCTCAGTGTAGTTGCGCATACCCATCAGGATGTGGGCTTTCAGGGCCAGTGCAGCTTTCTTGTCCCAGCGCATGAAGTTGAGGGCCTTGTCGGGCAGGGCGTTCAGGGCCAGGGCGTCGTTCACGTCTTGCAGCATGTTGTCGTAGCACTCTTGAATGGTGTTTTTGGGATGCTGCTCCATGATGTCCATGTCTTCCTTCATGTAGATGATGGCGCCTTCATCGCCGTTCGAGCCGTTGTAAGCGGCAGCGAAACGCTGGAATACCATGAAATGGCAAAAGGCGCGAGCAACGAGGGCCTCTGCCTTGAGCGCATTCTTGGTTGCCTCGGGTCCGCTGGCCATATCCAACTGCTTGAGGATAGGATTGCTCACGCGGCCGATGATGTTATAGCACGAAGTGTACTGTCCGTCGGTGTTGGCCTGTACGGCCAGACGGGTAAGATTCTCCTGGTCGTCGAAATAACCATTATAGATGGCAGCCGTCGACTTGTTATCCACGGTGAGAGGCACGGTCACATCCGAATAGGCGTAGATGATGTTAGCGCCTACGCGCCGGGTGTTCATCGATGAGACGCCATCGTAGGCGTCGCTGTTGAGCAGAAGGGCCAGGTCGTCGGTGGTGCTGAGGAGGTTTTCTCCTTTAGGCTGAATCTCTGTGAAGTCGGCGCAGGCTGTCGTTAACAACGCTGCCGAGCCAAGCATCAAGCTATATATAATCTTTTTCATTGCTATATCTGTTTTTAGAGGTTCACGTTAAGACTGAAAATGTAGTTAGAGCGAGTGCGGATGCCCAAAGTCTCAGGATCTACACCCAGGTCGTTGGCTGTCCAGAGCGCTTTGGGGTTGTCAATCTGGAACTGCAGGCGTGCACGGTTCACGTGGAGGGCTCTCAGCAATGAGCTTGGCACGTTGTAGCCCAGCACGATGTTACGAATCTTCAGGAACGAAGCGTCGTGAACGGCTCTGTTGCTGTAGGAGGGCTCGCTGCCCAGGGCACCCGACGAGTAGCGTCCGAATCCCGGAGTGTCGGTATGGTTCTCCGGAGTCCATGCATTGAGGAAGTAGCTGGCTACGGCGCTGTAAGATGGCGTAAAGGTCTCGGTCTCTGCCAGGCAACGCATCACGTGGCCGCCGTAGTAGGCCATCTGCACACCCAGGGTGAAGTTCTGCCATTGCAGCTCGTTGCCAATACCGATGATGGTCTTTGGCTCTGTCTGTCCGCTATACTCCAGAATCTCGGGGCCGCCGCTTCCGCTATGCGAGATGACGCCGTTCTGTCCGTACCAAAGGGTCTCACCAGCGGGAACGCCATAGCCGTTTTCCTCTGTTCCGTCAGAGATACCTGCGAAGCGGTAGCTCCATACGGCGCTGGCGGGATATCCCTCCTTGAACGGGTTGGAGATTTGCTGGTAAGCGTTGACCGAAGGATTCTCCACCTTGGTCACCTTGTTGTCGTTGTGTGTGAAGGTGAAGGTGGTGCTCCATCCGAAGTCTTTCTCCGTGCGGGCGCGGAACCACTCGGCTGTGAGCAGCAGCTCAACACCGTGGTTGCGCATCTCGGCAGCATTGACCACCAGGCTGGTGAAACCGGTTGTGGGGTCGAGCGGCTTGTTGGAGAACACGTCCTTCGACTTCTTGTAATAGTAGTCCAGAGCTCCACGCAGGCGGTTGTCGAATAGCGAGTAGTCGATACCGATGTTGGTGATGTTGCTCTTCTCCCAGCGCAGATCGGGGTTGCCCGGGCTGGTGATGTTGGCCAATGGCAGGTAGGTGTAATAGTTGGTCTCGCCCGTAGAGGCCGTCATATACGATGTGGCGCTTTGGTAGATGTTACCTGTGCCTCCATAGCTGAAGCGCAGTTTCAGGTAGTTCACCCAATCCACGTCCTTCATGAACGACTCGTTGTCGATGTTCCATGCACCTCCGACCGACCATAGTGGTTTTCCGCGGTATTTCACGTTCAGGCCGTAGACGTCGGCATAGTCCTTACGCCACGATGCAAACACGTTGTACTTCTCGTCGTAGGTGTAGGTGAAGTTGGCATAGCCAGAGCCGTAGCGGTGGGTTATCTCGGTGATGAGGTCCATGCCGTTGGCAATATAGGGGTCGAATGCGAACTGGCTGCAGGGATATCCGCTGGCATAAGGATAGCTGTTGTTGCGCATACCCTTGATGGTGTTGAAGTTGATGTTGTCGGTCAGACTGGTCTGCAGCTGCTCGTCGTAGCCCAGCAGAATGGAGTTGTTACCCCAGCTCTTGGTCTCGCGAAACTCCAGACCGGCAATGGCGTTGATGGCATGCTTGCCAAATGTCTTGATATAGTCGAGCTGTCCGCGGGCTGTCCAATAGCGTCCCTCGGTGTTGGTGAAACGCTTGATACCACCGGTCTCGGGGGTGAGGTGGGTGACTACGCCGTCTTGCAGCACGGTGAATGCGTTGCGCAGGATGCGGGCGGCATGGCTCTCCTGGTTGGCATACCACTCGGTGCTGGTGTGGTCGGTCTCATAGACGAACAGTCCTCTGGCTGTCAGACCGTCAATAATCTTGAACAGCAATTCGCCGTGGTAGCGCATGTGCTGGCGCTCGTAGTTGGTGACATTATTATAGAGTTCCTCTACGGGGTCGGAGCCAGTATCTACCAGTCCTTCCTTGTTCCATACGTCGTAGTAGAAGTTTCCGTCGTACCAGCCATAGAGTCGGCGGGCCGTTCCGTCTTCGTTGTAGAAAGGCTCGTAGGCCGGGTGAATCCAGATGTTCTGGCCACCGGAGCGGCCGCCTATAGTGGCATAGCTGTTATAGTCGTAGCCCTGATATTTCTGTTTGCCATACACGCCGTTGATGCCGACGTTGAAGGTGAGCCACTTGGCCAGGTCGAAGCTGCCTTTGTAGTTCACGCTCAGTTGGCGGTCCATGTGGTTGAGAATGCCCACGTTGTCGTGCTTGAAGTTAAGCGTTAGGTTGTTCTGCATCTTCTCGCCACGGCTGCGCAGAGAGAGGTTGTACTCCTGCATCACCTGCTGGCGATAGACGGCGTCGCCAAATTCCTTGGCGAAGTTGTTCTTGCTCAGCTGGCTCTTGATGCTCTGCAGCTGTGCGTCGGAAATCTCGCCGGCTGCCCTGCGATAGTAGGCGTAGGCCAGGGCTGATGTGGGCTGGGTGCCGGCTGTGATGTTCGAGAGATAAGCCTCGGCAGTACTGCCAGGAAGGCTCCAGTAGTAGTCGTAGTAGTCTGACTCGGCCTTCACCTGCTGCTCGGCGTTCATGTAGAAGTTGTCGTTGTAGTCGAGGTTGATGTTCTCCTTCAACGTCAGGTTGGCAGAGAAGTCGATGTCCACCTTGCCCTTTTTCTTGGCGTTCTTGGTGGTGACCACAATCACGCCGTTAGAGGCGCGCGCACCATAGATGGCCGTGGCGGCAGCGTCTTTCAGCACGTTCACGGTCTCGATGTCGTAGATGTTCAGGTCGGTCAGCTTACCTTCCATGGGCAGACCATCGACAACGAGCAGCGGAGAGGTCTCTGCATAGAGAGAGCTGGTACCACGAATCTTGATCTCGCCGCCATAGGTTGACAGACCGGCGATACGGCCTTCCAGGTTGCTGACGATGTTGCTGGTATAACGGTCTTGCAGGGCCTCGGCTGTGATGGTAGCCGTGGCACCCGTCATGTTCTTCTTAGAGATAGTCTGGTAACCCGTCACGACAACCTCGTCGAGCGAGGCGCTGCTGGTCATCGTCACGTCCTCGGTCACGTGGCCGTTGCCTGCCTTCAGGTGAACGATGGCGTTTTCCATACCCACGAAGGTGAACTTCAGGTCGCAGGCGTTGGCGGGCACCTTCAGGGTGTAGAAGCCGTTTCCGTCGGTAATGGTGCAAACCTTCGAGTCGTCAATGCAGATGCTCACGCCGGGCAGCGTCTCACCCATGTCGTCTCTCACCACTCCCGTCACGGTGCGGGTGCGTGCTCCCGAGAGTTTGCGTGTCACGGTGACGATGCTTCCCTCCAGGTCGTAGGTGCAGTTGATGCGGTTCATCACATCGTTGAGCACCTGGCGCACGGGCTTGTTCTGTGCCTTTACCGTCACCCTAGGGAAGGTTTTGGCCAGCTCGGCGCTGTAGATGAAGTTCAGGCCTGTTTGTTTCTTCACTTCTGCAAAGAATTGCTTCACAGTCACTTGCGTCATGTCGAGCGTCACGGTCTTGTCCTTTACCGACTGTGCCGACACCGAGAGTGTCAGCAGCGTCATGAGCAGAAGGACGACCATTCGTCTAGTTGCTTTGATTTTTTTCATGCTCTTTTGTTTTTGGTTAATATTAAGGTGTATTTGTTGTTTTATTTATTATACGGAGAATACTTAAAAATGTAATCTATGTACTATAACAGATGGAATCTGCAAAGCCTCTATTCGGTCTCTTGCTGATTTATAGCTCTTCCATTTAGCATCATCTTGTTTGAATGGATACTTATAAACATCTGTAGAAACTATCTTCTGTCCATAGGTGATAATTCCTATGGACAATACGTAGAATATCAATAGTGTTCTCTTCATGCTCATATTATATATTAATTACCGTTTCTGATGTAGATACATTTAATGTTATTGATAGGTGGGTATTTGTCAAATTGACCAAACTGCTCAATACTGATAATATTACCTTTTATATCATGGATGACCCCATATTGTTGATCACTACTTATGGAGGATAGTGGAACGGGGTAAGTAATATAAACCGTACTGTTGTTCCACTCGCCTTGAAAAATCTGTACCATACTAAAATCATCGACCTTCTCAAACACGAACAATGGTATTTTTGCAAGAGGTATCAATTCTACAGGAACAGTCTTCCCATAAAGGGTTACGTCAAAAGTACCTCCTATATTATCTTCCTTGTCACTACACCTCGCTAATCCCATAGTCATGAGTAGGAGGATGGCTAATGTCGTGTATTTAATAATGGTTATCTTCATATTCTATGACTTTATTTGGAAGTAATTTATTTTTACGGATTACAAATCCATATAATCTCTATGGCTGGATTAGAAATCCAGCAAAGGGTTTACTCGCTGATGATGATTTCCTTGCCGCGTACCTCGATGCGCAGGCCTGTCACCTTGTGGATGGCCTTCATCGTGGGGAGAATCGACTCGTATTTGTCTATCTCGCCCGTGAAGCGCATCTCGCGGATAGCGTCGTCGTTGAACTCTACGCGCTTGTTGTACCAGTGGCCCAGCACGCGCATCAGCTGCTCGAGCGTACAGTCGTCGAACATGAAGGTGCCAGTGTTCCAGGCGATGTAGGGCATGATGTCTACCTGACTGATGACAGGCTCTGGCTCGCCGGGCTGAAGGATGGCCATGTCGTTGGGACGCATCATGCTCTCGGCGCCGCCGCGCGGGGTGATGCCGATGCTGCCGTTGACGAGCACGACGCGGGTTGCCCCGATCTCGTCGCGCGTGTTGATGTTAAACTCGGTGCCATACTGGCGCACGTCGCCGTTGGGCGTATGCACGATGAAGGGGCGGCTCTTGTCTTTAGCCACGAAGAAGTAGGCCTCGCCCTGCAGCTCCACCTCGCGTGTATCGCCGCTGAAGTGGATGGGGTAGGTGAGCTGGGTGCCATAATTAAGATGTACGCGCGTACCATCTTCTAATGTCATCCAGAACTCTGAGTCGTGATGGGTAGTGACGGTGCGCTCCTGGCTGGCGGTTGTTGAGTGGTGGGTATTGACGGCTTGCGCTTTGGCTATGGCCTCTTCGCTGCTCACACTGACGGGCTGGCCGTCGATGGTCACTACGGCCTGGTTCTTGCCCGATTGCTCTGCCCGCTGGATGGCTGCCATTACCTCGCCGGAGAGCTTGGGCCGCTCCACGCGGCTGTTGAACCACATGGCGGTGCCCACAAGAATGCAGAGGAATACGGCGGCTATGCGCAGCATGCGCTTGATGCGGTGCACTTTGGCCTTTGGTTTTTGTGTCGCGGCCTCAGAGCCTTGCCCGTTGTCTTTCGCTGGTTGTGACGGGTTGTGACGGGTGCTTTGCGCCTGTATGCGTTGGTTGATGCTGTCCAGCATTTGCTGTTTCAGCGCCTCGGGGATAGCAGCAGTCTCGCTGGTTTCCATCCACAGCTGGCCCAGATGGCTGCGCAGCTCTTGGTCGCTCATCGTGTCGACTTGCTGGCGCAGAGCATCCAGCTCCTCGCCGTTCAGTCGTCCTTGCATATATTTCCTTAGAAGTGTCTTCAATGTGTGCATTATTATTCTTGTTTTTATAGTAATACTGATTTGAGCGCGATTTGTAACCATCGTTTTTCGTTTTTTTTCAAAAAAAGATAAAAATTGTGGTTTTCGCTCTCCCCCTCGCCGTGGTGGTTCTCTTATAGCAAAGGTACAAATTGTTTTGTAGACTTCAAAATCGGGCGTTCTGCTCAGTGTAAAAATTTGTTAAACACCGAGGAGCTAAGTGTTAAAAATGCAGAGTAATGCTCTGGCACGTTAGAGAGCTGCTCCAGCGTACCGAAAGAACCCCATACAGTCCAGAGGGCAATGCTTTTCAGTCAGTGGGTCTCGGTCGGATTATTGCTATCTTGATTTTATGGTTGGCGACTACCCTATGTTTGACTTTCTCATTTTGCATGTAGGAGTGTATGTCTCCAACTGCGCCCGCAGTTGTTGCGTTGTCACATTGTCACATTGTCACAGTAAGCCCATTTTAAGTGGTCAGCCTGCTGAAGGGAGGACGGAGTATGATAATAGTAAAATTAATATTAACATATATTAATATAATATATAATTATTATTAATTATTATTATTCTATTCTCTCACTTCTCACTTCTCACCTCTAAAATACCCTTACTGTGACAATGTGACAATGTGACAAAACAATATTTATCAGAAAAAGATGGCAATAGCTTGGGCTTTCTCAACCCCCCGTCTTCTCCGCGGCCAGGGCTACAGCTCGAGGAATAGGAGCAGCAGGGGAGCGTAGGGCTCCATTTCGCGGCGGATGGTCTGCATGGCTGCCGAGAGCAGGTTGCGCACGGTTTGGTTGGTGACGCCCATTTGTTGTTCTATCTCGGCATGCGAGAAGTTTTGTTCTTTGCTCAACTCAAACACGATGCGCTGGCGCGGCGTGAGCTTCTGCTTGGCCTTTTCCAGGTGCTTGAGGAAATCTTCCAGGCTGAGGGTTTGCTCGGCCTCGTTGCGGGTGGCGAAGGATGAGGCGTAGTTAAAGTAGTCGGGCAAAAGGGGATGGCGCAGCTGCTGCCGGAAATGGTCGGCCATGAGGTGGTAGGCAATGGTGAAGAGGTACGACTTGAACGACTTCCCGGGGTTGATGCTGGCGCGGCTTTCCCATACGCGGACGAAGGTGTCTTGTACTATCTCTTGCGTCATCGACTCCGACTTCACCAATCTGAGGACAAACTGATAGAGGCGGGCTACCCACTGGTCGTACAACTGCGTGAAGCTGTCGTACGACCCTGCATTCAATTGTTCTATCAGTTTGTTTTCTTCTCTCATGGGGCGTTAATTCGTTGCAAAGTTAAGCAAAATATTTTCAAATTAACACAAAATAAGAGAAATATTAGTGTGTCGATGTGAAAAACACCATTATAAGGGCAACAAAAAAGGCAGACCCGGAGGTCTGCCTTATGCTATTGGTATGTGTTTTTTTAGAACTTAGCCATTTTGATGGCATCGATGGCACATTCGTCGCCTTTGTTGCCCAGCTGGCCTCCGCTGCGGTCTTTGGCCTGCTCTAAGTTATCGGTGGTGAGCAGACCGTAGATGACGGGTATGGCGCTGGTGGCGTTCAGGTGGGCAATGCCCTGGGTGACTCCCTGACAGATATAGTCGAAGTGGGGGGTCTCACCGCGAATCACGCTGCCCAGAATGATGATGGCATCGTAGCCGTCGTTGAGTGTCATCTGGTGGGCGCCATAGATGAGCTCGAAAGAGCCGGGAACGGTTTTCACGTGGATGTTCTCGGGCAGCGCGCCATGCTTCTCAAGCGTGCTGACCGCACCGCTGAGCAGGGCGCCTGTGATTTCTGGATTCCATTCGGCCACCACGATGCCGAAGCACATGTTGCTGGCGTCGGGAATCTTGTCGAACTCGTAGTCGGAAAGGTTGTGAAGTGCTGTTGCCATCGCTACTCAGTAATTGATAATTGAGAATTGA
>DEJV01000037.1 GCA_002353525.1 Prevotella sp. UBA2739
GCAAGAGCGGGAATGTAGTCGGCTTGCTTGCCCACTTGTGCATATGGACGGATGTCCATGTAAATATTCTCAAGTATTTGATGGTAATTCATGTCAATTCAGATATTCAAATGTTTTCTTTTATTCATGCTTCTGGAATAATACCTTATTTATATATAGCGTAATAACACTGTTGCCAACAGAAGCAGAAAGATGGTCAGTGTCTCGGTACGCCGGTTGATGGCGACGGCTGTATGCATGTCGGCAGTGGAGAGCGTGCGCTCATTGGTGCCAATATAGGGCTTATAGAAGTACTGCCCGAAATAGTAGTGACTGCCCCCAAAGCGGCAGTTGAGTATTCCAGCGAGGGCCGCTTCGGGATAGCCACTGTTCGGACTGGCATGTTGAGGTCCGAATTTGGCTACGAAGCTTATCAGACTTGGACGTCCGGCCACCAGCACCATGAGTAGAGCAGTGATACGTGCGGGAAGATAGTTGGCAATGTCGTCGATCTTGGCTGCAATACGGCCGAACAGTAAATAGCGCTCTGTATGGTATCCTATCATCGAGTCGAGTGTGTTGACCATCTTATAGGCCATCATGCCGGGAACTCCCAGCAGGGCATACCAGAAGAGAGGAGCTATAACACCATCGCTGAGGTTTTCGGCTAATGTCTCAAGTGCAGCCTTTCGCACTTCTTGTGCAGACAACTGGCTGGTGTCCCGTCCTACAATGCGTGCCACCTGCTGTCGTCCTTGTTCGAGTGACTGGTCGAGGGCCAAAAACACATTTCGTACTTCTTTGATGAGGGTGGTTCCTGCCAGACAGAAGAAAATGAGAACCACTTGCACGATAAAAGCCATCAATGGATGTACTAGGTGGGTTACCCAAAGAAGAAGTGCTGTTGAGGCATAGACGAGTAGAATAAGGAAGATACTCATTATGGCTCCTTTGACGATACGGTGGTCGCCTTTGTTCAGCCAGTGCTCTCCCTTCGCGATGGCTTTGCCAAAGAGCACGATGGGGTGGGGCAGCCACGATGGGTCGCCCAACAGCCGGTCGAGAATCCACCCGTAAAAAAGCGGAGTGGTGGCAACAACTTGTGCTGCTCCTAAGAGTATCAATGAGAATTGTTCGGTCATGATGTTTTCAATATGTTTTGGATCGCATCGACGAGCATGTCGTTTTCCTCAGGGGTTTGGGTCGCTACACGGAAGTGGTGGGGTGAGAGTCCATTGAAATTGGAGGCATCGCGTATCAGAATGTGGTAGCGATGTGCCAACAACTCTTTCAATTGTGATGCCGTCATCCTGCTGACCGTTCCTAGCATAAAGGTGGTGTCGGTGGGGAGCATCTCTATGCCGTCGATTGCATAGAGGCGTTTCCATAATCGTTGGGTCTCAGCCAGATAATGGTGAATGTCGGGGAAATTAGGAATGCCATGGGTGAGCAGATACTTGCCTGCTTCGATGGCCAACGCATTGACCGACCATGGCTGACGGTATTGCCTCAAACGCCCGATGATGTCGGGATGGGCAGTGACATAGCCCAGGCGAAGTCCGGGAATACAGAAACGTTTGGTCATAGAGTGCAGCAGGATGACATTGTGGGTCTGTACCGTGTCCGCATCATTGAGCATAGGCTGGAGCGTATAGTTCTCGTATGCCTGGTCGACAACATAGATGGCATCATTGCAGAATGAAAGCTGACAAGCTTTTCCGGTGGGGTTGTTGGGATTGCAGATAAAGTGCAGTTCTGTCGTACCTTGAATATGGCTGCAGGCACTGGCATATTCAGCGAATGTGGGCTCGTGCACCACGGGATGACAGTGGTTGAAGGCTTGGGCTATGAGGTAGATTGCCTCGGTGGCGCCATTGGTTACCATTATGCACCGATCGTCAATATGCAGTTGGTCAGCCAGCATGCGCTCAAGTGAGTAGGGTTCTGGTTCTGGATAACTGGCTATGACATCTAGCCGGCTTGCCAGATGTCTCTTTAGTCCCGACAAGTCGGCATGGCTGAAGATGTTGGAGCTGAAATTTACGCGAATGTCATCGTAGAGATAGAGATCGTCGCCGTGTCCTTTAATCATTTTTATCCTCCTTCATGATTCTGTATAATCGCTCGATGTCAACATGTTGTCTGACGTGGTCGGCCAGTCGGTTGTATTGTTCTTCCTTGAATGCATGGTAGTCGAAGGGTTTACTTCGTTCGTTGAGCATGTCAGCATAGGGAGCCAACAGACGGTCGATGAACGGTTGGTTGTCGAGAATGCCATGGATGTAGGTTCCCATGCATCGCTCGTCGGCCATGAATCCTTCGGTGCGGCCGTCATCCATGGTGTTGAGCGGTGTCAGTTGTTGGGTGGCCACGGTCTGACCCATGTGGATTTCGTAGCCATGCATTCTATTGCCGAAAGAGACTTGTCGAGTGACTTTCTCGCCATTCATGGTGGTGCTGATGGGCAGTAGTCCTAATCCTGGCATACGGCTGATGTTTCCTTCCACATGATGGGGATCGAGCACCTCGTCGCCCATCATCTGGTAGCCTCCGCAGATTCCCATCACGGTTTTACCTTCGCGCCTTGCTTGAATGATGGCTTGTGCGCATCCGTTGCGGCGTAGCTCGTAAAGGTCATCGATTGTGCTTTTGCTGCCAGGCAGGATGATGATGTCGGCTTTCTTCAGGTCGTCGGTATTGTTGGTATAGAATAGGTGTACCCGTGGGTCGCGCTCTAGCACATTGAAATCAGTGTAATTACTGATGTGTCTTAGTAGCACTACAGCGACGTTTACTTTTCCATGCTCAGCTTGCATGGACTTCATGGCCAGGTCAACACTGTCTTCTTCTTCAATATAGATATCGGTGAAGTAGGGTACAACTCCCAATACGGGAACACCACAGAGTTGCTCCAGCATACGCGATCCTTCCTCGAAGAGACGCAGGTCGCCCCTGAACTTATTGATGATGATGCCCTTGATGCGCTTGCGCTCTTCTGGTCGTTGCAGCAGAATGCTGCCGTAAACACTGGCGAAGACGCCCCCGCGGTCGATGTCGCCCACGAGGATGACATCGGCCTTGGCATGCATGGCCATAGGCATATTAACAAGGTCGGTGTCACGGAGATTGATTTCTGAGATGCTGCCAGCTCCTTCCATTACGATGGGGTTATAGCGTTGGTTGAGCCTGTCGAAGGCTGCACAAACCTCACGGCGCAGTTGCTCGCGTCCTTCGGTTTTGCGGAAATAGTCGTATGCTCCCGTATTGCCAATGGGACGGCCGTTGAGCACCACCTGACTAGTATGGTTGGAATTAGGTTTAAGCAATAGCGGGTTCATATCGGTGTGGCAGTCTATGCCAGCAGCCTCTGCCTGCACTGCTTGTGCCCTGCCAATCTCCAATCCATCGGGAGTGGCAAAGGAGTTCAGCGCCATGTTTTGTGCTTTGAATGGTGCCGGATGGTAACCATCTTGCTTGAATATGCGGCAGAGTGCGGCCGCAAGTACGCTTTTGCCTACATCGCTGCCTGTGCCGGCAAGCATGATGGGATGAAGGGGTTTCATGTTCATTCTCAATGATTTGTTTTGATGAGTGTAGGTGCTTTCCCTCACTTCTCGTTTTCAAACAACTCTAATATATTGGTATCGCCCCAGTAGAGGTGGGTGTAGCTGGCAATGATGTTGTGATGCCTGAACACCGGAGTGGGCACTTTGTCTCCCTTGGCGTTGTATACCTGTACGTCAGTAGGTGGCAAGTCCCCAAGAAATTGTGAGTAATGAAACTCATGTCCTCTCAGTTGTCTGCCGTCTATCTGCATCTGTCGGTAGCCTAGTGATAGCTTGCGATGCTCTTTGCGGGCAGTGATAGTGTAGGGGAGTGCTCCACACATGGGTAACTCTCCATCGTCGGTGAGAATCTTCTCGCATAGATACATCATCCCACCACACTCGGCTAGTATTCGTCCGCCTTTTTCTGCATATTCTTTGATAGAAGTACGCATGTGTTCGGCATGTACCAATGACTCTACATGCTTTTCAGGATACCCTCCGGGCAAATACAACAGGTCGGTGTTTGGATCCAGATAACTATTCTGCTCTGGGTCGAACAGGGTGACATTCCCCATTTTTCGTAATATGTCGAGATGCTCTTGGTAGATGAAAGAAAACGATTCTGAGTTTAGCGCGACGGCAATATTGAGGTTGCCTTGTTGTGGCGTGCCGGATGCTTCATCGGTTCTAAATGGCAGGGTGGTACAGTCGATGATGCGTTGCCAATCCACATGTTTTTCAATCAATTCTACCAGTTGTTGAAACTCGGCATGCTGGCTGAAATCCAATCCAAGGTAGCGTGATCCCTGGTCGAGTGCAGCATGCTTGGGCAGATAACCAAAGCACTCGATGCCTAGGTCATCGCAAACCTGTTGGAGCATCTCGAAATGGCGGGTAGATCCAACTTTGTTGAAGATGACACCACAAATGCGTACTTCCGGGCGGAAACCGATAAAGCCCTTCAGAAGTGCTGCCATAGAGTAGGCGGCAGAACGGGCATCAACAATTAGCAAAACGGGAATGCCCAACAGTTGTGCGATATCTGCTGATGAGCCGTGATCGCGGTCATAACCATCGTACATGCCCATCATGCCCTCTACAATACAGGCATCTGCCTCTTTTGCATAATGGGCATAAAGCTTGCGCACATGTGACGCAGTGGCCATGAACGTGTCGAGGTTGACCGAGGGACGGCCACATACCCTTGTATGGAATTTTGTGTCGATGTAGTCGGGACCACACTTATAGGGTTGCACCTTCATTCCATTTTGCGAGAGCAGCGCCATGAGCCCTCTTGCCACTGTGGTTTTGCCAGAGCCAGAGGTGGGTGCAGCTATCAGCATTTGTGGTAGATTATTCATCATGTTTGATTCGTTTCACACGTTGTTGTTTTCTAGCCAGTGATCGATGAGGCGTCTGGCAATAGACAATTTCTCAGGAATCTGGGGCAAATGGTCGCGATGATACCAGCCACCTGCAGCCAGCTCCGATCGCTGGAGGCGTATGTTGCCACTCTCGTAGTCGGCGTTGAACCCTACCATCAAGCCACAAGGATAAGGCCATGGCTGACTGGCAAAATAGCGGATGTTCTTGATGTGCAGCCCAACCTCTTCCATTACTTCGCGCTCAACAGCCTCCTCTAGTGTTTCTCCTGTTTCTACAAAGCCTGCGACTAGTCCGTAGAATGCCCCACGGAAATTGTTGGCATGAACAAGCAACACCTCGTCGGGCCCCCGGTGAATAAGTACGATGACAGCAGTGGCCAGTTGAGGCCAAACCTCTTTGCCACAGCATGTGCAGCGCTTGGAAATATCGGTATGCAGTTTCATAGGGCCTCCGCAAACACCGCAGAAGCGAGTGTTCTGGTCCCAGTAAAGTATCTCTTGGCACTTTCCGGCTTTCAGATACAGTTCGGTGGGAAGTTTGTAGAACGAAGGTCGTAGGCCGCACATCTCTAGATTTTCCTCACCAGTGACGGGCTGTTCTATCAAGAAAGTCTTGACAAGAGAGCCATCTTCCATGGGAGTGATGTTATGGACGGTGGTCCAGGGCTTTAGTGCGATGGGAGACTGCTCGCCAGTAGGGATGCCGAAGGAACCGTCGGAGTGCCGTTCCAACAGGAGGTCTGTTTTGCAGAAAATAAACCAATACGTCATGTCGTTATGTAAAAATGTTGCGTGTAAATAATGGTGATGGGCACTTTCTACCTCTTATTATTCTTCATCACCGAAAATCAGCATACGGTCACGTTTCAGAGCAGGCACCGTCCAACTCTCAGGCACGAAACGCCAGTTGTTGTTAGGCTTCGGGTTCATTGTTCCCGCTTTCTCTATTTCCTTCATGAGGTAATGGCGCAAATCCAGCTCGCTCTCATAAGCTAAACGGTTGCGCAGCTGTTCGTGGGGTATGCCTGCTCCACGAGTGAGCAGTTCGCCACCACCATTGCCTCTGTAGCTGTTCATGACTACCCGATACCATTTTTGTTCTTCAAATGGGAGTCCGTTGGTCATTCTCAGAATACGCACTTTTTGTCCATTGGGTTTCGTTACGTCCACCTCGTATTCTATGCCAGCGGCAGAGTCGAAGTTAAAGGTGAAATTCTTAAATCCTTGTCGTTGCTGGTCTTTCCGTGTACGGCTATTGAGCAGCATAATATGGTCGTCGGGCGACTTCATGGTGTTGACCCATAGGTCGTAGCTCATTTCCAGATGCTTACGTATCTCCTCACCGGTCATGCGCATGACGTAAAGTTTGTTCTCAAACTTGTAGAGGTTGAACATGTCGCTCACATAGACATCTCCTTTCTTAATCGTGGCATTAAACTGCAGGGGTGCGTTGAAACTAATGTCGGCTCCGGTGAGCTGTAACTGCAGTTGATGAATAAAATCGGTGAAGGCAGAAGGTCCAAAGAAACAGTCGCGTGTGGTAATCGTCTTTTCAAATGTTCCGATTTTCCGATTGATGAATCCGTTCACATCGTCGATGGCCTGATGGAAATGAGCCATGAATGCTTCGTCGGGTGACTCTTTTGTGATATTGACATTCTTGCCGGTAATCTTTTTCTCGATTGTTTTGCGTCCCTTTTTCGTGATTTCAATCGTAGCGTCGCTGACGTTGAGAGCGTGACAGCCAGGGTCGAGCAAGAGCACGCTGTCGCCAACATGATTTTTCACCCATCCGGCATAGGCTGTATGGTCGTGGCCATACATGATGATGTCGAAACCTGGCACTTCACGGGCAATACGCTCAGAGGGATCCTCCTCGTAGGTCTTGGTCTTGATGCCGCCGTTACGACCGGCATGGAAAAGACCAATAACAACATCAGGTCGTTCGTTCTTTTGGATGTAGTCAACCCAATAGCGGCAACTGCCCACCATTTCGTCGAATTGCAGACCACTCCACAATTCTGGCTGCAGCCAACTGGGAATGGCGGGTGTAAGCATTCCAAGAACAGCGATTCTTACGCCTTCTCTTTCTAATATGACATAAGGAGTGACATATGGTTGTCCTGTCTTTACGTTAACAATATTTGCTCCAAGCATAGGGCAATTCACGTCTTTCACCCAACGTTCGTAGACAGGATGTCCCGTCTCAACATCATGATTGCCAAACGTCTGCGCATCATATTTCATGTAGTTGATGATTTGCGCTGCGATGTTTGGCTCGTCGGTTTTCACATAATTATAGAAGTAGCATGTTGGCTGTCCTTGAAGGATATCTCCATTGTCGAGCAAGATGACATTGTCGCCATATTGCTTACGAAGTTTGTTGACATAAGTGGATACCCGTGCCAGTGTTCCTTCTTTTGGCTGGCGATTGATAAAGTCGTAAGGAAAGAAACAGCCGTGAACATCGCTTGTTTCAATGACTCTGATGGTAACTGTTTTTTGTTTTGCCATGGTGGATACATTCATGCAGAGCACGACCAGGCACACTGCTAATAGTTTTTTCATAATAATATGTTTCAACGACTGCAAAAGTAAGAAAAATAATTGAACTGAGCAACTTTTCGCGATGAATACATCTTCGGCACGTTTTTTGTATATATAGAGATAGAAAAAAGGAGGACTGAAATTATGGCATTTATTGATTATTACAAAATTTTGGGAGTCGACAAGACGATCCCACAGAAAGACGTGAAAAAAGCATACTTGAAGCGTGCTAAGCAGTTTCATCCCGATTTGCATCCCGATGATCCGAAGGCTAAAGCAAAGTTTCAAGCATTGAATGAGGCTTACGACGTGATTAACGATCCTGAGAAACGTCGCAAGTATGACCAATATGGTGAGCAATGGAAAGAGGCTGAAGCTTACGAGAAGAGCGGAAGTGAGTTTAGGCAAGGCACGAACCCGTTTGATGGTTTCGATTTCAACGGTTTCCAAAGTGGAGGCGGTGGCTTCAGCAGTTTTTTCGAGCATCTGTTTGGTGGTCGCAATGCCGGGCATAGCACGATGGAGCGGCAAGCTACTGTTGAACTGGATTTAAAGACCGCTCTACTCGGCGGTGTAGTTATCATTCAGTCGTCAGATGGCGAGAAGTTGCGACTGAAGATTAAACCTTGCACCCAGCCAGGAAGTAAAGTAAGACTGAAAGGGAAGAATTTGGTGATTACTTTCAATGTGAAACTGCCAGACTCATTGACAGAAAGCCAAAAGGCTGCCATAGGTTCGATTTTCTAAACGAAAGTCGAACTTTTTTGTTAGCTACTCTTCACATGACAGAAAGGCTCCGTCGATATGGATAATCTCTTCGTGAATGAGCAGCTCAAGCGTTTCTTTAAGGGTGTGCTCTTCAATGTTTATGCGATGCAACTCGCTGATATGATGTTTTTTTCGGTCTTTCAGTAAAGCCAAAATTTGCTCATTTGCTGTTTTTAAACTATATGGGGTGGGAGCGAAGTCGGCACACACATCGCAGATTCCACAATCGGAAGAACGAGTCTCGCCAAAATAGTGTAGCAACTGGCGGCTGCGGCACACCTGATTGTTCTTTGCATAGTTGATGACCTGATTGATACGTTCGGTGAACTGCTTTTTACGTTCTTCGTAGACTATTGGTGGGATGATGATTCGGTCACCGTCTTCGCGTCGCTGGGCATAGGTGATGTAAGGTGTCTTCTTGCTCGGAATGAAATGCAGGATGCGGCGCTTGTTGAGTGCCTGAAACACGAAATAGGTTTGGGGCAGCGTCAGTCCCAATTGTTGCGCGATAAAGCTCTCGTCGATATAATTATAATCGGTGAAGAGTCCTCCGTAGTTGCGCAATAGGATGATAATCAATTCATTTTCTATTTTCGTGAGATTCTCTAGCCGGTAGAAGTCGTTTCGGCTGATAAGGAACATCACCCGTGCCTTGTTTTCTGTTTCCTCGGTATAAGTGATGTATCCACAGTTGGTGAGGATGGCTAGTGCTGAATGCACTTGTATGGGGAAATGTTTGAAGGCATGACAGAACTTTTCAATGTCGAACTCGAAGGTGGCGCCTTGTCCACTGCCAATACCAACCTGATAGAAATAGGCTAAATGATCGTATACTTTCCGAATGTATTCTTTCTCAGGATAATTGTCGACAATGCGTTTGAGCAATTTGCGCTCGTCGCTATTGTTGTAGAGCAGGATGGCTTTTGAGGGATGCCCATCGCGTCCGGCACGTCCCGCTTCTTGGAAATAGGCCTCAAGTGAGTCAGGGCAATCGATGTGTACTACAATCCGGACGTCAGGCTTGTCGATGCCCATGCCAAAGGCATTGGTAGCAACCATGATGCGAATGCGGTCGGCCTGCCAGTCTTTTTGCCGTTGGTCTTTGGTGGTTGAGTCCAGCCCGGCATGAAAGAATGTGGCATTTAGGCAGTGCTCGTTCAACAGCTCAGCAATCTCTTTTGAGCGGCGGCGGCTTCTCACGTAGACAATAGCAGACCCAACGGAATGTTCGAACAAGCGCACCAGGTCGGTATACTTGTCAGTGGAAGTCTGCACGATATAGGCTAGATTCTTCCGTTCGAAACTCATTCGGAAGACATGAAAAGATTCTTTCGGGGATGTTTCTTTTGGCGAGAGTTTGTCGATAATATCATCAACAACCTGCGGGGTGGCAGTGGCAGTCAGTGCTAAAACAGGAACCTCAGGCTTGATTTTCCGGATATCGGCTATTTTCAGGTAAGAAGGACGGAAGTCGTAGCCCCACTGACTGATGCAGTGGGCCTCGTCGACAGTAATAAAACTTACTTTCATGTGGCTGAGCTTCACTCTGAAAAGCTCAGATCCCAGACGCTCAGGAGAGACATATAGAATCTTGATGCCGCCGAAGATGCAATTCTCCAGTGTGACGATAATTTCCTCGTGTGTGAGCCCCGAATAGATAGCTGCTGCCCGGATGCCCAACTTTCGGAGATGCATCACCTGGTCTTTCATCAGGGCAATGAGAGGTGTGATGACAATACACACACCTTCCTGTGCCAGCGCTGGCACCTGAAAAGTGATAGACTTGCCACCACCCGTAGGCATAAGTCCCAATGTGTCGTGACCACTGCCAATGCTTTCGATGATTTCGCGTTGAATACCTCGGAAATCATCGTAGCCCCAATACTTCTTTAATATGAATTGATAATCCTCAATTTTCAATTCTCAATCCTCAATCTCTGCTGGTCTGATATCCTCAATTTGTAACTGCACATCACCCTTCTTGAACACGTTGTCCTCAATGGTATAGGCTATATCGAACGAGCGTTTCGACTTAATGTAACGGGCAGAACCACTCTGTCCGAAGGCAATGCCATTCATTACATTGTTCGACTTTGAGTCAACGAGCTCTAGTTTCACGTGCTCCTGTTCGCGGCCTACCACCTTGCTGGTGCCGAAATCATAGACATCGAGTGTGGCAAAAAGAGGTTTCTGGTTGCCTGGCCCGAAAGGAGCAAAGCGCTTGAGGTCGTTGTGCAGTTTGCGTGTAATATCCCTAAAATCTATCACAGCGTCAATATTCAAGATGGCTTCGGTCTGCTCTGGCTGAATATGCTCGTCAACATATCTTTGGAATCGGCGGCGAAACTCTGTGAGGTCGTTCCATCGCAGGGTGAGGCCGGCAGCATAGGTATGCCCGCCAAAGTTGACTAGCATGTCGCGGCAGCTCTTGATGGCAGAATAGACATCAAACCCAGCAATGCTGCGTGCTGAACCCGTAGCAAACTCACCGTCACGCGTGAGGACCACCGTGGGGCGGAAATAGATTTCGGTGAGTCGTGAGGCCACGATGCCAATGACACCTTTTTTCCAGTCCTCGTCGTAAAGCACAATGCTCGACTGGTGTTTCTGGCTTTCCAGTTTGGCCACAATCTGGTTGGCCTCCTCAGTCATCTGCTTGTCAATGTCTTTGCGCTGCTCGTTGTACTCGTTAATATGCTTGGCTTTCTGCAGGGCCAGATTGTAGTCTTTCTCAATGAGCAAATCCACACTCTCTTTTCCATTCTCCATACGTCCGCTGGCATTGATGCGCGGTCCGATTTTAAACACGATATCGCTCATCGAAATGTCGCGGCCATTCAGTCCGCAGATGTCGATGATAGCCTTGATGCCAATGTTTGGATTTTGGTTGAGTTGCTTCAATCCATGGAAGGCAAGAATACGATTCTCATCCTCTACGGGAACGATGTCGGCAGCAATGCTGACGGCACAGAAGTCGAGCAGCGGAATGAGCCGCGAGAAGGGAATGCCGTTGTTTTTGGCAAATGCCTGCATGAACTTAAATCCCACGCCACAACCACAAAGATGCTTGAAAGGATAAGCGTCGTCCTCGCGTTTGGGGTTAAGAATGGCCACAGCAGAAGGCATCACCTCGTCGGGAACGTGGTGATCGCAGATAATAAAGTCTATGCCCAGGCTCTTGGCATAGGCAATCTCATCGATTGCTTTGATGCCGCAATCGAGAATAATAATCAATTTTACACCGGTTTCTTTGGCATATTCTATTCCCTTCTTGCTGACTCCGTATCCCTCGTCGTAACGGTCGGGGATGTAATAGTCGATGTTGGAATAGAACTGCTGCAGAAACTTATAGACCAATGCTACAGCTGTGCACCCGTCGACATCGTAGTCGCCATAGACCATAATGCGCTCTTTACGCCCCATTGCGTCGTTCAGCCGGTCAACAGCCACGTCCATATCTTTCATGAGGAATGGATTGATGAGGTCGTTGAGCTGTGGGCGGAAGAATCGCTTGGCTGCCGATTCAGTAGTGATGCCACGGCGTATGAGCAGTCCGCCCAGAATGGGACTGATGCTCAGCTTGGTCGCCAGTTCCTCAGCTGCTTTCTTTTGGTCTGATGTCGGTGCTTCGTAATTCCATTTAAAATGCATTTATATTGTTTTTTATTCTTGTCTGTAGCAATGGGTCATAATAACCGCCCCCAAAGTTAACAAAAAAAAACGAGGAATGGTTCATATTCCTCGTTTTTTTACATTATTTATATCATTTACTTGTTTTCAAGGAGCACATCCTTCAAAACAAAAAATGCTAGATGCCCAATTTCTTGCGGATATCCTTAGGAATGGCGTTCTTGTTAACCATGTAGTCCATGGTGTTGGCTGCGATGAAAGCTTTGGTCATGTACCAGATGCCCTTATACTCTCCGGCCTCGCCCCAAGAGTTCTTCACCATGTAGTACTCCTTGCCGTTCTGGTCTTTGGCGATACCGTAGATCAGCATGCCGTGGTCGTCGGTCAGCTCCCAGTTGTCGTAGCGCTCCTGGCGCATCTGCTGTGTAGGAACAACCTCGGGCACCTTGCATCCCAGTGAGTCGAGCATACCTTTCTTGCCTGTAGCCGAGAGTTTCAGCCAGCGGGCCATATCACTGCCAGTCAGGCTCTGTGCTTTCTCGTCGGTGGCATAAGCCAGGCCCTGACGGGTGAATCCCTGCTCAGAGACGTCGCCGCCCCAAGCCACGGTGTAGCCCTGCATCACGGCGTTGTCGATGATGCGCATCATCTCGTCCATTGGTACATTCCACGACATGCCATTGCGCCAGTTGTCCTGTACCTCAACGGGGAACTCTGTGTAGAATGGGCGATGCGTGTAAGAAGTGATGCTGACATAGTCGTCCATGTTCAGGCCGAGGCTGGCAGCAAATGTCTTCGGGGTGTATTTCTTTCCCTCGTAGGTGAACTCTTCGGGGCACTCGCCAAGATATGCGTCGAGAATGCCCTGCAATCCAACCTTCCACTGGTTGCTGATTTTCTTTGCCTTGTTCTTGGCAACAGCATCAACGTATGGAGAGAGCAGTGAGAAGAACTCGTTGAAGTTGTTCAGAGAGTCGCCGTACAGACTGCCGGGGAAAGGCATAGCGTCCTCAGGGCAGATGCCGTAGTTCTTCAGTGCATAGTACACATCGTAGGCAGATCCTCCTTGTGCGAACTGGCAGTCGCCGTGCAGACGAACCACCTGTATGGCACGGTCCATATAAGTCTTGTTGGCAACAAAACTCTCGCAGAGATCGTAGGTCTTGCCAGTCTTCTTCAGAATCTCAGCCTCGAAGTATGAGAGGGTAGAGTAGTCCCAGCACGTACCACTGCGGCTTTGGTTTTTGATACTGGTGATTTTGTTTTCTTTCACTACGGTGAACACAGGTTTGTTAGGATTTTCCTTCTTCTTGTCCTGTGCGTTTGCGCCGATAGCAACCAGTGCTACGAGCGCCATCAGAAATAGCTTTTTCATTGACTAATAATTATTGTTTTTGGTGATAGATTTTTTATCCTTTTTTGGGGGCTACTTTGCACTAGCCATAAACTCCTCCACATCTTTGGGGTGATAAGGTATGCGTTTCTGTCCGAGGAACCGGCAGCCGTCTTTCGTGATGAGGATATCATCCTCAATGCGGATACCGCCAAAGTCCTTGTAGGTCTCCAGTTTGTCGAAGTTCAGGAACTCTGCACAATGACCGCTTGCACGCCAGTCGTCGATGAGTGCGGGAATGAAGTAGATTCCCGGCTCGTCGGTCACCACAAAGCCTTCTTCCAGCCGTCGTCCCATGCGCAGGGCATTGGTGCCAAACTGCTCCAGGTTGGGGCGCGTCTCGCTGTCGAAGCCCACATAGCGCTGGTCTAGCCCCTCCATGTCGTGAACATCCATTCCCATCATGTGGCCTAATCCGTGAGGCAGGAACATCGCATGGGCGCCAGCACGTACGGCCTCTTCGGTATCGCCCTTCATCAGACCGAGCTCTTTCAGCCTGTCGGTCATCAGGCGGCATACGGCAAAGTGAACATCCATATATTTCACGCTAGGCTTGGCCACTTCTAAAGCGTAATCATGGCAAGCCTCCACAATGGAGTAAATCTCCAACTGGCGCTGAGAGTATTTGCCGTTGACAGGCATGGTGCGAGTGTGGTCTGAGCAGTAGTCGTCCAATTCGCAACCAGCGTCGCAGAGCGCCAGGCGGCCATCCTCAAGCAGGGCGCCTGAAGGATTGCCGTGCATGATCTCACCATGCTGGCTGAAAATCGTTGCAAAACTATTCCCGTTGGCCAGTGAGTTGGCAATGCCGTCCACTTGTCCGCCGATATAGCGTTCGGTTACGCCTGGTTTAATCAGGCGCTGGGCGGTGGTGTGCATCATGTAGCCCACGTCGCATGCCCGCTCAATGGCCTCTATTTCCTGTGGCTCCTTGCTCGAGCGCATTTTTACCACAGCCATAATCAGGTCCATCGATGCAGCTTCTTTCTGCTGATTGGGATGAATGCCCAGCAGGTCCATGATTTGTATCTTTGTGTCGAAGCGGTAGGGCGGCAGGAAATGAATCTTTTGTCCTTGAGCCTTGGCTTTGTCGCAGATGTTCTTGAGCTCCTTCATGGGAGCCGTCTTGTCGACGCCCACCTGGGCTGCTAAATCGCTCACGCAGTCTACCGATCCATACCAGACGATGTCCTCAATGTCGATATCGTCGCCAATGAGCATCTCAGTGTCGTTGTCGATGTCGATGACACCAACCAGCCCGTCGCGATGCTGGCCGAAATAATAGATGAACGACGAGTCTTGTCGGAAGGGGAAATATGCATTGTTGGGATAGTTCTTGGGAGCCTCGTTATTGCCAAACAAGACTATCAGACCGCTTTTTACCAGTTTCTTCAGTTCGCTGCGGCGACGAACGTATGTGTCTTTGCTAAACATATCTGTTTTGTTTGAATATTAGATTGTTTTTTATTGTTTTCTGCCACAAAGATACAAATAATATACTAATATCGTATTTCGATGCTGTTTTTTTAATATTTTATAATATAAAAAGGATGTCTTTACTTACAAATTGCCGACATTGGCCTTTCTGCTTGCCGGCATGGACCTTTCAACAAATGCCTGCCTGTCACGTGGGCATGATACGGGACACCACGATGGCCATCAAGGCTGTCTTCCCTGCGCCTCTATGCCAATGGAGCACATATTGGTTGCCTGTCACTAACCAAAAACTCCTTCCCGCTTGGGGGAAGGAGCATGTGGTATATAAATAAGGTGGGTTGTCGTCAGCCTTTTTCTTTCAGCAAGTCGGGGCGCAAACGGCGCGTGCGTTCCAGGGCTTGTTCCATTTCCCACTCTTTGATTTTAGCCTCGTGGCCGCTTAGCAGAATGTCGGGAACTTTCCAACCTTTATAGTCGGCAGGCCGTGTGTAGATAGGGGCAGCCAGTAAGTCGTCCTGAAAACAGTCCGACAAGGCGCTTTGCTCGTCGCCAATGACGCCAGGCACCACTCTCACAATGGCGTCGGCCATGACGGCGGCAGCCAGTTCGCCACCAGTCAGCACGTAGTCGCCTATAGAAATCTCACGTGTAATCAGATGGTCGCGTATGCGCTGGTCAATCCCCTTGTAATGACCACACAGGATGATGATGTTGCCTTTCAGTGACAGGTCGTTGGCCACATGCTGGTCGAAACGCTCTCCGTCGGGTGATGTAAAGATAATCTCATCGTAATCACGCTCTGCTTTCAGTGCAGATATACATGCCTCTATGGGCTGGCATTTCATCACCATTCCGGCAAATCCGCCGTAAGGATAGTCGTCCACGCGCCGCCACTTGTCGTCGGTATAGTCGCGAAGGTTGTGCAAATGAATCTCTGCCAATCCTTTCTTCTGTGCACGAGCCAGGATAGACTCGTTGACGAAGCCCTCTAGCATCTCGGGCAATACAGTAATAATGTCTATTCGCATATCAGATGCAAAAGTAGCAAATAAATCTTAAATCATGGCGATTTATGAATTAAAAAAACTAAAATGGCAGCATTGTCAGGAAACGCAAAAAGCGATTTTTTTGTTAATTTTGTCATGATTTACTAATTCAAAAACTGTATATATTTATGTCGAAAACGATTGATCTACAAATTGAAAAGAGCCGCACACTGATTGATGGTTTGCGGAACAATCTGGCCGAGCTGGCCGGCAAGGGCATTCAGACTAACGAACTGGACGGGATGGACGAACAGTTGAAGGCGCTGTCGGAGGCCAATGCCGAGTGCGATGCGCTGCGAGCAGAGCTGTCGCAGAAAGTGAAGAATATGAATGGCATACTGAAACAGGTGAAAGATGCGTTTGCAGAGAAGAAGAAAATCATCAAGGGCAACTATCTACAGGAAGAATGGAGCCGTTTGGGCGTGATGGACAAGCGCTGATTGTTTCCTGAGGAATGCTATTCAAAGGGGCAAGGAGTTTTTCAAAACATACTCCTTGCCCCTTTATTTTCTACCTAAGTCAGATCAAACTACATTTTATTTCTTTTTTGCCTTGGGACGCAGATAGCGGTCGCCGGTGGTCTCTACAATCTGGCGTTGCACTTCGGGCGAATAGCCAGGCCGTTCCACCTTCTGTCCGCGGCCATAAGGCGTGCGCAGGAACTGGCCGTTTTTCTCGGGCTTTACTACTTGGTCGTTGTACTTCACAATCATGTGCCATGCCATTTGTTGCCAGCGGCTCAGCATTTGCCGGGCTGTCTGGTCGCTTACTTCAGTAAGATACTCGATGCCTTTGCTGCGGTCTTCAGCTAACAGCCGGCTTGCTTTTGCATCTACTTCAGACAGCATGGCGATATAACTGTCGTCTAGCGAGTCGCGTACTTGTTTCAGCTCGGGGAACAGCTGCGAGTAGCGTGGATAGACCATGTTTGCCACCCAGTTGCATACCCAGAAGGCGCTCTGCATGGAGAAAGTCACATCGTCGGCCCGGCCGTCCATTACGTAGGGGTCGGGTACACGGCTGATGCTGCAAAAGACAGGAGTTTGAGCGGTCATGTTAGCCTCGTCGTTGCCAAACCACATAATGCCTCCTACCTCGCGTGGCAGCCAAGAGCGCATCTGGCAAACCCACGAGAATGCCGACTGGGGTGTGGAGAGCAACCGTTCGTTGAAGTAGGTGTTGCCATCCACACTAAACGTAGCCGTTGGCGGACGGTAGGGTGAGGCCCACTGTCCCTGTGTCAAGTCGCGATTGGGGGCGAGAGGTGTGCCCTCATAATGGTCGCGCATGGTTTCCTGCACGTCGCGCAGCGTAAGCTTGCGGTCGGGAATCATGTAGAGGGGCATGGGCTCGGCATCGTCGCGTTTGCCCTCTACGTAGTCGAAATAGTGCATGGCATCTTTGCAGAAACGGTTGAAGAAAGTCCACACACGAGCCTCGCACATCCGTCGTCCGCTGAATGCCAGTGGGTTGTAAGCCTCACGGAAACTGAACTCCTCGTCGGTTCCGCTAAAACGTCCCGACTCGCGAGCGAACTTGATGACATCCTTGCTGTACATCACGTCGAGCACCGCAGGACTGTCGTATGGCCGTGCTTTCTCGTTGACTTTGGCCCGGCAATAGCCCTTGCCCACGATGTGTGTGATGCGGCTTTGGTTGGCATGTCCGCTGATGGCATTGTCGGGTATTCTCACGGCAGCCCATACGGCTTTCTTCGTGCCAGGTCCGCAACTGATGGTCTCCATGATCCAAGCCTCGTTCGCATCGCATACGGAGAACGACTCCCCCTGTCCCTGATAACCGTAACGGTCGGCCAGCTCGCCCATGATCTTGATGGCTTCGCGGGCTGTTCGGGCGCGTTGCAGCGCTATGCCCATCATCGTGGGATAATCCATTGTGGCAGTAGAGTCTTGCAGTTCTTTTCCTACGGTGTAGGTACTCTCTCCAATAGCCACTTGCCACTCGTTGATGTTGCCGATGGCATGGTAGGTGTGGGCAGCCTCAGGAATCTGTCCGTGAGGAATACGTGAGTAATAGTTGGCCACTTGTCGCATGGTGCCTGGCTGATGGTCGGCGGCGGGATAGATGGGAATGCCGAAATACAGGCCATACGAGTCGCAGGCATACGTACACATCACGCTGCCGTCGGCAGAAGCATGTTTGCCGACAATCAGATTGGTGCAGGCTGGCGCCGAAGTGTGAGCCATGACAATGGCGAGTAGTGCGATGAGAGCTTTTTTCATGATGGAGCGTTGATTGATGTTTGTAATCGTTTTTTGCAGGTTTCCGTTGCTGTGAGTTCGTGTTAGTAATCCACTTTTATGCTGTAAGGAACGCCGTTCAGCACGTCTAGGCGCCCACCGTATTGTGTGCCATAGCGTGTTTGCCGCGATTCAACAGTGGTGTCGCAGAATACCGACACATAGAGTGTTCCGGCCTTCGGGCGCACTAGGGTCAGCTGTTTGCCTATTCCCAGGTGCAGGTCGCTGTGCTCGGCCTCGTCTTTGAAGGCCAGCTGCCGGCTGTCGGCAAACAGATAGAGGTCGAAGCGCTGCGTACCCTCGGTGGAGGCCAGTGTGATGGTGAGCGTGTCGACGCCCTCAGGAACCTGCACGCTAAAGTGGTGATACTGTTTGTCGCCGATGCGCGTGTAGGCAGGGTTATTGTCGTGTGTGTAGCACGTCATGCGGCGTGGCTCGCCTTTTTTCAGTTCGCCTTTGATGGTAGGCTTTCCTGTTCCGTCCATTGCATATTTCAGCATGGCCGCCGTCAGCTCCAGTCGTGCTCCTTCTATCGCGTCTTCGGGATGGCTGCCGCAGAGCACCACGCGCCCGGTGTGCTCATTGGCCTTGTATGCCCAGATGACGGGTTCGCCGATGATGGGGCGTTTGGGCTCACCGCCGGGAGTGGCGTAGCGTGCCAGCACTTCTGTACCCTCAGGACAGCGGAACGTGGTGTTCCCGTAACATCCTCCGTTATGGCGTACGCTGTCGATGCGCATGCGGTGGCCAAACTGATAGTAGCGCAACAGGGGTGAGCCAGGCTCGATGTCCACATCTGTCCACGATTTCTCCAATCCAGTGCCGGTGGTAAATCCCGGCCAGACGCCTAGGTAGAGATCGGTGGGAGCAGCCTCTTTGTCGGGCAGCTTAGTACCGAGCGAGGCGATGAATGCTCCTGCGCACGACCCTACATACCCGCCGCCGTTGGCCACGAAGGTGCGATAGTTCTTGCGTCCCTGCTCACCAAGTGTTCCGCCATGCGACTTTGCTCTTCCGCCGTTCATGTACACCACACGGAACCGCGGTGCTCCGTCGGGATAAAGCAGAATGCCGTTCTCGTCGATGGCGCTGCCGCCGATGAGTTGTGCCTGCATGATGGTGTCAGCATCGGTGAACGAATACTTCTCCGTGTAGCTGTGAGGGGTCGAGATGAAACTCTCCATCGTGAAACCCGCCAGTCTGGCTGAAGGCAGGTCGACACGCGAAGTGAGCATCATTCCACTGTCCATAAACAAATCTTTGTAGAAACCCTTTTGTCGTGTTTGCGCCTGGGTGTCTACTATGAGTGTGCTGCAAATTGTCAATGCCAGCAACTTGTTGAATATCAGTTTGTTGCTCTCCATTTGTTCATTAATTTCTATAGATGCGTAATCAGCTGCAAAGGCGATAAGCTAAAAACTTTTTCGCAGTGGGCGATGTTTGTTAGAATTCAGCCTTAATGGTATAAGGTATGCCGTTGAGCACATCGGTGCGTCCTGTATATTGTGTGCCGTAGGCTGTGGCGACGGCATCAACGGTAGTCGCACAATAGACTGAGATATAGAGGATTCCCGCTTTGGGATTCTTGATGACAAGTTGTTTGTCGGCGTCTAGGGCCACATTCCTGTAGTCGGCATCATCGACAAAGGCAAAGTCACCATGGCGGGCGCAGAGATACATCACCACGTCCTCATAGCCCATCAGCGACTTCAGGTTGATGCGCACCTCGCCAGTATGTTTGGGCACCTGCAGGGTAAAGTGGTGATATTGTTTGTCGCCGATGCGCGTGTAGGCAGGGTTGTTGTCGTGTGTATGGCGGTCCATCAGTCGTTCCTTGCCATTTGTCAGTTCGCCCTTCACCGTTGGTTCGCCATTCCCGTCGAGGGCATATTTCACCATGGCGCACATCAGGTCGAGGCGTTCGCCGCTCTTCACGTTCTCGGGATGCGAACCGCAAGGAATCACGCGTCCCGTCTCACGTCCGGCCTTGTAAGCCCAGATGGCAGCCTCACCCTGTATCTTCCGTTTTACGGTAAGACCTTGTGTGTCGTATCTGGCCAGGATCTCTGTGCCTTCAGGCCACATCTGCTGGGTGTAGGCAAAGGCGCCATTGTTGTGATACACACTGTCCACGAAGCGGTCGCCGCCAAAGTCATAGTAGCGCAGCAGGGGAGAGCGCTTCTCTATGCTGATGCCTGTGTGCTTGTCCGAGAGTTTGGTGCCTCGTGTCAGTCCCGGCCAGATGCCCAGATAGGCCTCGCGCAGTTTCAAACTGTCTTCCCACACGCCCCGGCTGGTAATGTAGCATCCTGCACAGGAACCCACAAAACTACCGCCATTGCGCACAAACTGGCGGATGTTGTCACGGGCACGTGCGCCCAGTGTCTTTCCGTGCGACTCTGCCAGTCCTCCGTGCAGGTAGAGCATGCGGAAGCGGGGCTCGCCGTCGGGATAGAGCAGCACGCCATTCTCGTCGATAGCACTACCTGCAAAACACTGTTCCTGCAGCAATGTGTCCATGCGGGTATAGTCCTTGGCCTTTTTCTCTGACACGAAAGCCTCGGTCTGCAAGCCCAGCACGCGGGCTGATGGCAAGTCGGCACGTGACGACAGTCTTAATCCGCCATCAATGAAGATGTCTTTGTAGTAACCCTTGGCGTTGTTCTGTGCGTTGAGCAATAAGGGCGTAAGTAATCCTAAAATAATGATTTCTTTTTTCATCAAATTATTTGTTTTTAGTGTTCCTCTGTTTTTTGTTTCAGGCATGGTCTTTAGTGGTCAGCCATCCTTTGGCCTTTCCTATCATCAGCACAGCTAGCAGCGCTGCCGCACACGCGCCAATGAAGAGCCACCCCATACCGTTCATAAACGCGATAGGCGCAAAGGTGACAAGGCTGATTTCCACAGGTGCGATGAAGAGGTAGGCCAGCGCGTAGTCTTCCAGACAGTGGGTGCGCTGTTCGGGATCGACAACCCGCAAGAGGGCAATACCCATAGCCATAGTGCCAGTGAACCATCCCCACGAGAACATGGCTTTCTCAAACCAGTAGTCAGGCATCATCTTTCTGGCAACGATGAAGATATAGAGAGCTGTGCACAATAGTCCTATGATCAGCAATAAGAGCAATGGAATGAGGTTTTGTAGTACCACCGACAGCTTGATGCTGGCAATGCCGCAGGCAACAAGAATGTCGGTAAACGTTCCGCTGAGGTGGCCGATGGTTGAAGGGCAGATGTAGCGGATGACTCCCGTACGACGGAAGAGTGAGGCAACGATGATACCGGCAATAAACGCACAACTGAATACAGGCAGCGACAACTGTGGTAAAAACAGCTGTACGAGTTTGCTCAGCCCGTAACCGCCGAGCGCCACAGCCATGACCACGGAGAAATTGAAGGTCAGCGAGTCGATGGAGATGCTCGACGTGGTGGTCTTGCCCAATGGCATGCGTTTCTCTTCGGGCAACAATCCGGCACGGTATTCAGCTGGCAGCTCGCTGAAGCTGGTCAGGAACGATGTGTAGCCCTTCTGTGTGCCCCGCTTGACTATGAGCAGTCCAATAACCACCGAGCCGATGATACCCACCGTGGCAGCTGTCATGGCCAGTGTGAGCATGTCGTCATAGTTGTAGGTTTGGAAAGCTGCTCCCAGTGCTGCTGCCGTGCCATGGCCGCCACAATAGCCTGCAGGCATTGACAGTCCAAAAGCACTGTTCAGCTCCGGCCAGAACAGGCGTAGCACGCAGATGCCCATCAGTCCGCCCAAGGTCCATTGTGCCAACATGCCCACTTGCGAGTAAACCCACATGCGGCCGATGTTGTTGCCCGAGGCTTTCGAGCTGTCCGTTGTGAACGGCAGGCACCCGAAGATGCAGGCAATGAGGATGCTGGCGTAGGTTCCTGTGTTCTCTGATAGCGGAATGCATGCAATGCCGTTGGGCCCCAGGGCCAGTCCTAAGAATCCGGCAATGAGCGAGGGAGGGATGAACAATCGCTGCACCCATTTCACTTTTACGCGTATGAACTTTCCAATCAGCAGCAAAAGGGTAATCATGCCCGCATCTACAAAGAGCGTCCATGGCGTGAAAGGATCTTTCTCTGCTTTGGCTGCCACTTGCTCGTTTGTAGTGTTCCGGTCCATGAAATCGCTGATTTTCGCAGCACATAGCGGCAGCAGTCGTTTGATGCGCGACAGATTGTCGGCACTGACGGTTTGCTCAGAAAAAGGCACGAACATGGTAGTGATGTCCTCAGACCCCGGATTGCGACCATACTTGAAAGCATAAGTCAGGTTCCCGTCTTTGTCGAGACACTCGCTAGGAAGCAGGGCAGAAGCCACCGAGATATAAGGCTCTAGTGTGCCTTGGTTGCCAATGTCGTTCAGATTGTGGTCGGCAAGCAGGGTTTTGTAGCACTCGTAGGCTGTTCCTACGGCAGGGTCGATGAATTCGCAGTCGTCGGAAATCAGACGCGCATAGGGTCTGTGCCCGGTTTTGTCCTGAAAGCTCTTCAGTTCTATGAGGTGTTTCTTTAAAGTCTCGATGGCGAAGGGGTAGTGCGTGCAGCCTAGAATGATGCGGTCGATGGGTTTTTGGATATTCTGTTTGCGTGCTCTCTCCAGCAGGCAGAGCAGGTTGAACCGGGCATAGTTGTCGGCTGAGTTCAGTTGTATGCGCGTTACTCTTCCGCGACTATCGCGCTCAATGAATGCCTGGTTGTTGGTTGTGTCGAAGTTGTAGGCATCAATCAGATCAGGGTCAATGTCGCCATCCGTCTTGCCCAGTTTCGGTCCACGATAGTTGGCTGAGAAGGTGGTGAGCGAACGGTCCACAAACTCTTTCTCCTCGTCAACGGCCTCGGCGAATCCGTAGCCGGGCTGACTGACGACAGACAGCTGCATGGCAGCGGGTTTGGTAGCGCTGAGCGTACGCTCATACACGCCACTGCTGATGGTTCCTTCCGTGGCCAGCACGCCAATAGCTGTTGTGGGTTTGTTGCCGATAGACTCTAACGCACTCTGCGCTCCGGCGTTTACCACACCAATCACCTTCACCGGGCTTTGTGCACCTGCCAGTAACTGCTGTATGTGCTCCAGACCGTAGGCCGTTGCCGTGTTGCAGGCGATGACAATTATCTTGACAGGACTTTTCTGCCCTTCAGGCTTTTGCGACCGATTGTCTTTCCAGAACTGCCCCTTCAGCAGGAAAAGGGCATCTTTCACAGCCAGCTCGCGCAGGTAGTCGGCCTTGCCCTCACGGTCGTAGCGCCCATAAGGCATATTTGCCTGGTCGGCCAGATACTCGAAGTTCTCGTTTTGGAAATCGGGAATCCCGTCGGGTTTCTCCTCACCGGTCTCATTGTTGAATCGGTCCTGCCGGAGTATTCGCTCAAGCACAGTGAATCCTCCCGTTCCACTGTCGAATACGCCAATGGGCAGATCGCGCAGTAGGGAAGGGTAGTTTTTGAAGTCAACATATTGGATGGACGTTTTGTCGTTGAGTGCCTTCTGGCATACTGGCAGCAAGGTGGTTTGTGCTTTTGCAGGCAGGCACAACGACCAGGCAATGAGTAAAGAGTATATAAAAGCCTTGTATTTCATGGATGTATGGTGCTAATCGATGCTTCTTTCAGTTATTTCTTGCCTTTGTTGCTTCGTTTCGAGACAGGCCGTGCCACTCTCTTCTGATGATACTTTTTGGCCTCTTCGATGAGGAATCCGAAGAAGCGGGGCATCACCTTGTCGCCATGAACAGTGAATATTTCCGGGTGCGACTGAACGGCAAGAATGGGGTAGCGCGGATAGCCTTCCATCATTTCGGGCACACTGTCGGGACTCCATGCTGTGATTTTCAGCTCGGGCGCTATGTCCTTGATGCATTGGTGGTGACGGCTGTTAACGCCCGTATGCGTAAGCCCGAACACCTTTGCCGTCACCGTGCCTGGCACAATGCTGATATCGTGTGCGGGAGTGGTGCTGTCGTCGGTTTGGCGGTGGCAGAGTTCCGATTGCGGGAAGTCGGAAGGAATGTCTTGCCACAGCGTGCCTCCCATGGCCACATTGATCATCTGCAATCCGCGGCAGATGCCGAAGATGGGCATTCCCTTTTTTAGGGCAGCCTTGAAAAGAAGCAGCTCGAACACATCGCGGTCATCGTTCACCTCGCCCAATTGGGGATGACGCTCATGACCATAGTAGGCCGGATCGACATCAGGGCCACCGGTCATCAATAGTCCGTCGAGCAATCCAACCACTGTGTTTAGTTCTTGTGGGTCGTCGGTCGAGGCTATCAGATAGGGAATGCCTCCAGCCATGGACACTGCCTTGGCGTAATTATGTCCTAATGCCAGGACATTGTTTTTGAGTGTAGTAGTGATGCCGATGACGGGTTTCCGTCTCGTTTTCGCTTTTAGCTTACTGATGCTGTCGGCACGTGCATAGAGTATTGCCAGCTTGGGTGGCAGCCTATGTGTTTGCTGACTGACGCGTTGCGCTGCTGAATGTTGAGCAACCATCATGCACGCTATGAAAATGAGCATAAAGATTTTTTTCATGGTTGTAGTACTTTTTTAAAGGTCACACTGCAAATATACTAAAAAAGATGGATACTTATTAAATAACAGGACGTTTTTTCTCGGCAAGTGAAACTTTTTCCTTTTAAGATGACAATGTGTCCCCCCATTCTGCATCAAATTAGGAGTGGAAGGTCAGCTTTTTTCGAGGAAAAGAAAAAGAGGGAAAAACTGCCCACGTAGGCAACTCTTCCCTCTTGAAATGCTCTTTAAGCGTCCGGACTTATCGGACCTGCATTATGAGTTGTACTCCTGCCAGCTCTTCACCTTGATGTCGTTTTCGCTCATGCTGCAGAAAGCCTCGATGAAGGCCTTTGCCAGTCGTCCGTTGGTCATCAGCGGAATGTTGTGGTCGATGGCTCCACGACGGATGCGGTAGCCGTTGGTCAGCTCGCGCTTGGTGTGGTTCTTCGGCACGTTGATGATGAGGTCGAACTTATGCTGGGCAATGAGGTCCATCACGTTGTTGTCGCCTTCCTCGTCGGGCCAGCTTACAGCGATGGCAGGCACGCCATTTTCGTTGAAGAATTTAGCCGTGCCGCCGGTGGCGTAAATCTGGTAGCCTTTCTTGGTAAGCTCGCGTGCGGGCTCGAGCAGCTGTACCTTGCCTTTGGCACCGCCCGAGCTGATGAGCACAGCCTGTTTGGGCACACGGTAGCCTGTGGCGATGAGCGCATTGAGCAGGGCCTCGTGCAGGTCGTCGCCCATGCATCCCACCTCGCCGGTAGAGCTCATGTCGACGCCCAGCACGGGGTCGGCATTCTGCAGACGGGCAAACGAGAACTGGCTGGCCTTGACGCCGATGCGGTCGATGTCGAACTCGCTGCGGTCGGGGCGTGTGTAGGGTGCGTCGAGCATGATCTTGGTGGCGGTCTCGATGAAGTTGCGCTTCAGGATTTTGCTCACGAAGGGGAACGAGCGGCTGGCGCGCAGGTTGCACTCAATGACTTTCACCTCGCGGTTCTTAGCCAGGAACTGGATGTTGAACGGACCGCTGATGTTGAGCTCTTTGGCAATCTTGCGTGATATCTTCTTGATCTGCCGGATGGTCGAGAAGTAAATGTGCTGTGCAGGGAACACCATGGTGGCGTCGCCTGAGTGTACACCGGCATACTCGATGTGCTCAGAAATGGCATACTCTACCACTTCGCCTTTGTCGGCCACGGCGTCGAACTCAATCTCCTTGGTGTCTTGCATGAACTGTGACACCACCACGGGAAACTCTTTCGACACCTCGGTGGCCATGTTCAGGAAGCGGTGCAGCTCCTCATCGTCGTAGCACACGTTCATGGCAGCACCCGAGAGCACGTAGCTGGGGCGTACCAATACCGGATAACCCACCTCACTGACAAACTCCTTGATGTCGTCGAAAGATGTCAGCGCGCGCCATGCCGGCTGGTCGATGCCCAGTTTGTCGAGCATGGCCGAGAACTTGTCGCGGTTTTCGGCGCGGTCGATGTCCACGGGCGATGTGCCAAGCACGGGAACACCCTGTCGGTAGAGTTTCATGGCCAGGTTGTTCGGAATCTGTCCGCCCACGCTGACGATGACGCCGCGCGGCTGCTCCAGGTCGATCACGTCGAGCACGCGCTCCAGCGAGAGCTCGTCGAAGTAGAGGCGGTCGCACATGTCGTAGTCGGTCGACACGGTCTCGGGGTTATAGTTAATCATGATAGACTTATAGCCCAGTTTGCGAGCGGTGTTGATGGCGTTCACCGAGCACCAGTCGAACTCCACGCTCGAGCCGATGCGGTAGGCACCCGAACCGAGCACGATGACCGATTTCTCGTTCTTATAGTATTCAATATCGTGCTTGGCATGGTAGGGCTTGCCGTCTTCCACGCCAAAGGCAGGTGTGTGGGTGTAGGTGAAATACAGGTAGTTGGTCAGTTCGGGATGCTCGCTGGCCACGGTGTTGATGCGTTTCACCGAAGGCACGATGCCGTGCTCCTTGCGGTAGCGGCGCACCTCGAGGTTCTCTTTCTCCATGTTGCCGTTCACGGGCTTCAGCACGAAGCGTGCAATCTGGAAGTCAGAGAATCCGGCCTCTTTCACCTCGCGCAAGAACTCGTCAGACAGCTCGTCCATCGAGTTGAATGCCATCAGCTGGTGCTTCAGGTCGACAATACGCTTCAGTCGGCTGAGGAACCACACGTCTATTTTGGTCAGTTCCTCGATGCGCTCAACGGTGTAGCCCTCTTCCAGCGCCTGTGCGATGGCGAAGATGCGCAGGTCGGTAGGATTCTGCAGCGCGTCGTCAAGATCGTCGAACTTCGTGTGGTCGTTGCCCACAAATCCGTGCATGCCCTGTCCTATCATGCGCAGTCCCTTCTGAATCATCTCCTCGAAGGTACGTCCTATCGACATGATCTCACCCACCGACTTCATGCTTGAGCCTATCTGGCGGCTGACACCGGCAAACTTCGTGAGGTCCCAGCGTGGAATCTTACAAATCATGTAGTCGAGTTGTGGAGCCACATACGCCGAATTGGGTGTGCCCATCTCGCCAATCTGGTCGAGCGTATAGCCCAGGGCAATCTTGGCAGCCACAAAGGCAAGGGGATAGCCGGTGGCCTTCGATGCCAGTGCCGACGAACGGCTCAGACGAGCGTTAATCTCGATGATGCGGTAGTCGTTGGTCACGGCGTTGAAGGCAAACTGGATGTTGCACTCGCCCACAATGTTCAGATGGCGCACGCAGCGGATGGTGATGTCTTGCAGCATCTTCACCTGTTCGGGTGTCAGCGAGCAAGTGGGAGCCACCACGATGCTCTCGCCGGTATGGATGCCCAGGGGGTCGAAGTTCTCCATCGATGCCACGGTGAAGCAGTGGTCGTTGGCGTCGCGTATGCACTCAAACTCAATCTCTTTCCATCCTTTCAGACTCTCTTCCACGAGAATCTGCGGGGCGAAGGTGAAGGCGCTCTCTGCCAGCTCTACAAAGGCTTTCTCGTCGGGGCAGATGCCGCTGCCCAGTCCGCCCAGGGCGTAGGCCGAGCGAATCATGATGGGGAAACCGATGGAGCGGGCAGCCTTCAGGGCGTCGTCCATGTTCTCAACGGCATGGCTGATAGGTGTCTTCAGCTCAATCTCGTCCAGCTTCTTGACAAACAGGTCGCGGTCCTCGGTGTTCATGATGGCCTCGACACTCGTTCCAAGCACCTCCACGCCATACTCTTTCAGCGTGCCGTTCTGGTAAAGCTCTGTGCCGCAGTTCAGGGCGGTCTGTCCACCGAAGGCAAGCAAGATGCCGTCGGGTCTCTCTTTCTTGATAATCTCGGTAACGAAGTGGGTGGTTACCGGCTGGAAATACACTTTGTCGGCTATTCCCTCAGAGGTCTGAATGGTGGCAATGTTCGGGTTGACAAGCACGCTGGCGATGCCTTCCTCGCGCAGGGCTTTCAGTGCCTGCGAGCCAGAGTAGTCAAATTCACCTGCTTGTCCGATTTTCAGTGCGCCCGAACCCAGTACGAGCACTTTGTTGAGTTTTCTCTTCATGATTTGTGAGTATGTTTGTTTTTTTATGATGATTCTTGTGTGTAATCTCTTTTTACTTCTTCGCGCCTAGATAAGAAAAATGGTATCTTTCTGAGTTTAGTACTCAGAGAAGATACCATCTTTATTGTTGTTGATTATTCTCATCATTAGAAGTTGACTCCGAAGTTTGCAAAGAAAGCGTTGCTGTGAATACCGTCAATCTCGTCGGCTTTTGAGATGTTGTTGACACCGAATTGGTAGCCTAGCTCCAGATAGAGTTTGTTGTATTCGGCACCGCAACCAATCTTGAATCCCATGTTGAAGCGGTTCAGGCCCATCCATTTCTTTTCGTCGAAGGTGCCGACCTTTGTGCCGTCAATCTTTGTCTTTCCGCTGATGGCCTGTGCGAAGTAAGGACCGATGAACGGCAGCACGGCAATCTGGTCGGTGGCCTTAAAGCCATATTTAATAAGGAGGGGGATTTCGAGGTTGTTGTAACCAACGTTCTTGGCACCGCGCTCGGTATAGTAGAGACCACTCTCAAGGAAAAGAGGTGTGCTCTGCGAGACGCGCAGACCGACGATACCCGCCAGTGTCATGCCTATTTTCGAGTCAGCATCAATACCGTCACCGCTCAGAGTGGCCGATGTCATACCGATGCGAACACCATAATAAAGGTTATCTTTACTCAAATCAAAGCCACCGCTGCTGAATTGGGCGAACGATGGTGCAGCCAGAAGGACTGTCAGAATAGCTAAGAAAAATCTTTTCATAATCGTTCTTATTTTTGTGATTCTTTTAAATTCCGTGCAAAGTAACAAATTTTTTTGCGATTGACAAAAGGTTTTGGCAAATTTATGATAATTTTTATCACCATTTACATATTTATGCACCATTCATGTGGTTAGAAGAGGCTTCCCTCTTCGGGCTGACTGTCGGTTTGTCCGTAGCGGCTCACAAACTCGTCTTCCGTCATGATGGCGATGCCCAGTTCCTTCGCTTTCTTGTTCTTGCCCGAGGTCGAGGTCGCGTCGTTGTTGATGAGAAAACTGGTCGACCCGCTCACGCTGCCCGCCACGCGTCCGCCTTGCGACTCTATGTAGGCTTTCAGCTCGTTGCGGTTCTTATAGTGGTGCACGTCGCCCGTGATGACAAAGGTGAGTCCCTTGCACTTGGCTCCGCTTACCAGTGGCTGTGCCTGTCTCACGCGTACCTCTTTTAATAGTCCTTCCAGCATGCTGCGGTTATGTCCGTTGCCCATCCATCCGGCAAACGAGGCTGCCTTCTCCGGGCCGATGCCGGGAACGGCTTCCAGCTGTGCGCTCAGCGCTGCGTGCTCCGCCGGAGCGATGAGCGTCTCGAAGGGGTAGGCGGCCAGCAGCCGCTTGCACACGTCGAGACCGCACAGGGGGATGCTCAGCGCATAGAGCAGGCGTTGGGCCTCCACGTCGCGGGCCTTCTCTATCGACCGCATCATGTTCGAGGCCGACTTCTCGCCGAAGCCCTCCATCGAGGCTATTTCGCGGATGTGGTCGCGCAGCCGGAAGATGTCGGCATATGCTGTAATCCATCCCATGTTGATGAATCGCGCCAGCGTCTGTTCCGAAATGCCGTCGATGTTCATTCCCTCTTTCGCCACGAAGCGCGTGAACTTCTTCAGCTGCTTGGCAGGACAGTCGGCATTCGAGCAGTGCAGCGTGCGCGTACCGCTATTCTCACTCACCCTGATGTCGGTGGGCGCACCGCACACCGGGCACGCCTCGGGTATCTGCAGGTCGCCCTTGCGCTGCAACACCTTCACCACCTTGGGAATAATCTTGTTGGCCTTGATCACCTGTATCTCCGTGCCCTTGTCGCCAATGCCCAGACGCTCACACTCGCTGATGTTGCAGAGCGACGCACGCTTCACGGTCGTTCCCTCCAGTTCCACGGGGCGGAACACCGCCACGGGCGAGATGGTCGAGGCGGCACACGACCACTCCACATGGTCCAGCTCCGTGTCGGCTGTCTCGTCCTGCCATTTAAAGGCCAGGCCGGCGCGTGTGGCATGATGGCCCGTCACGCTTCCCGTGGCGGCATACTCGGTGTCGTCGTACGTGACCACCAGTCCGTCTACGGGGTAGGGGTTCTTGTCTTGTTGGTACACGCGTTGGCTGAACTTCCCGATGGCCTCCTCTACGGCTTCGAGCGTCGGCTCGCCGATGAATAGGCGCTCCACCGTGTGGAAGCCCAGGCTGTCGAGCCACTGCAGGCGGTCGCCCCACGAGGCAATGTCCTCGTCGCAGTGTACCAGCGTGAAGGGAATCCACTGGATGTGGCGCTGTCGCACCTCGCCGACGTCCTTCAGCGTGAGCGAGCCCGATGCCAGGTTACGGGGGTTGGCATAGTCCTCGCCCGTCTCCATGACGAAGCGCTCAAAGTCGTCGTACGAGATGACGGCCTCGCCCCTTATCACGATGTGTCCCTCGGCTTTTATCCTTTGCGGGATGCCCGTGATGGCCTCCGCCATATGCGTGATGTTGGTGCCGATATGTCCGTTGCCCCGTGTCACCACCTTGGTGAGCCGTCCGTTGTCGTAGGTCACCACCAGTGTCAGTCCGTCCAGCTTCCACGAGATCCAGATGGGTCGGTCTTCAGCCCATTTCACCAGCTCGGCCGGTTGCTTGGTCTTCGCCAGAGAGAGCGCCGCATACTCGTGCTCCTCTTTCTGTCCCGCCTCGTGGCTTTCGCTCACCCTGTGCGTGGGACTGTCGGGGAGCGTGACGAGCGTTTCCGCCTCCAGCTTTTTCAGTTCGTCGAACAGGGCGTCCCACTCATAGTCGGTCATCAGTTCGCCTTTTCCGCCGTAGTAGGCTTCCGAGGCCTGGTTCAGGCGCTGCACCAGCTCTTCCATCCGTAGTCTTTGTCCTTCGGTCATATTGTTCGTTTGCTTATTGTTTCTTTCGTGCAAAGATACGAATAATGGCGAAAATATGCAAGGCATTCAAGATGTTTGTTGAATTTTTTGGGGGGATTCCCATTTTGCTACGTATTATATAATTAGGAGTTGACAAGCTTCTTCAAGTGACAAGTTACAAGTGAGAAGTGACAAGTGATCTTCGAACTGATAACTGAGAGTTGATAACTGAGAGGTATGATTACTCTCAAGGCAGAGCCTCAAGCTCGAAAGGTAATCTCTCACTTCTCACCTCTCACCTCTCACCTCTAAATAATCTTACAAAAACGATACCAACCATTTCATAAAATACGATATATTATGGCAAGATATTTATTAGGTTTTGATGTCGGCAGCTCGTCTGTAAAGGCATCATTAGTGGACGCAGAGACAGGAGCATGTGCTGCTTCCGCTTTTTATCCTGAGTCAGAGGCACCCATCATGGCCGTCAAGGCTGGATGGGCAGAACAAGATCCACAGATGTGGTGGGACAATGCCAAGCTGGCATTCAAGAAGATCATGGCAGAGACAGGCGCCAGTGGCGAGGATGTCATCGCCATCGGCATCAGCTATCAGATGCATGGCCTGGTGTGCGTCGATAAGCAGCAGCAGGTGCTTCGTCCCAGCATCATCTGGTGCGATTCGCGTGCCGTTCCTTACGGCGAGAAGGCCTTCAACGACCTCGGTTCCAAGCAGTGCCTCGGCCATCTGCTCAATTCGCCGGGCAATTTCACCGCCTCCAAACTCGCATGGGTGAAAGAGAATGAGCCCGAGTTGTTCGAGCGCATCGACAAAATCATGTTGCCAGGCGACTATCTGGCCATGAAGCTCAGCGGCGTGGTCAACACCACCATCAGCGGCTTGTCCGAAGGCATGTTGTGGGATTTCAAGGAGAAGCAGCCCGCCAAGTTCCTGCTCGACTATTTCGGCTTCTCCGACAGTGTGATTGCCGACATCGTTCCCACCTTCAGCGTGCAGAGCGTCGTAAGCGCCGAGGCTGCCGCCGAGCTGGGGTTGAAGGCGGGCACACCCATTTCCTATCGTGGTGGCGACCAGCCCAACAATGCCCTCTCGCTCAATGTGCTCAACCCCGGCGAGATTGCCGCCACCGCAGGCACGTCGGGTGTCGTCTATGGCGTGCTCGGCGAGGCCAACTACGACCCCAAGAGCCGTGTCAACACCTTTGCGCATGTCAACTACACCACCGACCTCGACCGTCTGGGCGTCCTGCTGTGCATCAACGGCACGGGCATCCTCAATGCGTGGATTCGCCGCAATGTGGCACCCGAGGGCATCAGCTATGCCGACATGAACACGATGATGGAGCATGTTCCCGTGGGAAGCGAGGGCGTCACCATCATTCCTTTCGGCAATGGCGCCGAGCGAGTACTGGAAAACCGTGAGACCGGCTGTTCCATCCATGGCGTGAACTTCAACAAGCATTCCAAGGCTCATCTCATGCGGGCCGCCCAGGAGGGCATCGTCTTCTCGTTCTGCTATGGCATGGAGATCATGCAGCAGATGGGCATGGACATCCAGAACATCCATGCGGGCAAGGCCAACATGTTCCTCAGCGACATTTTCCGCAACACGCTGGCCGGAGTGAGTGGAGCCACCATCGAGCTTTACGAGACCGACGGCTCGGTAGGAGCAGCCAAGGGAGCCGGCATGGGATGTGGTCTATACAAAGACAACCACGAGGCCTTTGCCTCCCTGAAGAAGCTAGCCGTGATCGAACCCGACGAGCAGAAGCGCACCGAGTATCTCTCCGCCTATGCGGCATGGAAGGAAACGCTCGAGCGAATGATGAGGAATTAAAATAATTGACAATTGATAATTGATAATTGATAATTACCGAGGGTACGAAGGTACGAGGGTACGTGGGTACGAGATTACCTTTCGAACTGATAACTGAGAGTTGAGAACTGAGAGGTATGATTACTCTCAAGGCAGAGTCTCAAGCTCGAAAGGTAATCTCTCACCTCTCACCTCTCACCTCTTGCTTCTTGCTTCTAAAAAAATAAACATACACAATAACCCATTTAAACGAATCAAATAATTATGGCAAAAGAGTATTTTCCGTTTACAGGTAAGATTCCTTTCGAGGGAAAGGAAAGTAAGAATGTAATGGCTTTCCACTACTATGACCCTGAAAAGGTCGTCATGGGTAAGAAAATGAAAGACTGGCTGAAGTTCGCCATGGCCTGGTGGCATACACTCGGCGGCGCCAGTGCCGACCAGTTCGGTGGTCAGACCCGCTCCTACGAGTGGGACAAGGCCGAGGATGCCGTGCAGCGTGCCAAGGACAAGATGGATGCCGGCTTCGAGATTATGGACAAGCTCGGCATCGAGTATTTCTGCTTCCACGATGTCGACCTCGTCGACGAGGCTCCCACCATTGCCGAGTACGAGGCCCGCATGAAGGCCATCACCGACTATGCGCTCGAGAAGATGCAGCAATACCCCCACATCAAACTGCTCTGGGGCACAGCCAATGTGTTTGGCAACAAGCGTTATGCCAACGGTGCCTCCACCAATCCCGACTTCGACGTGGTGGCCCGTGCCATCGTGCAGATCAAGAACGCCATCGACGCTACCATCAAGCTCGGTGGAACCAACTATGTGTTCTGGGGAGGCCGCGAGGGCTATATGAGCCTGCTCAACACCGACCAGAAGCGCGAGAAGGAGCACATGGCCACCATGCTCACCATGGCACGCGACTACGCCCGCGCCAAAGGATTCAAGGGCACCTTCCTCATCGAGCCCAAGCCCATGGAGCCTTCTAAGCATCAGTATGATGTCGACACAGAGACCGTCATTGGCTTCCTCCGTGCCCACAATCTCGACAAGGACTTCAAGGTGAACATCGAGGTGAACCACGCCACCCTGGCTGGCCACACCTTCGAGCATGAGCTCGCTTGTGCCGTCGATGCCGGCATGCTCGGCTCTATCGACGCCAACCGTGGTGACGCCCAGAACGGCTGGGACACCGACCAGTTCCCCATCGACAACTACGAGCTCACACAGGCCATGATGGAGATTATCCGCAATGGCGGTCTGGGCAATGGCGGTACCAATTTCGACGCAAAGATCCGTCGTAATTCTACCGACCTGGAGGACCTCTTCATTGCCCACATCAGTGGTATGGATGCCATGGCCCGTGCCTTGGAGAATGCCGCAGCCATTCTCGAGGAGAGCGAGCTCCCTGCCATGAAGAAGGCCCGCTACGCCAGCTTCGACGCCGGTATCGGCAAGGACTTCGAGGACGGCAAGCTGACCCTCGAGCAGGTTTACGAGTACGGCAAGCAAGTGGAAGAGCCGAAGCAGACCTCTGGTAAACAAGAAAAGTACGAGACCATCGTTGCGCTCTATGCGAAGTAAGCATTAGAAAGACTCGACAAAGAAAACCCTTCGGAACGCATTCCTATCGTTCTGAAGGGTTTTTACTTTTAAGGGGTGCCTTTTACAGTTCGTAAATATGTCGTTTAGGACTCGTAAATATGTCATTTAAGGTTCGTAAACATGCCTTCTACAATCGTAAAGTAGCCTTCTGCAATCGTAAAATAGCTTTCTACAACTCCATTTACGCCTTTTAGACCCTCGTAACATGCAGGCACGTCTGCTATAGCATCTTGTCTATATGTTTTTCGGTTTCCATCTATCTGGTCATAGTTTCCTACCTCGCCCCCTCGTTCTTTCTGTCATAGAGGATGTATGACGTAGAGGAACTACAGTTGTTTAGTGCCAAAAAACTTTTGGTATTCGTCTTCGAAATTGGGAGTGAAAATACCTTTACCCATCGATTGTGCTATCTCGGCGGGCGTCCAGAAACGGCCTCCGGCCAGTTCGTCGGCGGATGGCTGAATGGGACCGTCGTAAACGGTCTTGTGCACATACACCAGCTCGCGCTCACGAACGCCCTCGAAGACGTAGGTGCCCATGCTCTCTGGATGAAAGTCGGTGATGCCCGGCTCTTCTTTCACTTCACGGTATAAGGCCATGGTGACATTCTCGCCGAAGTCGACATGGCCTCCCACGGCCGTGTCCCACTTGCCGGGCTGGATGTCTTTCCACAAGGGGCGTTGTTGCAGATAGAGTGCGCCGGCACTGTTGAACACATGCAGGTGGATGACGGGATGGAGTACTTTTGTTCCGTTGTGGGCTTCACCACGTGTGATGCTTCCCAGAATGTTTCCCTGTTCGTCTACCACAGGGAAGAGTTCTTGTTGATTGTCCACTTTGAAAATTGAAAATTGATAATTGATAATTGATAATTACCGAGGGTACGAAGGTACGAGGGTACGAGTGTACGAGATTACCTTTCGAACTGATAACTGAGAGTTGAGAACTGAGAGGTATGATTACTCTCAAGGCAGAGTCTCAAGCTCGAAAGGTAATCTCTCTCCTCTCACCTCTCTCCTCTCTCCTCTCACCTCTCAGTTATCAGTTCGAAGATCACTTGTAACTTGTCACTTGAAGCTGCTGGGCATATACGGCGTAGCTGTCGGGGTAGTGGGGGAGCTGGGGACGGCCGTCGAAGAGGCCGAAGACGCTGCTGCCACTGCCACTCATGGCCGCATAGAGGGCGCCGTGGTCGTAGAGGCTGTGCTTGATGGCGGCTATCTCGGGGTACTGGGCGAAGATGCTCTGCTCGAAATCGTTCGCTAGCGACTCCCGCCACGTGGCGATGGGCTGCATGACGATGTCACGGCAGTTGCGGGCGGGCAGCTGCGGATGGATAAGGGCGAAGGCCTCGCGCGTGGACACGGCAATGGGGGGCTTCACGACGACGATGGTTAGTCCGCTGAGGTCGAGGGCGATGGGGGAGAGCTGCTCGCCGATGCCCTCGGCATAGGCGGGTGTGGCCTCGATGAAGAACGGACAGTCGGCGCCCAGCCCGGCAGCCATCTGTTGCAGTTGCGGGGTGGAGAGCTGCAGGTGGAACAGGTCGTTGAGAAGGCGGAGCGTGAAGGCGCCGTCGCTCGATCCGCCGCCCATGCCGGCCTGCATGGGGATGCTCTTCTGCAAATGAATATGTACGGGAGGCAGCTGAAAGCTCTTCTCCAGCAGACGGTAGGCCCTCACCACGAGGTTGCGCTCAGGGTCTTCGTCGGCCAGGGAGGAGTTGACAAACAACCTCGTCTCGTCGGCCTCGACGATTTCCAGCGTGTCGAAGAGGGGAACGGGGTAGAAGACGGTCTGCAGATTGTGATAGCCGTCGGGGCGCTTTCCCACAATGTTCAACCCGAGGTTGATTTTAGCACATGGATTTATTTTCATCGTTTTTTTGGTTGATTGTGCAAAAGTACAAAAAAAAATTGTAATTTTGTCCCCACTATGGCAGAAAACAACAACAACCGAAAACGACCAGCACCGATAGACTCGAAGTACGGGCATCTGCAACCTCAGGCAAGAGAGATAGAACAGGTGGTGCTGGGTGCATTGATGATAGATAAGGACGCCTTCTCGATGATCAGCGAGATTGTGCGCCCCGAAACTTTTTATGAGCCTCGTAACCAGAAGGTGTACCAGGCGATACAGACGCTGAGCATGGCCGAGAAACCCGTCGACATCATTACGGTGACGGAGCAGCTGAAGCATGACGGCACCCTGGAGGAGGTGGGCGGCCCTGCCTATATCGTGGAACTGAGCTCGCACGTGGCGTCGTCGGCCCACATTGAGTATCACGCGCATATCCTGGCCCAGAAGTTCCTGGCCCGACAGCTGATATCGTATGCCAGCATGATTGAGACGAAGGCCTTCGACGAGACGGTGGACATTGACGAGCTGATGCAGGAGGCAGAGGGTAGCCTCTTCGAACTGTCGCAGAAGAATATGCGGCAGGACTATACGCAGATTGACCCTGTGCTGGCTCAGGCAGTGAACATTCTGCAGAAAGCTGCTGAGAACGCCGGTGGACTGACGGGTATCCCCACGGGCTATACCGACCTGGACGACAAGACGTCGGGATGGCAGAACTCCGACCTGGTGATCCTGGCGGGCCGACCCGCCATGGGTAAGACGGCCTTTGCCTTGTCGCTGGCGAAGAATATCGCGATAGACCAACGCATACCCGTGGCCTTCTTCTCGTTGGAGATGAGCAACGTGCAGCTGGTGAACCGACTGATATCGAATGTGTGCGAGGTGTCGGGTAAGAAAATCCTGAACGGACAGCTTGACGACGAGGAGTGGAAACGCCTGGACAAAAACCTCAGAAAGATGCAGGGCGCCCCGATGTATATCGACGACACGCCGGGACTGAGTATCTTTGAGCTGCGAACGAAAGCTCGCCGACTGGTGAGGGAGAAAGGGGTGAAGATGATCATGATAGACTATCTGCAGCTGATGAACGCCAACGGCATGAAGTTCGGCAGCCGTCAGGAGGAGGTGTCGACCATCAGCCGCTCGCTGAAGGGACTGGCCAAGGAGCTGGACCTGCCGATACTGGCGCTGAGCCAGCTGAACCGTACGGTGGAAAACCGTGAGGGCATCGACGGCAAGCGACCGCAGTTGAGCGACCTGCGTGAGTCGGGTGCCATCGAGCAGGATGCCGACATGGTGCTGTTTGTGCACCGTCCGGAGTATTATCATATTCTGCAGGACGAGAAAGGTAACGACCTGCGCGGAATGGCTCAGATTATCATTGCCAAGCACCGTAAGGGTGCCACGGGCGACGTGCTGCTGACGTTCCGCGGCGAGTTTACACGATTCCAGAATCCTAACGATGACTTCCTGCCTCCCACGGGCGGCGGCGAGATTGTCGGCTCGAGAATGAATGGCGGCGACGCCTTCCCGCCACCTCCACCGGGAGGAGCGCCGTTTTAATTGATAATTGATAATTGACAATTGATAATTTGGGGGTGCCACTGCGGCTTTCGTGGGTACGGCTTTCGTGGATACGGAGGCACCGAGTATGAGCATGTGTAATGCGGCAAATATTGATGGCAAGCGGTAGCTTTTATCTCTGCTGTTGGGCTTTTGCCCTTACAGGGCGAGAGGGGGACGCCTGGTTTACCCAGGGTGTTGCCCTGGGCTATAGGCTCGCTGGCCTTTCAGGCCGTACTGCAGCTTGAGTTATTATGCATTATGCATTATGAATTATGAATTAAAAAGCCTTTCAGGCCGTACTGCAGCTTGAGTTATGATGCATTATGCATTATGAACCAGCGGTCATGGCTCGCTCGTTGCAGCGTCGCCAAAGGCGGTGGCAACAATAAAGGGCGAGACGTAATGATGCATTAAAACGAACTCCTGAAACATGAATAACTAAAAAGACAAAGATATGAATAGATTTTTCACCTTATTATTATTGTCAGTACTGAGCATGACTGTTTCTGCTCAGCGGCTGAGCGTGTCGGTGCTGGGCGACTCTTATTCCACATTTGAGGGATTTATGACACCAGCCAGCAATGAGTTGTGGTATTACTGTAAGCCTCGTGGCAACACCGACGTGAACGAGGTCACGCAGACCTGGTGGTGGCAAACCATTAAGGAGATGGGATGGAAGCTGGACACCAACAACTCGTACTCGGGAGCTACCATCGGCTATTATGGCTACTCGGGCAACGACTACAGTCAGCGGTCGTTTATCACCCGCATGGACCAGATTGGCAAGCCTGACATCCTCTTTGTCTTTGGCGGAACGAACGACAGCTGGGCCGGTGAGAAGGTGGGCGACTACAAATGGGGCGACTGGCAGTATGGCGACTTCTACACCTACCGTCCGGCCATGGCCTACATGCTGAACTATCTGCTGCTGCATCATCCCAACGTGCAGATTTACGTCTTGATCAACGACGGACTGCGCGACGATATCACCGAGTCGAGCAAGGAGATATGCCGCCACTACGGCGTGCCCTTTATCCTGCTGAATGCCATCGACAAGCAGAACGGACATCCCACCATCAAGGGCATGCGACAGATTGCCGAGCAGGTGATGGCGGCCGTGAAGGCGAAGGGCGCAGAATGATAATTTGTAAGATTTTGAATCAAAAAAGTGATAAATTATTTGTCGGAATCAATCTTTTTGTGTACTTTTGTCGGCGCTAAATAAAAAACGAGGAATGATGAAGTCAGGCATTACCATTCAGCACCTAGTGAACATTCTACGACTGCATGATGTGGCCGGAAGTGTTGATGTGTGCGTATAGTTATGCTGACGTATAGTTATAAAGCCTTTCTCACTTCCGTTGTGTGAAAGGCTTTATTCTTTTTTCATCTCCCCCGTAAGGACCAACTAAACGTTTAAGGTAAAAAAGGAACAATGAGCGACAGATTATTTATTTTCGACACGACCCTGCGTGACGGCGAGCAAGTGCCAGGATGCCAGTTGAACACCATCGAGAAGATACAGGTGGCCAAGGCTCTGGAGCAGCTGGGTGTCGATGTGATAGAGGCAGGATTTCCCGTTTCGAGTCCCGGCGATTTCCATTCGGTGATTGAGATTTCGAAGGCTGTGACGTGGCCCACCATTTGTGCGTTGACACGCGCGGTGAAGAAGGACATCGACGTGGCGGTGGAGGCGCTGCAATATGCCAAACGGAAACGCATACACACGGGACTGGGCACGAGCGACTATCACATTCAGTATAAGTTTAACTCTACCCGCGAGGAGATGATAGAGCGGGGCGTGGCGGCCGTGAAATATGCCAAGCGGTTTGTAGACGATGTGGAGTTCTACTGCGAGGATGCGGGCCGTACGGACAATGAGTATCTGGCACGGGTGGTGGAAGCGGTCATCAAGGCCGGAGCCACCGTGGTGAACATTCCCGACACCACGGGCTACTGTCTTCCGCAGGAGTACTACGAGAAGATAAAATACCTGAAAGAGCATGTGGACGGTATCGACAAGGCCATCCTCTCTACCCACTGCCATAACGACCTGGGCATGGCCACGGCCAATACCTTCAACGGCGTGATGGCGGGCGCACGACAGGTGGAGGTGACCGTGAACGGCATTGGCGAGCGGGCCGGCAACACCTCGCTCGAGGAGATTGCCATGATCTTGAAATGCCACAAGGCTCTTGACATAGAGACCAACATCAACACGACGAAGATTTATCCCACCAGCCGCATGGTCAGCTCGCTGATGAACATGCCGGTGCAACCCAACAAAGCCATCGTGGGACGCAATGCCTTTGCCCACTCCAGCGGCATCCATCAGGATGGCGTGCTGAAGAATGTGCAGACGTATGAGATTATGAACCCGAAGGATGTGGGCATCGACGATAACTCTATCGTGCTGACGGCCCGCAGCGGACGCGCGGCGCTGAAATACCGGCTCACCGTGAACGGTGTGGATGTGGACGAGCGTAAGCTGGACAAGATTTACGAGAAGTTCCTGCAACTGGCCGACCAGAAGAAAGAGATCTCCGACGCCGACGTGCTGATGCTGGCTGGAGCCGACACCGCCGACGCGCACGCCGTGAAGCTCGACTTCCTGCAGGTGACCACCGGCAAGGGCGTGAAGAGCGTGGCCAGCATCGGTCTGGATATCGCCGGACAGAAGTTCGAGGCCGCCTCGTCGGGCAATGGTCCGGTGGACGCCGCCATCAAGGGTCTGAAGAAAATCATCATGAAGACCATGACGCTGAAGGAGTTTACGATCCAGGCCATCTCGAAGGGTTCCGACGATGTGGGAAAGGTACACATGCAGGTGGAATACGATGGCAACCTCTACTATGGCTTTGGTGCCAATACCGACATCGTGACGGCCTCTGTAGAAGCATATATTGACTGTATAAATAAGTTTAAGAGATGAACACACTGTTTGATAAAATCTGGGACAAGCATGTGGTGCAGGTGGTGGACGACGGTCCCACACAACTGTATATAGACAGGCTCTACTGTCATGAGGTCACCTCGCCGCAGGCTTTCACGGGCATGAGGAAGCGCGGACTGAGGTGCTTCCGCCCGGAGCAGATTGTCTGCATGCCCGACCATAACACACCTACCCACGACCAGGACAAGCCCATTGTGGATCCGGTATCGAAGAAGCAGGTGGACACGTTAGAGAAAAATGCCAAAGACTTCGGACTGACCTATTTCGGAATGATGTCGCCTGACAACGGAATCATCCATGTGGTGGGTCCCGAGAAAGGATTGTCGCTGCCCGGCATGACGATTGTGTGTGGCGACTCGCACACGTCGACGCATGGGGCTGTGGGAGCTGTGGCTTTTGGCATCGGCACGTCGGAGGTGGAGATGGTGATGGCGTCGCAGTGCATCTTGCAACAGAAACCCAAGTCGATGCGCATCAACATCAACGGAACACTGCAAAAGTGTGTCACGGCCAAAGACGTGGCCCTCTACCTGATGGCCCAGCTGACCACAAGCGGCGCCACGGGCTACTTCGTGGAGTATGCCGGCGAGGTGGTCAGAAACATGTCGATGGAAGGCCGCCTCACCCTGTGTAATCTGTCGATTGAGATGGGTGCGCGTGGCGGATTTGTCGCTCCCGACGAGGTTACGTTCGAGTATCTGAAAGGACGCGAGTATGCGCCGGTGGGCGACGATTGGGAGAAAGCGGTGGCCGAATGGCGGCAACTGAGGAGCGACGACGACGCGGTGTTTGACAAAGAACTGACGTTCGACGCTGCCGACATTGAGCCGCGTATCACCTATGGCACCAACCCCGGCATGGGCATCGGTATCACGGAGTGCGTGCCCATGGGTGTCTCGGCCGACGGTGAAGCGGACAAAGGCTTTGCCAAGGCGCTTGCCTATATGGGCTTCCGTCCGGGACAGTCGCTGATAGGCGAGAAGGTGGACTACGTGTTTCTGGGCGCTTGCACCAACGGGCGCATAGAGGATTTCCGTGCTTTTGCCAGTGTGGTGAGGGGACGGAAGAAAGCCCCCGAAGTGACGGCCTGGCTGGTGCCCGGCTCGTGGGCCGTGGAACGGCAGATACGCGAAGAAGGACTCGACGTCGTGTTGCGTGACAGTGGCTTTGAGATTCGTCAGCCAGGTTGTTCGGCCTGTCTGGCCATGAACGATGATAAGATTCCTGCCGGAAAGTTGTGTGTGTCGACCAGCAACCGCAACTTTGAAGGGCGCCAGGGCCCCGGGGCTCGCACCATCCTTGCGTCGCCCTTGGTAGCTGCCGCCGCCGCCGTGACGGGAGTCATTACGGATCCGAGAGAATGGGACAACTGATAACTGAGAGGTGAGAGGTGTTCCTAGGTGAGAGGTGAGAGGAGAGAGGTGAGAGGAGAGAGATTACCTTTCGAGCTGGAGGCTCTGCCTTGAGAGTAATCATACCTCTCAGTTCTCAGTTATCAACTCGAAGATCACTTGAAGAAGCTCGTCAACTTAAAATAGAAATACAAAGAACAATGAAACAGAAATTCGATATTATCACCTCCACATGCGTACCCCTGCCATTGGAAAATGTGGATACCGACCAGATTATCCCTGCCCGCTATCTGAAGGCAACGGACAAAGAGGGATTCGGCGACCATCTGTTCCACGACTGGCGCTATCAGCCAGATGGTACGCTGAACAACGATTTTGTGTTGAACAATCCCCGTTATTCGGGGGTCATCCTTGTGGCCGGGAAGAACTTCGGCAGCGGATCATCGCGCGAGCATGCAGCATGGGCGATTGCTGATTACGGCTTCCGGGTGGTGGTCAGCAGCTTTTTTGCGGATATCCACAAGAACAACGAACTGAACAATTTTGTATTGCCAGTAGTGGTGAGCGGCCCGTTCCTCGCAGAGTTGTTCGACAGCATTGAGCGCGACCCGAAGACGGAAGTGGAAGTCAACCTGCCGCAGCAGACCATCACGAATAAGGTGACAGGCCACAGTGAGCATTTTGAGCTGAACGGCTATAAGAAATACTGTCTGATGAATGGCATCGACGACATCGACTTCCTGGTACAGAACAAAGACAAAACTGAAGCATGGGAACTGCAGAACAAATAGTATCTTCGACGTCGGGGCAAATCCAGCGGTTCATCGAGATTATGGATACTACCTTGCGCGACGGCGAGCAGACCAGCGGCGTGTCGTTTCTTCCTCATGAGAAACTGATGATTGCACGGATGCTGCTGCGCGACGTGAATGTAGACCGTATTGAGGTGGCGTCTGCCGGTGTGTCGGAAGGCGAGCGCGACGCGGTGGAGATGATCTGCCGCTATGCCCGTCAGAACAATATGCTCGAAAGGGTAGAGGTGCTCGGCTTTGTGGACGGCCATCAGAGTGTCGACTGGATAGACCAATGTGGGGGCAAGGTGATCAACCTGCTGGGGAAAGGCTCGCTGAAGCATTGCCTGAACCAACTAAAGAAAACGCCCGAGCAGCACATCGCCGACATTCAGTGTGTGGTGGCGTATGCCATCAGCAAGGGGATGACGGTGAACCTTTATCTGGAGGACTGGTCGAACGGAATGAACGACTCGCCCGAATATGTCTACCAGCTGCTCGACGCGTTGGTGGCGATGCGCGACGACAGCCATGCGGCACCCGCCATCCGCCGCTTTATGTTGCCCGACACGCTGGGCATCGTACATCCTCTGCAGTGTGTGGAGTTTTTCAGGAAGATGAAAAAACGCTATCCCACCACCCATTTCGATTTCCATGCCCACAACGACTACGACCTGGCCGTGAGCAACTCGCTCGCGGCGGTGCTCAGTGGTGCAAAGGGCCTGCATGTGACCGTGAACGGGCTGGGCGAGCGTTGTGGCAATGCGCCGTTGGCCAGCGTACAGGCTATTCTCAAGGATAAATTCAATGCCCGTACCAGCATCAACGAGAGTAAGCTCAACGACATCAGCCGACTGGTAGAGGGCTACAGCGGCATAGCCGTAGCGCCCAACCAACCCATTGTGGGCGAGAATGTGTTCACACAGGTGGCCGGAGTGCATGCCGACGGAGATAATAAGGACAATCTCTATTGTAACGACCTCGTGCCTGAACGCTTCGGCCGGAAGCGTGAGTATGCCTTGGGCAAGACCAGTGGCAAAGCCAATATCGCCAAGAACCTGGAGGAACTGGGGCTGGAGCTTACACCCGACCAGCAGCGACGTGTGACAAAGCGAATCACGGAGCTGGGCGACAAGAAGGAAATCGTCACGCAGGAAGACTTGCCCTATATCGTCAGCGATGTGCTCAAACACGATGCGCCCGAGGACAAGGTGAAACTCCTCAGCTATGTGGTGTCTACGGCATACGGTCTGAAGCCCGGTGCCAACATCAAGGTGGAGATCAACGGCCAGCAGTATGAGGCCAGTGCCACCGGCGACGGTCAGTACGATGCTTTTGTGAAGTCGTTGCGCTATATCTATAAGAAGTATCTCAATCGGACGTTCCCCATCCTGGCCAACTATCAAGTCAGCATTCCGCCGGGTGGACGTACCGACGCCCTGGTGCAGACGGTCATCACATGGAACAATAACGGCAAGATTATCCGCACTCGCGGACTGGATGCCGACCAGACGGACGCTGCTATTAAAGCAACCTTTAAAATGCTTAATATATTTGAAGAGCAACAATAATCATCTGGTAGGAGCGTTATTGAGGTATGGATTCAAGTGAGAAGTTACAAGTGAAAAGTGACAAGTATGATTACTCTCAAGGCAGAGTCTCCAGCTCGAAAGGTAATCACACTTCTCACTTGTCACCTTTCACTTCTCACTTAGATACTCCTCTCTCCTCTCTCCTCTCTCCTCTCTCCACTCAATTAGATACACTTCTGCACTAAAATAATTAATAATCAAGTTGATATGAAACTAAGAATAGCCGTTCTTTCCGGCGACGGGATAGGTCCGGAAATCATGCAGCAGGGAGTGGCCGTCATGGACGCCATTGCCAGCAAGTTCAATCATGAGTTCGTCTACGAGGAGGCCATCTGCGGTGCTCATGCCATCGACGAGGTGGGCGACCCGTATCCCGATAGCACGCACGATGTGTGTATGCGTGCCGATGCGGTGCTGTTCGCTGCCGTGGGCGATTTGCGTTTTGATAATGACCCCACCTCGAAAGTGCGCCCCGAGCAAGGGCTGTTGGCCATGCGTAAGAAGCTGGGACTCTTTGCCAATATTCGTCCCGTGGCTACTTTCGACTGTCTGTTGCACAAGAGCCCGTTGAAAGACGAACTGTTGCGTGGCGCCGACTTCGTGGTGATTCGTGAGCTTACGGGTGGCATGTATTTCGGAGAGAAATACCAAGACAACGACAAGGCTTATGACACGGATATCTATACGAGACCAGAGATAGAGCGCATCTTGAAGGTGGCCTTCGAGACCGCCATGAAGCGCAAGAAGCACCTCACCGTGGTGGATAAGGCGAATGTGCTGGCCAGTAGCCGGCTGTGGCGTCAGATAGCCAAGGAGATGGAGGCATCCTATCCGGATGTGGCCACCGACTATATGTTCATCGACAACGCCTCGATGCGCGTGCTCACCGAGCCTCGTTTCTTCGACGTGATTGTTACAGAGAACACGTTTGGCGATATTCTCACCGATGAGACCTCGTGCATCACGGGCTCCATGGGACTGCAACCCTCGGCATCGTTGGGCGAGCATACACCCCTGTTCGAACCCGTTCATGGGTCATGGCCACAGGCAGCCGGACAAAACCTGGCCAATCCGCTGGCTCAGATTCTCTCTGCCGCCATGCTGTTAGAGCATTTTGGACTCATGGCCGAAGGTGCGTTGGTACGCGAAGCTGTGAATGCCTCTCTTGATGCCCATGTGCGCACCCCCGAGATACAGGTAGAAGGAGGAGCGAAATATGGCACGAAGGAAGTAGGAGCGTGGATTGTCAATTACATTCAGCATGCGTAGATACCTGCTGCTTTTCTTCCTTTTACTGGCTGTTTTGACCGCAGGGGCTCAAAGCCGTCAGAGTCTGCGTGACTCTCTGGCAAAGGCTAGTGATGCCTTGGCTTACCATCCCGACAGTGTGGACTTGCGGTTGAAGAAAGCCTCGTGGAACCTGAAGCTGGAGCAATGGGAGTATGCCCTCAACGAGTATACGCGTATACTTGACCGGCATCCCGACAACCTGGCGGCCCTCTTCTACAGGGCCTATGTGAACGAACGCATGCATCGTTATGGTTTTGCCCGACAGGACTATGAGATGTTGTTAGCCTATGTGCCCACCCATTTTGAGACGTTGTTGGGCTTGGCGTTGCTCAATCAGAAAGATCATCGCTACACCACCGCCCTTGACCAGATTAACCGGTTGGTGCAACAGCATCCTGACAGTGCACTCGCCTATGCCGCACGTGCCGGGATGGAGAAGGAGAGAGGGCAGTTGGAACTGGCGGTGTATGATTATGGCGAGGCGCTGCGCCTCACTCCGGGCAACACCGACTATCTGGTGGCTCGTGCCGATCTGTTGTTTCGTTTGGGACGTAAGGACGAGGCGATGGAAGATGTGGAACGCGCTGTAAGCTTGGGCGTGCCCAGGGCAGCTTTGCAGGAGTTGTTCGGAAAGAAAAGGAAAAAGAAATGAAAGCCTGCAGATGAAGCAAAACATGTGATAAAGCAAGAAGGACAAAAGGTGCTGACCCTTTTGTCCTTCTTGCTTTTATGCTTCTTTTCTCAATTCTTGTGGCAGAATTATTCCTAGTTACAGTTTTGCGAGTTCGAGAGCCATCTCGGCTTGCAACTCTTTGGCTTTTTGCGCAGCGACAGTGGCAAAATCTTCACCCTGTGAGGCGTAGATGATTCCACGTGACGAGTTGACGAGCAGTCCACAGTCTTTTATCATGCCATAGCGGCATACCTCCTGCAGGCTGCCACCCTGCGCACCCACACCGGGAACCAAGAGGAAATGATGGGGGGCAACGCGGCGGATGTCTTCAAACATCTTTCCCTGCGTAGCACCAACTACATACATCATATTCTCGGGCGTTCCCCATTGCTGGGATTTTTCGAGTACTTTCTCGAAGAGCCGCTGGCCGTCTTTGTCCTCCGTCAACTGGAAGTCGTGACTGCCCTTGTTGCTGGTGAGCGCAAGCAGGATGACCCACTTTCCCTCGTAGGTGAGGAATGGCGAAACGGAGTCTTCTCCCATGTATGGCGCTACGGTCAAGGAGTCCACATCGTATTCCTCGAAGAAGGTGCGGGCATACATCGCAGAGGTATTGCCGATGTCTCCACGCTTGGCATCTGCAATGATGAAATGATGGGGATAGTTCTCCTTGAGGTAGCTCACGGTCTTCTCGAAACTGATGAGTCCCTTCACGCCGAACGCCTCATAGAAGGCGAGGTTCGGTTTGTAACTGACGCAATAGGG
>DEJV01000061.1:0-131 GCA_002353525.1 Prevotella sp. UBA2739
GGCGATAATTTCTCACCCAAAGAAATATTACGCCCCTTTTTGCCTCAAAGTGTTACCTCATCCTTTCTTTTCCCTGTCTTTTTGAATCAATTTGCACCAAAGATTACGTGTCTGGCGACACATAAACATTA
>DEJV01000061.1:224-12549 GCA_002353525.1 Prevotella sp. UBA2739
AGTTGACTTTGAATTATTAACCATCGTTGAATCCCAGATACTTAGAGCATCCGAGATACAACTGCGGTACAAGAAGCCTGGTTTTAGTCGATTTTCGAGCTATCGGCAAAGCCTTAAATGACCTCCTATTGTCAGCCAGACTTAGCAAACGGCAAAATTGCCTCAAAACAAAAGGTTAAACAATCTTAACAATCTGTTAAAACTTGCACATCTTTGAAGGCTGTTTCGCTCTGCAAAACTCTTAGATTTCCCATTTTTTGCTATTGCACTTTTTTGTACCGTTCAATTTTGGAAGCACCGCGTTTTCACTTGTGTTTCAGTTACTTGCAAAAGTTTGAAGCAATTCCACATGGATTCTTCACCTACAAAAAGAAGGCATAGAGGATGAGAGAAGAAGGCAGAACCCGTAAAAAAGCATAAAAATCAACCAATTAGGAACTGCAGATTTTCATAGTTCGGAAAAAAGTGTTACCTTTGCAGTCTAATTCATTTTTTAGCGTGAAAATAAAAGAGGTAATTGCTGCCCTTGAACGATTCGCGCCTCTGCCCTTGCAGGAAGGATTCGACAATGCCGGCTTGCAACTGGGACTGACAGAAGCGTGGGAGTGCTCAGGGGCATTGTTGTGTCTTGACGTTACTGAGCGTATCGTCGACGAAGCCATTGAGCAAGGCTGCAATCTGATAGTGAGCCATCATCCACTCATCTTCCATAAGCTTTCGCATATCACAGGCGAGAACGATGTGCAGCGCATCGTGATGAAGGCTATTGAGCATCATGTGGCCATTGCGTCCATGCATACCAATATGGATAATGCCCGTGGGGGCGTGAACTTCAAGATTGCAGAGAAAATGCGACTGCATGATGTTGACTTCTTTGTCGAGGCAAAGACGGTGAACGGGGTCGACGGGGCCAGTGGCGTGATGGGCACACTGCCCGAGCCCATGGCGGCAGACGATTTCATCGTGATGCTGAAGCGTGAGTTCCTGGTGGAGTGTGTGCAGGCCAATGAACTGTTGCGCCGTCCCATCAGCAAGGTAGCCATTTGTGGCGGGGCAGGCTCGTTCCTGCTCGACGATGCGGTGAAGGCCGGTGCCGATGCCTTTGTGACGGGCGAGATGCACTATCATGAGTTTTTCGACCATGAGCAGAAAATACAGATTTGTGTCATTGGCCATTACCAGAGCGAGCAGTTCACAAGCGAGATTTTCCGTGATATTATTGAGCGTGACTGCCCAGGCGTAAGATGCGTGATTACCACGACATGCACGAATCCCATATTATATCTTTAGAAAACAATATTCAAACACTTAATAAACATATAGAATTATGGCAAAGAAAGATCCTACAGATTTATCAGTAGAAGAGAAGCTGAAGACGCTTTATCAGTTGCAGACAACCCTTTCGGGGATTGACGAGAAGCGTGCACTGCGCGGTGAGTTACCGCTCGAGGTGCAAGACTTGGAGGACGAGATTGAAGGTCTGACCACCCGTGTGGAGAAGATTCAGAATGAGATTAAAGACTTCGAGGCTGCTGTGGCCATGAAGAAAGGCGAGATTGAGAAAGCCAAAGCCAGCGTGGAGCGCTACAAGATGCAGCTGGACGATGTGAAGAACAATCGCGAATACGACACACTGACCAAGGAGATTGAGTTCCAGGAACTGGAGATTGAACTTTGCAACAAGAAGATTCGCGAGGCCACGGTGAAGATGGAGGAGCGCGGACGCGACCTTGAAGAGGCTCATGCATTGATCGACGATCGCCGTAGTGCGCTGGTTGAGAAGAAAAACGAGCTGGACGAGATTATGGATGAGACCCGTGCCGAGGAGGAAAAGCTCAAAGAGAGAGCCAAAGAGCTGGAGGTGAAGATTGAGCCCCGTCTGCTGGCATCATTTAAGCGCATCCGCAAGAATGCCCGCAATGGTCTTGGCATCGTCTATGTGCAGCGCGATGCATGCGGTGGATGCTTCAACAAGATTCCGCCACAGCGCCAGTTGGACATCAAGATGCATAAGAAAGTCATCGTTTGCGAGTATTGCGGCCGTATCATGATCGACCCCGAACTGGCTGGTGTGAAGCCCGATGCTGCTGTCGAGGAGAAGCCCAAGCGCAAGCGCGCCATCCGCAAGAAGAAGGAAGAGGCTGATGACGCTGTAGAGGCATAAATTTTGATAATCATCTTTAACTTTTGATAATCAAATAAAAAAAGACGAAGCTGCCGCTTGCAGTTTCGTCTTTTTTTGTGTACATTTGCGTTCAGACAATCTATTATTTACACTAAAACAGACAGAACTATGAAGGATCTTAAAATGTACATCAACGGTAAATTCTGTGAAAGCCGTTCAGGAAAGTGGATTGACGTGTTGAACCCATCGACTGAGGAGGTGATCAGCCGCCAACCAGAAGGAACCATCGAAGACGTGAACGAGGCTCTTGACGCAGCACGTGCTGCGCAGAAGGCTTGGGCAAAGACTCCGGCCATCGAGCGCGCTGGCTATCTGCTGAAGATTGCCGCCGGCATCAAGGCTCGTGAGAATGAGTTCACCGAGATTATCATGCGCGAGCAAGGTAAGACCCGCAACTGGGCTAGCATTGAGGTGGGTGCCACCATCAGCTATTTCGAATATATGGCAACCTTCGCCCGCCACATCGAGGGCGAGATTATTCCCAGCGACCGTCCCAACGAGACCATCCTGCTCACCAAGAAGCCTATTGGCGTCGTTGCCGGTATTCTGCCTTGGAACTTCCCCTTCTTCCTCATTGCCCGTAAGGCTGGCGCTGCCCTGATTGCCGGATGTACAATCGTCATCAAGCCTAGTCAGATTACTCCAGAGAACTGCACCGAGTTTGCCAAGGTGGTCGACGAGTGTGGTCTGCCTGCTGGTGTCATCAACATCGTGACGGGTCGCGGTTCTGTGATTGGAAACGAGATGGCTGGTAGCCCGAAGATTGACATTGTCAGCGTGACAGGTAGTGTAGGCGCCGGCGAGAGCATCATGGCTGCCGCATCGAAGAATATCACCAAGGTGAGCCTTGAGTTGGGTGGTAAGGCTCCTGCCATTGTTTGCAAGGACGCTGACCTGGAGAAGGCTGCACAGTGGATTGTTGACTCACGCATTGGCAACAACGGTCAGATTTGCAACAATGCCGAGCGTGTGTACGTGCAGAAAGAGGTGAAAGAGGCATTCACAAAGATATTGGTCGACAAGATGGCTGCCGTGAAGGTGGGCGATCCGTGTGCCGATGCAAGTGTAGATATGGGTCCGCTGGTGGAGGCTCGTGCACTGGAGAGTGTCACCGAGAAGGTGGAGCGCGCCATCAAACAGGGTGCCAAGCTGTTGTGCGGTGGTCATCGTGTAGGTGAGAAGGGATACTTCTATGCTGCTACGGTGCTCGACAACTGCACACAAGACATGGATATCATCCACGAGGAGACCTTCGGACCGGTGATTCCGCTCGTTGAGTTCGAGACCATCGACCAGGTGATTGCTTATGCCAACGACTGCGAGTATGGACTGGCATCGTCGATCTTCACCAAAGACTTGAACATTGCCACAAAGGCCTGCCGCGAACTGGAGTTTGGCGAGACCTACATCAACCGCGAGCACTTCGAGGCCATTCAGGGATTCCACGCTGGCGTGAAGAAGAGTGGTATCGGTGGCGCCGATGGTAAGCATGGTGTAGAGGAATATCTTGTTACCCATGTGACCTACCTCGACACTTACGACGAGTAAGCTTTAGAAGTCAAGGTGTAACAGACTCTGCAGCCACGTCGTAGTCTTGTTCTTCGTCGATTGGCGGATAGCCTACGGTGTGGTCTTGCAAATAAATATGGTTGAGCGTATACTCCAATGCAGTGAGTGTACGCTCACGTTTTTGTGGCTTCAGCTCGCACTCCCAGATGGTGATGCAGTGCCATCCCATCTTGGCCAGTTGGCGCTGTTCCTGTTCGTCGCGTGCCATGTTGCGCAGTATCTTCCGCGTCCAGAAGGGGCGGTTTGTTTTAGGAAGGCGGAAGCAATCGGAGTCTTTCAGCAGTGGCAGTGAGTCATTGTCAGCAGAAACGAACGTACCCTCTACGACCTCAGTCTTGTGGCCGTGCCAGAAACAACCGTTCACGAAGATGCAAGTGCGGTATTTCCGCAGCACTAGATCAGGATGTCCTGGCAGCCGTGGCGAGTTCAGCCGGTAGCGGAACCCACGGCTCCAGAGCCATCGGCGTACCATTAGCTCGGGCTTGGTGTTGCGCGAGCGGATGGCAGCCATGTTGTTGTGTCGTTGTTTCTGGGTGAGGGTGTCCATACTTGTTTGTCTTAATCGGTGGCTTGTTGGGCTGAAGGCAGTTGGTCGATAGCCTCCTGCAAGTGCTGGAAGAAGAGCCCGATGTGATATCCGTCGATGAATCGGTGGTTGGCAGTAAGGGTTACATTGAGTATCCAGCGGCCGTCGTGCAGCACATATTTGCCCAGTTGATGCGTGGAATGGCATCGTCGGGATTATCGATGCCTGGGTTGGTGATGTTGGTGGCATCAACATTGGGAGCGCATGAGAGATAGGCCACATTAGGAACGGGATCCATGCCACCGAAGAAAGCAGTCTGTCCGGCCATGCCTTCGGCTGTCTTACGTACATACTCCAACAATGTTCCCTCAAAGGGGGCTGTGTAGAAGTGGAATAATTCCTCATCGGCACGTTTGTGGGTGAAGTTGGTATGGATGCAGTCGCAGAGCACCACTTCGCCATTGATGATTCGATAGCGGAAGTTTTCAATGTCGTTGAGGCATTTTGTGGCCAGATAGATAAACGAGAGGTAGAACGAAATGTGGTGCTCCCGTTTGTAGTCCAACAGCCGCGTTACGTCGATATTGCCAGCCACAGCATAGTGGGGCATCTTCATTTGCGAGAAGTGATTGTATATCTCTCGCCGGTTCCAAGTGTTGATATCAATAGGTTTGTGCATCATATCAGATGGATTGAATGGTTGTTTATATGTCTTGTTTGTCCCAAACAAACAGTCCCTCGGCCATAGCCAGCTGTGCAACGAGCTGCCGCAGGCGGGCATTGGGGTTGTAGAGAGTCATATAGGTGTCGTCTTGACAGAGAGCAATCATGGCGTCGGCCTCGGGTATCAGGAAGTAAATCATCTGTATGTCAGTCTGTTCTGCCGACACACAGGCTTTCACCCATGCTTCAAGTTGCGCTGGAGCGGCATTGCGCGTGCTCGTATCATCGGGCAGACAGACCGTCACGATTTCGGCATAGCAGTTCAATCTCAGCACCAACCGGGCAAATTTCTTTGCCAGCCGCATCCTTTCTTCCGGCTGCAGAAAGTATTGCTCAATGCTAAAATACTGTCCTTTGGCATCGGCAGGCACCTGATAGGGGAGTATGTCTATCAGACAGTAAGGCTTTTCGAGCAGCCTCTCAATAGGGTCTTGCGTTTCTTCTACGGTCATGGCACATATATATTAATGAGGTGTGTTTATTTGTTCATGGGCAGCGAGAGGTAGCTGAAGAACTGTTCCGGCCAGTAGTTCATCACCAGCTCGTCGGGGAAGTCAATCTCCTCCAGCAGGGGCAAAATGCGGCTGTAGTCGGCAATCTGGAACGAGATATGCGCGTCGCTGCCCAGAATGAGCGGTGCATGGTGCTGCTTGCAGAGACGCAACAGCTCACGGTTGTTGTCCCAAGCCACCTGTTTCTTGCGCTCTGGAGCCAGCGAGTGGTTGTTAATCTCCAGCAGCGTGTGGGCCTCTTTGGCGGCAATCACCAGCTGTTCGAAGTCCAGCTCGGCCGAGCCGTCGCCCGGGTGACTGATGATATGAATCTTCGGATGGCGTATCACGTTCAGCATGCCGCGTGTATTCTCCTCTTTGGTGCCGCCCTTCCAACAGACGGCATGAATGCCGGCAATGCCGATGTCTAGGCGGTTGAGATACTCTTCGTTAAGGTCCAGATGTCCCTCCGTGTCGAGAATATTCACCTCGCAACCCATCATCAGCCTCACACCATACATCTCGCGCGGCACCACAAACATATTCTTAAAGTAGAGCAGGGGACACGTTCCCTCGATGCTCGGTCCGTGTTCGGTAATTCCCAGATACTGCACCCCCTTCTCTGCAGCCGCCCGAGCCATTTCCTGCAGACTGCTGTAAGCATGTCCCGAGGCCACCGTATGCGTGTGTGCGTCAATCAATACTTGTCTTCTCATATATCTATTAGTGGTATTCATTTTGTAAACTCCACAATGGTGCTCACGTCGTCACCGATGTGCAGGGCCACGATGGTGGCATCTTCGAGCTCGTAGAGGGTGGGGGTGAGCGTGTCGCCCAGTTTGGCGGGTACACGATATTCCATGCGCATGCCGGCGACGGGGTAGTCGTCGGGCAACAGCTCCATGGCCATGCGCACATAGTTGGCGTTGTTCACGTGGCGGTTGTAGTCGATGTCGGCTTTCATCACGGGGATGGGAGCCAGCGTGCGGCCTCCCTCTTTGGGCAGCATGATGCGGCGGTCGCGGTAGTCCATGTCGAGCTGAGGGTCCATATGCATGGAATCGATAGTGGCTGCATCCACGCGTTTCAGTTTGCCTGTTTGCTTGTCGACAAAGGCTCCCATGCTCCAAGTTTTGTAACAGGGGCGGCCCTGGGCGTCGTAGATGAACGTGTTGCGGAATCCGAACATGGGCTTCATGCCATAGACTGAGGTGGTGACGGTCAGTTCTTCTTTGAACTGAGGCACGCGCACAATCTCCACCTGCCGGGTGGCCAGCAGCTGGGCCATGTTCTCAGTCTCGAAGTAGCGTTTTACACCTGGTTCTGTTTCTATCCACATTTCTGAGCAGTCTTGCATCATTTGCAGGGCGGAGTAGAGTTTGAGCCGTCCCTCGCTGTCGCAAGTGCTGGTAGTAACTTTGTAATTTAAACTGTACATTTGAGTATAATTGTAGTATTCGTTGCTTGGTGATGGTTTTCCCTACAACATGTGGCTAGCCAAATGCTATGGCATTGCCATTTATTTGTCGGGCCCCCACTGGCGGTAGCGAATCCATACGTGCAGCCATGCACGGGCGATGGAGTCGACGGCATCGGTCATGAGTTTGGTGCTGTACTCATCGAAGCGCCCGGCCTGTGGCATCTTCTTGTATTCGGTCCATCCGGTGTCGGCAAAATCTTTCGGGAACATCTGGTAGGCCAGCAGATAGGAGTATTCGGTGACGGCGCTCATATAGTCCCATGTGCTGTAGTCGCTTTGTCCCCAGCCATAGACGAAGGGGCGCGAGAGAATCTTCTCCTCCACCTGTTGCATCAGACTGTTCATCTTCTCGGTCTTCAGCGGATAGCCGTCGGGATCGTAGAAGAAACGATTGTTGTCGGTGTCGATATGATACGACTTTTTCACGGCATTTTCCCATTGACTCTCCACGGCAGCATGAATCTTGGGCAGCGAGCGGTCGTCGCAATGCAGGGGCATGTGGGCGTCGGCAATGTAGTGGCTCATGATGAAGAATCGCATGGCCATGTGGGTGGACGATGGGGCGATGGGGTTGCCTTTCTCCTCGCGATATTGAATCTTGAAGTTGTCGACGATGGTGTGCGCCATGGCATCGCAGCGGTCGCAGAGGTTGCCTTTGGTGATGTTGAACGGGCGCCCGTAGAGTGGTGATTCGCTCATCATGAGGTTGCGAATCTCCATGGTCTCGGGCAGGAGCTTGAACGAGCGCGGCTCGTTGCTGTATTCGTCGGGTGTATACTTCACGCCGTGGCTCAGTCCCTGGTCGGCAAACACCTCGTCGGGATACCAGGCGCCTTGCACCACGAAATCGCGGTAGTTTTTGAACCAGCGTACGAGGCTTTTGGCAAAGCGCGCCACCTCGACTTCAGATTTTCCACTGCCCACAGTCTCGGGCAATGCGGCTTGGTCGAGCCGCTTCATGGCCATAAAGGCCAGCCACGCATGAGTGTACTTTTTCATCTTTTCATCTTGTTTTGGTTCGACAAAAGATATTACCACTGCAAATATACAAAAATAATTGGTAGCTCAGAATCTTTTCCTGAGGATTTTTGACGAAAAAAGTAGCAAAGTGTCAAACTTGTTGATGGACAGTCCGTTAACGTCGTGATACTTTATGAGAAAGTAGCGTAAAGTATCATAAAAGCATCATAAAAGCCGATTTCTTGATTCTAAAGAGCAACTCTACGGTTCCAGAAGGCATATTTACGGTACGCAAACGACATGTTTACGCATCGTAAATGGCATATTTAGGGATTGCAAAAAGCCTATTTGCAGGTCCCCAAAATTTGTAACCGTTACAACTACCACTTAGGTTACTTGCAACTACCACTTAGGTTACTTGCAACTGCCACTTTGGTTGGTCTTAATTCAATTGATAATTGACAATTGATAATTGATAATTGATTATTGACAATTGATAATCACTTTTGCAGGAAGAGGGTAGTGCGGTGTGCGATGTTCTCGCGCAGTTGGTCGCGGTAGAGCCATATCTCCCGTGAATGGTAACAACCCTCTTTGCCAATGAGAGGCAGCACATAGTCGGTGGCCGTAAACCCATCGACAAGCAGAAATCCCGTCTGCGTGTCGAGACGTATGGTCATGGTGTCTTTCTTCTGCTCGCTGACGGGCAGCAGGGGAGAGGGCTCTGTTGCCAGCACGGCAGGCTCGGCATCAGTGCGCCAGTTGACGGGGTTGATGGCCACATGACTGCCTCCCCAGATGGCACAGTTGGCATCGCGCACAGAGTTGTAGCAGATGGTGACGCCGGTGTCGCTGGCTCCCTGTGCCGCCTTGATGTGACCATTTTGCTGGAGCATATCCTCAGAGATGCTTGTTCCGAGGGCATAGGCGGCAATCATGCGCTTGAAAGTCTTGTCGTCCATCTCTTTCATTAACTCGAGCATGATGAGGGCTCCCTGGCTGAAACCAGCAAGGACAAAGGGGCGGCCGTTGTTCAGATGTTCCAGATAGTAGTGGAACGCGCTCCGCACATCGTCGATGGCTACGGGCAGTCTGTCTTGGAGGATTGAATCGTTGGTGAAGCTCTGCAGCGAGCACTGCCTGTAATAGGGCGAAAAGTAGTTCAAGCGTCCGCTGATGAGCGTATCTACGCCTAGCATCTCAGCATACAGCGGGCCACGCAGACTGTCGTTATAGGTGTCGGCATGATAGTAGGTGGTACCGTCGAGCGAATAGTCGCCCGTCTCGGTGGAAATGATGTAGAACACGTCGGCCTCGGCATGGCGGTCGGCGATATACCATTGTGTGGTGTCGGCATATTCGGGAGCCTTAGGCAAAGCTCCGCTGAACGTCTGTGACCTTTTGTTTTCGTGGCATTGAACGGTCAGGAGCACCAATGCCAAGCATGCTGTAAGATGAACTATTTTCCTCATCATGGTGTCGTTTTTGCGATTTACAGGCCACGGGCCTTGTAGATGCGGTCTTTGGCCTCGTTGATTTCCTGGAACTTCTTCTCGGCAGCTTTCTTCACGTCGTCGCCAAGAGTGGCCACACGGTCGGGATGGTGCTTCAGCGCCATCTTGCGGTAGGCGGCTTTCACCTCGTCGTCGGTAGCGTCTTTACTGATTCCCAGCACTTTATAGGCGTCGTCGAGACTCCCCTTCGATGCGTTTCGCAGATTGAGCATCGAGTCGAGGTCTTCTTGCGACATCTGCATGTATTGTGTGACCTCCTTCAGGGCGTTGATTTCCTCGGTAGCCACGTGTCCGTCGGCCTGTGCGATGAGCACCAGGAAGTTGAGTAACTGCAGCCGCTGACTGTAGTCCATGTTCTGGGCAATCTGCTGGCAGCTCTTGCGGATGGTTTCCTTGAATGCATAGGGATTCCGGGCATTCTGTCGTTTCTGCTCGTCGAACAGTTTACGCAGAATTTCCTCGCCCTCGACGGCCCCTCCGTTGCCGAAGTTTGTGCGCAAGAACTGTCGTACAAGTTCCATCTCGGAGTGCATAATCTTGCCGTCTGCCCGTATGATATACGATGCCAGCACCAGCAGCGAGAAGATGAACGAGTTGCGCTGCCCCTCGTACTGCCGTTGCTGGTATTGCTGATAGCGCTGTTGCTGATACTGCCGGTATTGGTCGTAGTGTGAGCGCGAGTATTGCTGATCGCTATGGGTTTGCTCGTAATTGTCCTCCCACTGCCTCGATTCGGGCGTGTTGACAGCGTCGGCCATCGAATCGAACAAAGAACCGAAAATCACTCCAGCCAGCGCACCCAGTGGGCCGCCGGTGATGAAGCCTAAGAATCCTCCTATCAGTTTGCCTGCTATTGCCATAATCTCATGAAATGAATAATGTTATAAATTTTTAGGTGACATGCAAATGATATGCCAAATGAATGATGTTAAATATTTTGATATGTTGGAATGTCCTCAAGAAATAAATATTTTTGATTGTCATAATCCATCTTGCAACAATAGTGTTGCAGTCCGTTGCTCACTACCAGATAATCGACGTGCAACAGCAGATTGTAGACGCTGATCTGGTCGAAAACATGCTGGCTAAGCGTCACGGTAGGGGCCTTATACTCGATGATCATGCGGGGCTGCAACACCTTATTATATAATATACTGTCGCAGCGCAGCCGTTTGTCGCCCACTCGCAGCTCCACCTCGTTGGCGAGCAGCGTCTGGGGATAGCCTTTCTGATGGATGAGGAAATGCACAAAGTGCTGCCTGACCCATTCTTCGGGAGTGAGGGCCACATACTTCCGGCGCAGGATGTCGAAAATTTTCGGTTTTTCTGGTGTCCCCGAAAGTTTTATTTCGAAAGATGGTAGGTTTAATCGATTCATTTTTGTATCTTTGCAATCTCAAATGCAAAGGTAATGCAATTTGGGCGGAGAACAAAATGTGAACATCATTTTTTCACGACCAGAGGTGCATATCCCAAGCAAAAAAGGCAGAAAACTCATATCATGGTAGAAAAGAAAACCGTCTCTTTCGACAGTATCATGCGTGATTTGAAGGCACGTAGGTTCTCACCTATTTATATATTAATGGGTGAGGAGGCTTATTATATAGACCAGATTGCGGGCTATATTGCCGATCATGCGCTGGCTCCTGAGGAGCGTGACTTCAACCAGACGGTGGTTTTCGGTGCCGACACCAATGCTGTTCAGCTGGCAGATATGGCCCGCCGCTATCCGATGATGGCCGAATATCAGGTGATTATTGTGAAGGAGGCGCAGAACATACGCAACTGGGATGCCCTGGACAAGTATGTAGAGAAACCTGTGGCATCAACCATTCTTGTGATTTGCCACAAAAATGGAACCATTGACAGGCGAAAAAAGTTTGTGGCTAAGGCCGAGGCGGTGGGTGTTGTCTTCGAGAGCAAAAAGAAACGCGACTACGAACTGCCATCGTTCATCGAAAATTATCTGAAGATGAGAGGTGCCACCATCGATGGTAAGTCGGCGCAGATGATTGCCGACCACATTGGTGCTGACCTGAGCCGACTGACCAGCGAGTTGGACAAGGTGCTGCTGTCGCTGCCTGAAACCGACAAACGGGTGACTCCCGAGGTGGTGGAGGAGCAGATAGGGGTGAGCAAGGATTTCAATGCCTTTGAACTGCGAAACGCCATCGTTGCGCGCAATGTTTTCAAGGCGAATCAGATAATCAAATATTTTGACGAAAATCCGAAGGCTGGCAGTATCTACTCATTTCTCCCGTTGCTCTTCAGTTATTTCCAGAATCTAATGATCGCTTATTATGCACCCAATAACAAGAGTCAGGAGGGGGTTGCAGAGTGGTTGGAACTGAGATCGGCATGGGCTGCCAAAGAGTATATGACGGGTATGCGAAACTACTCTGGCATGAAGACGATGCAGATTATCTCAAAGATACGCGAAATAGATGCGAAAAGTAAGGGCCTGGACAACCCAAATACCCCTCCNNTTTGACAACAATCCGAAGTCAGGTTCCATCTACGCGCTTCTCCCGTTGCTCTTCAATTATTTTCAGAATTTGATGATCGCCTATTATTGTCCGAATAGAGGCAACGAAAATGAGCTCGCAAAATTCCTGGATTTGCGATCGAGCTGGGGCGTGAAGGATTATATCGCAGGAATGAAAAACTATTCTGGCGTGAAAGTGATGCAGATTATTTCGAAAATGAGAGAGATTGATGCCAAAAGTAAAGGCCTGGATAACCCCAATACGGGGGCTGGAGAGCTGATGAAAGAGCTTATTTTTTTCATTTTGCATTAAAAAAACACGTTTTTTTAGCTCATTTTTTTCTAGAATTCACACTTTCATAGGGGAGCTTTTTTAGCCTAAAACCCTCTAG
>DEJV01000061.1:12604-33017 GCA_002353525.1 Prevotella sp. UBA2739
ATCGTTCACATTTATTAGTATTTATAAATCTCAATTGGTTGTTTTATATTTATAAATTATCTGCAAGATTTTAAGTTTGTAAAAGCAAAACATGTACCTGTTGTCGTATTTACAACTATTTAAAATTCACTTTTTAATAATTAAAAATCGCGTTTTTATTTTATAATATNNGATAAATATACATTTTTATTTATTTGTATGTAAATATCTAAAACCCAATGTGTTATATTGAAAATGCAAAGCTTTTTTAAGAAAATGAGGCTCTTTTATATGAAAAAGATGCATAATAGAGGATTATTATGATTCATATTGTGTAAATAACTAAATTATAACCAGTTAGTTTAGTTTTATGCGTTCTAAAATACCTTTGTCACGTATTTATACCAATAATTTCTATTTATAAAAATAAAATGTACGTTTGTAAATTCTCGTGTTTTCATTTACGTTTTTTAATTGATAAATATGAATGTTCAGACAATGAAATTTTTCTTCATTAAGTTGCATATTTTAAATTTTTGTTTTACCTTTGTAAAAACTTAGTAAAATGGGTGTTCTACCCTAAAAATCGTGGTAAGCATGGAATTTAAGGATCGAATAGAGCTTCTGATGAAGACTCAACACATGAACCGACAGGTGTTCGGACAACTCACAGGAATGTCGCAATCGACATTGAGTAACATCTTCAATGGGAAGACACAACCCACCCTGAAGATAGTCTATGACATTAAAGACAAGATGCCATCGGTAAACACCGACTGGTTGCTCTTTGGTGTGGGTCGCATGTTTAACGATCGTCAGGAAGACCCAGAGCAAGTGGTTCAATCAGAGACGGTTGAGCCAACACTCGACTTTTCGCCCGCGAATACCCCCCCACTCGCTGCCACTCAACCCGTGCAAAATCAGCAGCGTGTAATTAATACACCCAATAATTATCTCAATTTTGATGCGAAAATAGTTGACAAACCGCGTCGTCAAATTACTGAGATTCGTATTTTCTATGATGATCAGACCTGGGAGACATTTGTTCCTAAAAAATAAAGGCTGATTCTTCATGCTGGTTCTTTTCATTGGCCGTATTAAGAAAATTGCTGGTGAGAGCATGTAGATTATTCGTGTTTTTTTGTATCTTTGCATCGAGATAGTCGGCAGTTGCCCTTTTGCGTACCCTGAAGCGTGAGATGGCAACCTGTTGGATAGCATTTAGATAGAAACACTAAACACGAATAGATGAAGAAATATATTCTAGATCTTACTGTTGCATCAGTAGAGGCAATCCACGAGAAATATGTCCTGCTGAAGCTTACCCATGACACCCCTCTGCCTGCCATGATGCCAGGACAGTTTGTGGAAGTGCGGGTCGACGATTCCCCCTCAACCTTCCTGCGACGTCCTATTTCCATTAATTTTGTCGATGAAGCAGCCAATGAGTTGTGGCTGTTGGTGGCTGCCGTAGGCGACGGTACCCGTCGTTTGGCCCGTTTGAAGGCTGGCGATATCGTCAACTGCGTGTTACCATTGGGCAATTCGTTCACCATGCCCACGAGTACCGACCAGAAAATTCTTCTGATTGGCGGTGGTGTGGGTGTAGCCCCACTGCTCTATTTCGGCAAGCGCATATCCCAGATGGGAGCTGAGCCTACGTTCCTGTTGGGTGCCCGTTCGGCAAAAGACCTGCTTCTGATGGATGAGTTTAAAAAGTACGGGCGCGTATACGTAACAACTGAAGATGGTTCGGCTGGTGAAAAAGGTTTTGTTACCAACCATTCTATTCTTCAAAACGACCATTTCGACCAGATTTCCACGTGCGGCCCGAAGCCTATGATGAAGGCAGTGGCCCGTTATGCCCAAAAGGCCGACATCGACTGCGAGGTATCGCTGGAGAACAAGATGGCCTGTGGCCTGGGTGCCTGCTTATGCTGTGTGGAGAAAACCACCGAGGGCAATGTGTGTGTATGTAAAGAAGGTCCTGTGTTAAATATTAAGAAGTTATTATGGCAAGACTAAATGTTAAGATAAATGATTTAGAGCTGAAAAACCCTGTGATGACTGCTTCGGGCACTTTTGGCTATGGATTGGAGTTTGCTGATTTTGTTCCGCTCGACCAGATTGGCGGCATCATCGTCAAAGGGACTACCCTTCACCCACGTCAGGGCAACGATTATCCGCGTATGGCAGAGACAGCGGCAGGAATGCTCAACTGTGTGGGGTTGCAAAACAAAGGCGTAGACTATTTCTGCGAGCATATCTATCCTCAGATAAAGGACATCGATACCCACATGATTGTGAATGTGAGTGGTTCGTCGCCCGATGATTACGCCGAATGTGCTGCCCGCATCGATGCCTTAGAGCATATTCCGGCCATCGAGCTCAACATCTCGTGCCCCAATGTGAAGCAGGGCGGTATGGCTTTTGGCGTCACCTGTGAGGGGGCTGCCAGCGTGGTGCGTGCCGTGCGCGACCGTTATCATAAGACGCTGATCGTAAAACTCTCGCCCAATGTGACCAATATTGCCGATATTGCCAGGGCTGTGGAGGCCGAGGGAGCCGACAGTGTGTCGCTTATCAATACGCTGATGGGTATGGCCATCGACATTGAGAAGCGCAAGTCGCTGCTGAGCATTGGCACGGGCGGCCTGAGTGGTCCTGCCGTGAAACCAGTTGCCTTACGTATGGTTTGGCAGGTGGCCAAAGCGGTGAAGATTCCCGTTGTGGGCCTTGGTGGTATTTGTACGGCCACCGATGCCATAGAATTTCTGATGGCAGGTGCCACAGCTATAGAGATAGGTACTGCTAATTTCCTCGATCCTGCCGTAACCATCAAGGTGCGCGACGGCATCAACGAATGGCTGGACCGTCATGGCTGCCATTCTGTACAGGAGATTATCGGAACGCTCGAGGCATAGTTCTCCGTTTGCGGATGAGCACGTTTCAATTTACGGATGAGCACGTTTCAAATTACGGAGAAGTTAGTTTCAATTTAAGGATGTGTACGTTTCAATCTGAGGAGGAGTAAACATGAACAATAAGTTGCACACGCCGAAGAGTCTGAAAGCTGGTAGCGGGATTGCTACGTTGAAGCAATTCCTGCTGTCGCTTATTGCTACGTCTGTGTCTATCGCGCTTACATTCGGTACGGCAGCCGTCATTGATGGCAAAAAGAAGCAAAAAGAAAAGCGCGAGATGGTGATGATGGTGATGTACGATATGTACAACACGCTGAAAGAAGTAGCAGAGGCCGACTCCATGATTCGCTATTCAATGGATCTACAGCGGCAGCTGGCGGAAGATACCACCCGTTTTGACGAGTTGAAATATACGATAACAGCGTCGTTACCCATTATGGTTGAATATACGGGAACCACAGAGCGCATCTTCTCGTCAAATATAGAAACTATTCACACTGTGAGCAACGTGCTTTTCACGGAGAATGTGGCATGTTTCTATCAGATCCGACAGAATTATAAAACGAATGTATGCGACTCATTATTGGATGAAGGTCAAAAAATAGTGTATAACACTAGCGCAAAGGAAGTGCTCGACCTTAGTCTTCTCAACTATGCGATTATGACAGGCGGAATCTTGGCAGATATGCAGCATCTGTACAACCAGTGTAAGCAGATGATGGATATTAGCGACAAGGAGGTTGAAGCCTATCTTCTCAAAAGGAAACAGATGGAGGGTGACAAGTCTGAAAATGAGAAAAAGCGTATCAAGATTATCGATGAGGTAAAACAGTTGCAAGATCGTATTGACAAAGCCAAGGGTAGGCTTAGGTAATCTCGTACCCTCGTACTTTCGTACCCTCGCACCTTCGTACTTTGGTATCTTCGAGCTTTAGTCCCCCTCGTCCCCTCGAACAGATTGACTGATCCTGCAATTGGGATAATAACATTATCCATATTAAAAAATTTGAGAGCGACCAAATGGCCGCTCTCAACCAACACAAAAACTAAACTAGACTTAACTAAACTAAACAGAGATTTTCACAAACCCCTGATTTGTCGGTGCAAATATACAATAAAATCCTTATAAATGATGATTTTTTATGTGATTTTTTTCAAGCATGTGAAAAAAATCACAATTTTCCAGTCTTAGAGGCCAAAAAATAATCAAAAACCGTTATGGCTGCCATCGCTTCTACGATGGGAACGGCTCTTGGAAGCACGCAAGGATCATGACGTCCTTTTGCTTTCAAGGTGGCCGTATTGCCCTCTATGTCTACCGTGTCCTGCTCTTGCAAAATGGTGGCTACGGGTTTGAAGGCAATGCGGAAGTAGATGTCCTCGCCATTGCTAATGCCTCCTTGTATTCCTCCGCTGTGGTTGGTCTTCGTGGTAATGTTGGGCGCTGAGGGTTGAGTGGCGTTGGGCGAGGGAATGAACACATCGTTTTGTTCGCTTCCTCGGGCGCTTACACCGTCGAATCCGTCGCCATACTCGAATCCCTTCACAGCGTTGATGCTCAGCATGGCAGCACCCAGCGCCGCATGCAGTTTGCCAAATTCTGGTTCGCCGATGCCCGGCGGGCAGCCTTTGATGACGCATGTGATGGTGCCGCCGATGGTGTCGCCTTGTTGTTTCACTTCGGCGATGAGTTGTTCCATCTGCTTTGCCTTCTGTTCGTCGGGACAGCGCACAACATTGGTCTCGGTCTTGCTGAGGTCGTAAAGGCGATAGTCGCGCTCTAAGGCGATATCGCCTACTTGTGAGGTGTAAGCCTGAATGGTCACCCCGACCTGGCGCAGGGCCAGTTTAGCCAGGGCTCCGGCCACGCAGCGGCTGATGGTGATGCGTGCCGACGAGCGTCCACCGCCCCGATGGTCGCGGATACCATATTTATAGGTGTAGGTATAATCAGCGTGTGAGGGGCGGAAGAGGGTGCGCATCTCTTCGTAGTCTTGCGAACGGTGGTTTTTATTGCGCACAATAAACCCGATAGGACAGCCTGTCGACTTGCCCTCGAACACTCCGCTGAGCAACTCCACCTGGTCAGCTTCGTCGCGTGCGGTGGTGATGTGGCTCTGACCAGGACGTCTTCTGTCCAGTTCGTGTTGGATGAACTCCAAGTCGATGTCAATTCCTGCCGGCATGCCGTCGATTACACCGCCCACCGCCTCGCCATGACTTTCGCCGAAGGTTGTCAGCGTGAATATATGTCCAAATGTGTTGCGCATCATTAAAACCTCCTATAACCTAGTTCTACGATAATGGCAAGAGTGCCTCTCACCTCTCACCTCTCACTTCTCACCTCTAAGAATCCTAGTGGCAATGTCCGCATCCGCATCCACCCTCGTGATCGTGGTGGTCGTGGTCGCATCCTTCGCCGCAGTCGTGACAACCGCATCCACAGCCTTCACCACTCATGTGGTTCAGCAGACTCTGAATCTCCTCGTTGGTAGCCTCGCGGGTCTCCACCACATGTCCTACGAAGTTCAGCTCTTTGCCAGCCAATGGGTGGTTAAGGTCTATTTTCACATGATCGTCGGCAATCTCGAGCACTTTACCGTAGAAGCGTTGTCCCTCTTCGTTCTGCAAGGGCAGGATGGCGCCGGTAAAGACGTTCTCGTGGTCAAAATGGCCGTTGATGGTGAATATCTCCCGCTCCACGTCGACTACGCGGTCGGGGAAGAAGTCTCCATAAGCCTGCTCCTTGGTCAGGGTGAAGTCGAACTTACCGCCTTGCTCGAGCCCAACCATTTGTTTCTCAAAATCCTCGAGCGCAAAGCCGAATCCGCTAATAAACTGGAAAGGCTGTTCTTCAGGAGCTTCCTCAACTAATTCACGGTTGCCGTTTTCTATGGTGTACAGCTGATAAGCCACGGCAATGTACTTGTTTATGTTCTGTTCCATTATAATGAATAAGTTTTCGTGTGCAAAAATACGAAATAATCTTGATAATAGCATACGAAGCGTTACTTTTTCCATCTTTTTTGTTAATTTTTGGAATAAAGGCGTTTATTTTGATGTACGTCAAGATTTACGCCTGTTTGCGCAAACAGTGGCTAAAAAATGCTAGATGAATGCCGAAAAGGCCCTACCTTTGCACCGTCGAAAAGACAAAAACACAGTTAAAAGTTTTTAGGATAACGGGCCATGAGAGAGAGCCCAATGTTGAATTTAAAAAGAAAGGTAAAAAGATGAAGAAAATGATTTTGATGGTTGTAGCACTGCTTAGCATGACTGCAACATTTGCTGAAGACACAAAGGTGAACAATGCCAACGCTTTCGATATGAGCGTCAACTACAACAAACTCGGTGAGGCACTCAATCTCAATAGCGACCAGCTGGAGTCACTTCAGGATGTACACAAGGCTTTCTGCGCTGAGATGCTCAACGCTGCCAACGCTGAGAAGGACGAGCAGAAGGTGATGATGGACAAGGCCATCAAGAAAGACCTGAAGTACATGCGTTACATTCTGAGCAACAAACAGTATCGTAAGTACCTGATGCTGCTCAACGTGACGCTGAACAATCGTGGACTGAATAAGTAAAAGTAAGAGAGAGAGTTTAAATTGGAAGAGGCTGCAACCATTTTAATGGTTTGCGGCCTTTTTTCTTTGTCTCTGTTTGGCATCCTCGTTTTTTTTTATTTACTTTGCAGCATGAAGCGAATACTCCTGCTGTTGATTGCTTGCGTCGGCCTGCAATGGTCGGCAGTAGCCCAGACGGCCGATTTCCGTAAGATGTCGGCCATGGTGAGGCGTGCGGTGATAGAACAGCGTGTCGGCCCCATGCGTCAGGCGCGATCCACGGCCAGTGTTCCCCGGTTATGTGCCTTTGTTCGCATTTCGGGCGATGCCGATGCGGTTCTCCGTCAGTACGACTGTCACAAACTGGCTCAATGGGGAGATATCTGCGTGGCTGACATTCCCCTCAACCGGCTCGCACAGCTCTCAAAAGAACAAGTGGTGAGCCGCATTGAAGCACGTGAGAGTTGTAGGATTACCCTCGACACCACAGCGGTGCTGCAGCATGTGCGTCCAGTGTGGCAGGGTGAGCAATTGCCGCAGGCATTTACGGGTCGCGGCGTGGTGGTTGGTGTACAAGATGTAGGTTTCGACCTTACCCATCCCACCTTTTATAATAAGGAACTAACCAACTATCGCATCCGCCGTTTCTGGGATCAGTTGTCGGCTGATACCCTTGGGAGCGGTCTTTATGTAGGAGCCGATTATCAAACCGAGGCTGCTATTCTGGGCTGTGCCCGTTCGCGCGACGCCTCTATCATTACCCACGGCACGCACACGGCAGGCATTGCAGCCGGTTCTGGCTACGATACCGATTATCGGGGCATGGCATGGGAGAGCGACCTTTGTCTGGTCAGCAATGCCGTGACCGAAGACACCGTGTTCATCGACAAACAATATTATTATAAGTATACGTCGGCAACCGACGCGCTTGGTTTTCAGTACATTTTCGACTATGCCGCCAGCGTGGGCAAGCCCTGTGTGGTGTCTTTCAGCGAGGGTTCGCATCAATCGTTTTGGCACGAAGACCAGCTCCTTCATGAGGCCATTGCCCGCATGACGGGTCCAGGTCGTATCTTCGTGGCCTCTGCCGGCAACGAAGGTCATCTGAAGACTTATGTAGACAAACCGGGTGGGGTAGAGAGGCGTGGCACTTTCCTGGAGAGTACGGGTAAGCGCGTGTTTGTCAATCTGCGTTCCGATGGTCCGTTCACGCTGCGCACCACCGTCTATGAGGACGGACAGCCATATGCCCACGACATACAGACAGCCGATGTCTGTCAGCAGGCCGATTCAATGTGGGTAGACACCGTCCGCCTGGGCACACACGACTACACCTTTACCGTTGTTGCTTATCCTGCGTTTTATAATCAGCAGCTGACAGCCTGCGAGTTGTATATTTCTACTGATGAGTCGTTCGGCAAGACTCGCCCCGTTTCAGTAGAGATGGTGGGCAGCACGGCTCACGTAGAGATGTTTAAGTCGTCGGGCACGATGACCGGCAATACCTGCAATGCACAGATAGACGATGCCGTAAGCGCCTACAGCATTTACTCGCCAGGGTGTGCGCAAAGCGCCGTGTGCGTGGGGGGTATGGCATACCGTTCTTCAGTCGTCAATTATCGCGGAGAGACGCGTGTGCATGACGGCCGTTACGGTCATGAGGACTGCGAGCGCTATCATGCAGCCTCCATTGGACCTACGTTCGACAATCGTGTGAAACCCGACGTCACGGCCAATGCCGTGAATGTGATATCTGCTTATGGCAGCTATTACATTGAACAGAATCCCAACGCATGGGATACGGGCAACGATGTGGCCCATTTCCAGTTCAATGGTCGCACTTATGGTTGGAATGCCAGTACTGGCACCTCCATGTCGACGCCTGTTGTGGCTGGTGCCATCGCCTTGTGGCTGCAAGCCTGTCCGTCGCTCACCCCCGAGGATGTGAAGGGCATCTTGGAACGAACCTGCCGTAAGCCCGATGCCGCCATGAGCTATCCTAATAATTATTATGGCTATGGCGAGATAGATATTTATAAAGGTCTGCTTGACATTTTGAATGTGGATGGCATCGAGGGCATCAGCGACCATCAGCCCCGTCAGGCCCGTTTCCGTCTGACGGCCGATGGAGAGTTGCAGGTGGTTGTCGATACCCCCGAAGTGCCCGACTATTCGCTGCATCTCTATTCTCCTGCAGGTATTTGTCTGACGAGCAGCCACAACGAGAGTCTTCATGTAGGTCGTTTCCCCCACGGCTTGTATGTTGTGCAGCTGCGCTCCCATGTCAAAGGCATAGAAGGCTCCACGCTCATCCGCCTTTGACTCCCTTCATTGAAGTTTCGAAGTATCGAAGTATCGAGGGTACGAAGGTACGTGGGTACGAAGGTACGAGAATACCTTTTTCTTCGTCAGTGCAGACTCCAAAGTTTTCGATAGTCGAGGCTATTCTCGTACCTTCGCACCTACGTACCCACGCACCGTCGTAGAAAAACTCGAATCCCCTAACTATTTTTAGGTATTCTCTAAATACCCTATTTTTAGGTATTGTGTATGTTGGCAGAACGCACTACCTTTGCACCATCAATCATACGTTATATGTGTGTGTGATGTTATCGGTCTTTTCATGAAAGGACTGAAGCCTTAAAGAAGAATCTTGTTCGCTAAATTAAAAATTCATAATGTTTTTGTATAAAAAATGAGGGCTGTCCGTGAGGATAGCCCTTTATTTGTAGATTCTCTCTTTATTCAAGTTATTTCTCGCTAATGCCTTTGTCGCGTCCGGCACGATGCAGCTTTCGCAGAGCCTTCAGGCGGATTTGCCTCACCCGTTCGCGTTTCAGTCCCATCTCCGTTCCGATTTCAGCCATGGTGAGAGGGTCACGGCCAATGCCGTAGAAACATCTGATGACCTGCTGCTCACGCTCGTTCAGCAAGTCAATCATCGGAATCAGACTGTCTGCCAGTCCTTTCTGCTCGGTCTGCAGGTCGGCTTTCTCGGCATCTTTGTCCTCCAGCACGTTCAGCAGCGTATAGTTGTTTCTGCTCCCCACGGGAATCGACTCGTCGACCGATACCGCCTGACTGCGTTTCATCTCGGCAGCCGTCTGCTCGCCCTTCGGAATAGGGTAGAGACCCACTTGCTGTTCGATGGCCTGCTCGATAGCCTGTCGGATAAACGGAGCGGCAAACACCACGAAGCGTTTCTTGCAGGCAGTAGTGAATTTTGCGGCAGCCTTCATCATTCCCACATTTCCCTCGCTAATCAGGTCGGCATTGCTCAGTCCCTGCCGCTCGTATTGCCGGGCCACAGTGACCACATATTTTAGGTTGGCGCTGACCAGTTGGTCGATAGCCTTCTTGTCGCCATTCTCTATGCGTTGTGCCAACAACAGTTCTTCCTCATCGCTCAGCAGGGGCGTGTGGCTTATTTCATTCAGATACTTATCTAAATTGCTCTCGTTGTTCATCATATTTTGGGTACTAAATTTTTTTTCGTCCACAAAAATAATGTTTTTTCTTCTTTTTGTATGGGTTTTCGATATATTTAACTATCTTTGCTTCGGAAAAGTAAAATCAATCAACAATACAATGAAAGCAAAACATTATCTTTTATCATTGATTGCCGTAGTGCTGTTTGCATCGTGCGGCACAACCAGAACCGTCCCTCTCACGGGGCGTAAGCAAAATCTGATGGTCAGCGATGCCGAAGTGCTCAGCCTGAGTAATCAGCAGTATGCAGAATACATGAAGTCGGCAAAAGCCTCTACCAATGCCACCAACACGGCTATGGTGAAGCGCGTGGGTCAGAAGCTGGCCACTGCCGTAGAGACCTACCTGCGTGCCAACGGTATGGCCGAGGATCTGCAAAACTATTCATGGGTATTCAATCTGGTACAAGACAATCAGGTGAATGCCTTCTGTATGCCTGGCGGAAAGATTGTGGTCTACGAGGGCTTGCTGCCAGTAACCCAGAATGAGGCCTCGCTTGCCATTGTGCTTGGACATGAGATTGCTCACGCCGTTGCCCGTCATTCGGCCGAGCAGATGAGCAAGAAGATCAAGCAGCAGTATGGCACACAGATTGGCGGTGCCGTGCTCGGAGCTTTGGGCATGGGCTCGAACACCACGAGCATCCTGCAGGCCATCGCCCAGCAGGGATTCCAGTTCAAGAACCTTTCTTACTCTCGCGACCACGAGTATGAGGCCGACCACATGGGACTCATCTTTGCTGCCATGGCCGGTTACGACCCGCAGGTGGCTGTTACCTTCTGGCAGCGTATGGCAGCCAGCAGCAACAGCCAGACAGCTGAGTTCATGAGCGACCACCCCAGCGATGCCAACCGCATCAAGAAGATTCAGGCGTGGATGCCCGAGGCTTTGCAGTATTACAAGCCCGCCGTTACCACCACTACGGCCAAGAAGGCAACCACCACCAAGAAGGTTACCCGCACCGCTGCTAAGAAAAAGTAATCATGAATCATCTGCTGCTCATCATCCGCCATCCCAGTCCGGCAAGTCTCGACGACATGCCAGCCCTGGTAAGCAGGCTGTGGAGCCGCAAGGGATATGTAGCCATGACCGTGTTTGGCTATATTTTCACCAGCCGGCAGAGCGATGCAGACTATCTGAACAACTATTATGGCGCATTGAAGAATCATGAGATGATTCATCTGCGCCAGGCACAGAGCACCCACAACTCGTGGGTGCTTTTCTATCTGCGCTATTTCTGGTTCAGCGTGCTGGCTTGCCGTTATTTTCGCAAGCAGCGCAACGCTGTTTATTATCTCAATCCGTTTGAGATTGAGGCTTACACCATGATGCACGACCTCAGCTATCTCGACCATTGTCGTGAGCATGGGGCACAAGGGTGGCGCCTTTATGCCCGCATGTCGCTCAAAGAACGCATGGAGCATATCCATCGACTGGGCATCGGAACCCCTAGATAAACCTGCTATTCACAGTGATAAACCTGCTATTCACAGGGTTTAACCAGCTATTCACAGGGTTTAACTCAAATTGTCAACTCAAATCATGACTAACGTGAAATCGAGTCAACGTGAATTAAAAATAAGTTTCATCTGAGTCAACCCTTATCGTGAGTAAGGCTGCATGTAGCCAACAAAAACCGTTGAAATTCAACCAAAATCGTTAAACTACAAAATATAGTGTGCGTACCAATGTTTGGTAGCGTGCCTACCAACGCTTGGTAGCCTGCGTACCAATGCCTGGTAGCCTGCGTACCGATGCTTGGTAGCCTGCGTACCAACGCTTGGTACTGGCAGTACCAAAATTTGGTCGCGATTTTGGTACTGGTTTTGATTGCCATTGCCTACGATATCAATAGACACTTTTTCCTACTTCTATGCTGAAACGATAGACAGTTGTAGAGGCTCCAGTGCTGAAACAGTAGACACTTGTCGGGGCTTTCTTTACAGGGTATAGACTCCGCTGCATGGAGCGGCATCAGCTGCACGATATACTGTAGCGAGCTTGTTATGCTGTAGCGAGCTTAGGAAAAAATGTGACTTAAATTTGTAGATATAAAAAATAATATGTATATTTGCCACGAATTAAAATCTATAGACGACTATGATAGAATACTTTGCATCGCATCTGTGGCAGCTTTGGGTTCTGGTGAGCTTCATCTGCCTCATTCTCGAACTTACCAATGGCGATTTTTTCATCATGTGTTTTGCGATTGGTGGCATTTGTGCTGCTATTGCCTCTGCTCTGGGCTTGGGCTTTTATGGCGGACTGTTGGTCTTTGCCGTGTGCTCGGTGCTTAGCTTGTGGTTGGTGCGGCCTACGGCCTTGAAGTATCTGCATAAGAATGCGGACAACCGTGTGAGCAATGCCGATGCCCTGCTGGGGCGCATCGGGCGAGTCAGCGAGACCATCGAGGCTGCCGGATATGGGCGTGTGGCTATCGACGGCGACGACTGGAAAGCTGTTTCTGCCAATGGTGCCCACATCGATAAGGGTACGAACGTGAAGGTGGTGAGCCGCGAGAGCATCATCATCACGGTAGAACCATGTTGACAATTGATAATTGATAATTGACAATTGGTAATTTTTTAATATATTCAAGATTATGACAATAGGAACATACGTTTTAATCGCTATTGTGGTGCTGGCTCTTATCTTCATCAAGCAGAGCCTGGTGATCATACCACAGTCGGAAACCAAGATTATTGAGCGTCTGGGTAAGTATTATGCTACCCTGAAACCAGGTATCAATATTATCATCCCGTTTATCGACCGCGGGAAGGAGTTTGTCACACTCAACCGTGGACGCTATGTATACTCTACTTCTATCGACCTGCGCGAACAGGTGTACGACTTCGACCGCCAGAACGTGATTACAAAGGATAATATTCAGATGCAGATCAATGCATTGCTGTACTTCCAGATTGTAGACCCGTTTAAGGCTGTCTACGAGATTAACAACCTGCCGAACGCAATAGAGAAACTCACGCAGACCACCCTGCGTAACATCATTGGTGAACTGGAACTCGACCAGACGCTCACCTCGCGCGACACCATCAACACCAAGTTGCGTGCCGTGCTCGACGATGCCACTAACAAGTGGGGTATCAAGGTGAACCGCGTAGAGCTGCAAGACATCATCCCGCCCGAGAGCGTTCTTACCGCCATGGAGAAACAGATGCAGGCCGAGCGTAACAAGCGTGCTGCCATCCTGACGAGTGAGGGTAAGAAACAGAGCGAGATTCTGCAGTCGGAAGGTGAGAAAACAGCTACCATCAACCGTGCTGAGGCTCAGAAACAGCAGGAGATTCTGCATGCAGAAGGTGAGGCACAGGCCCGTATCCGCAAGGCCGAGGCTGAGGCAAAGGCCATAGAACTCGTGACCGAAGCAGTGGGTAAGACCACCAATCCGGCCAACTATCTGCTGGCTCAGAAGTACATCCAGATGATGGAGGAGTTAGCACAGAACAATCAGACAAAGACCGTTTACCTGCCCTTCGAGGCTACCAACATGATGGGCTCTATTGCCGGCATCAAGGAACTTTTCAAGGCAGAGTAGGGCAGAAGGTGAATGTAGAACGTTAAAAAATAGAAAATTGACTGGGCTGGCATTAATCTTTTAGGCTGGTCCAGTCATCTAATGAATATGAACATTTGTATTGTTGCGGGCGCACGCCCGAACTTTATCAAGGTGGCCCCCATTATTCGTGCCATTATGAGGGCTCAAAACGAAGGCAAAAACATCAGCTATCAGCTGGTATATGCTGGCAGCAAGAGCGATCCCACACTGGAACCGTCGCTTTTCAGCGATTTGCAGATGCCTGCGCCCGACGTCTATCTGGGTGTTGACTGTGTGAATCTGAACGAGTTGACCGGCCGGGTGATGGGCGAGTTTGAGCGCTATCTGCAAGAACATCACACCGATGTGGTGATAGTGGTCGACGACCTGGCCTCTACGATGGCTGCTGCCATTGTCACCAAGAAACAGGGCATCCGTCTGGCTCATCTGGTGGCAGGCACGCGCTCGTTCGACATCAAGATGCCGAAAGAAATCAACCGACTGGTTATTGACGGACTGAGCGACTTGCTCTTCACAGCCGGTATGGGCAGCAATAGCATTGTCAGCCGCGAGGGAGCAGAGCTGTCGCAGGTCTATATGGTGGGAAACATCCTTATGGACACACTGCGGTTCAACCACTCGCGCCTCGTTCGTCCCGCCGTGGTCGACGAGTTGGGGCTCGAGGAAGGCAAATACATCGTGTTCACCCTCAATCGCAAGGCGCTGATTGCCGACCGTGAGAATCTCTCGCGCATGTTGCATGCCGCTATCAAGGCTGCTGCCGGTGTGCCCATCGTGGCACCTCTGCGGGGCAATGCCCGCCAGACGGTAGATGACATTTTGGGCGACCTCACGGCACTTAACCCGCAGCACTCGCCGTTGCATATCGTCGCTCCGCTGAATTACCTGGAGTTTGGATGGCTCACAGCCCATGCGCAAGGCATCATTACCGACTCGGGCAATGTGGCTGAGGAGGCCACCTTCAACGGCGTGCCGTGCATCACGCTTAACAGTTATACCGAGCACATCGAGACCGTGAAGACTGGGTCGAACGTGCTGGTAGGCGAGGATGCCGAGCAGTTGGCCGCTGCTGTGGCCGATATGGTTGGCGGACGATGGAAAAAATGTGCGCTGCCCGACCGTTGGGACGGCCGTAGTGCCGAGCGCATTGTTCAGATATTAATAGATACAAACAGATAATTACTTACATAAAAAGAACAAGGAAAAAGATGAAAAAGATTGTGATGATGGCTATATTAGCCGTTGCTACGATGAGCGTTGCTGCTCAGGATGTAATGAAAAAGCAAAGCGACGGAACATACGTCGTAAATACCACTACGCTCGCCAAGGATGTGAAGGGATATAAGAGTCCTACTCCCGTAGAGATTCATATCAAGAAAAACAAAGTGGTGAAGGTGGTAGCTCTGAAGAATACCGAGTCGCCCAAGTATTTTGCCAAGGTGAAGGCTCACATGATGAAGGCTTGGGACGGCATGAAGGTGTCGAAGGCCGCAACGGCAAAGGTAGATGGTGTGACGGGTGCCACGATGTCTTCCGATGCTGTGAAGGAAAATGTGAAGCGCGGTCTGGAGTACTACAAGAAGCATAAATAATTGAAAGCGAATCATTGCAATTGGCCTGGCAGCAAACATGCTCAGGCCAGTTGCATTTTTTTGTAACCCCCATATTAGTTAGCCTATGAGAAGAACATTTACTATTTGTTTACTGTCGCTGCTACCATTGCTGGGTGCATTGGCGCAAGGACCCAACAAATCGGGCACCTATTATATAAATGCCGACGGGAAAAAAGGCGCAGCGCTGAAAACAGCGTTGTGCGGGATTATCTTTAACCGCAATGAGGGTGGTAGCCTCTCAACAGCCTATAAGGCTCTTTGGACTCATTTCAGAACAACCGACAAGCGGTCTGATGGTAAAGTGTGGGATATGTATTCCAGTATTACGAATTATACTTTTGGTACAGACCAAGCCGGAACCTATAAGAATGAGGGAGATGTGTACAACCGAGAGCATTCATTTCCCAACAGTTGGTTTGGGGGGGAAGTAATGCCTATGTATACAGATTTGAACCATCTTTATCCAACAGATGGATATGTAAATGGTAGACGAAGTAATTATCCTTTCGGGGAGACAAAAGGTGAGAAGTATAACTCAAAGAATAATTTCAGCAAACTTGGCAGTTGCACTTATCCCGGCTATTCCGGCACTGTGTTTGAGCCCAACGATGAGTACAAAGGCGACTTTGCGCGTACCTATTTCTATATGGTGACCTGTTATGAGGAGAGAATAGTTGACTGGTATACTAATTATGGGATTAACAATAATGATAAGAATCAAAAGGATACTAAAGATGCTGTGATGGCCACCCTCGACGGCAATACCTATCCCGGACTGTCATCCTGGCAATTGTCGATGCTGATGAAATGGGCCAAGAACGATCCCGTGAGCGAGAAGGAAACCAATCGCAACAATGCTGTCTACGACATCCAAAAAAACCGTAATCCCTTTATCGATTATCCCGGACTGGAGGAGTATATCTGGGGCGACATGAAAGATGTGGCCTTCTCTTACAACAACTATACCACCCACATTGTCACAGTTCCCGTGGAGGTGCGCAACAATACCGACATCTACACCATCTCCGGACAGCGTGTGAAGGAAGGTGCACTGCCAAAGGGCATCTACATTCGTGGCGGTAAGAAGTTTGTCGTGAAATAAGCTGCTGCAACGGAATGAAAGCGTTATTTTTCGACATCGACGGCACACTAGTCAGTTTTAAGACTCACCAGATACCTGCGTCAACCATCTTTGCGTTGACGCAGGCTAAAGCCAATGGGGCTAGGGTGTTCATCTCTACGGGACGTCCCCGCTCGTATATCACCAATATCGGGGCCATCGAGCATCTCATCGACGGCTACATCACCACTACCGGAGCACTTTGCACGGTGGGCGACCAGGTGGTGAGCTGCCAGCCCATTCCTCAAGAGGATGTTCAGCATATGTACCAACTCACTCAGACAGAAGGCTTTGCCTGTGCTTTCATTGGCGAAAAGGGCAATGCCGTGGTGAACTACAACGACGAGTTGGTGCGCATCTTCAAACAACTGCTCAATGTGCAGACCGTTGATGAGGTGATTCCCATCGAGGAGGTGCTCCGGCAGAGCGTGTTGCAACTCATCCCGCTCATCAACGCCGACGAAGAGCCAGCCGTGATGCGGCAGTTACCCCATTGCGTGTCCAGCCGCTGGCATCCGGCCTTTACCGACATTACCTCAAAAATGGCCGACAAGGGAAAAGGACTGCATGCCATCTGCCAGCATCTTCATCTCGACGTCAGCGATACCATTGCCTTTGGCGATGGTGGTAACGACATCGCCATTCTTCGCCAGGCCGGTACTGGTGTGGTGATGGGCAATGCCACCGACGAAGTGAAGCGACATGCCGATATGGTTACTACTGCGGTCGACGAGGATGGCATCCTCCATGCCCTCCGCCAGCTGAAAGTGATTTAACCAAGAGGAAATGGAGGCTCGGAAGACGCCAAAAAACTTGTGTTTCAAGAGGTTTAAGAATCAATCATGAAGAAAACGATACCCGTGGTGGGCATGGCCTGTTCGGCCTGCTCGGCACATGTGGAGAAACAATTAAATTCACTCGAGGGAGTCTCGTCGGCAGCCGTATCGCTGGCGGGGCGCTCTGCTTTGGTGGAATACGACCCCGAGCAAATCTCGCTCGAACAGATGAAAGAGGCGGTCAACAGCATTGGTTTTGACCTCGTCATCGAGGAAGACCGCAGCGCTGTGGAGATTGAGCGGCAGGCTTTCCGCCTCTTACGCCGTAAGATGATATGTTCGTGGGTGTTCGCCCTTTTGGTGATGGCTATCTCGATGGGGTGGGTGCGACTGAGCAGAGGCAGCGATGATGTTACGGCACGCAATTTTGCGAATCAGGTGGCCTTGCTGCTTTCGCTCGGCAATATGCTGTATTGCGGCCGACAGTTCTATGTCAATGCCTGGCGGCAGTTGCGCAACCGCACCGCATCGATGGACACTCTTGTAGCCATGTCTACGCTCATCGCTTTCCTTTTCAGTGCCTTCAACACCTTTTTCGGTGACAGCGTGTGGGGTGCCCGTGGCATTGAGTGGCACACCTACTTCGATGCTTCGGTCATGATTATCACGTTTGTGCTCACAGGACGAGTGCTGGAAGAGCGCGCCAAGAATGCCACCGCCGACAGCATTCGCACACTGATGGGCATGCAGCCCAAGACAGCCCGGCTAGTCAGTACATCCTCCACATCCTCTATATCCTCTACATCTTCTATATCCTCTTCATCCTCTACATCCTCTTCATCCTCCACATCCTCTGCTCCTTCTGCTCCCTCTGCTTCCACCACCGATGTTCCCATCTCGACCATCTCCTATGGCGATTTGTTGGAGGTCAGGGCTGGCGAGCGTTTGCCCGTCGATGGCGATGTGTGGGAGGCTACCAGTTTCATGACCGAAGATGGAGCCTATGTAGATGAGAGCATGATTTCTGGTGAGCCCACTCCCGTGTTGAAACGGCGTGGGTCGAAAGTCCTGGCAGGCACAGTGTTGCAGCAGGGTACGCTTCGTTTCCGTGCGCGGCAGACTGGCGAGCAGACGGCCATCGCACGAATTATCCGCATGGTGCAAGAGGCACAAGGCTCGAAGGCACCTGTGCAGCGTGTTGTCGACAAGATAGCCATGATCTTCGTTCCGTGTGTGCTTGGATTGTCATTGCTCACCTTCCTCGTGTGGTGGGTGGCAGGTGGAAATGCCTCATTGCCACACGCCATCTTGTCGGCTGTGGCGGTGCTCGTCATTGCCTGTCCGTGTGCCATGGGATTGGCCACACCTACCGCCTTGATGGTAGGCATTGGCAAGGCGGCCGAGAAGAACATCCTGATAAAAGACGCTGCGGCATTGGAGAATATGCGGAATGTGGATGCAATGGTAATCGACAAGACCGGCACATTGACCATTCCCAATCGTAACATCGATTTCACCCGCGCCAGCGAGTTGCCGTTAGAAGAGCGCGAAACGCTGAAACCATTTGCTGCTGAGGCTGTTTCTATGCTCAGAGAGCGTGGGGTGGAAGTCTACATGATGAGTGGCGACAACGACGAGGCTGCCCGCTATTGGGCGGAAAAAGCAGGTATCAGCCACTATCAGAGCCAAGTGAAACCGCAGGATAAAGAAGACTTGGTGTGCCGTTTGCAGAAAGAAGGTCATCGCGTGGCCATGGTGGGCGATGGCATCAACGACTCGCAGGCACTGGCCGCTGCCGACGTGAGCATTGCCATGGGGCAGGGCACCGACGTGGCGATGGATGTAGCCCAAGTCACGCTGATGGGCACCGACCTCCGTCGCATTCCCGATGCCATCGCCTTGTCGCGTCGCACGGTGGGTATGATTCACCAGAACCTCTTCTGGGCATTCATCTACAACATCGTTTGCATCCCGTTGGCAGCCGGCGTGTTGCGCATTTTTGGCATCGACTTCCAGATTACGCCCATGTGGGCCAGTGCGCTGATGGCTTGTTCGAGTGTCAGCGTGGTGCTGAACAGTCTTCGCCTGAAGTTTATGAAATAATTTTTTTTCGAGGGTACGAAGGTGCGAGGGTGCGTGGGTACGAGATTACCCATGTACTTCCTATAGTGAGAATCGCGCTACGAGCGGCAGATGGTCGCTGTAGCCACGGTTATATTTGAATCCCTTATAATTGCGCTTGGGCTGTACGCCGCCGTATTTCTCATCCTTCTCTAGCAGGAAGGGCATGTCGTTGATGCGGCAGTCCTGCAGGCGACGACGCAACGGTTCGCTGACGATGATATGGTCCAGGCTGCCCCATTCGCCCTGATAGCGGTAGGTGCCCTTGGCGCCATGCGTGCCTGCCGCATGTCGCGACACGTCGGTCATCTCTTGCTTTTCTATTTTGGCGATGGAGGCATTGTCCGAATAATCGTTGAAGTCGCCCGTCATGAGTATCTTTGCTTGTGGCGACAACGTGCGGATAGAGTCTATTGCGGCACATAACTTGTCGGCCACCCTTAGGCGATAAGGGCGCGATGCACGTTCTCCGCCATAGCGGCTGGGGGCATGAACCACAAACACATGCAGCGTGTCGCCCGTTGTCAACTGTCCCGCGGCATAGAGAATGTCGCGCGTGGGACCGTGGTTGGCATAGGGTTCCACGGTGATGGCATGGCTGTGGAGCAGGGCAAACGAGAAGGGCGAGTACAACAAAGCCACATCGATGCCTCGCGTGTCGGGCGAGTGGGTCATCACATATTCATAGCGGGCCTTGCGCAGCAGCGACCGTTTGGTCAGGTCGTGCAGCACGGTGTCGTTTTCTACCTCGCACAGCGCCACCAGGTCGGGCACCTGCCAGCCATCTTCCTGCTCACCACACGAGATGATTTCCTGCCCGATGTGGTTAAGTTTCGTCCAATATTTCCCTTTGTCCCAATGCCGCATCGCATCGGGAAGATACTCATAGTCGTTTTTCAGCGAGTCGTGCTGACAGTCGAACAGGTTCTCGCAGTTCAGCTCAACGACAGTAAAGATAGTAACCAGTAAAACAGAAAATGACATCATCTTTCTTTTAAAACATGGCACAAAGATAAGCAATGTTTCTGAGAAATGATGCGTTTCTATCTGTTTATTTCAATGTCGCGGCTCACGTTGTTGCGTATTTTCCGCAGATAGGCCTGCATGCCCTTGGCATCTTTGTTGTCGATGATTTCGAGCAACTCTTTCAGTTCGGTGCGTATCTTCGACACCTGTCCTGGCGTATAGGGGTTGAAGAGAATCTCCTGCAACAGATAGTCATCCTCGTTGAGCACTCCCTTGGCAATG
>DEJV01000061.1:33064-45642 GCA_002353525.1 Prevotella sp. UBA2739
GGGATGGACAGCGAGTAGGCCACCGTCTTGTCGTGTTCCTCGAACGTGTATTCGTAGATGTTCAGATCCAGCCGCTGGTAGAGGTCCTTGAAGAAGATGCGCCCCATATAGTCGCCCTCGCTGATGATGATGGCATTCTCTTCCGACAGTTGGTTCAGGTTGGCAAAGGTGGGGCCGAACATAGGGTGGGTTGACACATAGGGATGGCCGGCCTGTTCGTAAAACTCCTGCAGGTTGGTTTTTACGCTGGCAATATCGCTGATGATGCAGTCGTCTGGGATGAAAGGGATGATCTCCTTGAATGCCGAGATGGTATATTTCAGGGTCACGGCATTGATGACCAGGTTGGGTCGGAACTCTTTGATTTCCTCCAGCTTGGTAAACCGTTGGCAGTTATAGGTAAACCGCATGCGCTTCGGGTCTTTCTCGTAGACGGCCGTCTCATGCTCGAAACTCAGCAGGTCCAGGAAGAAACTTCCCATTTTGCCTGCTCCTAATACAAGTATCTTCATCTTGGGTGTTGAATGTTGGGTGTTGAATGTTGAATGGTGGGTGGTGATGGTTACTTGTTGATAATCTCCATTTGCTGGCGTACCGACTCTTGGTGTACGGCCTCGAACACCGTTTTCACGAAGTCGGTGTCCATCTGGAACAGCGCACCCTGGGCTCCGCGTTTGTCGAGAATCTCGTTGTAGCGGGTAGGCTGCAACACCGTCATGTTGTGCTCTTTCTTGTAGGTACCAATCTCGCGGCATACGCGCATCCGCTTGGCCAGCAGTTCCATCAGTTGGTTGTCCAGATCGTCAATCTGCTTGCGCAGTTCGTGAATGCCCTCGGTGGTAATCTTCTCGTCGCGAATCACGAGCAGCGACAGGATGTAGTCGAGCACGTCGGGTGTCACCTGCTGGCGCGCATCGCTCCATGCTTCGTCGGGCTGGCAGTGGCTCTCTACGATCAGTCCGTCGAAGCCCAGGTCCATGGCTTGCTGGCAGAGTGGGGCAATGAGCTCTCTGCGCCCGCCGATGTGGCTGGGGTCGTTGATGATGGGCAGAGCCGGAATGCGTCGGCGCAGTTCAATGGGAATCTGCCACATGGGCAGGTTGCGATACATCTTCTTGTCGTAGCTCGAGAATCCGCGATGGATGGCTCCCAGACGTTTGATGCCAGCCTGGTTGAGGCGCTCCAAGGCGCCAATCCATAGTTCCAAGTCGGGATTGACCGGGTTTTTCACGAACACAGGCATGTCTACCCCCTTCAGTGCATCGGCCAGCGCCTGCATGGCAAAGGGGTTGGCCGAGGTGCGTGCGCCAATCCACAAGATGTCGATACCATATTTCAGGGCCAGTTCCACGTGCTTGGGTGTAGCCACTTCGGTAGCCACCAGCATGCCCGTTTCGTCCTTCACGCGTTTCATCCAGGGCAGAGCCTTCTCTCCATTTCCCTCAAAGCCGCCGGGCTTTGTGCGGGGTTTCCACACGCCGGCACGGAAATTGTGACAGCCTTTCGATGCCAGTTGGCGGGCAGTAGTCATTACTTGTTCTTCGGTCTCAGCCGAACAGGGTCCTGCAATCACGAACGGGCGTTCGTTGTCGCTAGGCAGTTTCAGTGGTTGCAAATCTAGTTCCATCTTTATATTCTTTTTTAGTTTATTCTGATTTATTCCGGAGGGATTCCTACTTCTCCCTTCTCACCTCTCCCTTCTCACCTCTTAAGATCTATTCATTTCCTCCACTCTCCGTAGAGCCTCTTTGATTTTTTCTTCCTTGGCACACAGCGAGATGCGGATATATCGCTCGCCATTGCTGCCGAAAATGAAACCGGGAGTGATGAAGACGCGCGCCTCGTGCAGCACCCGTTCGGTCAGTTGCTCGGCATTTTCGTAACTCTCGGGAATACGTCCCCAGAGGAACATGCCCACCTGTGCCGGGTCGAACGTGCATCCCAGCACGCGCATCAGCTGTTCAGCATGTTGCCGTCGTGCGGCATAAGTGTCGATATTGGCCTGCCGGTGCCAGTCGGGCTCGTTGCGATAGGCCTCTGCAGCAGCCAGCTGAATGGCGCGGAACGTGCCGCTGTCGATATTGCTTTTCACCTTCAGAATCCACGAGATGAAGGTGGCGTTAGTGGCACAGAGTCCTACGCGCCAGCCAGGCATGTTGTGGCTTTTCGACATCGAGTTGAACTCTATGCAGCAGTCTTTGGCTCCGGGCACCTGCAACAGCGACAGTGGCCGCTCGTTCAGAATGAACGAATACGGATTGTCGTTCACCACCACGATGTTCTTCTCGCGGGCAAACTTCACCAGTCGTTCGTAGGTCTGCATCTGCGCGTTGGCGCCTGTAGGCATGTTGGGATAGTTGGTCCACATCAGTTTCACGCGGCTCAGGTCCATGCGCTCCAGCTCGTCGAAGTCGGGCTGCCAGCCATTGTCCTCGCGCAGGTTGTAGTTCACCACCTTTGCTCCCAGCAGTCGGCTGAGCGATGTGTAGGTAGGGTAGCCCGGGTTGGGCACCAGCACCTCGTCGCCCGGGTTGACAAAGGCCAGTGTGACGTGCAGTATTCCCTCTTTCGAGCCGATGAGTGGTTGTATCTCGGTCTTGGCATTTAGCTCCACGCCATACCATCGCTGGTAGAAGTCGGTCATCGCCTCACGCAACTCTGGTGTACCCATCGTTGGCTGATAGCCGTGTGTGTCGGCCTGCCGTGCCACCTCGCACAGCCGTTCAATAGTTTTCTCTGAGGGTGGCATGTCGGGGCTGCCAATAGCCAGGTTGATGACGTCCTTGCCCTCGGCGTTCATCTGTGCCACCTCCTTCAGTTTTCTGCTGAAGTAATACTCGCTTACGAGTGATAGTCTTTCTGCTGGTTGTATCATATGTCAATTCTTAATTTTCAATTTTCAATTCTCCATCCTCCATCCTCCATTCTCCATCTTCAAAGAGCATATGCTCTCCCCCTTCGGGGGAATTGGAGGGGGCTCCAATTATCAATTATCAATTATCAATTATCAATTCTCTTTATACTCTCCCAGTATCTTCAGGTCTCTGGTCAACGGTGTGATGGCGTCGATAGCCTGCCGGTAGCGGGTGAGGTCGTTGTACATAATATCCACATAGAACAAATACTCCCACTCGTGGCCGATGATGGGCAGCGACTGGATTTTCGTCAGGTTGATTTTGTAGAACGACAAGATAGCCAGCACGTGGCTGAGCGAACCCTCCTCGTGAGGCAGCGAGAACACGATGCTCGACTTGTTCGTCTCCGTCAGCGGGCGCATGAAGTCGGCTTTCATCGGGTTGCACACCACCAGGAAGCGCGTAAAGTTGTGCTTGTTGTCCTCAATGTGATTCTCCAGCACCTTCAGTCCATACATCTCAGCCGCCGAGGCATTGCAGATGGCAGCCCATCCGCGGCACTGGTGCTCAGCAATATATTTGGCCGATCCTGCCGTGTCTTCTGCCTCCACATTCTTGAAGTCGGGATGGTTGGCCAGAAACTGCCGGCATTGCATCAGGGCCACTGGGTGTGAGTGCACCTCGCTGATGGTCTCCCACGAGTCGTCGGGCAGACAGCAGAGGCAATGCGAGATATGCAGTTTGTGCTCGCCCACCACCGTGGTGCCCGAGTCGCGCAGCAGTTCGTAGTTGTGTAACAGACTGCCGGCAATGGTATTTTCGATGGCCGTCATGCCGATGACAGTAGGGTCGCGCTTGATGTTCTCATACACCTGCTCGAAAGTTGCGCAGCAGATGAGTTGTATCTGCTCCCCGTCGAAATACTGGTGGGCCGCAATGTCGTGGAACGACCCCAGGAGTCCTTGTATGGCAATTCGTTTCATATCTGGTTTTGTTTGTTTTATTCTTATTGAGCTCAGAATCTACAAAAAATCCCGCCTCACTATGGTGAAGCGGGACTTGATGTATCTTCTCTCTCAGATTACTCTTGTCTATAAGTTGAACTCTACACGCAACTTCCCGCTTCACAGTGCCCTGCAAAGTAAAAGTAAAACCAATAATAGGCTGCGTTTTGATAACTCATAATTTTCTCGTTTTTTATTCAATCGGGTGCAAAAGTATAACTTTTCTTTGAACTACACAAACATTTTAGAAGAAAATTTTCATTTTTCCTTTCAAAAGCGCCATTATTCGCTAATTGTCGGAGTTTCGTTTGTGGGAGAGGGTTTGATAATTGATAATTGAAAATTGATAATTGATAATTTAGAGGAGAGGGGAGAGGGGGAGAGAGAATAGCCTCGCCTATTGAGAACCTATGAAGTTGGTGTTGACGAAGACAAGGGTAATCTCGTACCCACGCACCTCCGCACCTTCGTACCTTCGAATACTTGCAATAGGAGCATATCTCTTGCTTCTTGCTTCTTACTTTCTTGCTTCTTAAGAGAATTCTCTCACCTCTCACCTCTGAAATCTATTCTCTTGCTTCTTGCCTCTTACTTTCTTGCTTCTAAAATCTATTCTCTTGCTTCTTGCTTCTTACTCTCTTGCTTCTTAAGAGTATTCTCTCACCTCTCTCCTCTCTCCTCTCACCTCTTAGTCATCAATTATCAATTTCTCATAGATCCCGTTGGTCAGCGCGTTCACCCTCGTCAGTTCCGGCCAGCGGTCGGTGTTCTTTTGCACAGAATTGCCTATCCGCTTTGTTTTCTCAAAACGATAGCGCGCATTGATGTACCCGTCGTCACCATCCTTGGCCAGCACATAGCAGTAAAGCCTGTATTTATAGGAGACGATGTCGCCATTGCGGCGCACGGGAATATTCTCCCACTTCTGCTGCGGAATGACGCAAGAGAGAATCTTTGCCTTCGGATATTTCGCGGCAAACTCCTTACGGCACAGTTCCTGCAGCTCGCGTGCATCGCTTTCCTTATATAAATTGGTATCGTACACGCGCATATACCGATATCCGTCAATATATTTCGCGCCTACTGTGTCGGTGCTCAGCTCGTCGCTGATGGCCTCTACGGTATTATTAACACCTTTTTTCGCTTTCTTCCAGAAATCGCTCACGGCGCTTTGGATATCCTTGCCCACCTTCCGTGCCTTCTCGCTCTGTGCGCTGGCAGGAGCAGCCAGCAGCAAGCCGGCCATGAGCATCCCTACAAATCTTTTTCCTTTCATGCTTCTTGAGTTTTAAATTACTGATGGACAATTCGTCCACCACTTTTATTTCATTACTATTCTGTCCTACGAGCAGACGTGCCTCCCGTCGCCACCATGCAGTTGCCACGTGCCACACGCAATCTCCCCACTAGGATGCTGCAAAGATATCATTAATTGGTGTAAAACGGTGCGTCAGAGAGGTTAAATAAAGAAAAAAGAGCGTTAAATATTTTGTGGTTCCGCCCACTTCGCTTAATTTTGTGCTTGCAATGAAGCGCATATTCATACTCATCACAGCTCTCATGCTGGTCACACTCGTACAGGCACAAGAGGAGACCACGCCCCTGAAATCGACCATCGACACGATTCCAGGAGCCCTTCCTGTGACAGCCCCTGTCGCTGGCAATGCCCCCGTGGGCCTCTCCCATCCTGTGGGCGTGCCCGTCAGCGTGGCCGACACCCTTCGCCTGCCGCTGCTGAACCGCTTCGGACAGCTTCCCACCATAGGCATCTATCCGTTGGGGTGGGGAGGATGGTACGACTGGCAGCTGCATCCAGGGCTCAATGTCAACCTCGGAGCCTCCGTCTTTGCCCAGTTTGGCAAGAACGCATGGCATAAGGGAGCCGGATTCCAGCAGAACATCTCGTTGATGTATGCGCTGCCCGTCACCGACAAGCTGTCGTTGGCCGTAGGTGGCTATTTCAACAACATCTCGTGGGCGCACGACTCATGGCGCGACGCAGGTGTCAATGCTGTGCTGGGCTATCGCTTTGACGAACATTGGGAGGCTTATCTCTATGCGCAAAAGTCGTTTGTCAACAAGGCCATGCCCCTGCCGCTCTACGACATCAGTACCATTGGCGACCGCATTGGGGCCGCCGTGCGCTACAATTTCTCACCCTCGTTCAGCATTCAGGTGTCGGTCGAGAGCCGCAAAGGTCCCGACTGGGCGCATCCCTTCGGCACCCCTTTTGGGCGCGACGACTTCAATACCTTCCCCGACAGGAACGCACCCTAGGCAATTGATAATTGACAATTGATAATTGATAATTGAAATGAGCCCGATTGGCTCATTTTTTTCTATATTTTTTCCTGTTTGATGATGCTTTAATGATACTTTAACACAACAAAAAACCCGGCTGTGTTATCACAACACGGCCGGTTCCAATCTTAACTAACTTATTATCAACTATTCATTACTCATAAATTCTACATGATGACGCAAAGGTATGTATTATTTTTGCAAATTGTGATATTATCATTGAAAAATGTTACGTAAACGTTTGCGGGAATCGTAAAAAACATTATCTTTGCAAAAAGAAATTGCTAACCATGAAACAACGTCGTACATCATTAAAAGATTTGGCAGCGCAACTGGGAGTCAGTATTGCGACCGTCTCTCGTGCCCTTCGCAATAGTCATGAGGTGGGCGAGGAGATGCGCCAGAAAGTGCAGGCCCTGGCCAAGGAACTGAACTACCGCCCCAACCCCTTTGCACAGAGTCTGCGCAAAGAAGCACCGAGGGTGATTGGCGTGGTGGTGCCTAACCTGGTGACTCACTATTATGCTGCCGTGCTCGACGGGATAGAGGACTATGCCTCGACGGTGGGCTATTCGGTGATCAGCGCCAACAGCCACGAGGACCATCTGCGCGAGGAGCGCGCCATCGACAACTTTGTGAACATGCACGTGGAGGGCATCATTGCCTGCCTGGCACAAGACACGGTGGACTACAGCCACTTTGTGGAAATCAACAAGATGGGCATCCCCCTGGTATTCTTCGCCCGTACGTGCCTGCCCGAGCTGTTCTCGTCGGTAGTGGCCAATGGGGATGTGGCAGCACAAGAGGCCACGAACCACCTGATAGAGACGGGCAGCCGGCGAATAGCCTTCATCGGTGGTCCTAACCACCTCGACATGGTGCGCCGCCGGAAGCATGGTTATCTGGAGGCGCTGCGCGAGCACCGCATACCCATCGACCGCTCGCTGGTGGCATGCGGCAAGATTGACTATGAGGAGGCCCGGCAGACCACACTCAACCTGCTGAAGCGTGATGACCGCCCGGATGCCATTTTGGCTTTCAACGACATCATCACCTACGCTGCCTTCGACGCCATTAAGAGCCTAGGACTGCACATCCCGCAGGATGTGGCCATCATCGGGTTTACCGACGGCGACTCGTCGGCATTTGTCACACCGAAACTGACCGCCATCATGGACCAGGCCCATGTGCAGGGCGTGAAAGCTTGCGAGCTGCTGTTGAGAAACATCTCAGGCGACAAGCGTATATATAAAGAGGTGGTGCCGATGATTCTGAAGATTCGAGAGAGCTCGGACAAGTTAATTGATAATTGAGAGGTGAGAGGTGAGAGGTGAGAGATTAGATTTTAGAAGCAAGAGAGTAAGAGGCAAGAAGCAAGAGATATGATCTTTAGAGGCAAGAGAGTAAGAGGCAAGAGAGTAAGAAGCAAGAGATATGCTCCTATTGCAAGCCTTCGTATCCTCGAGAATTATCAATTGTCAATTTTCAATTATCAATTAACTTAAAATCCTCGCCTTTCTCTCACGAAATATGGAAATAAACAAAGATAAGGATATGCAAAAGAAAAATTTTTTTGTGACTGCCATTCTGATGGTGTTTGTTGTGGGTGCTGCCGCGGCAGATTTTGTGCGTAGCGGCAACAGCGTGACGGTGCGTCTGCAGGCTCCTGCCAAGGAGGGGGCCAAGGTGGTGCGCTTGCAAGTGGTCAACGACAACATCATCCGGGTGCAGGCCACATCGGCCGCACAACTGCCCCAGAAGCCCCAGAGCCTGATGGTTGTGCCGCAGAAGGCCAAGCCGCAGTTCACGGTAGCTCAGGAGGGCTCCAAGGTTGTCGTTAAGGCCGCGGGCGTGCAGGCTTCCGTCTGCGTGAAGTCCGGCAAGATAGCGTTTTTCGATGCCAATGGCAAGCCGTTGCTCAAGGAGGCTGAAAACGGCAAGACCTTCAAGCCTTTCCGTGTGCCCGACCGCGAGATAGGTGTTGATATCGCCAAGGTGAGTGAGGCTCAGAAGAACGGACTTTCTTGGCGCATGCTATTTGAAAGCCCGCGCAGCGCGGCAGAAGAGTCGTTTTATGGTCTTGGGCAACACCAATCTGAGGAACTGAACATGAAAGGCCTGAACGAGGACCTCTTCCAGTATAATACCAAAGTGAGCGTGCCGTTTATCCTCTCTAGCAAGAACTACGGCCTCCTGTGGGATGCCTACAGCTATTGCCGCTGGGGCAATCCAGACGACTACCAGCAGTTGGGCAAGGCCTTCAAAATCTACGACAAGCAGGGCAGGGAGGGCCACTTGACCGGAACTTATACCGACAAGGACGGGAAGCGTATTGTGCGCGACGAGGATTCCATTTATTTCGAATACGACTGTCCGGCAGCTTCTGAGCTTGCCAACCGCACCGAGCCCGGTGGCATCAAGAACCTCCCGAAAGACTTCAAGCTCAATGGCTCCAAGGTGGTCTACGAGGGCTTCATTGAGTCGCCCGACGACCGTCAGTATCATTTCATCCTCTATTATGCGGGATATATTAAGGTGTTCATCGGAGGCAAGGAGGTGGTGCCGGAGCGTTGGCGTACCGCCTGGAACCCCAATACCTATAAGTTCCGCAAGCTGATGAGCAAGGGCCAGCGTCAGCAGCTCCGCATCGAGTGGCAGCCCGACGGTGATGTCAGCTACTGTGGTTTGCGGGCATCCAGAGCCGCTAAAGACCAGCGTAAACTGTCCGTCTGGTGCGAGATGGCGCAGGACATGGACTACTACTTCATTGCCGGCAAGAATGCCGATGAGGTGATATCGGGCTATCGCACCCTTACGGGCAAGGCTCCCGTTTACCCCAAGTGGGTGATGGGTTTCTGGCAGAGCCGCGAGCGTTATAAGACGAGTGCTGAGATTGAGCAGACGCTCAGCGAGTTCCGCCGCCGGCAGATTCCTGTCGACAACATCGTGCAGGACTGGAACTACTGGAAGCTTGACTCATGGGGCGACCATACCTTCGAGGCCAGCCGGTTCCCCAATCCGCAGGCCATGCTCGACTCGGTACACCAGATGCACGGCCGCTTCATGATCAGCGTGTGGCCGAAGTTCTACGAGACCGTAGCCAACTATAAGGAGCTCGACGCCAAGGGCTGGATGTACCATCAGGCGATAGCCGACGATATTCACGACTGGCTGGGCTTCCGTGGCTCCTTCTACGATGCCTACGACGCCGGAGCCCGCAAGATGTTCTGGCGGCAGATGGACGAGGGCCTTTATACGAAATACCGTCGTGGCATTGATGCCTGGTGGATGGACGCATCGGAACCCAATGTGCGCGACTGCACGCCCATGTGGTACCGCAAGGCACTCTCTGGTCCGACAGCATTAGGCACCACCACAGAGTATTTCAACGCCTATAGCATCGTGAATGCCGATGCCATCTACAACGGCCAGCGGTCCGTATGGAAAGGCAAGGCCGACGAGCCTCGCGTCTTCCTGCTCACCCGCAGCGGTTTCGCGGGCTTGCAGCGATACTCTACAGCCACTTGGAGCGGCGACATCGGCACGCGTTGGGAGGATATGCGCGCGCAGATGACGGCAGGCATGAACTACTGCATGTCGGGACTTCCCTATTGGGGTATGGACCAGGGCGGATTCTGTGTGGAGAACCGCTATGTGGCTGCCCAGCAGCTGTTCGACATGTCGGGAGTGGAGAACGAGGACCTCAAGGAGTGGCGCGAGCTGCAGGCACGCTGGAACCAGTTCGGTTGTTTCATCCCCATCTATCGTGCCCATGGCCAGTGGCCCCTGCGCGAGGTGTGGAACATTGCGCCCGAGAACCATCCCACCTATCAGACCATTGTGTGGTACGACCGTCTGCGCTACCGTCTGATGCCCTATCTCTATTCGATGGCAGGATGGGTACACCTGAGCGACTACACCATGATGCGGGCCCTGGTAATGGACTTCAATGGCGACAGGAACGTGCTGAACATCAAAGACCAGTGGATGTTCGGACCCTCGCTGATGGCCTGCCCCGTGGGTGAGTACAAAGCCCGCAACCGCAGCGTCTACTTCCCGCGGCAGACGGGCTGGTACGACCTTTATACCGGCGAGCACATCCAGGGCGGACAGTCGCTCATCGTCGATGCGCCGCTGGAGCGTATTCCCGTCTATGTGCCCGAGGGCGCCATCATCCCCTTCGGTCCCGAGATACAGTATTGCGACGAGAAACCTGCCGAGCTCATCAACCTGTATGTCTATGCAGGCCGCGACGGTCAGTTCCTGCTCTATGAGGACGAGGGCACCAACTACAACTACGAGCGCGGCAAGTATGCCACCATCGACATCCGCTACGACGATGCCGCCCGCACCCTGACCATCGGCCAGCGCCGCGGCTCGTTCAAGGGCATGCTCAAGCAGCGTCGATTCAATGTGGTGCTTGTCACCGCCGACCGTGCCACCAGCCTTTGTCTCGACAAACCTGAAGGACGCATGGTAGAGTATAACGGCAAGGCCGTCAGCGTGAAGTTATGAACAGAATCATTCTCTTTACCTTCCTCTTGAGCGTCGTCTTGCCGTCGGCAGCCCGCCAGCGCCAGTGTTTCGACCGTGGCTGGCAGTTCACGCTCGACGACAAGATGACGCTCCAGCATAGTCAGGCCGACGAGGTGGAGCTATTCGTCAACGGCAAGAGCCAGGGCGTCCGGAGCAAGACGGCCGCATCGCCCTATCATGTCATGTGGCGGGTGGTCTTCGAGCCAGGCGAGGTGACGGTAGTGGCACGGAAGGGTGGGGCAGAGGTGCGCCGTCAGACCATCCGCACGGCCGAGCATCCCGCACGGTTGCGCCTCTCGGTAGACTACAAGGGAGAGCATCTCACGTTTATCACGGTTGAGGTGGTCGACGAGCAGAGCCGTCTTTGTCCGTGGGCCGACAATCCCATCTACTTCGAGTCCGATGGTGCACAGATTCTCGCCACCGACAATGGTTGTCAAACGTCCATGGAGCGTTTCACCGCCCCTCANNCGCAAGGCCTTCTTCGGTCGTTGCATGGTGGTGGTGCGAGGAACAGGAACCCTCAAAGCCCGTTCCATCGGGCTAGACAGTGCTGAGATGGAGATATTTTAGAGGTGAGAGGTGAGAGGAGAGAGGTGAGAGAATAGATTTTAGAAGCAAGAAAGTAAGAAGCAAGAAGCAAGAGAATAGATTTTAGGGGTGAGAGAGTAAGATAATTGAGAATTGAGAATGGAGGATTGAGAATGGAGAGCCCCACCAACTCCCCCGAAGGGGAGAGGAGTTGACAATTGATAATTGAGAGGATACGAAGACTTGCAATAGGAGCATATGTCTTGCTTCTTGCTCTCTTGTTCCTAAAAGCTATTGTCTACACTCCTTCACTTCTCCTACACTCCTAGAAAAAAAACAAAGATATGAACCGAATTATCATAACTGCACCTGAGGCCTACCACGCACGGTGGCGTGAGGCTTTCCAACAAGGGGGGAACAACCCGATGGAGATACAACCGTTGTTCATGCCCCTAATTACGACCACACCGATGCCGCATGCCGAGGGCCTGAAAGCTTTGGCTGAACACTACGAGGCTTTCGACTACGTCATCTGCTCCAGTAGAAGGGCGGTGGAGATGCTGGCCCAGAGCGGAGCGGCGGCGTTACCTTCTGCGGGGAAAATCGTTGCCATCGGCAAGGATCAGGATGCCGTGCGCACGCTGATGCATGTGGAACCCACATTGACGGAAGCGGAACCTAGCATGATGGGCATCGTGGAGGCTTTGCGCAGACTGCCCCGACTGGCCGAACGGCGCATCGCCGTGTTGCTGCCCGAGTTTGAGGGACTGCCCACACCGTCGACCATCACCCGTTTCCTGGAAGCTCTCACCAGCACGGAGGCTCACATAGAGACCATAGCGTGCTACCGTACCTCTGCATTGGCGACGAAAGATTTCCCGATGGCTATAGAAACGTTGCGCCACCCCCAGAACGCTGCCATCGCACTCACCAGCGGAGGCGAAGCGCATGTGCTGGCCCGTATTCTGCAAATGGCCGCCAGCCAGGGTACGCCCGTGGTATTGCCCATCTTCTCGTTCGGCCCTTACACCACACAATGTGCCAAGGAGGCAGGACTCACCGTCGCCGCCACCTCCCCCACCTTCCGTAGCTTCGACGACTATGTGAGGTTCCTTCTGTTTAATGCATGATAATTTAGAGGAGAGAGGGTTAGAATAATTGATAATTGATAATTGATAATTGATAATTGAGAGGGGAGAGGAGAGGGGAGAGAGGTGAGAGAATAGCCTCGCCTATTGAGAACCTATGAAGGTCGTGTTGACGAGAGAAAGGGTAATCTCGTACCCACGCACCCTCGCACTTTCGTACCTTCGAAGACTTGTAATAGCAGCATATCTCTTGCTTCTTGCTT